>NZ_CP154630.1:1010357-1635714 GCF_039555535.1 Stenotrophomonas maltophilia | reverse complement strand
AAAAAACCTTGCCGCCCTGGCCTTCACACGGTATCTTAGGCGGCTCCTTCGGGGTGTAGCTCAGTCTGGTAGAGCGCTACGTTCGGGACGTAGAGGTCGCAGGTTCGAATCCTGTCTCCCCGACCACTCACGTGGTCGCATTGAAGCCTGGTGAAGTCGTCCAGGCTTTTTTGTTCCCTGAAGTGGCACTGCTTCGGCAGTGTGAAGAAAACAGCATTTACCCCTTGCCGCCATCGGGGTGAATCGCTAGAATAGGCGGCTCCCTTCGGGGTGTAGCTCAGTCTGGTAGAGCGCTACGTTCGGGACGTAGAGGTCGCAGGTTCGAATCCTGTCTCCCCGACCACTTCGGTGGTCACCAAGAAGCCTGGAAGACATCACTGTCCTCCGGGTTTTTTTGTACCCAGTGCCAAGCCGCCCGCATGACGGGACCTTGCCGGAGCGCGCACGTACAATGGCCGCGCTGCCGGCCCCACCTGCAGCCGCCACTCCCCCACCTGCCGCTTCGGCGTAGACCGATGCCGGCGCTGCATGCCATTGCCCTGGCGTGCGACACCTGCAAGGACCACCGATGAGTTCCTCCACTTCCGATTCGCCATCGCTGCTGCACGGGCGCGTGCTGGCTTTCGCCGCCATTCTGCTGGCAGCGATCAACCTGCGCACCGCGGTTACCTCGATCACGCCGCTGCTGGACGTGCTCGGCCAGCAGTTCGGCTTCGGTACCACCATGACCGGCGTACTGGGCATGCTGCCGACCGCCTCGTTCGCGCTGTTCGGCGTGGCCACGCCGGCACTGGCGCGGCGCCTGGGGCTGGAACGCACCACGCTGCTGGCGATGGTGATGGCGATGGCCGGCCTGCTGCTGCGCTCCAGCGCCGGCAACGTCGGCACGCTGCTGCTGGGGTCGGTGCTGGCGCTGGCCGGCATGGGCATCGGCAACGTGGTGGTACCGCCGCTGGTCAAGCGCTACTTCGCCAACAAGGTCGGCACCATGAGCACGCTCTACATCAGCGTGCTGCAGCTGGGCACGATGCTGCCGGCGCTGCTGGCGGTGCCAGTGGCCAACGCCGCTGGCTGGCGCGTCTCGCTGGGCATGTGGGCGCTGCTCGCGCTGGCCGCGGCACTGCCGTGGCTGGTGCTGGCCAGGCGCGCACCGAAGCCGCAGGCCGACGCCACCGATCCCACCGCACAGCCGCACGGCAAGGTCTGGCGCACGTCGCTGGGCTGGAGCATGACGCTGATGTTCGGCATGACCTCGCTGATGACCTATTCGATGTTCACCTGGCTGCCGCGCATCGTGGTCGAGGCCGGTGGCACGCCCGCCTTCGGTGGCGTGATGGTCGCGGTGTTCTCGGCGCTGGGCCTGCTGCCTTCACTGGTCATCCCATCGATGGCGGTTCGCATGCAGAACCCGTTCCCGCTGGTGCTGATCGGCTTCTTCTCGTTCGTGATCGCCTTCACCGGCCTGCTGCTGGCACCGATGAAGGCCCCGCTGCTGTGGGCCTGCCTGCTCGGCGTCGGTCCGTCAACCTTCCCGCTGGCGCTGACCCTGATCAACCTGCGCACGCGCACCCCCACCGGCTCGGCGGCGCTGTCCGGCTTCATGCAGGGCGTGGGCTACAGCTTCAGCTGCCTGGGGCCGTTCCTGGTCGGCTGGCTGCATACGGTCAGCAACGGCTGGACGCTCCCGTTCAGCTTCCTGTTCGGCTGCGCCACCCTGATGCTGTGCGCCTCCTGGGTGGCCTGCAAGCCGCGCAAACTGGAAGATCTCTGGTAACCGGCCGGGGCTACCAGACGGTCCCGCCTACCGCTCGTCAGCCCGTTTGCGCATTTTGACGCCGGGCTGACAATTCCGGGCGGATAGTGCCCACGAATGCCCTTCCTTGCCGCGTGCCGGCATCGGGCATGGGGGCGGCAGCGCCGCCCAGGCCACCACTCGGTGTGCGGGGGACTCTCGTTTCAGACAAGACATTGCAGGTCGCTGTCCTGGTTCCGCCCATCCCTGCTGGATGGGAGTTCGCGAGGGGAGTGACGCAGGCCACGGCCATCCCAAAATCTGGCATGTGATGTGCGTCACATTTTTCAGGTTGTCTGGTTCGGAAGCCAAGGGGGTCCCCAATGGTTGTCCACCGTCGGCTGGCGCTTTGCGTCGGCCTCGCCTGCACTGCCCTGGCCTGGGCCAGCAGCGCTGCGCCGCCCGACCGCGAGACGGCCCTGGCCGAGATCGGCCGCTACCGCGACCAGGCCCGCTGGCTGGATGCCCTCGGTGCGATCGAGCGCGCCAGCCAGCAGCAGCCCAACGACGATCTGCTGTTCAAGCTGCGCGTACTGACCCTGGGCGACATCGGCAATGCCTGGCGCGCCTGGGAGCTGCTCCAGCAGCGCCCGCAGCTGTTCGACGCTGCACAGAAGCAACGCATCGAAGGCGACTACCTGGCCAAGCTGGTGGTCTGGAGCCTGGCCTACAGCAGCAGCGAAGACAGCCGGCTGGAAGAGGCCGAATCAACCCTGGCGCGCATGCAGCGCTACGTCGGCGCAGAGGGCACCCCACCCGCGCAGGCGCCACTGCGCATCCGCCTGGACCGGCTGATCCTGCTCAACCGCCTGGGGCGCCACGCGCAGGTGCGCGAGGAAGCGCGGGCACTGCAGGCCGAAGGCCACACGTTGCCCGACTACGTGCTGCCCGCCGTGGGTGATTCGTTGATGGGCACCCTGCACCCGGAGGAAGCCATCCCGGTACTGCAGGCCGCAGTAGCCGCCGATCCGACGCGTGACGCCTCGCATTCGGAACTGGCCTATGCCTACCTGGAAAGCGAGCAACAGGAAAAGGCCATCGACCTGCTGCAGGCCTGGCGCGACAAGGAGCCGCCATGGCGCTGGAGCAACGGCAAGTCACCGTACGCGAACTGGTCGCGCTACGAGGCCGACCTGAACCTGGCAATGGTGCGCGCCTACAGCGGCGACCTGCGCACCGCACAGCACGACCTGGAATCGATGGTCGACATCGCACCTGGCAACGGCGGCCTGCAGAGTGCGCTGGGCAGCGTGTACATGATGCGCGGATGGCCACGCATGGCGCTGCAGCGGCAGCAGATGGCGCATGCGCTGGACCCACGCGACATCGAGCCACGGCTCGGCATGGAAGAGGCGTACGTTGCCCTGCAACGCGACGACCTGGCACGGCCGCTGCACGACGATCTGGTCGCGCGCTATCCCACCCAACCGGCAGTCGAACGCATGGACCAGGCCTGGCGCGCGCATCGCGGCTGGCACGTGAAGGCATGGACGGATATCGGCCGCAGCTCGGGCGGCGGTGGCACCTCGCCACTGGGCAACAACGACCGCCATTACGGTCTTGAGGTGGAAACGCCGTTGCTGGATGACCGTTGGCGGCTGTTTGCCTTCGCCGACCGCCGCACGGTCGATTTCCAGGACCAGCGCATTGATCCGCTGTGGCTGGGTGCCGGCGTGCGCTACCGTTTCGGACGACTGGATGCAGAAGCAGCGGTGTTTCGCGCCAACGATCACATCGGCGATACCGGCCTGCGTCTTGGTGTCGGCTGGCAGTTCAACGATTACTGGCACGCCGGGCTGGTGGCTGTACGCAACGATCCGGACGCCTCGATGCAGGCGCGCGTGGCCGGCATCACCGCCGACAGCGTGAGCGCGCAGGTGGACTACCGGCGCAGCGAGCTGACCCACTGGATGTTCGGCGCCAGCCGCTTCCGCTACGACGACGGCAACCACCGCGAACTGTTCAGCACCAGCGTTGAACAGCGCCTGCTGACCCGCCCGCGCTGGCTGATCGATGGTCTCGCCAGTGCCTACACCAGCCGCGGCAGCCGCGACGACGCCCCCTACTTCAACCCGAAGCGCGACCGCATGGTCGAGATCGGAATGCGCATCGACCAGCAGTTGTGGCGGCACTACGAGCGCCATTTCCGGCACCGGCTGACGGTTTCACTGGGTGACTACTGGCAGGATGGCTTCGGCAGTGCGCTGGTCCCTTCGGTGTCCTACATGCACGAATGGCAGCTGGGCCAGGGCCGCGTGTTCGAGTACGGCGTGCGCTGGTCGCGGCCGGTCTACGACGGCCACCGCGAGCGTCATATCGGCTTCGAAGCCGCACTGCGCTGGGGAGAATGACATGGCCCGCATCCTGCGACTGATCGTGCTCCTGCTGCTGTCCGCCTCGCCGCCGGCGTTCGCCCAGCAGGCCCTGCATCTCGATGCCATTGACAACGGCCTGCTGATCCTCAGCTACCACGACATCCGCGACCAGGTCGCGGCCAAGGGCGACGCCGATACCTACGCGGTGAGCACGCAGAACTTCGCCGCGCACCTGGACTGGCTGGGTGCGCACGGCTATCACCCGGTGTCGTTGTCGCAGGTGATCGACGCCTCACAGGGGCGCGCCACGCTGCCACCAAGGCCCGTGCTGCTGACCTTCGACGACGGCCTGCGCAGCGTCTACGACAAGGCGTTCCCGCTGCTGCAGGCCTACCGCTACCCGGCGCTGGTGGCGGTGATCACCGATTACGTGGACATGGCGCCCGGGCGCACGATCGACTATGGCTACCGGCCGTTCGGCCACGATGACTTCGTTACCTGGGCGCAGCTGAAGCAGATGCACGACAGCGGCCTGATCGAAGTGGCCAGCCATACCGACGACCTGCATCATGGCGTGCTTGCCAATCCGCAGGGCAATTCGACGCCAGCGGTGGTCACCCGCATCTACAGCCCGACCACGCACAGCTACGAAAGCGAGGCGCAGTACGAGCAGCGCCTGCGCGCCGACCTCGGCCGTAGCGTGCAGCGCATCCAGCAGCACCTGGGCATACGCCCGCGCGCCATCGTCTGGCCCTATGCCGCCTACAACCAGCTGAGCAACGACATCGCCGAGCAGCTGGGCATGCCGATATCCTTCGATCTGGAAGGCCGCAGCACACCGGTGGCCAGCGACCTGCACGGGCTGGCGCGTTTCCTGGTGAGCGACAACCCGACCGTGGAGGGGCTGGCCTTCGAGCTGCGCCGCGATGTTGCACTCGATGGCATCCGTGCGCTGCAGGTCGACCTGGATGATGTGTATGACCCGGACCCGGCACAGCAGGCGCGCAACCTCGATGCGCTGATCGAGCGAGTCAAGCGCATATCGCCCACCCACGTCTACCTGCAGGCTTTCGCCGACCCCGACGGCAACAACACCGCCGACGCGCTGTACTTCCCCAACCGGCACATGCCGATGCGCGCGGACCTGTTCAGCCGGGTCGCCTGGCAACTGAAGTCGCGCGCGGGAGTGAAGGTATACGCCTGGCTGCCGGTGCTCGGGTTCGAGCTGCCCGATCCGGTGCAGCGGAAGGCATTGGCGATCCACAACGGCGATACCGACGGCATGTACCGGCTGGACTTCACCAACCCGAAGGCACGCCAGATCATGCTCGACATCTACGAGGATCTGGCCGTCAACTCGTACTTCGAAGGCCTGCTCTTCCATGATGATGGTTACCTGCGCGACACGGAACTGCCGGCGCTGGCGGCCGGCGGTGATGGCAGCGCACGCACCCAGGCACTGATCGACTTCACCCTGGCCCTCCGCGACAGTGCACAGCGCTGGCGACCAAAGCTGGCGACGGTACGCAACCTGTATGCCGAGCCGGTGCTGCGCCCGCAGAGCGAGGCGTGGTTCGCACAGCGGCTGGACCTGTTCAACAAGGCCTACGACCAGACCGCGCTGATGGCGATGCCGTGGATGGAAGGCAGCAAGCACCCCGAGCGCTGGCTGGACCAGCTGCTGGCCGCGGTGCGCGCGCATGATCCCCAGCTGCAGCACACCCTGTTCGAACTGCAGACCGTGGATTGGCGCACCGGCCAGCCGATTCCCGCCGAACGCCTGCGCGCGCAGATCCGCCGGCTGCAGGCCCAGGGGGTGCATCACTTCGCCTGGTATCCGGATGATTTCATCGCCGACCAGCCCTCCACCCATGATGCCCGCGCGGCCATGTCCGCCGGCAACTTCCCGTACCCGGAGAAGTGACATGGACATGCATCCGCTGCTGCAGGTCCTGTTCCAGTTCGCCTTCTACTACCCGATGGTGATGGCGTTCTTCTGGATGTCGGGCGGGCTGTATTACTACTTCCGGCGTGAACGCCATTCGCGCCCGCGCAATGATCCTCCGTTGATGGTCGACCCACCGTTCGCAAGCCTGCTGATTCCCTGCCACAACGAGTCCGAGAACCTGGACGACACCCTGGGAGCCGCGCTGGCGCAGCGCTATCCGGCCGACTACGAGGTGATCGCCATCGACGATGGCAGCAGTGACGACACCGGCGCCCGGCTCGACGTGCTGGCGGCGAAACATCCACGGCTGCGCGTGCTGCACCTGGACCGCAACCTCGGCAAGGCCAATGCGCTGCGCATGGCGGCGCTGGCGGCACGCTCGGAGTACCTGGTGTGCATCGATGGCGATGCCATGCTGGAGGAGCACGCCCTCCACTGGATGGTTTGGCATCTGGTCAGTGGCAACCGGGTCGGCGCGGTCACCGGCAACCCACGCATCCGCAACCGCTCAACCCTGCTCGGGCGCCTGCAGGTGGCCGAGTTCTCCTCGATCATCGGCATGATCAAGCGCGCGCAACGTGTTTACGGGCGCATCTTCACGATCTCCGGGGTCATCGCCGGCTTCCGTCGCACCGCACTGCACCAGGTCGGCTGGTGGTCGGACGACATGGTGACCGAAGACATCGACATCAGCTGGCGCCTGCAGCGCGCGCACTGGGACATCCGCTACGAGCCCAACGCGCTGTGCTTCATCCTGATGCCGGAAACGCTGAAGGGCCTGTGGCGGCAACGACTGCGCTGGGCGCAGGGCGGCGTGGAAGTGATGCTGCGGCATGCGCGTTCACTGTTGCACTGGAAGGAGCGGCGCATGTGGGGCGTGCTGCTGGAGTATGTGCTGAGCGTGATCTGGGCCTACACCATGCTGTTCATCGTGGTGTTGTGGGTGCTTGGCAAGCTCATCGACATGCCGCCGCAGCTGTATATCGCCAGCCTGCTGCCGCAATGGCATGGCGTGATCCTGGCCCTGGTCTGCCTGCTGCAGTTCGCCAGCAGCCTGATCATCGACCGCCGTTACGAAACACAGATTGGACGCAACTACTTCTGGGTCATCTGGTACCCGATGGCGTACTGGCTGATCAGCCTTTCCACCACCCTGGTGGCGCTTCCCAAGACCCTGCTGCGCCGTCGCAGCAAGCGCGCTACCTGGACCAGCCCTGACCGGGGAATCCGATGAACGCCCACCACCCGTCCAACCGCTTCGACTCGCGGATGATCCGCAAGCCACATCATCAACCGCGCTTCCAGCGCACCGCCTGGGGCTTCGTCACCCTGGCGTTCTGGGGGTTCTACTTCTACCTGTGGGCACCGTTGGTGACCCTGCTCTCGTGGCTGATCGGCGGGCAGATGGCCTGGCAGCAGCTGTACGAGCGCAAGAACCAGTTCGACCCCTATGTGCTGGTCGCGCTGCCGCTGATGCTGTTGTGTGCAAGCGTGCTGCTGATCGGCTGGGCCGAGTACAACCGCGCGCGTTTCCGTGGCCGCGAGCGGCGCCAGCCACGGCCATTGGCCAGCCTCAATGAAGTAGCCGCCGATCTCGGCGCCAGCACCGGCCTGGCCGAGCGGCTGCTGGGCTGCAAGTCCGCTACGCTGCACATGGATGAGCATGCGCGGCCGATGGGCATCCGCCGCGAGGTGGTGTGACGCCCCGGTAGTCGCCGACCTTGGTCGGCGTTTGCTTTGGTGGATGCCGACCTTGGTCGGCACCACGGCCTGGTGGGTGCCAACCTTGCTCGGCACCGCGGCCTGCCGCGCAGAGCATCCACGCATGGCGTGGATCTACTTGCGCGTCTGCCCTTCGCCACGCACCACGAAACGCTCGACGGTGAGCGCCTCCAATCCCATCGGGCCGTAGGCATGCAGCCGTGTGGTGGAGATACCGATCTCGCTGCCCAGGCCGAGCTGGCCGCCATCGGAAAAGCGCGATGAGGCATTCACCATCACCACCGCCGAACGCAGCGCGTTGACGAAGCGTTCGGCGTGGCCGGCGTCTTCGGTCGCAATCACTTCGGTATGGTCGGAGGTATAGCGGCGGATGTGCGCAATGGCCGCATCGAGGTCATCCACCACCCGCACGGCCAGCACCAGATCCAGGAACTCGGCGGCGTAATCCGCATCGGTGGCTGCGGTGCTACCCGGCAGCAACGGCTGCGCAGCCGCGTCGGCACGCAGCTCCACGCCGCGCTCACCCAGTGCCTGCGCCACGCGCGGCAGGAAGGCTTCGGCCACATCACGATGCACCAGCAGGGTCTCCAGTGAATTGCAGGCGGCCGGACGGCTGCACTTGCCATCCACCAGCAGGTCGATGGCCTTGCCAAGGTCGGCGCTGGCGTCCACGAACAGGTGGCAGACACCCTTGTAGTGCTTGATCACCGGCACCCGCGCATGTTCGGCGACGAAACGGATCAGGCCTTCGCCACCGCGCGGAATCGCCAGGTCGATCAGCTCGTGCAGCTGCAGCAGTTCCAGCATCGCTTCGCGGCGCAGGTCGGTCAGCACGGTCACCGCGGCCGGTGGCACGCCGTTGGCCTTGAGCGCCCCCGCCAGCGCCTGGGCGATGGCGGTGTTGGAATGGATCGCTTCGGAGCCACCACGCAGGATCACGCCATTGCCAGCCTTCAGGCACAGCGCGGCGGCTTCGGCGGTCACGTTCGGGCGCGCCTCGTAGATCATCGCGATCACGCCCAGCGGCACGCGCACCTTCTGCACGCGGATCCCGTTCGGGCGCACGTCATCGCGGGTGACCTGGCCGACCGGATCTGGCAATCCTGCCACTTCGCGCACGGCCTCGGCCATCGCGAACAGGCGCGGCGGATCCAGTGCCAGCCGATCAAGCATGGCGCTGCCCACGCCTTTCCCACGTGCAGCGGCAAGGTCGCGCGCGTTGCCGGCCAGGATCAGCCCGGCGTTCACTTCCAACGCCTGGGCCATCGCCAGCAGCAGCGCGCGCCGGGCATCGCTGTCGAGCCCCGCAACCACCTGGGCCGCGTCACGGCAGGCCCGCGCCTGCGCTTCGATGTCGGTCATCGGAATGTCCTTCAATGCGGTCATGGCAGTACCAGGTCGTCACGATGGACGACGCTGCCGCCGTAGTTGTAGCCGAGCACGGCCTGGATGTCGCGCGAATGGCGGCCAGCGATGCGGCGCACGTCATCAGCCGCATACTGGCTGACCCCACGGGCGATGCACACGCGCCCCTGCGGCGCGTTCCAGCACACCTGCACCATGTCGCCACGACGGAACGTGCCGTCCGCACCAGTGATGCCGCCGGGCAGCAGCGAAGCCCCCTTCTCGCGCATCGCCTGTGCCGCACCGGCATCGATCAGGATCGCGCCTTCGGCCAGCGGTGCGTGCCGCAGCCAATGCTTGCGTGCGGCCTCGCGACTGCGTGCGGCGTGGATGCGGGTACCGAACAGGCGGTCCTGCGCCAACGCGCGCACCACATCGCCACTGCGGCCGTTGAACAGGTAGGTCTCGATGCCGAGGCGGCCCGCCTTGGCCGCCGCTTCCAGCTTGGTGCGCATGCCACCGGTACCGGCACGTGATCCTGCGCCCCCCGCCATCGCCAGCACTTCATCATTCAGCTCCGCAACGTCGTGCAGCGGCCGTACATCGGCCACGGTGCGTGGGTCGGCGCTGTACAGACCATCGATGTCGGTGGCGATGAACAGCGCATCGGCATCGACCAGCGCCGCCACCGTCGCCGCCAGATTATCGTTGTCGCCAAGCTTGAGTTCGTCCACCGACACGGTGTCGTTCTCGTTGACCACCGGCAACGCGCCCAGCCGCAGCAGTTCGTTGAGGGTGGCGCGGGCGTTGAGGTAACGGCGGCGGTTGCGCAGGTCGTCATGGGTCAGCAGCACCTGCGCCACCGGGCGCTCGAAGAAGCGCTGCCAGAGCCCGATCAGCTGGGCCTGGCCAAGCGCCGCCAAGGCCTGCCGCGCCGCCATCGCTGCGCCCGGCTCATCGGCGCGCGGCAGGATCGCGCGCCCGGCAGCCACCGCGCCGGACGACACGATCACCAGCTCGCGCCCGGCCAATACGTTGGCCGAGACGAACTGCGCCAGGCCCAGCGCATGGCGTGGCGACAGGCCACCGCCGTCGGCCGCCAACAGGCTGCTGCCGACTTTCAGCACCGCACGCCGCCACGGCGACAGCGCCTGTTCCGGGAACGGCGAAGCGACGTGGCTGGCATGCAGGGTCATCGGTCAGGGCCTCAGCGGGTGTTCCATTCGTGCACGGTCAGGTCGGAGGCCTGCATCGTCACCAGCGGATCGGTGGCGACGATGGCCTGCGCCTGCGCCAGGCTCTCGACATTGCACAGCACGTAGGCGCCACCGCTGCCATCGGCGAAGCCACCGGTCAGCTGCAGCTTGCCCTGTGCCTGCAACGCCTCGAGGAAGTCACGGTGCGGCTGCACCGCGGCGGCGTTGAAATCGGGCCGGCGCATCGCCAGCACCAGATAGACGGTGGCCGCCATCAGACCAGCGCCTGCCAGCGCGCACGCAGTTCATCCAGGCGCAAGGCGGACGCCGAGCCCGGCGACACGCGCGCGTGCAGGCTGCCTTCCGGCGTGCGCCCCTGCCCTGCACTGTCGGCACCGGCCGCGGCGGCCTTGTAGGCCTCGCGGAAAGGCACGCCGGCCACGGCCGCTTCCACGGCGACGTCGGTGGCATACATGCCTGAATCAATCGCTGCGCGCAGCTTGTCGTCACGCCATTCCAGGTTGGCCAGCAACGCCGGCAGCAGTTCCAGCGCGGCCAGGCCGCGGCCGAAGCCGTGGAAGATGGCGCCCTTGGACGACTGCAGGTCGCGGTGGTAGCCCGACGGCAGCGACAGCAGCTGCTCGATCTCGGTGCGTGCGGCGGCGACGCTGGCATGGGTGGCGCGCATCAGTTCGATCACATCCGGGTTGCGCTTGTTGGGCATGATCGAGCTGCCGGTGGTGTACTGCGCCGGCAGCGCGACGAAGCCGAACTCGGCGCTGGTGAACAGCGACAGGTCCCAGGCGATGCGGCGCAGGTCCAGCGTGGCGCCACCGAGCGCTTCCAGCGCGGCCAGCTCGAACTTGCCGCGCGACAGCTGCGCGTAGATCGGCGAGATCTGCATGCGTGCGAAACCGAGCACGGCGGTGGTGTGCTCGCGGTCCAGCGGCAGGTTCACGCCGTAGCCGGCAGCCGTGCCGAGCGGATTGGCGTCGACCAGCGCATGGGTGTCGCGGGCACGGATGGCATTGTCGATGAAGGCCTCGGCCCAGCCCGCCCACCACATGCCGGCCGAGGACACCACGGCACGCTGGATGTGGGTATAACCGGGAATCGGCAGGTCCTTCTCGGCCTGGGCACGGTCCAGCGCGACCTTTGCCACTTCGGCGCTGAGCTGGGCAACGCGCTGCAGCTTTTCCTTCAGCCACAGGCGGGTGGCCACCAGGATCTGGTCGTTGCGGCTGCGGCCGGTGTGGATCTTGCGGCCGGCATCACCGAGGCGTTCAGTCAGGCGCGCTTCGATGGCCGAGTGACCATCCTCATACTGGGTATCCAGCACGAAGCGGCCTTCGCGGAAGTCCTGCGCCAGGATCTCCAGTTCGCGCAGCAGGCCAGCCAGCTCGTCGGTACTGAGGATGCCGATGTGCTGCAGGCCCTGCGCATGCGCGGCGCTGGCGGCGATGTCATGCAGGAAGAACTCGCGATCGAGGATCACGTCGTCGCCGGCGAGGAAGGTCTGGATCTGGGCGTCGACGGCGACGCCGGGCTTCTGCCAAAGAAGGTCTGCCATGGGGGCTCCGGAAGGCGGGTTCAGTGCGGGATCGACGTCAGTTCGTCGATGCCCAGCGCAAGGTTGAGGTTCTGCATGGCCTGGGTGGCCGCGCCCTTCAGCAGGTTGTCCAGCGTCGCCACCACGACCACGCGCTTGCCGCCCGGGGCCAGGGTGAAGCCACCGACCTGGGCACCATGGCGGCCGGCAATGCGGCTGACCCAGGGCGCTTCGTCCACCACCTCGATCAGCGGTTCACCGGCATAGGCCTGCTGGAAGCGCTCGACGATCTGCTCGCGGGTCTGCACCTGGTTCAGCCACAGGTTGGCGGTAAGCGTGATGCCACGGAAATGCGGGGCGACGTGCGGCATGAACTCGACGGCCACGCCCAGCTGCACCGACACTTCGCGCTCGTGCACGTGGTTGGTCAGCGCGTAGGGCATCAGGTTGTCGGCCAGCAGGTCGACGTTGTTCTTGTCCGACGGCGTGGTACCGGCACCGGAGTAGCCGGAGACACCGAAGCACTGCGGCGGACCGGCCAGCAGGTCCAGCAGCGGATGCACCGCCAGCTGCATCGCAGTGGCATAGCAGCCCGGATTGCTGATGTGCTTCCGGCCGTTGTAGCGGCCGCGGGTCAGCTCCGGCAGGCCGTAGTACCAGCTGTTGTCGAAGCGGTAGTCGGCCGACAGGTCGACGATGACGGTGTCCGGTTTCGCTGCCTCAAGCGCGGCCACGAACGGCGCGGCCAGGCCATTGGGCAGGGCCAGGATCACCGCATCCACGCCCTTGGCGGCCACCGCGTCGGCGTCCAGGTTCTCGTACTGCAGTTCACCCTGGAATTCCGGATGGTGATCGGACAGGCGCTGCCCGGCGCGTTCGCGCGAGGACACGAAGGCCAGTTCCAGGCGCGGATGGGCGGCAACCAGCTTGATCAGCTCGGCGCCGGTATGGCCGCGGGCACCGACGATGCCCAGGGTGAAAGTCGAATCGTTCATGCGTGACTGTCCAGGCGGTACTGCAGGTGGCGCTTCACGCCCTGCCATTCCGCATCGATGATGGAGAAGATGACGGTGTCGCGCGGCGTGCCGTCGGCATGCCGCTTGTGGTTGCGCAGCACGCCATCCTGCTTGGCGCCGAGGCGGGCAATGGCGGCGCGCGAAGTGGTGTTGAACCAGCTGGTTTCCAGCACCACGCTGATGCAGCCCATCGTTTCGAAGGCGTGCTGCAGCAGCAACAGCTTGGCTTCGGTATTGGCCCCGGTGCGCTGCACGCGCGGCGTGTACCAGGTGTAGCCGAGGCTGAGTTTCGGCACGCTCGCATCCATGTCGTAGAAGCGCGTGCTGCCGATGATCTCACCGGCGGCATCGCAGATCACGAACGGAAGCACCTTGCCCTCGGCCTGCGCCTGCAGCGCGGCCTGCACATAGGCCTCGGCCCGCTCCGGCGACGGCACCTGGGTATACCAGAGCTGGTCCAGGCCGCTGCCGTCCAGCGCAGCACGCAGGCCGGGCACGTGTTCCATCTGCAGCGGCTGCAGCATCACGTGCTGGCCGCGCAGGGTGGGTACCGAATTCCAGGCGTCGGGGTTGCTCATCGCTCAGCCCTGCAGGCTTGGCGTGCGCTTGGCGCAGTGGTCGACATAGGTGCGGATGCGATCAATGCCATCGGCACCGAACCAGAACACCTTCCATTGATCCTGCTTGTAGCAGCCATCGGATTCGGCGTAGTAGAAATGGTTGATCGGGTTGCCATGCCGCGAGCGCCAGAACAGCTGCGGGGTTTCCTCCAGCATCACGTTCCAGACCGCACGACCGAGGCCTTCACCCTGCGCGTCGTCGAGCACGGCGAACTTGTCCAGGTACACGCCTTCGGCCTCATCGGTGAGGATCACCGCGGTGCGGTAGTTCTCGCTGACATAGGCGCGCAGCAGTCTGGTCTTCTCGAAGTAGTCCGGCACCAGGGTGCGGCCAAAGCTGGATTCAATCAGGCCCTTCAGGCGCGGCAGGTCCAGTTCGTTCCAGACGGTGGCGCGCAGCACCTTCTCGCCCTTGCGCACCAGCGTGCCCGAGCCCTTGTGGGTGAACAGTTCCTTGGCCAGGTCGGCCGGGCGGGTGATCGACACCGACGATTCCAGCGGCAGACGTTCGAGCAGGTCCTTGATCTGCTCGATCTTCACCTTCATGCCGCCGTGGATCCACGGCTGCGCGATCAGGTGGTCGTACTCGGTGGACAGGTTGATCGAATCGATCACGTTGCCCTGCTCATCCAACAGGCCACCGGTGCCGGTCAGGAAGATGATCTTGTACGGCTGCAGTTCCTGCACCAGCTCGTTGGCCGCAAAGTCGGCGTTGACGTTGAGGATCTGGCCGCCGGCGGTCTCACCCAGGCTGGTGATGACCGGGATCGAGCCGGCACGCAGGCTGGCCTCGATCGGCGCCAGGTTGACCTTCTTCACTTCGCCGACCAGGCCGTAGGTATCCACGTCCAGGTACTCGGCCTCGAACACGCCACCGGTGATCGAAGTGGCGCGCGCGCCGTTCTGCTGCAGCGCCTCGACCAGGCGCAGGTTGGACTGCTGGAACACCCGGCGCACGATCGCCAGCGCTTCCGGCGAGGTCACGCGCAGGCCGTTCACGGTCTGCTTCTCGATGCCGGCCGCCGACAGCTCGGCATCCAGCTGCGGGCCGGCGCCGTGCAGCACGATCGGGGTCAGCCCGACTTCCTGCAGGAACGACAGCGAGGAGGTCAGTGCGTCGAGGTCATCGCGCAGCACTGCGCCGCCGACCTTGACCACGGCGAAGCGCTTGGCATCCAGCTGCGAAAAGCGCTTGAGGTACTGGCTGATCTCCTTCGCGCTGGCCATGCTGGAAAGCAGGCGCACGATGGTCTGGCGGGTCTGGCGGTGGGGCTGGAGGGCAGGAGACATTTCGGTTTCGTCGGAAAGGAAAGAATCAGGCGCCGGCGGCGATGATGCGGTGCACGGCGTCGGTGTAGCGCTGCAGCTGGTCCAGCGTCACGAACTCATCAGCGGTGTGGGCTTGGGCGATGTCACCCGGGCCGAACACCAGCGTGGTGTAGCCACCAGCCGAGAACAGCGAGGCTTCGGTCCAGAAGTCCACCGCGTTGCCGATCGGCAGGTCCAGCGCATCGGCCACGTCGCGCGCCAGCAGGCGGCGGTTCTCGGCTTCGGCGATGTCGCCGGCCGGCAGGCTGGGGCCACGGAAGGTTTCGGTGAATACCGCCGCTTCCGGCTCGGCGAAACCGGCGAAGGTGGCCAGCAACGCGTCGATGTTCATCGACGGCAGCGGCCGGAAACCGAAGCGCACTTCGGCGGCGGGCGCGATCATGTTGGCCTTGATGCCACCTTCGACGCGGCCGATGTTGAAGCGCAGGCCGGTCAGCCCACCAAAGCGGGCCGAGGCCAGCGACTCGACATGATCCAGCGCGCGGTTGCCCCAGCGCATCGCCTGGTGCAACGCGCTGGCAGCGGCATCCTGCTTGCCCGAGGCGTGCCCGGCGCGGCCGGCGAACTGCATCAGCACCGAGCTGATGCCACGGTGCGCCAGCACCGCCTCGCTCATGGTCGGTTCGGCCACCAGCACCGCTTCGTACGGCAGGCCACGGGCCAGGAACGCGGCGACGCAGCGCGGATCGTTGGCTTCCTCGTCGCTGGAGAACAGGAACGCGGCATCACCATCGCTGGCATTGGCCGCGGCCACCAGTGCGGCCGCCGCGCCCTTGATGTCACACACGCCCAGGCCGACCACGCGGTCATCCAGGCGCCGCATCACATGCGGGTCGGCACTCCAGTGCGGCGAATCCGGCACGGTATCCAGGTGCACGTTGAACAGGTACTTCGGCGTACCGCGCACGGCATACAGGCTGACTGCACCGGCGCCGTGGTCGATCACCTCGACGTTGAAGCCGGGCAGGTTCGCGCGCAGGTAATCGAAGATGCCACCGGTGGTGATCGCACGCGGCGGGTTGCGGGTGTCGAAGGACACCAGGGCCTGCAGGTGATCGAGCGTCTGTTCAAGCATGAATCAACAATCCTGTGGAATTCCGCCGGGCATGGCCCGGCGCTACCGGAATGCGCCTGCTGGAGAGCCCCCTTGGTGTTCAAGGGGGCGCGCGAGCGGCGCAGGTGGGTCAACCGCGGTTGACCTGCGCGTACAAGGTCGAGCTCATGCCGAACAGCTTGATGAACCCTTCGGCCTCCTCCACGCCCCAGTCGGCCGACTGCGCGTAGGTGGCACCCTTGGTGTTGAGCAGGTGCGGCGACTTCACCGCCACCGCGTCGACGCGGCCACCACGGGTTTCCAGCACCACTTCGCCGTTGACCTTGGCCTGCGAGGACTTCAGGAACGCTTCGATGTCGGTCTTCAGCGGATCGTGGTAGAAGCCTTCGTACACCAGCTCCACCCACTTGCGCGCCACGTCCGGCTTGAAGCGGTTCTGCTGCTTGGTCAGCACCGCATCTTCCAGTGCGCGATGCGCGGCCAGCAGCGAAACCAGGCCCGGGGCCTCGAACACGATGCGGCCCTTCAGGCCGATCACGGTGTCGCCGGTGTACACGCCACGACCAACGCCATACGGGGCGAACAGCTTGTTGAGCTGGGCCAGGATCTGGTCGCCCGGCAGCGCCTTGCCGTTCAGTTCAACGGCTTCGCCTTCGACGAACTTCAGGGTGACGGTCAGGGCCTGTTCCGGCCACTCGCTGCGCGGCGAGCACCAGCCACGCGCACCCTCGCCCGGGGCTTCCCAGCGGTCGATCTCGCCACCGGACATGGTCACGCCCAGCAGGTTTTCGTTGATGGTGTAGGCCTGCTGCTTGGCGCGCACGCCGAAACCGCGCTCTTCCAGGTACTTCTGCTCGTAGGCGCGGGTCTGGGTGTGCTCCTTCTGGATCTCGCGGATCGGCGCGATGATCTGGTAGTCACCCAGCGCCTTCACCGCCAGGTCGAAACGGACCTGGTCGTTGCCCATGCCGGTGCAGCCGTGGGCGATGATGTTGGTGCCCAGTTCGGCGGCACGCTTCAGCGCGGCATCGACGATCAGGTAACGGTCCGACACCAGCAGCGGGTACTGGCCCTGGTAGCCCTCGCCAGCCCACACGAACGGCTTGACGAAGCCTTCCCAGATGGCCGGGCCACCATTGACGGTGACGTGGCTGGTGACGCCCAGCTCGGCGGCACGCTTCTCGATGAAATCGCGCTCTTCATCATCCACGCCGCCGGTGTCGGCGAACACGGTGTGCACGTTGTAGCCACGCTCCTGCAGGTACGGCACGCAGAAGCTGGTATCCAGGCCGCCGGAGAAAGCGAGAACGACGTCTTTGTTGCTCATGGGGAGGGTATGTCCTGGTAGCGCCGGGCCGTGCCCGGCGGAAATGATTGAATCGGAAAAAAATCAGCGCCCGGCAACCGCGGCCATGATCGCCTTCTGCACGTGCAGGCGGTTCTCGGCTTCGTTGATGGCGATGCACTGCGGCGAATCCATCACGCCGTCGGTGGCCTTCACGTTGCGGCGCAGCGGCAGGCAGTGGCTGAACACGCCGTTGTTGGTCAGCGCCATCTTGCGTTCGTCGACGATGAAGTGCTTGAACTGGTCGCGAATCGGCTTTTCCGGCTCCCAGTTGCCGAAGAACGGCAGCGCGCCCCAGCTCTTGGCGTAGACCACGTCGGCGCCGGCGTAGGCGCTGTCGATGTCATGGCTGATCTTCAGCGAACCGCCGCTCTCGGCCACATTCTGCTCGGCCCAGCCCATGTAGCGGTCGTCGAGGATGTAGTCGGCGGTCGGGCACAGCAGGGTCACGTCCATGCCCATGCGGGTGGCGATGGTCAGCGCCGAATTGGCCACGGCGGTGTTCAGCGGCTTGGGGTGGTAGGTCCAGGTCAGCACGTACTTCTTGCCACGCAGGTCCTGGGTGCCGAAGTGCTCCTGCAGGGCCATCACATGCGCCAGTTCCTGGCACGGATGGGTGATGGTCTCCATGTTGATGACCGGCACCGGCGAGTACCTGGCGAAGCTGTTGAGGACGATGTCCTGGCGGTCGTAGGCCCAGTCGATGAACTTGGGGAACGCGCGCACGGCGATGATGTCGCAGTAGCGGCCCAGCACCTTGGCCACTTCCGCGATGTGCTCTTCGGTATCGCCATCCATCACCGTGCCGAGGTTGAACTCGATCGGCCACGCATCCTTGCCCGGCTGCAGCACCACCGCGTGGGCGCCGAGCTGGAACGCGCCCAGTTCGAAGCTGGTGCGGGTGCGCATGGACGGGTTGAAGAACACCAGCGCGATCGACTTGCCCTTGAGCTGGTCGCCGAGCTTGTTGCGCTTGAACAGCGCGGCCTGGGTCAGCAGCGCGTCGAGTTCGCTGCGGCTCCAGTCCTGGGTGTTCAGGAAGTGCTTGGGGGACATCATCTTTCCTTGCGTGGCAGCGCCGGGTCCGGCGCGGTGGAAGGGAAAAGCAGGAAGCAAAGGTGGAACGAAAAGATTGCAGTTGCAGCTTTCAGAACGCGTAAACGAAAAAACCCAGCCGGCGGGCTGGGTTTTTTTCGGACGAACAGCAGAAAGCTCCGGTTACCCAGCGAGGATGTGGGGTTCCGGTCGACGCGCACGCGAGGTCATGCCCGACGCCTGTCGGGCTGCGCTGCTGTCGTGCTGGAAGTCGGTGAGCTTCATGGCCGACAATCTTTGCATGCGGCCGGGGCCGGCGCAAGGGGCTGGGGCCACGGAATCAGGGATTGCCGGCGGCACCCTGCTCGGGGCCCACCCAGGGGGTGATCGAGACACGGATCTTCAGCCGGTTGCCGGGGTCTTCCGGCAGCCGCGAGCGGTACTTGGTGCCCTTGTAGACGTAATCCACGTCATAGGCGATCGGCCGGCGGAATTCACGCCCGACCGGCACGATGCGGCAGTCGCGGGTCAGCATCGGACCGTTGTTGGCTGGCGCCGGAGCCGGCGTCTCCGTCGCGGCCTCCTCGGGGATCTCCTCGTCACTGCGCTTGAACATCGAGCGCACTGAGTCCCAGAAGCGGCTGATCCGGCCCTTGTCCTCGACCGGCTCTTCACCGGTCACGTTGACCGGGGCCAGGGTACGGGTCGAGATCGGCTCGCAATGCTCCTCGGTGCGGGTTGCGCGCAGGGTCTGGAACACCGGCTCGACGTTCAGCACCTGCGCATAGTCGAACTTCACGTTCTCGACGATCACCACCCGGTTGCGCGGCTCGGCCTCCTGCGCCTGGGCCACGGCGGCCGTCGCCGACAGGCAGGCCAGGGTCAGCAACGCGGTGGATTTCAGTGGCGACGGGAGCAAGGACACGGCAATAGTGTAGGCAGTGACGAGCGCAAGGGGCTGAACATTACCCGTCCACGCCGCTCCTGCCCACCCCACCTTGGGTGGAGCCGGCGTCCACCGGTGGCAATCGGCGTCCCCAAAGGGGGCCGACACGTTCTAAAATCACAGGCTTGTCCCCCAGCCACAGCCCCATGACCCTGCGCCTGCACAACAACCTGACTCGCCAGCTCGAACCGTTCACCCCGCTCGATCCGGCCTGTCCGACCCTGTATGTGTGTGGCCCCACGGTCTACAACTACGTGCACATCGGCAACGCCCGCGGCCCGGTGGTGTTCGGGGTGCTGGCCGACCTGCTGCGGCGGCGTTTCGGCACACTGCGCTACGCCCGCAACATCACCGACGTGGACGACAAGATCAACACCGCCGCGCGCGAGCAGGGGGTGCCGATCAGCACCATCACCGACAAGTTCGCCGCCGCCTACCGTGAAGACATGGCCGCGCTGGGCGTGGTGCCGCCGGACATCGAACCGGAAGTGACCGCACACATGCCGCAGATCATCACCATGATCGAGCAGCTGATCGCCAACGGCCATGCCTATGCCGCCGAGGGCCACGTGCTGTTCGCGGTGGCCAGTTTCGACGGCTACGGCAAGCTGTCACGCCGCGACCCGGAAGAGATGCTGGCCGGCGCCCGTGTCGATGTCGCCCCCTACAAGCGCGATCCCGGCGATTTCGTGCTGTGGAAGCCCTCCACCGACGACCTGCCCGGCTGGGAATCGCCGTGGGGCCGTGGGCGCCCGGGCTGGCACATCGAATGCTCGGCGATGGCCGCCGCCCATCTGGGCGAGACCATCGACATCCATGCCGGCGGCGTCGACCTGCAGTTCCCGCACCACGAGAACGAAATCGCGCAGAGCGAATGCGCCCATGGCGGCAGGATCTTCGCTCGCTATTGGCTGCACAACGGCATGCTCAACTTCGGCGGCGCCAAGATGAGCAAGTCGCTGGGCAACATCGAGCGCGTGCATGACCTGGTGCGCCAGCATCCGCCGGAGGCCCTGCGCCTGGCGCTGCTGTCGGCCCATTACCGGCAGCCGCTGGACTGGTCCGATGGCCTGATCGAGCAGTCGGTGCGCACCCTGGACCGCCTGTACGGCACCCTGCGCGAACTGGCGTCGATCGAAGCCAGCGCGGTGATCCCGGCCAGCGTCGAGGCGACCCTGGATGACGACCTGAACACCCCGCAGGCGCTGGCCGAAGTGGCCCGCATCGCCGCCGAGGCGCGTCGTGCCACCGACAAGGCCGAACAGGCGCGCCTGAAGGGCGAGCTGCTCGGCGCCGGCCTGGCGCTGGGCCTGCTGCAGGCCGATCCGGCGCAGTGGTTCGGTACCGCCGCCGGCGATGACGGCGACGATGCCCGCATCCAGGGCCTGATCGACGAGCGCGCTGCGGCCAAGAAGGCGCGTGACTTCGCCCGTGCCGACGCCATCCGCGACCAGCTGGCCGCCGAAGGCATCGTGCTGGATGACACCCCGCAGGGCGTTCGCTGGTCGCGCAAGCGCGGCTGACCTGCCCTGCCCCGTGGCCGGTCCGCCGGCCACGCCCCCACCGTAGAGACTGTTGTGACCGACTCCCCGTTCCCGCTTGAACCCACCGCCGCCGAGGCCCAGACCGCCATCGCCGAGGAATTCGGCTTCTTCGGCGACTGGTCCGAGCGCTACCAGTACCTGATCGACCTCGGCCGCAAGCTGCCCGCCTTCCCGGACGAGTGGAAGACCGAAGAGCACCGCCTGCTGGGCTGCCAGTCGATGGTCTGGATCGTGCCGGAAGGCAACGCGCAGTCGCTGCGCTTCCACGCCATCAGCGACTCGGCCATCGTCTCCGGACTGATCTTCCTGGCCCTGCGCGTGTACTCCGGGCGCTCGGCACAGGAAATCCTGGATACCGAGCCCAGCTACATCCAGGACATCGGGCTGGCCCGCCACCTCTCCCCCACCCGCAGCAACGGCGTGGCGGCGATGCTGGCCTTCATCCGCGAGACCGCGCAGGCCCAGCTGCAGCGCGATCCGTCGTGAGCGAGCCTGCCACAGCCGAAGACACCGCGCTGGGCCTGCTGTCCCGGCCCGGTTTCGCCAAGCTGCTGGCCTACCGCATCTTCGCGATGCTGTCCTACCAGGTGGTGGCAGTCACCGTCGGCTGGCACATCTACGAAGTCACCCGCAATCCGTTCTCGCTGGGCCTGGTCGGCTTGGCCGAGGTGCTGCCGTTCTTCTGCGTGGCGCCGTTCGCCGGCTATCTGGTCGACCACCTGCCGCGCCGCCGGCTGGGCATGGTCGCCTGTTCCGGGCTGATCGCCACGGCGCTGGTGCTGACCGGCGTTGCCACCGGGTGGCTGCCGTTTGAAGGCGTGTGGCCGATCTATGCGGCCATTGCGCTGACCGGCATGGTCCGTGCGTTCCTCTCGCCCATCTACAACGCGCTGTTCGCCCGCGTGCTGGCCCGCGACCAGTTCGCACGCGGCGCCGGACTCGGCGCGGTGGTGTTCCAGGCCGGCATGGTCGCCGGCCCGGCGCTGGGCGGCGTGCTGGTCGGCTTCGGCGGCAAGGGCCTGTCCTATGCCGTGGCGACTGCCTTCGCGCTGGTGGCGATGGCCTGCCTGGCCACGCTGAAAGTGGAAGAACCAGTGCACACCGGTCCGGCCGCGCCGATCTTCAAGAGCATCGCTGAAGGCGCGCGCTTCGTGGTCGGCAACCGGATCATGGTCGGCGCGATGGCGCTGGACATGTTCTCGGTGCTGCTGGGCGGCGTTGTGGCGATGCTGCCGGCCTTCCTGCACGAAATCCTGCACCACGGCCCGGAAGGCCTGGGCATCCTGCGCGCGATGCCGGCGCTGGGTTCGGTGTGCGTGGGCCTGTGGCTGGCGCGCCACCCGCTGCACCGCAATGCCGGCCGCGTGCTGCTGTTCGCGGTGGCCGGGTTCGGCCTGTGCGTGATCGGCTTCGGGCTGTCGCAGCACTTCTGGCTGTCGGCGCTGATCCTGCTGTTCTACGGGGCGTTCGATGGCGTGTCGGTGGTGATCCGCTCGACCATCCTGCAGCTGGCCACGCCGGAGGAAATGCGCGGGCGGGTATCGTCGATCAACGGCATCTTCATCAGTTCGTCCAACGAACTGGGCGCGTTCTATGCCGGCACGATGGCGAAGCTGCTCGGCCTGGTGCCGGCGGTGGTGCTGGGCGGGTTCGCGGTGCTGAGCGTGGCCGGGATCACCGCGTGGAAGAACCCGACGCTGCGGAAACTGAATCTTCGCGACCTGCAGTGAACCTGTAGAGCCGAGCCCATGCTCGGCTGCGCATTTCCGTGCGCCCACGCAGCGGTTGCGCCGGGCCGCGCCCGGCGGGCTTCTTCCGCGACCGCGGCGGGGTGTCACTTTCTTTGCGCGCGCACCGTGCTGCAGGAGCAGCGCGGAACGGCGCAGCCGGCCCGCAGGGTGGCGCACATGGATGTGCGCCATCAAGAAAGTCACCAAAGAAACGCGCCGCCATCCGCGAGCCGGTGCTGCGCACTGGTGCCCTGCGCTCCTCGGCGAATCAGGGGACGGCGCGGAGAGCCAGCCGACTAGCAGTCGGCTCTACAGGATAGAGCCGCCTCTTCGCCCCTGATTCCCCTGCGGTGCTCGGCTCGCTACAAGGCGGACCTAACAGCCGCGAGCGCACGCATGACCGCTTCTGGTAGAGCCAAGCCATGCTTGGCTGTTCTTGCTCTTGCTCTTCCCTATCCTCCGGCTTCGGCCTGAGCCGAGCGTGGGCTCGGCTCTACATCAGCCGCGCACGCAGGGAAGCGTCGAGAGCCTGCGGGTGGGTCCGGGCAGGACCGTCCGCGGCATGGATGCCGCGGCCGAGCTTACAGGGATGTACTTGCAGCGTGTCCTGCCCGGCCCCACCCGCAGGCTCACCCCGATACCCGGAAGGCGCTGCTCTTCGCAGCCAACCCGAACCCAACAAAAAACCCGGCCGAAGCCGGGCTTTTCGCATGACATCACAACGAACCGGAATCAGTCGCCCTGCTGCTTCTGCAGGTGCTCCCAACGCTCCTGGGCGTCGATGGTGCGCTCGGCGGTCAGGCGCGCCTCCAGGCGCTCCAGGCCGATTTCTTCGCCGGTGTCGACGCAGTAGCCGTAGTCGCCCGCTTCCAGGCGCTTGAGGGTGCTGTCGATCTTGCCGATCAGCTTGCGGTAGCGGTCGCGGGTACGCAGTTCCAGCGAGTTCTCGGTCTCGCGGGTCGCACGCTCGGCTTCATCGCCGATGTCACGCACTTCCTCGCGCAGGTTCTCGATGGTCTGCTTGGACTCTTCCACCAGGTCCGCACGCCAGTTCTGCAGGCGCTGGCGGAAGTATTCCTGCTGCAGCGAGCTCATGTATTCCTCTTCCGAGGACGGCTTGTAGCCAGCCGGCAGGATCGGGCGGCCAGTGGCCTCGTCGGTCTTGTATTCGACCACCTTGTACTTGCTGCGCGGGGCCGGTGCAGCCGAGCGGGCGGCGACGGCCACGGCAACCTTGCCGACAGGGCGCGACACGGTCTTCGGGGCGGAATCGGATTTCACGGCGGTTTTGGCAGGCGATTTCGAAACGGGCACGGGATTCTTGGATTGCGGGGCCTTCGAAGCGGCAGGAGCGGCGGCCGGGGCCGGCTTTGAGGCCGGTTGGGCTGCTGCCACTGCCACGGTCTTGGCCGGGACAGGCTTGGCCGGAGCCGGCTTGGCAGCAGGCTTCGGTGCGGACTTCACTACTGGGGCCGGGGTCGGCTTCGCGGCCGGCGCGGCAACATTCTTGGCAACCTTCTTTACAGCGGCAGGCGTGGCGACCGGTTTAGCCGCAGCGACCTTCTTTGCTACGGGCTTGGCAACCGGCTTGACCGCAGCCTTCGGCGCCGGCTTGGCTGCTGCCTTCTTCGCCACCGGCTTGGCGGCGGCCTTCTTGACCGGCGCGGCCTTGCTGGCGGCCTTCTTCACCACCGGCGCCTTCTTGCTGGCAGCGGCAGGCTTGGCCTTGGCAGGCGCAGCGGCCTTCTTCGCCACCGGCTTGGTTGCCTTGACCGGCGTTTTCTTTGCGGTGGCCTTCCTGGCCGCCGGTTGCGAGGACGCTGCCTTGGTCGCCGGCTTGCTCGCCGGTTTCTTGGCAACGGGCTTTGCCGCCAACTTCTTCACAACAGGCTTGGCGGTTTTCTTGGCGGCCGTTGCGGCCTTCTTTGCAGTTTTTTTAGCAGCCACGAAACGCTCTTCCTTGGATTCCCCGGGGCCCGGGAAAGCGGGCCTTTATAGCCTACCCGTCCCGCAGCAGCAACCTCGGCACCCTGCTCCATTCAGTCCTGGAGTCAAGGTGCCCAAGGGGCAGTCCGACGAACACGGACCGCCTTGCGCGGTACGGAACCTGGCCAGCACCCGCGGGTGCTGGTACCGGTCGCAGGCCATCGGCGACATGCGACCAACGGCCCATCCTGCACAAATGCGGCCTTCATGCCAACTGGCATAAGATGACTGGGTGATCTCGCGCCTGCTCATTTCCCTGCTGCGCTTCTACAAGCGCTTCATCAGCCCCCTGCTGGGGCCGCGTTGCCGTTTCGTGCCGAGCTGTTCTGAATACGCGATGGACGCCATCTCCCGACACGGCCCGCTGCGCGGCAGCTGGCTGGCTGCGCGCCGGCTGGGCCGCTGCCATCCGTTCCATCCCGGCGGCTTCGACCCGGTGCCCGAATCCACCCACGCCCCCTCTTGCCGTTGCACAGGAAAACACTGACATGTCCTCCACCCTCATCACCAACGCCCGGATGGTCAACGAAGGCCGCACCTTCGACGGCGACCTGCGCATCGAGAACGGCCGCATCGCGCAGATCGGCAGCGGGCTCACGCCGCGCGACGGCGAGCAGGTGGTGGACGCCGCCGGGCGCTGGCTGCTGCCCGGCATGATCGACGACCAGGTGCATTTCCGCGAGCCGGGCCTGACCCACAAGGGCGACATCGCCAGCGAATCGGCGGCGGCCGTGGCCGGCGGCCTGACCAGCTTCATGGACATGCCCAACACCAACCCGCCGACGCTGGATTCGACCATCCTGGAAGCCAAGTACGAACTGGCACGCGGCCGCGCCTGGGCCAACTACGGCTTCTACCACGGCGCCAGCAATGACAACCTCGAAGCGATCCGTGCACTGGACCCGAAGAAGGCCCCGGGCGTGAAGGTGTTCATGGGCGCCTCCACCGGCAACATGCTGGTGGACAACCCGGAAACCCTGGACGCGATCTTCCGCGAATGCCCGACCCCGATCATCACGCACTGCGAAGACACGCCGATGATCGATGCCAACCTGAAGGCCTTCCAGGAAAAGTACGGTGACGCCCTGACGCCGGACATGCACCCGGACATCCGTTCGCGCGAAGCCTGCATCAAGTCCACCCGGCTGGCGATGTCGCTGGCACGCAAGCACGGTACCCGCCTGCACGTGCTGCACATCTCCACCGCTGACGAGCTGGCACTGTTCGAGAAGGGCCCGCTGATCCGCGCCGACGGCAGCCGCAAGCAGATCACTGCCGAAACCTGCGTGCACTTCCTGCACTTCGCGCGCCCGGATTACGCGACCAAGGGCAACCTGATCAAGTGCAACCCGGCGATCAAGGAAGTATCCGACCGCGAGGCGATCACCGCCGCGCTGGCCGACGACGT
The DNA here is from genome assembly GCF_039555535.1 of Stenotrophomonas maltophilia. NCBI lineage: Bacteria > Pseudomonadati > Pseudomonadota > Gammaproteobacteria > Lysobacterales > Lysobacteraceae > Stenotrophomonas > Stenotrophomonas maltophilia. The sequence goes on along the minus strand of NZ_CP154630.1, from coordinate 1,609,835 downwards.
GCTGGACGTGCTGGCCACCGACCACGCGCCGCACACCTGGGAAGAGAAGCAGAAGCCGTACGCGCAGGCGCCGTCGGGCCTGCCGCTGGTGCAGTACGCACTGGTGGCCGCGCTGGAGCGCGTGCACGAAGGCAAGCTGACCCGCGAGCAGGTGGTGCAGAAATTCGCACACGCGCCGGCACAGCTGTTCGACGTGGAAGAGCGCGGCTTCCTGCGCGAAGGCTACTTCGCCGACCTGGTGCTGGTGGAGGACGTGCCGTTCACGGTCAAGCGCGAGGACGTGCTGTCCAAGTGTGGCTGGTCGCCGTTTGAAGGCACGACCTTCCGTTCGCGCGTCGCCGCCACCTGGGTCAACGGCCAGCTGGTGTGGGACGGCAGCAAACTGGTCGGCGAGCCGGCCGGCCAGCGCATGACCTACGACCGCTGATGCGCGCGGCTCTCCTGACCGGGGCGCTGCTCCTGGCTGCGCCCCTGCTCTGCACATCTTCGGCCAACGCGCAGGATGGCATCGGCAGCCTGATCGACAGCCGCGTGGTGTTTCCGGCCAGCGCGTCGCAGGGCGCGCTGGTGATCGGCAAAGTTCCCGCTGGCAGCCGCGTCCAGTACGCTGGCCGCCAGCTGCGGGTGAGCGGCTATGGCAGCGTGGTGTTCGGCATCGGCCGCGACGAGAAGGGTCCGTTGCGCGTGCAGGTGCAGCGCGCCGACGGTGGCAGCGAAACCGTGACCATCGCGGTGACGCCGCGTGACTGGCCGACCGAGCGGGTCAACGGCGTGCCGCCGAAGACGGTCAATCCGCCGCCGGCAATTGCCGAGCGGATCAAGCGCGAACAGGCGCAGGTGACCGCCGCACGCGCCCGCGATGACGACCGTACCGACTTCACCCAGACCTTCATCTGGCCAGTGCAGGGCCGCATCAGCGGTCGCTTCGGCAATGCGCGCGTCTACAACGGCCAACCCGGCGCCGGTCATTCCGGCATGGACATCGCGGTGCCCACCGGCACCCCGGTGAAGGCACCGGCCGCCGGCATCGTCACCTTCGCCGGCCCGGACCTGTACCTGACCGGCGGCACGCTGCTGCTCGACCACGGTTTCGGCGTCAGTTCCAACTTCCTGCACCTGTCGCGCATCGACGTGAAGGTCGGGGATCGCGTCGAGCAGGGCCAGTTGATTGCGGCGGTCGGCGCCACCGGCCGCGCCACCGGCCCGCACCTGCACTGGGGCATGAACTGGTTCGACACCCGTATCGACCCGCTGCTGGTGCTGGAGCGGAAGTAACGCCCATCGCCCGGTGCGGTAGTGAGCCGCTGTTGTAGAGCCGAGCCCACGCTCGGCTGTCGCGCAGAGATGAGCCGAGCATGGGCTCGGCTCTACAGACAGCATGCGGATCAAGGTCCGCACCCACCAGAATCAATCAGCCGCGCGCTGCCCACCACACGCGCAACAGCGTGCGCACCGGGGTGGCTTCGATCGGCTTGCCTGCGGCCTGCGCGGCCACGCGTGCGCGCGCCAGGCTGGACCACACGCGGCGCGGGCGCGGACCGGGTACGCGGCTGCCCCACCCCTTCAGCAGGTACTGCGCCCAGCGCTGCGCAGCGGTGCTGGAATCCTCATCCAGCAGGCTGCGCGGTACACCGGCCACGCCGGCATCCTGCAGGCGCTGGGCCAGGGTCTGCAGCTGCACCGCACGGCCGGCACCGGTGCGCGGCTTGTCCGCGAACAACGCCGCCTCGACCGCAGCCACGGCTTCAGCGTAGTTGGCCAGCGCACGCTCGGCACTGGCGGCGTCCAGCGCGACGGTACGCGCTTCAACCAGATCCGGCAGAGCCTCGGCCAGCTGCGCCCACGGCGCACGCACCGGCTCCAGCAGGCGCCCCAACGGATGACGCGACCGGTACGCAGCCCAGCTGCGCAGCTCCTCGCCCCACCATGCCAGCTTGGCATCGGCTGGCAGCGGGTCGCCACTGATGTTGAGCATGTCGTCGAATTCCTGCAGCAGCGCGAACCACGCAACTGCAAGCTCGCGTTGCGATTCGGCCACGAACGGGGCGGCCACCGACCATTCCGGCCAGCGGCTGCGCCACTTGTCGAGGAAACTGTCCAGCGCGGTACTGCTCACTACGTCATTCCTTACGGCTGGGCCGGGGTTGCCGGCCGGGTCGGCCAGAGGCTGGCCAGTTGCAGAAGTCCGGCGTTCTCGACCAGCACGTCGGCCTGCCAGGCCAGGGGGTCGTCGCTGTGCAGGCGGTAGCCCCACAGCGCCGCCACCGACGGCATGGCGGCAGCGCGTGCGGCGATGATGTCGCGCTCGTCGTCGCCCACGTACACGCAGTCTTCGGCGGCAACGGCAATCGCCTGCGCGGCGTGCAGCAGGGGCAGCGGATGCGGCTTGCGCTCGGCCAGGCTGTCGCCGCCCACCAGCACCGCACAGCGTTGCTGCCAGCCGTACTGCGGCACGATCAGCCGCGCCAGGTACTCCGGCTTGTTGGTGACGATGCCCCACACTGTGCCGGCGGCATCCAGTGCAGCAAGCATGTCTGCAACGCCATCGAACAATACCGCGTGCTGGCCGATCAACCGCTCGTAGCGCTGCAGAAACTCCGGAATCAGCGCATCACGCGCCGCCGTGTCCAGTTCGGGGAAGGCTGCCGAGACCATCGCACGCGAGCCCTTCGACACCACCGGGCGCAACAACGCCGGATCGATCGGTGCACGGCCACGCTCGGCCAGCATCGCATCGCAGGTGGCAACGAAGTCCGGTGCACTGTCCAGCAGCGTGCCGTCCAGGTCGAACAGCACCGCACGCGGGAAACCGGGGGAGGTCATGCCGGCTTGACCGCGTAGGCCAGGTAGTTGATGTCGGTGCGGCTGCTCAGGCGGGCGTGGTTGCGCCACGGCTCGTAGGCCATGCCGCTGACATCCACCAGCTGCATGTCGGCCTCGCGCAGCCAGCGCGCCAGCTCGGCCGGCTTGATGAATTCCTGGTAGTGATGTGTGCCCTTGGGCAGCAGCCGCGCCACGTACTCGGCGCCGACAATCGCCACCGCGAAGGCAGCAGCGGTGCGGTTGATGGTCGACAGGAACAGGTGACCGCCCGGCTTCAGCAGGCGCTTGCAGGCTTCGATGATCGCGCCCGGATCCGGCACGTGCTCGAGCATTTCCATGCAGGTGACCACATCGAAACTGCCCGGCTGCTCGGCAGCCAGGTCCTCGGCGGCCTGGACGCGATAATCGACCTTGGCACCGCTTTCCAGCGCGTGCAGGCGCGCGACCTTGACCAGTTCCGGGGCCAGGTCGATGGCGGTGACGTCGGCACCGGACTGCGCCAGCGCCTCGCTCAGCAGGCCGCCACCGCAGCCGATGTCCAGCACGCGCGCACCGCGCAGCGGCACGCGGTCGGCCACGTACTTCAGCCGCACCGGGTTCAGCGCATGCAGCGGCTTCTGCGGGCCGTCAGCGTCCCACCAGCGGTTGGCCAGCGCGGCGAACTTGTCCAGCTCGGCCTGATCGAAATTGGAGGAAGCGTGGGGGGCAGTCATGGGGAAGTCCTTGCAGCGCCAGGGTTCAGGCGCGGATATGACGGATACGCTCGCGCCACTGGCGCGCGTTGGCGATGATGCCCGGCAGGTCCATGCCGACCAGCTCGCGCTGCACCAGCTTCGGCTTGCCGGCAATCCAGACATCGCTGACCTGCTGGCGGCCGGTGGCGTACACCAGCTGCGACAGCACGTTGTGCAGCGGCTGGGTTTCCAGCGCGGACAGGTCGACGCAGACCAGGTCGGCCTGCTTGCCGACCTCGATCGAACCGATGCGGTCGCCGAAGCCCAGCGCGCGGGCGCCACCCAGCGTGGAGGCACGCAGCGTGGTGGCTGCATCCAGCGCGGTGGCGTCGTCGGCCACGGCCTTGGCCAGGATCGCCGCAGTGCGGTTCTCGCTGAACATGTCCAGGTCGTTGTTGCTGGCGCAGCCGTCGGTGCCGATGGCCAGGTTCACGCCGGCGCGCTGCAGGGCGCAGGCCGGGCAGAAACCGGAGGCCAGCTTCAGGTTCGATTCCGGGCAGTGCACCACGCTGACGCCGCGTTCGGCGCACAGGTGGATTTCCGCGTCGGTCAGCTGGGTCATGTGCACCGCGATCAGGCGGTCGTTGACCAGCCCGAGCCGATCCAGCCGCGCCAGCGGGCGCTGGCCGTGCAGCTTGATCGAATCGGTGATTTCCTGCGCGGTCTCGTGGGTGTGCAGGTGGACCTGCATGTCGAGCTGGTCGGACAGCATCCGCACCCGCTCGAAATTGGCGTCGTTTACGGTGTACGGCGCGTGCGGCGCGAACGCGGTGCCGATCAGCGGATCGGTGCGCCACTGGTCATGCAGTTCACCGGCCTTGGCGAAGTACTCGTCGTCGGTCTTGGCCCAGGCGGTGGGGAAATCGATGATGACCGCGCCGACCAGCGCGCGGAAACCATGCTTCTTGTAGACCGCGGCCTGCACGTCGCCGAAGAAGTAGTTCTCGTTGGCGCAGGTGGTGCCGCCGCGCAGCATCTCGGCGATGGCCAGGGTGGTGCCGTCGGCGACGAATTCGGGGCCGATCACCGCCGCTTCCACCGGCCAGATGTGCTGCTGCAGCCAGGTCATCAGTGGCAGGTCGTCGGCGACGCCGCGCAGCAGGGTCATCGGATTGTGCGTGTGCGCGTTGACCAGGCCCGGCATCAGCGCCGCCTCGGGGCGGCTGACCACCTGCGCGGCACGGAAGCGCGCACGCGCCTCGGCACGCGGCAGGATGGCGACGATCTCGCTGCCACGCACGGCCACGGCATGGTCTTCCAGCACCACCGCATGCGGCTCGATCGGAACGACATAACCGGCTTCGATGAGCAGGTCGCAGGCTTCGGGGAGGTGCGGGCTATCGCTCATGCGGGCTCACTGGCTATTGGAGAAGGGCCTGGCGGGAGGCGGTAGCGCCGGGCCATGCCCGGCGGCTGTCCGCTGCGGCGCCATGGGCGCCAGCAACAGGTTCCGGGTTGTGCCCGGAAAGCCGAGCATGGCTCGGCTCTACAGGTAATCCGACTGCGCCGGATTACTTGACGCGTGCGGAGTACTCGCCCGAACGGGTGTCGACGCGGATCACTTCGTCCTGGTTGACGAACAGCGGCACGCGGACCACGGCGCCGGTTTCCAGGGTGGCCGGCTTGCCGCCGCCGCCCGAGGTGTCGCCACGGACGCCCGGATCGGTCTCGGTGATCTTCAGTTCGACGAAGTTCGGCGGCTGCACGAAGATCGGCTCACCGTTCCACAGGGTGACCACGCAGGACTCTTCGCCCTTCAGCCACTTCTCGGCGCCGCCCATGCCGGCCTTGGTGGCCTGGACCTGCTCGAAGGATTCCGGATCCATGAAGTGCCAGTACTCGCCATCGCTGTACATGAAGTTCATGTCGGTGTCGACGACGTCGGCTGCATCCAGCGAGTCGGTCGACTTCATGGTCACTTCCTGGGTACGGCCGTCCTTGATCAGGCGGTACTTCACGCGGGTGAAGGCCTGGCCCTTGCCCGGCTTGACGTATTCGGTGTCGATGATGACGGCCGGTTGGTTGTTGACCAGGATCTTCATCCCGTTCTTGACGTCGTTCATGCCGTAGCTGGCCATGCGTAAACTCCTGAGTGGCAGAAACACCGCGGGTGCGGCGAGCCGTTAGAATGGAAAGCCCACCGGATGCCGGTGGGCGACTGTTTTTCTGCCCCCATGATAACCGCAGGCCCCCTCTCCATGCAGCTTTCCGCCTTCCCCCGGCCCCAGTCGCCAGGCGCGCCCGCGCGCTGGCAGCAGCTCTGGCGCCAGGCACTGCGCGACCCACAGGCCCTGCTGGCCCGGCTGCAGCTGGACCCGGCCGCGCTGGGCGTCTCGGACGCGGCCATGGCCCAGTTCGCGCTGCGCGTGCCGGAGGGGTTCGTGGCCCGCATGCGCAAGGGTGATCCGGCCGATCCGCTGCTGCGGCAGGTGCTGCCGATCGACGAGGAAATGCGTCCCGCGCCCGGGTTCAGCTTCGATGCGGTGGGCGATGGCGCGGCCAAGAAGGCCACCGGCGTCATCCAGAAGTACCGTGGCCGCGCCCTGCTTGTCGCCACCGGCAGCTGCGCGATCAACTGCCGCTACTGCTTCCGCCGCCACTTCGACTATGGCGCGGAGAACGCCGCCAGGGGTGGCTGGCAGGAGGCCGTAGCCGCCATCGCCGCCGACCCGGACGTCGACGAGGTGATCCTGTCCGGCGGCGATCCACTGTCTCTGGCCACGCACAAGCTGGTCGAGCTGACCGACGCACTGCGCGCGATCCCGCACATCCGCCGCCTGCGCATCCACAGCCGCCTGCCGATCGTGCTGCCCGAACGCGTGGACGAGGAGCTGCTGGCCTGGCTGGGCGGCCTGCCGTGGCCGCTGGCCATCGTGGTCCACGCCAACCACGCCAACGAATTCGACGCCAGCGTGGACGCCGCGATGGCGCGCCTGCGCGGCACCGGCGCCCAACTGCTGAACCAGGCGGTGCTGCTGCGCGGAGTCAACGACAGCGTGCAGGCGCTGCAGGACCTGAGCGAGCGCAGCTTCGCTGCCGGCGTGCTGCCCTACTACCTGCACCAGCTGGACCGGGTCGAAGGCGTGGCCCACTTTGAAGTGGATGACACCCAGGCCAAGGCACTGATTGCCGGGTTGACCACGCGCCTGTCCGGTTACCTGATTCCGAAACTGGTGCGCGAGCTGCCGGGCGACCCGAGCAAGCGCCCGCTGTAAATCCGGGGGCGGGATCAGATCCCTTTTCCTGCGGAAAAGGGATCTGACCCCAGGACAACGGCAGCAGGTCAGAGGCCCGACTCGATCATCCGTACCACTTCGGTGGCGGTGACCGGGTGGCTCAGCCAGTAACCCTGTCCCAGATCGCAGCCGCGCTGCGCCAGCAGCTCGAACTGCGCCTGCTGCTCGATGCCCTCTGCCACCACGGTGATGCCCAGCGCGTGGGCCATGGCGATGATCGCCGTGGTCAATGCGAGGTCGTCGGGATCACGCTGCATGTCGGCCACGAAACTCTTGTCGATCTTCACGCCGTCCACGGGTACCTGGCGCAGATGACTGAGCCCGGAGAAGCCGGTCCCGAAATCATCCAGCCAGACCTTCACGCCGGTGCGGTGCAGCTTGTCCAGCAGCTGCGCGGCAACCATCTCGTCGCCGATCACGGCGGTTTCGGTCAGCTCCAGATGCAGGCGCGACGCTGGCAGCCCGGATTCATGCAGGCATTGCGCGACCAGCGCCGGCAGTTCGCCGCCGCGCAGCTGCCGCGGTGACACGTTGACCGATACGAACAGGTCGTCGCCCGCCACGCCACGTGGCCATTGCGAGGCCTCCATGCAGGCCGCACGCAGCACCTTCGGGCCGATGATCTCGATCAGCCCGCTCTGCTCGGCCACTTCGATGAACACCGACGGCGGAATCGTGCCCAGCGTCGGATGCTGCCAGCGCAGCAGCACTTCGACGCCGACCATGCGACGGTCGCGCATGCGGAAGATCGGCTGGTAGGCCAGGCGCAGTTCGCCGCGCTCCCAGGCCCCGCGCAGCTCCTGCTCCATGTGCACGCGACGCTCGACCGCATGGTCCATCGCCCGGCTGTAGTAGCGGTAGCAGTTCTTGCCCGCCATCTTCGCCTGGTACATCGCGATGTCGCCGTTCTTCAGCAGCGTCGTCGCGTCGGCCGCATCATCGGGGAACAGGGTCACGCCGATCGAGGTACCGAGGAACAGCTCCCGGCCCTGCACCACCAGTGGCCTGCCCAGCTCACGCACCAGCACCTCGGCCAGCAGCCGCGCGTTGGCGGCCACGTCACCGTCGCCGACCAGAATCACGAATTCATCGCCACCGAAGCGGGCCAGCAGGGCCTCGTCACCGCCCGCTTCCGCGACCGCGCGACCGATGCGCTGTGCGAACTGCAGCAACGCCTCGTCACCGGCCTCATGGCCAAGCGTGTCGTTGACCCGCTTGAAATCGTCGATGTCGGCGAACAACAGTCCCAACCGGTGATTGGCGGCACGCGCTGCCATCAGCCGATGGTCCAGCGCTTCGCGGAACGCCAGCCGGTTGGTCAGCCCGGTCAAGGCATCGGTGTAGGCCATGTGCCGCACTTCACGGTCATGGCGGGCGATCGCATCGCGCATGCGGGCGAAGCCGCGCACCAGCTCACCCACTTCGTCGTCACGGGTGTTCTCGGCCAGCGGTGTCTGATAGTCCCCCGCCTCGATGCGGCGCGCGGCTGCGGCCAGATCGCGGATCGGCGCGACCAGCGTGCGCTGCACGTACATGATCACCACCACGCCAATCACCACCAGCAACCCCAGCATCAGCAGCAACCATCCGAGGTGGCGGCTGCCGACCAGCTGCAGGCGTTCGCCAAGGGTGGCATTGGCCGCCTGTTCGCGTTGCTGTACCTCGTCCAGCGCCATGCCGACGCGGACGCCGCCGATGCGCTGGTTGCCGACCATGATCGGCATCGTGTTGTCCAGCACCTTCGGCGATTCCTGCACCAGCAATGCCTGCGCCGCCGCCGCCTTGGGCGCCAGGGGATCGGCCATCGGCTGGCCGAATCCCGAGACCTCGACCGATCCGTCGTGCACCAGCCGGCCACGCTCGTCGAACACCAGTACATAACGCACCACCGGCTGTCGCGCGGTGCTGCGCACGAGTACGCCAACCTGGTCCAGGTCGCGGTAGTACAGTGGGTTGGCCAGCGCATCGGACAACTCGCGCGCCATCGCCTCGCCGCGGCTGCGCACGCTGCGATCGAACAATTCATGGATGACGCCACCGCTGAGGGTGCGCACCTCGCTCTGCATCGCCGTCTGGCGCCCCAGCAGCACCGCCAGGATCGCGACCACCACGACCATCGCTCCGCCCATCGCCAGCAGGAACCGGGCCTGCATCCCCGAGCCGAGCCACTTCATTCCACTTCCATCCGCACGCGCGTCAATCCTTGTTTCAATTCATCCAACCGCTGCTGCGCATGCGCATCGACACGGTGGAACCCGGAAGTGCCAAAAAACCGATGCAACGCGCCCTGTGCCTGCGGGTCGCTGGCTGCCTGCAGCAGGACGTCCTGCAGGCGATCGCGCACCCGGGCATCGAGGTCGGCGCGGACCATCTCCACCGCACGCGGGTAGGGTTCGGTGCGCAGCAGTTCGCGGAAATCGCGCCGGAATGCAGCCGGCACCCGCCGCTCGTCATTCCAGTCCACGCTGCTCACCGCCCCCACATCCGCCATCCCCTTGTGCACGTACGTCGCGATGTTCAACTCGCTGCGCGCGAACACATACCCCACGCTGTCACGCCCTGGCACGTCCCACACCCCGGCCAGGATCTGTGGCGACAGGCCATGGTTCAGCAGGGTCATCACCGGCACCAGATAGGCGCTGGTGGAGGCCGTGTTCTGCAGGGCCAGACGATGGCCGCGCAGATCCTGCACCCGCTGGATGGGACTGTCGCTGCGCACGAAGAACACCGTCTGGTACTCCCGCACACCGTTGCGCTCGGTCAGCAGCAGGGGGCGAGCGCCGCTGCGCTGGCCCAACGCCACTGCCGTACCGGAGGTTTCCGTGACCCAGTCGACCCGTCCCCGCCGCAGATAGCTGGCCATCTGCTGCGGGTCGCGGGCCATCAGTATCCGCCCCTCCTGGATGCCGACGTCATGCATGCGAGCCACAACGTAGTCCAGCAGGGGTTGCAGCTGCTCGTAGTGGGCCTTGGGGTCATCGCTGATCCGGCCCAGCACCAGCACCGGGTCCGGTGCTGCACGCACCGTCCCGGCCAGCAGGACCATGGCCAGGCTCAGCAGTCCCCCCTGCATTGCCTTTCGCAGACCCGACACAGGCTTCATCCCCCCTGGGTATCCAGACAGACTACCCGAAAAAATGAGAACGTCGTCAGCTGTCCTTGCCGCCTGCCTGCGCCAGTCGCGCCATGCGCTGGGTGTCGGCGAGGATGCCGCGCAGCAGGCGCACTTCCTGTTCGGTGGGCTCGCTGCGCAGGAACAGGCGGCGCAGCTTGCGCATCGCCGACTCGGGGGCGCGGCCCTTGTGGAAATCGATCTCGTCCAGCGTGTCACCCAGCTGGGCGAAGAAGCTCTCCATCTGCTCGTGGCTGGCCGCCTGTTCGCGGAAGCCGGGTTCGGTTTCTGCAACCGGCTGCGCCCCAAGCAGTTGCATGCGCGTTTCATAGGCCAGCACCTGCACGGCGGCGGCCAGGTTGAGCGAACTGAACTCCGGGTCTGACGGGATGTGCACTGCGGCGTGGCAGAGCTGCAGCTCCTCGTTGGTCAGGCCGGTGCGCTCGCGGCCGAACACCAGTGCCACCTCGGCACCTTCGCCCGCCTTGGCCACCGCACGGGCGGCAGCATCGGCCGGCAGGTACTCCTCCAGCTGGACGCGGCGGGCACGGGCCGTGCAGCCCAGTACCAGGCGACAGTCAGCCACGGCCTCGGCCAGGGTAGCCACCACCGGGGCGTCCCCCAGCACGTCTTCGGCACCGGCCGAGCGGCGGAAGGCCTCTTCGTCGAGCGGCTTTTCGGGGGCGACCAGCACCAGGCGGGCCAGGCCCATGGTCTTCAGGGCGCGGGCGGCAGCCCCCATGTTGCCGGGGTGCTGGGTACCGACCAGGACGAATCGGAGGCGGGTTGCGGCAGGAAACTGGGACATGAACAGGGAAAAGGTCGAGCTGGACGATGACCAATGGTAAACTGTGCGGCCGGCCACTGCGCCGGACCCGCTCTTTTCCCCCGCCAGTCCATCTCTTCTGCCTTTCCGGGAGCCCACGCCATGCAGAAACCCGCCGTCACCGTCATGGTCAAGGCCGCCCGCCTCGCCGGCAACGTCCTGTTGCGCAACATCAACAAGCTCGAGGCACTGAACGTGGTGCAGAAGGGCCGGATGGACTATGCCAGCGAAGTGGATGCGGACGCGGAAAAGGTCATCGTCAAGGAACTCAAGCGCGCCTACCCGGACTACGGCATCTTCGGTGAAGAAGGTGGCGTGCAGGGCGAGCGCCGCCAGATGTGGGTCATCGACCCGCTGGATGGCACCAGCAACTACCTGCGCGGCGTGCCGCACTACTGCGTGTCGATCGCCCTGGTCGAGAATGGCGAGCCGACCGATGCGGTCATCTTCGATCCGCTGCGCAATGAACTGTTCACCGCCAGCCGCGGCGCCGGTGCCGTGCTGAACGACCGCCGCATCCGCGTGGCCGACCGCAAGGATCTGGAAGGCACCATGATTCACACCGGCTTCGCCCCGCGCGAGCGCAGCCGCGCCAGTGCCCAGCTGAAGGCGGTCGACGCCCTGCTGGTGCACGGCGAGGACATCCGCCGCACTGGTTCGGCCGCGCTGGACCTGGCCTACGTGGCCTGCGGCCGTGCCGATGCCTACTTCGAAGCCGGCGTGAAGGCGTGGGACATCGCCGCCGGCCTGCTGCTGGTCCGCGAAGCGGGCGGCAAGGTCTGCGACTTCAAGGGCGCCACCCTGGGCCGCATGGACAACCGCGGCCCGGAGACGCACCAGATCGTGGCCGGCAACCTGAAGGTGGCAGAGTCGTTGCAGAAGGTGCTGGTCAACACCGGTTACGCTGCCGAGTTCGACGCAAAGTTCTGAGCGTCCACGTAACGCGGCTCACTGAAACGGCACCTGCGAGGGTGCCGTTTTCGTTTGTGCGCACGGAGATTCGTTTCCGCGACCGCGGAGGGGTGTCACTTTCTTTGCACGAGCAAAGAAAGTGACACCCCTCCGCAGTCGCGGAAACGATCCGCCGGGCATGGCCCGGCGCTACCGATGCATGCCTCTCCACAAACAAAAACGCCCGGCGCGGGGCCAGGCGTTCCTGCACTAACAAGGAGCGAAGACTTACGCCACCGTCGACGCCCGCAGCGCAGCAATGCGCTCTTCCAGCGGCGGATGGCTCATGAACAGCTTCTTCGCGGTCGAACCGGCAATACCGAATGCAGCGATCTGCGTCGGCAGCGTGCTCTGGCCGTGGTTCAACTGCAGGCGCTCCAGCGCGGCGATCATCTTCTGGCGGCCAGCCAGCGAGGCACCGCCTGCATCGGCGCGGAACTCGCGGTGGCGCGAGAACCACATCGCGATCATGGTGGCGAACAGGCCGAATACCATCTCCAGCACGAACACGATGATGAAGTAGGCGAAGCCACGGCCGCCGCCTTCGCGGTTGCCCGACAGCGCGCTGTCGATGATGCCGCCGACCACGCGGGCCAGCACGATCACGAAGGTGTTCAGCACACCCTGCAGCAGCGCCATGGTGATCATGTCACCGTTGGCGACGTGGGCGATCTCATGGCCCAGCACCGCTTCGGCCTCGTCCTCGCTCATGTTGTGCAGCAGGCCGGTGGACACCGCCACCAGCGCGTTGTTGCGGTTGGCGCCGGTGGCGAAGGCGTTGATCTCCGGGCCATCGTACACAGCGACTTCCGGCATGCCGATGCCGGCGGCCTTGGCCTGGCGCTCGACCGTGGCCAGCAGCCAGCGCTCGGTCTGGTTGCGCGGCTCGGTGATCACCACCGCACCGGTGGAGCGCTTGGCCATCCACTTGGACAGCAGCAGCGAGATCAGCGAGCCACCAAAACCAAAGATCGCGGCCATGACCAGCAGGCCACTCATCTGGTTCGAACTGACCCCCAGCAACGACATCACGATGCTGGCGAGGATCAGGACCGCGAAGTTGGTCGCCAGGAACAGGGCAATGCGGGTAAACATGGGAAAATCCGGCTCGGAAGGGGTCGATACCGGTCAATTTGCGGTGTGGTCAGCTTGAATTCAAGCGCCAACCTGACCGACGATTCAGCCAGCATGATCTCCCCCATTCCCTGCGGCCGCTTCGCGCCCTCGCCGACCGGCCTGCTTCACCCCGGATCCCTGCTCGCCGCCTTCGGCAGCTGGCTGCTTGCACGCCATCACGGTGGCCTTTGGCGGCTGCGCATCGAAGACGTCGACCCACCGCGCACTGTGCCCGGTGCCGCCGAGGCACAGCTGCAGGCGCTGGCGGCATTCGGCCTGGTCCACGATGGCCCGATCGTCTGGCAGAGCGCGCGCGGCGTCGCCTACCAGGCCGCGCTGGACGTGCTGCTTGCCAGCGACCAGGCCTTCGTCTGCCACTGCAGCCGCAGCGACCTGACTGCCAGCGGCGGCATCCACCATCGTTGCGTCGCCCGGCAATCTCGACCGGACCCCGCCGTCCGCTTCCGCGTGCAACCGGGCAGCATCGTGCGCTTCACCGATGGCCTGCGTGGACCGCAGCAGCAGGATGTGCACGCCGAGGTCGGCGACTTCGTGCTGCGCCGTGCGGATGGCTGCTGGGCCTACCAGCTGGCAGTCGTGGTCGATGACGCCGCACAGGGCGTGACCGAGGTAGTGCGCGGCGCCGACCTGCTCGACTCCACCGCACGACAGATCCTGCTGCAGCAGGCATTGTGCCTGCCAGAACCGCGCTACTGGCACCTGCCGCTGCTGCTGGATACGCCGGGCCACAAACTTTCCAAGTCGCTGGCCGCACTGCCGGTGGACAGTTCGCGCCCGCTGCCGGTGCTGCGCCAGCTTTGGCAGCTGCTCGGCCAGGCACCCGGGGCACTGGAACCTGCGCACGATCTGGACACGCTGCTGGCGGCCGCCCGGCAGGCCTTCGACCCGGCGCGGCTGCCACGTGCCGACATCCTGCTGCCACCCGGCGCACTTTCCGCGCCGATGTTGCAGAATCCCCCCTCCCCCACCTGATTTCCGGACAGCATCCCATGACATCTCGCGTCGCACTGGTCACCGGCGGAACCGGCGGCATCGGCACCGCCATCTGCCAGCGCCTGGCCGACCAGGGCCACCGGGTCGCCACCAATTACCGCGACGAGGGCAAAGCCCGCACCTGGCAGCAGGCGATGGCCGAACGCGGTTACAGCGTGTCGATCTTCCCGGGTGATGTCTCCGATCCGGACAGTGCCGAAGCACTGGTACGTGCAGTCGAGGCCGAACTGGGCCCGGTCGAGATCCTGGTCAACAATGCCGGCATCACCCGCGACACCACCTTCCATCGCATGCGCGCGGACCAGTGGCACGATGTGATCAACACCAACCTCAATTCGGTGTTCAACGTCACCCGCCCAGTCATCGAGGGCATGCGCCGGCGGGGCTGGGGCCGGGTCATCCAGATCAGCTCGATCAACGGCCTGAAGGGCCAGTACGGCCAGGCCAACTACGCGGCTGCCAAGGCCGGCATGCATGGCTTCACCATCTCGCTGGCCCGCGAGAACGCCGGCTTCGGCATTACCGTCAACACCATTTCGCCCGGCTACGTGGCCACCGACATGGTGATGGCGGTGCCGGAAGAAGTGCGCGCCAAGATCGTCGCCGACATTCCCACCGGGCGCCTCGGCAAGCCGGAGGAAATCGCTTACGGCGTGTCCTTTCTGGTCGCAGAGGAAGCCTCGTGGATCACCGGCAGCAACCTGGACATCAATGGCGGCCACCATATGGGTTGGTAAGCGGCGCTGGCGGCCGCAGCGGCGCACATCCGCAGCCCCTGCCAATGGTCATGCTGCGCAGCACGCAAACCCTTGTTGCGCAACATGATCCCCCGTGAAAGCCAAGCCTGGCGGGGGCTGAGGCGGTTGCAACGGCTGCTGCACTGCGCCATGCTGCGCATCTACTGTGACGAGTGACCGCTTCAATGGCTGCGACCCGCATCATCAAGAAGTATCCGAACCGCCGTCTCTACGACACCGAGATCTCCAGCTACATCACCATCGAGGACGTGCGCCAGCTGATCCTGGACGGTGAAGACTTCGAAGTCCGTGACGCCAAGAGCGGCGACGACCTCACCCGTTCGGTGCTGCTGCAGATCATCGCCGACCAGGAACAGGACGGCGAACCGATGCTGTCCACCCAGCTGCTGAGCCAGCTGATCCGCTTCTATGGCGACTCCCTGCAGGGCTTCATGGGCAATTACCTGGAGCGCAGCATGCAGGTCTTCCTGGACCAGCAGCAGCAGTTCCGCCAGCAGATGGGCAACCTGCTGGGGCAGACCCCGTGGGCGATGATGAACCAACTGACCGAGCGCAACCTGGAGCTGTGGCAGGAATTCCAGCGCAGCATGGGCACCGGTTTCGGTGGTCCGCGGCCGGGTGGCACAGGTACCGGCACCGGTACCGGCAACAAGCCCAACGAACCCGGCACCGGTACTGGCACCGGCGGCAAGACCCGCCGCTGAGCCGCTGTACCGTCGGATGCGAAAACGGCGCGCCCGATGGCGCGCCGTTTCGTTTTGTGCCCCCGGCGGAGCATCAACGTTTCGCCTTGCACCCCGTGCATACGCGTTCGACCTTGTAGCCCTTCGCCTTCAGCTTCTCGACCACGCCGTCACTGCCAAGCAGGTGCAGCGTACCGACCACCACCAGCGTGCCACCCTGCCCGGCCTGCAGGTACGGCAGCAGCTTCGGTACCCACGCATCGTTGCGCCCGGTGTTGATGCGCTGGTAAAGCTGCGGGTACTGCTGGCGCATTTCCGCGGCCATCTTCGTCCACAACACGCGCTCATCGCCGCGCCGCCATGCGTCGTGCAGCTGGCGTGCCTGCTCATCGCCCTTGCCCGCCTGGTCCAGCGCCTCGGACAGCATCTGCCGCTGCTCCTGCACGGTCATGCCGTCGAGCATGCCGATCTGGGTATCGATGTCTTCCAACCCAGCGGTCTTGCGGCCGGTCTTCTGCGCGCGCTCCATGAAATGACGGTCCAGGCCCAGCGCCGGGTCCAGGCCCATCTTCTGCATCTGCCCGACCGAAATGCTCAGGCCGACGAACCAGGGCTTCATGCCCTGCATCTGCGCCAGCGGAAGCTTGTTCCCGGATGCAAACGCCTGCAGCTTCTGCCAAGTGGCCGCGTCAAGATCGCGCTTGAGCTCGCTGCCATCGGTGCGCACTGCAGCCTGCACCATGCGGCTGGCCAGCTGCGGCGACTGCATGTCCTCCGGCGACAGTTCGAACACGACCCGCTTCGAAGCCTCGAAGGCCTGCTCGACGTCGGGCGACAGCGGGTAGTCCTGCGGCTTCAACAGGTGGAATGATCCAAGCAGGTACACGCGTGAATCACCCGGGCCGGTCACCTTCCACAGCAGTGGCACCGGCGGCTTGGCTGCCGCCGTGGCAGCGGCGTCGGCGGCCGGTGCATTGCGCGCCGGTGCCAGCGGTGCGATTGCAAGCGCTGCCATCAGCAGCGTTGCACGGAACAGTTGCTTCAACGGCATCTCAGCCTTCTCCTTCAGACAGGTGGTAGGCCTTCTCGCCCGCTTCCATGCGCAGGTCCAGCCGGTTCTCCGGCGGCGCCAGCGGGCACGTGGCATAGGCGGTGAATGCGCACGGCGGGTTGTAGGCATGGTTGAAATCGATGCGTACCGTGCCGTCGGCAGAGGGTGCATCGGTATCCAGGTAGCGCCCGGCCGGATAACTGCCGCGGCCACTGGTGCGGTCGGCAAAGATCAGGAACAGCGGCTGCCCGGTGGCTCCGATCGCCTCCAGCCGCCATGTGCGGCCATCGCGTTCGAATTCGACCGCGCCCGCATTGGGCATCTCGGTGGTCAGGCCGGTGATGTCGACGATGGGCAGGGTCTTGCCCGCCGGATGCGGGATGAAGCGTGCCTGCACCTGCCAGTCCGGACCACCTGGCCAATACTCCAGCCCGGCGAAATCACGGCGCGCCTGCGCATCGGCATGTTTGACCCGCAGCGCATCGCGCGGCCCGCGCCGGATGATGCTGAGCTGGCCTTTGCCACCGTCGAAGGCCAGCAGCGTCGGCTGCGGATCCTTGTCGGTGTCGACGCGGATACGACCACGCACCGGTTGGCCGTCATGGCTGACGTCCACACCGGCTTCGGGCGTGAACCACCACTGGCCGCCCTCGCGACGCAGCAGGCCCAGCTTGTCCGGGCCGACCGTCAGGCGGATGCCATTGGTGGCACCACTGCCGACGAAGTGTGATTTGTTCTGCAGCCAGTGCAGGCCGACCAGGGCCGTCCAGCCATCGGGCCGGGTCAGGTCCTGGTAACGGGCCACCCGCCATTGCTGCTGCGCGGCCGCATAGGCCGGATCTTCAGCGACCTTCGGCGCCGGCGGTGTCGCCGGGCTGCACGCGGCCAACAGCAAGGCGGCCAGCAGGCCGCCCATTCCCCGATAACGCATCGATGCTCCCCTCAACGTCCGCGCAGGAACCAGCGGTCGATTTCCGCCAGCGAAAAACGGGCCCAGGTCGGCCGGCCGTGGTTGCACTGGCCGGACCGCTCGGTGATTTCCATGTCGCGCAGCAGCGCGTTCATTTCCGGCACGGTCAGGCGCCGGTTGGCACGCACCGCACCGTGGCAGGCCATGGTCGACAGCAGTTCGTCACGTGCGCTGGCCACGCGGCGGCTCTGGCCATGCTCGCGCAGGTCGGTCAGCACGTCGCGCAGCAGCCCTTCCGGTTCGGCATGCGCCAACAGCGCTGGAATGCTGCGCACATGCAGCGATCCGGGGCCGGCACGGGTCACCTCGAAACCGAGCGCCGCCAACGTCTCGGCTTCACTTTCGGCCGTGTCGGCCTCGCGCTCGCCCACTGCCAGCGTGATCGGCACCAGCAGCGGCTGCGACTGCAGGCCGATACCGTCGTGCGCGTTCTTCAGGCGCTCGTAGCCGATGCGCTCGTGCGCGGCATGCATGTCGACCACGATCAGGCCTTCTGCGTTCTCCGCCAGAATGTAGATGCCATGCAGCTGCGCGATCGCATAGCCCAGCGGCGGCACACCGGCATCGGCACTGGTGACCGGCAGTCCGTTCTCGGTGGGCATCGGCGGCAGCGCCGCCCCGCGTTCGGCACCGGCCGGCGTGGCATACAGCGCGGCGTAGGCCGCCGGCGCATCAGCCACCTGCAGCCCAAGGGGCTGCTGCGGGCGCCAGCCGGAAAAACCACCACCACCGCCGCCTGATCCGGCACCCGGCGCAGGCCCACGCACCAGCCCGAAACCCGACGCGCCCGCGCTCGATGCCATCGATGCAGCAGCGGTGTCCACCGGATGCACCGGACCCGCACCGATCTCCTGCACCGACATGCCGGCACGGGTATCAGCCAGCGCGTCCTTCAGTGTGCGGTAGACGAAGTCGTGCACCAGCCGCGAATCACGGAAGCGCACTTCATGCTTGGCCGGGTGCACGTTGACATCGACGCGGGTCGGGTCCAGCTCCAGAAAAAGCACATAGGCCGGCTGCCGGCCGTGGTACAGCACATCGCCGTACGCCATCTTCACCGCATGGGCGACACTTCGATCGCGCACCGAACGGCCGTTGACGTACAGGTACTGCTGATCAGCGCTGGCCCGCGAGTAATGCGGCTGCGCGATCCAGCCATGCAGGCGCAGGCCCGCGCCACTGTGGTCCACGCGCACGGCCTGGTTGGCGAAGTCCTCGCCCAGCGTTTCGGCCAGCCGCGCATCGGAATACAGGTCGCCTGGCTTGTAGCGGCGCGAGGCCTTGCCGTTGTGCGACACGCGCAGCTCGACATCCGGTCGCGCCAGCGCCAGCGAACGCAACCATTCTTCGATATGGCCCAGTTCGGTACGCTCGGCGCGCAGGAACTTGCGTCGCGCAGGTACGTTGTAGAACAGCTCGCGCACTTCCACCGTGGTACCCGGTGCATGCGCACGTGGCGTGACGTCGCCGATCTTGCCGCCTTCGATCTGCAGCGCCGAACCGTGTTCGTCATGTGCGCGACGCGAGGACAGGGTGAAGCGGCTGACCGAGGCGATCGAGGGCAGTGCTTCGCCACGGAAACCGAGCGTGGCCACCGATTCAAGGTCGTCGAGGTCGGCGATCTTGCTGGTGGCATGCCGCGATACCGCCAGTGGCAGCTGTTCCGGTGCGATGCCACTGCCGTTGTCGCGGATGCGGATCAGGCGGACACCGCCCTCTTCCAGGTCGATGTCGACACGGCTGGCGCCGGCATCGATCGCGTTCTCGACCAGTTCCTTGACCACCGATGCAGGACGTTCGACCACTTCGCCGGCGGCGATCTGGTTGATCAGGATTTCCGGCAACGGCCGGATCGGACGCGGGCCGGGCGCGCTCATGGGAGAGGATGGGCAGCAGACTTCATTGGTCGATGATAGCGGAGCAGCTGCATGTAGAGTCGACTGCCAGTCGACTGCTCTTCTCCGGGCACCGCCCCCCGCGCTGCGCGGTAGAGTCGACTGTCAGTCGACTGCTCCTCACCGGGCACCGAGAAACCCGCGCTGCGCGCGTAGTCGACTGACAGTCGACTCTACCGCGCCCTACGGGAAGCGGGTTATTTGCTGCCGCCGGCCATGGTGCCGGCAGCGTCGATCTCGGCCTGGGCACGGGCCGCGTACAGCGTCCCCGGCGGTGGCTGGCGGCTGAAGAAGGTGTGCACACCGTCGAGCACGGCACCGGCAATCTTGCGCTGGTAGGCCGGATCGATCAGGCGGCGCTCTTCGTCCGGGTTGGAGATGAACGCGGTTTCCACCAGCATGGCCGGCATGTCCGAGGTGCGCAGCACGGCGAAGTTGGCGCGTTCGATGTTCGGCTTGTGGTTGTTGCCGATCCGCTTCAGGCCGCCCAGCACGTGGCCGGCGGCGTCTTCGGAGGCCTTCATGTAACCGCTCTGGGCCAGGTCCAGCAACACGTTGGCGAGCGTGCCCTCGGTCTGCTGCAGGCGCACGCCACCCACCAGATCGGCCGCGTTTTCCTTGTCCGCCAGCCAGCGGGCGCGCTGCGAAGAAGCACCCTTGGTCGACAGCACATAGACCGACGAGCCAGTGGCCGAACGGTTTTCGGCCGCATCGGCGTGGATCGAAATGAAGATGTCGGCCTTGTTCGCACGCGCCTTCTGCGCGCGCATCGGCAGCGGGATGAACACGTCGCTGTCGCGGGTCAGGTACGCCTTCAGGCCCGGCGTGGCGTTGACCTGGCGGGCAAGCTCACGGGCCACCGCGAGGGTGACATCCTTTTCGCGCTTGCCGGTCGGGCCGATCGCGCCCGGATCCTGGCCACCGTGGCCGGGATCGATGGCGACCACCAGATGACGCATGCCGGCCTGCATGCGGATGCGCGAGGCATCACTGGGCATGGCCGGACGCGGCGGTTCCACCGGCGTCGGTGCCGGTGCCGGTACGGTCGCCGGCGGCGTGGTCACCACGGCGGCGGTGCGCTGGCCGGCGAGGATCGCGGCCGGCGAGGAAGAAGGCGAGCTGCTGGCCACGGTACCGGCAGCCGCAACCTGGGCTGGTGCAGTGGACGGCGCCGGGGTCGGCGTGGCCGGTGCGGCAGCAGTGGCACTGGCCTGCTGCCGCACCTGCGCGGTCAGCAGCGCGGTCGCACGCGCGGCATCGGTACGCGACTGCGCGCTTTCGGCCGGGGTCGGCGCGGGCGTGGCCACCGGTGCCTGCGGCTGCACCGCCGGCGTCACTGCAGGACGGCTGGCGGCCACGGCCGGGCCATCGCCCGGCCATTCGATCACCAGCTTGGATTCATTGCCCTCGCGCTGCATCTGCGGGCGGAACGGCGCCACCGATTCAGCGAGGTCGAAAACGACACGGAAGGTCCCCGGCACCGGCTGTCCAGTCCGCACCGCCGTAACCACGCCCTGCGCAGCCGGCATCTTCAGGTTGCGTATGGCGCTGGAGTCCGGGAAATCGACCACCAGGCGGTTCGGTCCGGCCAGCGACAGGGTCTTGTAACCGCCACTACCGACCAGCGAAATCTCGGCACGGGTGCCGGTGGCGCCCGTATTCAGCAGAACCTGGCGGACCTCACCGGCCCACGCACTGACGCTCGCCAGACCCAGTCCGACGGCAGCACAGATGGCGATGAGACGGTTCCCCGGGCGCATGGCTCAGGATTCAATCACCGCGCTGAACGGAATGCAACACCTTTTTCCTTAATAATCCGTAACCTGCCGGTGTTTGTTCTCGTCAGCCGACAGAAATGGCCTGCAAGTCGCCCCCTTGAGGGAGCCGTTTCAGCCATTCATTCCCCACGTCGCTGGCCCCAGTGAGACGCACGCGGCGTCCCTGACCCTCGATTTCCAGCGCTACCACCAGATCGGTCGGTGGCAACGCGCCGGCGCCCCGCTCGGGCCATTCGACCAGCCACAACACCGCGCTGCCCTCATCCAGGCCAAGGAAATCCAGCTCGCCGGCCTGGCCGATGCGATACAGGTCCAGGTGCCAGGCCTCGCCGCCACTGGCCAGCGGATAGCGCTCGACCAGGGTATAGGTCGGGCTGCGGATGGCACCCTGCACACCCAGCGCGCGCAACAGTGCACGGGCCGTGGTGGACTTGCCGGCACCGAGGTCGCCGCGCAGTTCGATCAGCGCCTGCGGCGGTCGGGTCGCCGCCAGCCACTGCCCGAGCAGTTCGGTTGCGTCGCTGTCGGCAAGGAAGAAATCAGTCATGAAGAGCGTTCCGGGTTGGCCAGTCGCCGCAGCGGCACCAGCAGATCAGTGGGAAGCAGGCCGCGTGCGCCGTCGGCGGCCGCAGCGTCGCCAGCGAGCGCATGCAGCAGTGCACCAGCGGCGGCAGCGTCGAAGGCGGCCAGCCCCTGCGCGCGCAGGCTGGCAATGATGCCGGTGAGCAGGTCGCCCATGCCCCCTACGGCCATGCCGGGATTGCCTGCAGCGATCAGTCGGGGAGCCTGCCCTGGGGCCGTCACGATGCTGCCCGCGCCCTTCAGCACCACCACGGCGTGGAAGCGTTCGGCCAACGCCTGCGCACAGCGGTAGCGATCGGCCTGGATGTCGGCGGTACTGCAGCCGAGCAGGCGCGCGGCCTCGCCCGGGTGTGGCGTAAGGATGGCGTCCGGTAGCGCGCGCGGATCCTGCGCCAGCAGATTCAGTGCATCGGCATCAACCACCAGCGGTTTGTCGCCGGCCAGCACCCGCGCAAACAGTGCGCGCGCCCATTCGTCCTGGCCCAGGCCGGGGCCGATCGCCACCACCCTGGCCTTGTCCAGCAGCGCCGGCAGCACATCGCCATCTTCAAGCGCATGGGTCATGGCCTCGGGCAGCCGAGCCAGCAACGGGCCGACGTGATCGCGCCGGGTGCCCAGGCTCAACAACCCCGCACCGGCACGCAGTGCCGCTTCGGCTGCCATCGCGATGGCCCCACCGCTGCCATGGTTGCCGCCGACGCACAGCACATGCCCGGATTCGCCCTTGTGAGTGTTGGCGCGGCGTGGTGGCAGCAGTGCCGGCAAACGCGCCTGTGTCCAGTGCTCCGCGGCGGGCGATGCGCCCTGCCATGCAGCCGCTGGCAGCTGCAGCGGTGCCAACGCCTTCTGCCCGCAATGATCCAGCGCATCCCCGGTATACAGGCCGCGATGCGCCACGATGAACTGCAGGGTCAGCGCGGCGTTCACCGCCACACCCGGCACCGCGCCGCGGTCGGCATCCACGCCACTGGGGACGTCCAGCGCCAGCACCGGTGCTGCCTGTGCATTGACGGCGGCGATCAGCGCCTGCGCCGCGCCTTCGGGCGCGCGGTCGAAGCCCAGCCCGAACAGGGCATCGACCCAGATATCCGCCTCGGGCAGGGCCCCATCGAATTCCATGACAATGCCGCCGTCGGATTTGAAATCCGATGCTGCACGCTGTGCCAGCACGGTTGAAGGTGGCTTGCCCGGCAAGGCGATCACCGCCACCACGCGCCCCGCCTGCCGTGCATGGCGGGCCAGCACCAGGCCGTCGCCGCCGTTGTTGCCGGCTCCGACCACCACGCCGATCCGCCGCGCCTGCGGCCAGTGCTGCAGCAGGCACTGCAAGGCGGCCTGGCCGGCCTGCGCCATCAGGCCCCAGCCGCCATCGGCAGCCAGTGCCGAGGCCTGCGCATCAAGCGCACGCGCAGCGACGGAATCGAACAGATCGGCAAGGTTGGCCATGCAGGGATTTTATACTGGTGAACATGTCCCCCGCCCTCACCCCTGTCGATCCGGCCCAAGCCGTGCAGCGCATCCGCGAACTGGCGCGTGCGCATGGCTTCCAGCGCTGCGGTATCGCCGGCATCGAGCTGGGCGAGGATGAGGCGCACCTGGCCGACTGGCTGGGCCAGGGCCTGTACGGCACGATGGACTGGATGGCGCGCCACGGCACCCTGCGCGCGCGTCCCGCCGAGCTGCTGCCCGGCACGGTGCGGGTGATCTCGGTAGGCATGGACTACAGCCACAAGGACGACACCGAAGCCTGGGCCACCCTGGCCGATCCCGGCCGCGCCTACGTGGCGCGCTACGCGCTGGGCCGCGACTACCACAAGCTGATGCGCAACCGGCTGCAGAAGCTGGCCACGCAGATCAACGACGAAGTGGCGCCGCTGGGCTACCGCGTGTTCGTCGATTCGGCCCCCGTGCTGGAACGCGCACTGGCGCGCAACGCCGGGCTGGGCTGGATCGGCAAGCACACCTGCCTGATCGATCGCCACGGCGGTTCGTGGTTCTTCATCGGCGAGATCTACATCGATATCCCGCTGCCGATCGATGTGGCGGCCACGGCACACTGCGGCACCTGCACGCGCTGCATCGATGTCTGTCCCACCCGTGCGATCACCGGGCCGCAGCGACTGGACGCACGGCGCTGCATTTCCTACCTGACCATCGAGCACGATGGCGCCATTCCCGAAGACATGCGGCCATTGATGGGCAACCGCATCTACGGCTGCGACGACTGCCAGCTGGTCTGCCCCTGGAACAAGTTCGCCAAGCGCACCGACGAAGCCGACTTCCGCGCACGCAACAACCTCGACACTGCCCGCCTGGACCAGCTGTTCGCCTGGGACGAAGCCGAGTTCCTGCACCGCACCGAAGGCAGCCCGATCCGGCGCAGCGGCCACGAGCGCTGGCTGCGCAACATCGCCGTAGCACTGGGCAATGCGCCGACCACGGCCGAAACGCTGGCCGCGCTGCACACCCGCGCCGACCATCCCTCCCCCCTGGTGCGCGAACACGTGCAGTGGGCGCTGGGCCAGCACGCACCGCGCTGACGTGCGATCCTGAGCATCCGTTCCACCTGCCGCACGCCGTTCCCATGCAGCCACGCAACAACGACATCCTCACCCCCAGCCAGCTCAACACCCTGGCCCGTGACCTGCTGGAAGGCAGCTTCCCGGCGATCTGGGTCGAGGCCGAGCTTGGCAGCGTGGCGCGCCCCGCCTCCGGGCATCTCTACTTCACGCTGAAGGACGCGCGCGCCCAGCTGCGGGCGGCGATGTTCCGGATGAAGGCGCAGTACCTGAAGTTCGTGCCGCGCGAGGGCATGCGCGTGCTGGTGCGCGGCAAGGTGACCCTGTACGACGCCCGTGGCGAGTACCAGATGGTGCTGGACCACATGGAGGAAGCCGGCGAAGGCGCGCTGCGCCGCGCATTCGAGGAACTGAAGGCACGGCTGGAGGCCGAGGGCCTGTTCGACCCGGCGCGCAAGCGGCCGCTGCCCGCACATGTGCAACGCCTGGCGGTGATCACCTCTCCCACCGGCGCCGCCGTGCGCGATGTGCTGAGCGTGCTGTCCCGCCGCTTCCCGCTGCTGGAAGTGGACCTGCTGCCGACCCTGGTACAGGGCAGCACGGCCGCCGCGCAGATCACCCGCCTGCTGCAGGCCGCCGATGCCAGTGGCCGCTACGACGTGATCCTGCTGACCCGCGGTGGCGGTTCGCTGGAAGACCTGTGGGCGTTCAACGATGAAGCGCTGGCCCGCGCGATTGCGGCCAGCCACACGCCGGTCGTCTCGGCCGTTGGCCACGAAACCGACTTCAGCCTGAGCGACTTCGCCGCCGACCTGCGCGCGCCGACACCGTCGGTGGCCGCCGAACTTCTGGTGCCGGACCAGCGCGAACTGGCGCTGCGCCTGCGCCGCACGGCCGCACGCATGGTGCAGCTGCAACGGCACGCGATGCAGCAGGCGATGCAGCGTGCCGACCGCGCACTGCTGCGCCTGAACGCGCAGAGCCCGCAGGCACGGCTGGAGCTGCTGCGCCGCCGCCAACTGGACCTTGGCAGGCGCCTGCATGCCGCGTTCAACCAGCAGCAGGAACGTCGTGCCGCACGCCTGCGCCACGCTGCCGCCGTGCTGCGCGGCCACCATCCACAGCGCCAGCTCGATGCGATGCAGCGTCGCCTGGCCGCCCTTCGCGGGCGTCCGCAGGCGGCAATGCAGCGCCTGCTGGAACGCGATGCACTGCGCCTGCGCGGGCTGGCGCGTTCGCTGGAGGCGGTCAGCCCGCTGGCCACCGTGGCCCGTGGCTACAGCATCCTCACCCGCAGCGACGATGGCACCCTGGTGAGGAAGGTCGACCAGGTGCAGTCTGGCGATGCGCTGCAGGCACGTGTCGGCGACGGCGTGATCGACGTGCAGGTCAAGTAGAGGGTTGTTCGGCAGGGCTGCGCCCTGCACCTGCAGAGGCTTCAAGCCAAGGCAACGTCAACGTCAAAAGCGAGCATTCCGTGGGATGGCGGGGCGGTGTCGGAGTGCGGGGACGCTGCAAGTACGTCCCTGTAAGCTTGGCAGCCGCATCCATGCGGCTGACACCCCGCACTCCGACACCGCCCCACCTCTGACAGAATCCCGCAGCTGTTGGTGGGTGTCGACCTTGGTCGACACATCTGTCAGATATCGAATGAGATTCCGGGGTCAGATCCGTTTTCCGAGGGAAAACGGATCTGACCCCATGAGCAATTCCAACAGATCGAGGAGATCTGTCGAAGGCGGGGTGGGTCCGGTTGCGGGAGTGTCCGCGGCATGGATGCCGCGGCCAAGCCCCCATGGACGGGTTTACGGCGTCTCCCGCAACCGGACCCACCCCGCCATCCCACGGAATGCACGCTGTTGCTGTTGCTGTTGCTGTTGCTGTTGCTGTTGCTGTTGCTGTTGCTGTTGCTGTTGCTGTTGCTGTTGCTGTTGCTGTTGCTGTTGCTGTTGCTCTGGCTTCGGCAGGTGCAGGGCTGCAAGCCCTGCCGAACACCCCCCTACTTTGCCTGCTCGCAGAACTTCTGCCGGTACTCGAGCGCCTTCGGCATCAGCGCCTGCAGGTTCTGGATGCGGGTGCCCGGGTTCGGGTGGGTGGAGGCGAACTCCGGCGGCGCCTGGCCGCCACTGGCCTGGCCCATGCGCTGCCACAGCGGCACCGCCTCGCGGGGATCGAAGCAGGCCGCTGCGGCCAGCATCAGCCCCACTTCGTCCGCCTGCGTCTCGTGGCTGCGCGCATAGGGCAGCAGATACCCATAGCCCATCGCCGACATCATCATCTGTTGCTGCTGCGCATCCATGCCACTGGCGGCGCCGGCCACCTGCCCGATCTGGGTCAGCTTCTGCTGTGCCATGCGCTGTGCACCATGGCGCAGCAGCGCGTGGGCGATCTCATGACCCATCACCACCGCCATCGCATCGCGGGTGCGCGCTACCGGCACCAGCCCGGTGTAGACCGCCATCTTGCCGCCCGGCAGGCAGAACGCATTGGCCTGCTCGGACGGGATCACGTTCACTTCCCACTGGAAATCCCGCGCGAAATGTGCCGGCTGCACACCATGCTCCTGCGCCAGCGCGGTCTCCACCACGTCCACCTTGGCGATCAGCCGCTGGGCGATGTCGCGCACATCGCGCGCGATCGGTGCATTGGGGTCCATCGGCCGTTCCTGCGACAGGATCTGCTGGTAGGCCTGCAGTCCCAGCGCGGTTTCCTGGCGCGCGTCCAGGCTGCTGTCGATCATCACCTTCTCGCCGGTGTACGGATCGACCGTGCGGTTGGAGAACCAGTAGAACAGCGCATAGCCGGCGGCAAGCAGCAGCACCCACCAGCGGATGTTGCCGAACAGGCCACGCCGCTGCGGACCTTGCGACGAGCGGGAGAAGGGATCGTTGCGCATCGGGGGACTTCCTGCTGGCCCCGCCGGCCGGCGGGCACGGCGCAATCTTAGTGCGCCACTGCCCGCAGCGGGTGAAGCCGGGTGCCGCTCAGATGCCGCGTACCAGGCGGAAGCCGATGCGGGCGTTGGTGGTATCCGAATCCTGGGACTGCCGCCAGGCCGCACGGGTCTGCTCGGGGGCATTGGCCCAGTTGCCACCGCGGATCACGCGCGACCGGCAGCCCGGGTTGAACCAGGCGACGCCATCGGACGGTGCGCGGCGGTAGCTGGCATGCCAGCAGTCGGCCACCCATTCACTGAGGTTGCCGCCCATGTCGTGCAGGCCGAATGCATTGGCCTGGAAGCTGGCCACCGGCGCCGGTCCCCACCAGCCATCGCCATACCCGATGAACGCGTTGTGCCAGTGCCGGCCCGAAGGCGAAACGTCCTTGCTGCCGGTAAAGTTGCCGCTGCCTGGCGGCGGCACGCCTGCATCGCCCCACGGATAGCGGCCACTGCTGCCAGCGCGCAGCGCGTACTCGAACTCGGCTTCGCTGGGCAGCCGGTAGCTGCGGCCGGTCTGCTCGGACAGCCACGCCGCATAGTTCTCGGCATCACGCACACTGACGTGCATCACCGGCGAGTTGCCCAGCGCGCGGCCGCCGTCATAGTCCGAGCGCCAGTCCACGCCACTGCGGCGGATGAAATTGCCGCTGCGTTCGTCGTAGACCACCGAATGGCCGCGCCGGGTCGCGCGTGGACGCGCATTGGATGCTTTCACGTAGCGCTCGAAATCGCTGACGGTGATCTCGGTGATCGCCATTGCAAAGCCACGATCGAAGCGCACGTAGTGCGACGGACGCTCGGCATCACTCGAGCCCGGCTCGGCATCGCCCGCGCCCATCTGGAAACCACCGTGAGGCACCACCACCATCTGCGGCCCGCGCCCGCCATCGCGCATGGCGTCGCTGAACACCTGTCCTGGCCGGAAGCTGCCGTAATGGGTAGCCAGGTCGATGCGCTCGCGCAACTGCCCCACCACGGCGTCACCCGGCAGGGCGATGCGCAGCGCTTCGGCCAGTTTCTCGCGCGCCGGTTTCAGGCCCTGCGGCGTAGCGAGGTCGCGCAGGCCGTCATCACGCAGCTGCAGCAGCGTGGCGGCGCGGATCTGCTCGATGCGCTCGAACGCGTCGGCAATCGTCGGCGACGAATCGCGCACTTTGCTGGCTTCGGCCAGCCAGGTACCCGCGCTGGCGAAATCGCGCGCCCGCGCGGCGTCTTCGGCACGGCGGATCAAGCCGCTCTCGGCTGCTGCCAAGCCCTGCCGTGCGCGGCTGTTGTCTTCATCCAGCGCCAGCGCCTCACGGAAATTGCCGATGGCACCGTCGCCATCCTCGCCGATCCGATCCGAGCGCAGGTCCTCCTCGCCGGCACGGTTGTAGGCCACCACGCGCTGCGCCAGCTCCACCCGCGCCTGCAGCGCACGCACCTTCTCATCCTTCGGCGCCAGGGTCAGCAGCACCAGTGCCTGGCGGCTGGCCTCGGCCAGTGCCTCGCGCTGCTTCAGCGGCCGCACCAGCAGGGCATCGGCCAGCTGCTGCAGTCGCTGCCGGGCACGCTGCAGGCCCAGCCGGGCCTGGCGATCATCCGGGTCTTCTTCCTGCACCGCCAGCCACAGCGGAATGGCAGCGTCCGCATCTTCATAGAGCCGCCCTTCGGCGAACGCCTGCTCGGCGCCGCGACGCAACTGGGCCAGGCTGCGGCCCTGGCGGTCCACCCGTGGCGGCGTCCACTGCTGTACGTCCTCGGCGGCATCTTCACCGGCGATGGTCACGCTACCCTGCCCGGCCTGCGGACTGGCATCGGTGCCGGTGTCGGCCCCCTCGGCCCCGGGCGCCTCTCCGCTGGCGGCCCTGTCCGCCGGCGCGGACGGCGACGGCGTGCAGCCGGCCAGGGCCACGGCCAGGGCGGTGCACAGCACGGGCGACAACGGAAAACGCAAGCAGAGCCTCCTTCGGCACGGACGCGGACCGACGTTAGGCTATTCTCCCCTGCCTGAGCAAACCCGAGTAGTAGGCCCTGACCCGTGGCAACCTGGATCACCACCCCCGCCGAGCTGGATGCGTACTTCCAGCAGCGCCCGACCCGCATCGGCCTGGACACCGAATTCATCCGTGAACGCACGTTCTGGCCGCAACTGGCGCTGGTGCAGATGGCCGTTGGGCAGGACATCCTGCTGATCGACCCGCTGATTCCCGGCATGACCGAGGCGCTGGCGCCGTGGCTGGCCGATGAATCCATCACCAAGGTGATGCACAGCGCCAGCGAAGACCTGGTTGCCTTCAAGTGGGCCTGCGGCGTCCTGCCGCGACCGCTGTTCGACACCCAGATCGGTGCCTCGCTGGCCGGCATCGGCGGCGGCATGGGCTACCAGAAGCTGGTGGCGGAGATCACTGGCGTAGCGCTGGCCAAGGGCGAGACCCGCTCGGACTGGATGCGCCGCCCGCTGTCCGAGTCGCAGCTGCAGTACGCCGCCGATGACGTCGAGCATCTGTTCGCACTGCACGACGCCATCAATGCCAGGCTGCAGGCGCTCGGCCGCCAGCAGTGGCTGCACGACGATGGCGAGCGGCTGCTGGCCAGCGTCGCCAACGATGAAGACCGCTGGCCGCACCTGGCGATGCGCTCGGCACAGTTCCTTGATGCTGCCGCCCAGCACCGCCTGCTGCGCCTGCTGCGCTGGCGCGACGTGCAGGCACGCAACAGCGACCGCCCGCGAAGCTGGATCCTGGACAACGAACTGGCCGCCACCCTCGCGCGCACGCCACCGGCCGACGAGGCTGCGCTGGGCAAGCTGTTCGAACAGTTCCCGAAGGCACCGCGCAAGCTGGCCGGCGCTGTCTGGCAGGCGCTGTCCACGCCGCTGGCCGATGAAGCCGACGCGCCGCTGGCGCTGCCGGCCAACGACAGCAACAAGCAGGCCCTGAAGAAGCTGCAGGATGCGGTGGCCGAGCGCAGCCGTGAGCTGGGGCTGCCGGATGGCATTCTCGCCTCGCGCAAGCATCTGGAAAGCTATCTGGAACGTCGCCAGTGGCCGGCCGCACTGGCCGGCTGGCGCCAGCAGGAACTGGAGTCGCGGCTGCAGGCACTGTTGCCCGCGCACTGAGACCAACCGGCGCCGGGCAAACCGGCGCCGGCACCGCAGACATGAGCATCTGCCACGCTTGCCGGCGCGCGCGTGGACCTGTCCAATAGCGTCCCCGCTATTGTTGGATTGCATCAGATGACAAATGGACTTGCGAAAGACGGCCTTTCCATGGGCGACCTGGCCTGGCGCGCGCAGGCGCGCAGCGCACTGCAGGAACAGGACTACGCAGCGCTGGATGCACTGCTGGCACCACACGAACAGGCCTGGCTGAACGGCGCTCGGCCACTGCCCGGCATCCGCTGGCGCCTGCGCAACCTGCAGGACACGGCGCTGCCCCTGGATGAGCGCCTGCAGCAGGCGCAACGGTGGGTTGCCGCCGATCCGCACAGCTATTACGCACGCCTGCGCCTGGGTGCCTGCTGGGAATCGGCCGCTGGCGCCCTGCGCAGCGCCGACGTGGCCGCGCTGGTGGAAGACAGCCAGTGGCTGGCCGCACAGCAGGCGCGCGACCACGCCGTGCATGCCTATCTGCAGGCGATCGCGCTGTCGCAGCGACCGGCGCTGGCGCTGGATGGCATCAAGCGCATCACCAGCTACCTGCGCGAACCAAACTGGCTGCGCGCGCTCCAGGCGGGGCAATCGCCGGAGTCCGATGAAGCCGCCCTGGCCGAGCACTATCCGCAGGCGTGGCCGCAGGCATTGCAGTTGCTGTCGCGCTTCGGTGCGCCCCTGCAGCACCTGCCGGAATGCCTGCCGCCGCTGTTGCGCGATCGCAGCGAGGACGAATTCGATGCCCCCCTCGCGTACTGGATGCGCCTGGTGCTGGAACAGCGTCCGGACGACCTGGGGACGCTGGAAGACACCCTCTACTACCTGTACCCGCGCTGGGGCGGCAGCCACGAGGCGATGGAGGATTTCATCGAAGGCAGCTGGTGCCGAGGCCTGGAGCTGGCACAGCGCAACGCATTGCGCTGGTGCAAGGAACAGGACTGGATGGGCGAGCTGCCGCGCCGCGGCGATGCCGAAGCGGTGGCCGTGCATGAGCGCGCGTACGCACAGATCCTGGACTGGCACCTGGAGGGCTACGTGCGCGCTGAAGTCCTGATCCAGCGCGCCGCACTCCGCTTTCATCTCGGGCGCATCGAGGAGATCGAAGACCAGGTGCAATGGGATGCCGGATGCATGCAGGCCGCGCTTGAGGACCTGCAGCATGCGTGGGCACTGGATCGTGACATGGTCCTGCACGGTGGTTTCAGCAGCCTGGAGGCCTGCACCTGGTTCGCTCATGTTGAAGGGGCCGAAACGCTGTTCGCGCAGGTGGTGGACTACGCCGCCCGCGAAGGTGATTCGGCGCTCGGCCTGCTCTGGGCGGCTACCGCCATCGAGCATGGGCTGCTCGGCCAGGCAGCCGATCCGGCACGTGCGCAGCCCTTGCTGCAGCGCGCCCTGAAACTGGCGGCGCAGCAGAAGACATCCACGGTCACCTTTGCGTCCAACCTGTTCTGCGATGTCTCGCAGGACGCGGGCCTGTCGTTGTTGCAGCGCATGGCCGACGACGGCGACGCCGGTGCGATGGCCGCGCTGTGCGACCTGTACAAGGGCCGGCTGGGCGGCCGCGACCAGCCGGACTTCGTTGATGCCCAGAAGGCTCTGTACTGGCAGGAGCGTGCCGTCGAAGGCGGCGACCTGATCGCCACCTACAACCTTGGCGTGCGCCTGGTTGCGGCCGGTGGCGCTGACAACGAAGCGCGTGCGCGCGAACTGTACCTGCGCTGCCTGCGCGAAGCCGACGCCGGTGAACGCGTGTGGGGCCCGACCTGCCGCAACCTGGCCTGCCTGGCCTTCGATGGCCAGAACGACGCGCACAAGCGCGAAGCGGTCGAACGCGCCCTGATTCCGCTGTGGTGGCGCGGTGAGGACAACGACAAGCTGTGGGCCGCCGGCTACCTGGCCGACATCTACCACTTCGGCAACGGCGTGCCGGCCAACGCCTTCCTGGCCCTGACCTGGCTGCAGCGCGCCAGCGAGATCGATACGGAGTACGTGGATGTGGTGCGCATGGCGCCGTTGATCAACGGCGAAGGCCGCTGGTTCGGCGCCAGCCGCGCGCGCAAGCAGCAGGCGCAGGACCGCCAGCAGGTGGACAGCGCCACCTGGGCCCTGACCTTCGGCCAGCGCAGCCAGGACAGCGACCTTACCGCAGTCTGAAACAACGAAAAGGGCGGCCCGGAACTCCGGGCCGCCCTTTGCATTCCAGCGGTGCGATGACGGGAGAACCCACCACCGCGCCAGAGCCTTACCAGTTCATGTTCAGCGAGACACCCACGGTGCGCGGTTCGTTGTAGACCGCGGCCATGTAATTCTCGATCACGCCCTTGAGGTTCTTCTCGTTGGTGATGTTGCGCGCGAAAAGCGCCACTTCGTAGGCACCGTAGTTGCCCGAGTAGCCGATCTTCAGGCCGCCTTCGAAGTCACCCTTGGAGTTGAACTCCTTGCTGTCGTACAGCACGAAGCTGGTGTAACCCTGCTTGTTCCAGTCGGTGGAGACGAACATGGTGCCAGCGTCGCTGACCGGGAAGTCGTAACGGGCGGCCAGGTTCACGTTGTACTTCGGCGCGTTCGGCAGCGGGTTGCCGTCGATCTGCGCGAAGGTGTTGGCGCCGACCTTGATGGTCGGGTCATTCACCGTGCAGACCACCTGGCCGTTGAGGCCGCAGACCTGCGCGTACACGCGCTTGTCCTTGATCTCGCTGTGCAGCAGGCTCAGGCCGGCACTCAGGGTCAGGTTCGGGATCGGGCGCAGTTCCATGTCCGCTTCGAAGCCGTAGGCCTTGGCCTTGTCGGCGTTGAACAGCACGCCGTTGCCGTCCGAATCGTTGCCGTTGAGCTGGATGTCGTTGACGGTGTAGGTGAACGCGGTGGCGTTCAGGCGCAGGCGGTTGTCCCACAGGCTGCTCTTCACGCCCGCTTCCCAGGACAGGATGGTCTCGGAATCGGCGGTAGTGAAGTCGGCATTGAACACTGCCGAACGGCCCTGGATGGTCGGGCCGCGGAAGCCGCGGGCGACCTTGGCGTAGACGCTCACGTCCGGGGTGATCTGATACATGGCGCTCAGATCCCAGCTCGGGGTGGTGTCGGACATCTTGACGTCGGTGCGGCCCTTGTAGGTGACCACGCCGGCGGCGGTATCAGCGGTCTTCAGCAGGCGCGTGTGCTTCTCGTCCTTGGTCTGGCGCAGGCCAGCGGTGACGGTGAACTTGTCGGTGAAGGCGTAGCTGATCTGGCCGAAACCGGCCCACGAGGTGTTCTTGTTGCGCAGGCGCACCCAGTTGTTCGGGTTACGTGCCGCGCCCTGCAGGAACCACGCGCGCTGGTAGAAGTCGGTGGTGTCGCTGCCGTTGAAGTAGAACGCACCGGCCTGCCACTGCAGCGCACTGTCGTCATGGCTGGCCAGGCGGAATTCCTGGGTCCACTGGTCCAGGTCGCGGATGCGGCCCATCGACTGGCCGTAGCCGTTCGGCACGCCGTTCACCGGGAAGTTCGCCGCTGCGCCACCGTCGGTGTCGCCACGGCTGTAACCGGAGGTGGTCTCGTAGGCAGTGATCGAGGTGAAGTCGATCGCACCGAAGTCGTAGCGTGCCTTCACCGAGCCGCCGTAGGTCTTGTACGCCTGCGGGTTGTTGTCGGCTTCGTCGTAGGCAACCTTGTCGCGCGGCACGTCGGTCTTGTTCGAGCCCTTGGTCAGCGCACCGCGCAGGAACAGGGTCGAGGTGCCTTCGTAATCGCGGGCGTGGGCCGAGGCCAGGATCGAGAACTGGTCGCTCGGAGTCAGCAGCAGCTGCGCACGCACATTGCGGTCATCGAAGCCGCCCATGGCGTTCTTCTTCGGGCTGACCGTGCCATCGGCGCTCGGGCCCTTGTAGGTGTTGTCGACATAGTCGTCGCGGTGCTGGTACAGGGCCGACACGCGGAACGAGGCGACGTCGTTGATCGGGCCGCCGAAGCCGCCGTCGATCGACACGCTGTTGTAGGTGGCGTAGCTGGCGCTGACGCGGCCGGTGTAGTCCTGGGTCGGCTTCAGGGTGTCGAACTTGACGATGCCGGCGGTGGTGTTGCGACCGAACAGCGAGCCCTGCGGGCCGCGCAGCACTTCCACCTGGTCCACGTCATAGACCGGGTTGGACTTCAGCACCACGTGCTCCAGCACCACGTCGTCCTGGATGATCGAGACCGGCTGCGAGGCACCCAGGTAGAAGTCGATGTTGCCCAGGCCGCGGATGTAGAAGCGCGGGAAGATGCGGCCGGTGGTGGTTTCCGCATACAGGCTCGGCACGCGGCCGGACAGCGCCAGCAGGGTGTCGTCGCCGCCGGCGGTGAAGTCGCGCATGCGCTCGCCCTGCACCACACCGACCGAGACCGGCACTTCCTGCAGGTTCTGCTCGCGGTGTTCGGCGGTCACGGTGATCGTGTCCAGGCCGGTCGGGGTCGGCGCACTGTCCTGCGCGGCGGCACCGAAGCTGCCGACCAGGGCCAGACCGGCACAGGCCAGTGCCAGCGGGTGGCGGCGGAAGGAAACAAGGGAAGACGACAGACCCGACAGGCGGCGGGAATCGGTATGGGAGGGCATGCAATGCTCTGAGGAGGCGTCCGTGCGGCCTGCGCGGGCCGGGCGGCAAAAAGGAGGAAAACTGCGCAAGCGGCCATTATCCCCCAAATTGTTACGATTTCGTTGCGAAGCACCCAAACCCGGCGAAACAAGCGGTTTCGGCACAGTCACAGGGCATTCCGCACGCCCTGAAGGCTTGACTCAGGGCAGCGGGGTCAACGCGACATCGACCATCGCCAGCAGGCGCTCGCGGCTGATGCCGTCACGCGCCTGCACCGAGATGCCATGCAGCACCGTGGCGAAGTGGTCGCCCAGCGCCTGCACCGCCGCGCCGTCGGCCAGCTCACCCTCGGCCTGCGCCTGCTGCAGCCGCGCGATGATCGCCGCCGTGCGCTGGCGACGATGGCTGGCCAACCAGTCCCGCACGCCTTCGCCATCGGGCGACACGCTGCTGGCCGAAGATACCACCAGGCAGCCATGCGGACGCCCACGACGGGTGTAGGTCAGCACCGCCTCGCGCAGCATGGACCCGATCGCCTCACGCAGCGTGGCCTGCTCCAGCGCGCGCGGCGCGAAACCACCCTCGCCCTCTTCGTACAGCGCCACGGCTTCGCGGAACAACTGCTCCTTGCTGCCGAACGCGGCGTAGATGCGTGCAGAAGCAATGCCCAGCGTTTCGACCAGTGCCGACATCGACGTGCCTTCGTAGCCGTGCTGCCAGAACAGCAGCATCGCCTTGCGCAACGCCTGGTCCCTGTCGAATTCGCGCGGTCGCCCTGCCATCTGCCTGCCTGCTCCAGTGAGGCGCGCAGTGTAACGCGGGTGTTGACCATCGCGAGAGTCGCGCCTATTCTTTGTCGACTGACAAACAATTGGAGCAACACATGCAGACCCTCAAGGGCCCCAGCCTGCACCTGGCGCAGTTCGCCGGCGACCAGGCACCGTTCAACTCACTTGCCAGCATTGCCGAGTGGGCCGCTGGACACGGTTTCAAGGCACTGCAGATCCCGGCCTGGGATGCACGCCTGTTCGACCTGGCCACCGCCGCCGACAGCCAGGACTACTGCGACGACATCCGCGGCACCCTGGCCGAGCACGGCCTGCAGGTCAGCGAGCTCACCACCCACATCCTTGGCCAGCTGGTGGCCGTGCATCCGGCCTACGATGAACTCTGCGATGGCTTCGCGCCGGAAGCACTGCGCGGCAACCCGAAGGCGCGCAGCGAATGGGCGCAGCAGCAACTGCACCTGGCCGCCCGTGCCTCCCGCCGGCTGGGCCTGCAGGACATGGGCACCTTCTCCGGCTCCTTCGCCTGGCCCTACCTGTTCCCGTTCCCGCAGCGCCCGCCGGGCCTGATCGATGCCGCCTTCGACGAACTGGCGCGCCGCTGGCGGCCGATCCTCGATACCTGCGAGGACAACGGCATCAACCTCTGTTACGAGATCCATCCCAGCGAAGACCTGCATGACGGCACCAGCTTCGAGCGCTTCTTCGAACGCGTCGGCCAGCACCAGCGCTGCCGCATCCTGTTCGATCCCAGCCACTTCGTGCTGCAGCAGCTGGACTACCTGGAGTACCTGGACATCTATCACCCGCTGATCCGCATGTTCCATGTCAAGGATGCGGAGTTCCGTCCCAGCGGCCGCCAGGGCATCTATGGTGGCTACGCCGACTGGACCGAACGGGCCGGTCGCTTCCGCTCGCTGGGCGATGGCCAGGTCGACTTCAAGTCGATCTTCTCCAAGCTGGCCCAGTACGACTACCAGGGGTGGGCGACGCTGGAGTGGGAGTGCTGCCTGAAGGACCAGGAAGCCGGTGCACGCGAAGGCGCTGCATTCATCCGCGACCACATCATTCCGGTCACCGACAAGATCTTCGACGACTTCGCCGGTGCACCGATCAGCACCGCGCAGATGCAGCACATGCTCGGCATCGCCTGAGCCCCCACGGAGCACTCCCCCATGACGACTTCCCTTCCCGCTGGCGCTGCCGGCGACGACACCCTGCACCACCACTACCTGCGCATCGATGGCCAGCGCGTGCATTGCGTCTCCGCCGGCCACGGCGAACCGGTGCTGCTGATTCCCGGCTGGCCGCAGACCTGGTATGCCTGGCGCCATGTGCTGCACGCCCTGGCCGACGCCGGCTTCGAAGCGATTGCCGTGGACCCGCCGGGCATCGGCGAATCCGATCGCCCCAGCCACGGTTACGACACCGGCAGCGCCGCCGCCGTCCTGCACCAGACCATGCAGGCACTGGGCCACGAGCGCTACCAGGTGGTCGGGCATGACATCGGCATGTGGATTGCCTATGCACTGGCCAGCGACCAGCCGCAGGCGGTGCGCCAACTGGCGGTCACCGAAGCGGTGATTCCCGGCCTGGCGCCGGAACCGGGCATCTTCGCCGCACCGGCCGACAACATCTTCCTCTGGCATTTCATGTTCAACCAGGTGGCCGACCTGCCCGAGGCACTCATCAGCGGTCGCGAGCGCGCCTACCTGGAATTCATGTTCGACCGCTGGTCATATCGCCGCGACGCGGTGGCTGCCGATACCTACATCGCCGCCTACAGCCGCCCCGGTGCACTGCGGGCCGGCTTCGCCTGGTACCGCGCGATTCCGGAAACCATCCGCCAGAACAAGGAACGTGCTCAGCGCCGGCTGGCGATGCCGGTGCTGGCCATCGGCGCCGAGCACGCCACCGCCGATGCGCCGATGCTGACCCTGCAACCGCATGCCGACAACGTGCGAGGCAGCATCGTGCCGGGCTGCGGCCACTTCATCATGGAAGAAGCGCCGCAGGCGTTCCTGGCGCAGCTGCTGCCGTTCCTGCAGGAGGCGCGCCATGCAGCTTGAACCCGCGCTGCAGCAGTTCGTCGATGCCGTTGCGGCCCATCCACTGCCGGACGACCTGCGCGAGCTGCGTGCGATCAGCGAGAGCGCGCTGCCTCAGCTGCAGGGCGCGCCGGAGCCGGTTGCGCATGTGATCGAGCATGCGGTGATCGCACGCGACGGCCACGCGTTGGAAGTGCGCCTTTACACACCGGAAGGGCTGCCCGATGGACCGGCACCGGCGTTGTTGTTCGCGCATGGCGGCGGATGGTTCCAGTGTTCGCTGGCGGTCTATGACGGCCCCTGCCGCGCGCTGGCCAATGCCAGCGGCTGCGTGATTGTCGCCGTGGGCTACCGGCTGGCGCCGGAACACCCGTTCCCGGTGCCGCTGCACGACCTTGCCGATGCCTGGTCGTGGCTGCAGGACAACGCCGAGCTCCTCGGGGTGGACCCGCAGCGATTGGCGATCGGCGGCGACAGCGCCGGTGGCAATCTGGCCGCCGCGTGCTGCCTGCAGCTGCGCGATCTTGGCCTGCCGCAACCGCGCCACCAGTTGCTGCTGTACCCGGCACTCGATGCAGGGATGGGCAGCGATTCCTACCGCGAGTACGCCAGTGGCTTCTACCTCAGTGCCGAACTGATGCAGCGCTGCTGGCAGGCCTATCTTGGCGATCTGCACCCGCCGCTGGCACAGGCCTCGCCGGCCCATGCAACGGATCTGCATGGGCTGGCGCCGGCCTCCGTGCTCAGCTGCGAGCACGACCCGCTGCGGGATGAGGCCGAACAGTACGCACGGCGGCTGCAGGCGGCAGGTGTCGACTGCACGCTCGAGCGCTTGCCCGGGATGATCCACGCCTGCATCCACCTGCACGCGGTCAGTGCCAGCACCGACGTGGCAGCACGTCGTGCCGGCGCGCTGCTGCGCCGGGCCCTGTCCTGAACCGGTCAGGGGCGGTAGCCGACGCGGCGCGACCACCGTCCCGGCCCGGCGCTTGGCAAGCCCGGCAGGCAGCGCTACACTGAAACCCTGCCGTGGGGCCATAGCTCAGCTGGGAGAGCGCGTCGTTCGCAATGACGAGGTCAGGAGTTCGATCCTCCTTGGCTCCACCACTATTCAGAAGAACCCGTAGATCCCCGTGATCTGCGGGTTTTTTCTTCCCAGCGCCCGCGGCTCAGGCCGGCTCCTCGCCGCCGTCCTTCCGCCGCGGACTACGCGAATGCGCATCACGCACCTGTTCATCACGCTGCGCCGGCCGGCGCTTTGCCACGTCATCCTGCTTCCGGTCCTGACGGCTTTCCTGAACGCCCTGCTTCGGGTCGCCCTGGCTGTTGTCGCGCTCACTCATCGACATCTCCCTCATCGGCGAAGATCCAACCTGCCATCACGCTAGACGCTGCAGAGTGATCTGCCGGTCAGCCTGGCGCGAACAGGGCGTGCAGCCTCGGCTTGCCGGTACTGTCCCCACGCCTCCAGAATCCGATACACCCGTTTCTGCGGTGCGCCATGCCCCTTTCTGTCCTGCACGCCTCGCAAGCACTGCCGATGCTCTTCGATGCGACCGACGGCAGCATCCGTCTCGGCAACCTGCCGACGCTGATCGGCCCCACCCTCTCGCTGGATGAGGCGCGCATCGCCTTCGCCACGCTGATGCATGGCGAGCGCGATGTCGGCACCGGCTATCACTGGCTCAGCCTGCACCGGCTAGGCCTGGCCGGTGCACCCGCTGGGATCAGCCTGTGCTTCCATGGGCAACAGCTCGACATGGTGACGATGGGTGTCGATCTGCCCGGTGCAGCACTGGAAAACGGCTGGCCGACCCAGGCGGCGATCGATGCCGAAGTAGCGTTCATGAAGCGTACGCTGGGCGCGGCGCTGGGTCGCAAGCTGGCGGGTGGCCACGCCCGGTTCGACTGGGGAGAAGCCTGGGCCCGTTTCGATCCGAAGGGCTTCATGGCCAGCAGCGGCCTCCGCTACTTACCACGCTCGTAACCCCACTCAGGTGCGGGTGATCGACACCCCACCCTCCACGCGCATGGCGGTACCGGTAACGAAACTGCTTTCATCGCTGGCCAGGAACAGCGCCGCGTTGGCGATCTCCTCCGGCTCGGCCATGCGCTTCAGTGCGTGCAGCGAGCGCACGAAGTCGCGGGCATCCCCGGTAGGCGCGGCCTCCCGCCCCATCTCGGTATCGGTGCCACCTGGCAGCAGTACATTGCTGCGCACACCACGCGCGCCATACTCCGCCGCGATCACCTGGCTCAGGCCGATCAGCCCTGCCTTGCTCGACGCATAGGCCGCCATGCCCGGGAAGCCCACGGTATGGCCGACGAACGTGCCGACGAACACCAGCGAGCCGCCGCCGCGCGCCAGCAGTGCCGGCAACTGCGCGCGTGCAGCATGGAAGGCGGCATCCAGATTGGTCGCCATCACCTCGCGCCAGGCGTCCACGGGGAACTCCGCCGCCGGCACGCCCGGGCCAAGCATGCCGGCATTGTTGATGGCGATGTCCAGGCCGCCGAATGACTGCTGGGCCAGATCGACCAGCGCCTGCGCCGTGCCCGGGTCGGCGACGTCGGCGGCATGCACCACGGCGTCGCCACCGGCGGCGCGAATCTGCTCGGCCAGCGCCTGCAGCGGCTCCGGCCGCCGTGCATTCAGCACCAGCTTTGCCCCTTCGGCAGCAAAGCGCAGCGCGCTGGCGCGGCCGATGCCGGCGCTGGCTCCGGTGATGAGTGCGATCTTGTTGTTCAAGCGCATGGTCGTGGCATCCGTTGTGAAGTAGCCGCAACGATGCCCTGCCTCTGGACTGCCAACACTCCGTTTCCGGGCCTCGCTGGCAAGTGCAGGAAACGGAGTTTTCGTGGCTGCGGCACATGCCAGAATCCGCCCATGGACAGCACCGCCTCCCCCACCACCGACGCCCGCGTCGAACGGGTCTGCCGCCACCTTCAGGCCAGCCTCGACGAACCCTCGCTGCAGGAACTGGCCGACATCGCAGGCTGCAGCCCGACCCGCCTGCATCGCCTGTTCAAGGAGGCAACCGGGCTGACGCCGAAGCAGTACGCTGCGGCACTGCGCGCCGACCGCCTGCGCACCGGGCTGCAACAGCAGGAACGCATCACCGACGCCTTCCACGATGCCGGCTTCGGCTCCAGCGGACGCTTCTACGAGAACGCACCGAAGTTGCTGGGCATGACTCCCAAGCAATGGCGCGCAGGTGGTCGTGGCGAAGTCATCCACTTCGCGCTTGCCGAAAGTTCACTGGGCAGCGTGCTGGTGGCCAGCAGTGCCACCGGCGTGGTCGCGATCCTGCTCGGCGACGATCCGGAAGCGCTGCTGCAATCGCTGCAGCACCGCTTCCGCCAGGCCAAGCTGGTCGGTGCCGACAGCGGTTATGAACAACTGGTGGCACAGGTGGTAGGTCTGGTCGAGGACCCGACACGGGGCGCCACGTTGCCGCTGGATATCCGCGGCACCGCCTTCCAGCAGCGCGTGTGGCAGGCGTTGCAGCAGATCCCACGTGGCCAGACCGCCTCGTATGCCGACATCGCCACGCGCATCGGCGCCCCGCGATCAAGCCGTGCGGTGGCTCGCGCCTGCGCCAGCAATCCACTGGCGGTGGCCGTCCCTTGCCACCGCGTCGTACGCCGCGACGGCGACCTGTCCGGCTACGCCTGGGGCGTGGCGCGCAAGCGCGAACTGCTGCGCCGGGAAAAGGCCTCGACTGCCTGAAGTGGGTGCCGACCTTCGTCGGCACGCCCGGAGGTAGCGCCGGGCCATGCCCGGCGAACACTCAATCCAGCTTCACCACCAGCTTGCCGAAGTTCTGCCCCTTCAGCAGCCCGAAGAACGCCTCCGGCGCATTCTCCAGCCCTTCCACCACATCCTCGCGGTACTGGATGCGGCCCTCACGCAGCCACTGCGGCATCTCGCGCTCGAAGTCCGGCCACAGATGGTTGAAGTCGTGCACGATGAAACCGCGCACGGTCAGGCGCTGGCGCAGGATCTGGCTGAACAGCGCTGGCAACCGGTCCGGCCCGGGCTGTTCAACGCCGCGTTCGTTGTAGGTGGCGATGGTGCCGCACACCGGAATGCGGGCGAAGTCGTTGAGCAGCGGCAGCACCGCATCCAGCACGTGCCCGCCCACGTTCTCGAAATACACGTCGATGCCCGCGGGCACCGCCGCGCGCAGCTGTTCGGCAAAGTCGGCCGCACGATGATCCAGCGCCACGTCCACGCCCAGCGTCTGCAGGTAGGCACGCTTGGCTTCACCACCGGCGATGGCGACCACGCGCGCGCCCTGCAGTTTCGCCAGCTGCGCAACCGTTGCGCCCACCGGACCGGTCGCGGCCGCGACCACCAGCGTCTCGCCCGGCTTCAGGCGGGCGATCTCATGCAGGCTGGAATACGCAGTGAATCCGGGCATGCCATACACGCCCAGCGCCGTGCTCAGTGGCAGCCCGGCCGGATCGAGGCGACGCCCCAGTGCCTTGCCCGGCAGTACCGCATGGGTCTGCCATCCGCCTGGCGCCAGTACCAGCTCACCTGCGGCCACTCCCTCGGCGTTGGACTGCAGCACCTCGGCCACGGTCTGGCCTTCCATCACCGCATCGATGGCCACCGGTGCGGCATACGAGGGGCCCTCGTCCATGCGTCCACGCATGTACGGGTCCAGCGACAGGTAGCGGTTGCGCAGCAGCACCTCACCCTTCGCCAAGGCCGGCAGTGTCGCCTGTTCAAGGCGGAAGTTGGCTGCCGTGGGCGCGCCCTGCGGGCGCGAGGCCAGCACGATGCGGGAGGTAACGAGGGAATCGGACATGGTGACCGGCTCTGCTGTTGCCAGCATCAGGAAAGGAATACCGACACTACGCCGCAACGATCGCCGGAAACGGCCACGAAAACAGCGTTCCATCGCCCGCCCAGACGCGGCACCGACACAGGCCTTGCCGTTGCGGCATTGCCGATCACCGCGGCCTGCTGATTTCCGCCACAGGGGATGATCAGGATCGCGCCGGGGCGTCCGGATCGATTCCAGGCCCTTCCCGCCCTGCACCGCGACGGCGGATCAAGTACTTGCAGGCGCGCAGACGGCAATGTGAAGAATTCTTGGCAAAACGCTTGCCGAAGACTGCCGACCTCCGTAATATACGCCTCCTTGGCAGCGACCTCGCTGCTACGAAACATGTGGCCGAGTAGCTCAGTTGGTAGAGCAGGGGATTGAAAATCCCCGTGTCGGCGGTTCGATTCCGTCTTCGGCCACCACTTTCGAAGGCCTGCAGAAATGCGGGTCTTTTTTTTCCGGAAACCGCATTCACCGCGGTCGCCACACAATTTGGCCGAGTAGCTCAGTTGGTAGAGCAGGGGATTGAAAATCCCCGTGTCGGCGGTTCGATTCCGTCTTCGGCCACCATCTTCAGAGACCTGCAGAAATGCAGGTCTTTTTTTTTTGCCTGCGGCCGGTTGACGAAACATTTACACCGCTACCCGGCGCGGCACCTACGCTGCAGATTCCTGCCGGAGCCTGCCGATGCAACTGCGCCCCACCCTGCTCGCCTGCCTGCTGCTGGCCGCCGCCCCGGTGATCGCCGCCGAGCCATTGCGGGCGGTCGACAGTCTGGACATCGATCGCTACGCAGGCCAATGGCACGAGATCGCGCACCTGCCGGTGTCGTTCCAGAAGCAATGCGTCGGCGAGATCACCGCCAACTACGGGCTGCGCCGCGATGGTCGCATCAGTGTCACCAACGCCTGCCGCAGCGCCGACGGCGAACGCGTGGTCGCTGAAGGCGTGGC
Organism: Stenotrophomonas maltophilia; assembly: GCF_039555535.1. NCBI lineage: Bacteria > Pseudomonadati > Pseudomonadota > Gammaproteobacteria > Lysobacterales > Lysobacteraceae > Stenotrophomonas > Stenotrophomonas maltophilia. Next base: position 1,566,533 of record NZ_CP154630.1, on the reverse strand, counting down.
ACGCCTGGTAGCCGGCCATCCAGGCCAGCTGCAGGTGCGCTTCGTTCCGGACTGGCTGAGCTGGGTGCCACTGGTCTGGGCGGACTACTGGGTGCTGGCGCTGGACCCGGACTACCAGTGGGCGCTGGTTGGTGAACCGGACCGGAAATACCTGTGGATTCTCTCGCGCCTGCCGGAAATGGATCGCGCCCGATTCGAGCAGCTCAAGGACAAGGCTGAAGCGATGGGCTACGACCTCGGTCCGCTGCGGGTGATGGCGCCACTGCGCGATACCCCCGCCGATTGAACCGCAACGCGATCCGCGCGCAGCACGCGCCCGATCCGGCGCCGCGCACGCCCGGCCGCCATCTTCACGCGCTACCCTCTGCGACGGGTCGCCACAGGCGATCCAAACGACCATACGCCGTAGTATGCTTATTCCAACGCACCGCCTCCAGAGGACCTGCGCCCATGCTCCACCGTTTCCGTATCGCCTTGATCGTCCTGAGCACCCTCGCCCTTGCCGCCTGTGGCAACGGCATCGTCAAGCGTGTTTCGGAACCGGCGGCCAGCCTCCAGCAGCTGACCGTGCGCGCCGACGGCAACTGGACCGTGGCCCTGCGCCTGCAGAACTTCAGCTCGATGCCGATGACCTTCGACGATGTCTCGCTGGCGCTGACCGTTGGCGACAGCGACGCCGGCACCCTGCAGGCCAAGCCGGGCATTTCCATCGGCGGCACCTCGGCCGACGTCATCAACGTCGACCTGGTACCCAGTTCGGCCGCACGCCTGGTGGTGGCCGATGCACTGGCCGGCAACCGCACCCTGGCCTATGGCCTGAAGGGAACAGTCGCGGCCACGCCGCAGGAAAAGAAGCAGCGCAGCTTCGATATCAGCAGCCGCAGCACCCTCAACCAGGCCCCGGGCCTGCCGGGCGTGCTGCGCTGATTCCCACCTTCCGTCGCGGCGCCTGGTGCCGCTCTCCCCTGCCCTGATCAAATCGAGACGTACCGATGAGCAGCTACACCGCCCCGCTTTCCGACCTCCGTTTCGCCCTGCACGACGTGCTCAAGGTCGAATCCCTGTTCGCCCGCCTGGGCTTCACCGACGCCACCGCCGACGTGGTCGATGCCGTGCTGGAAGAAGCTGGCCGTTTCAGCGCCACCGTGCTGGCCCCGCTCAACAGCGTTGGCGATGAGATCGGCTGCGTGCTCGACCAGGCCACCGGTGAAGTGACCACCCCGCCCGGCTTCAAGCAGGCCTACGACCAGTTCGTCGATGGTGGCTGGACCGGCCTGACCGCCTCGCCGGAACTGGGTGGCCAGGGCCTGCCGCACACCCTGGGCGTGCCGCTCAACGAAATGATCAACGCCGCCAACCTGGCGTGGGGCAACTTCCCGCTGCTCTCGCACGGCGCCATCGAAGCGCTGAAGCAGCACGGCGAGGCCTGGCAGCACGAGGCCTTCCTCAAGCCGCTGATCGAGGGCCGCTGGACCGGCACCATGTGCCTGACCGAGCCGCACTGTGGCACCGACCTGGGCCTGCTGAAGACCAAGGCCGAGCCGAACGCCGATGGCAGCTATTCGATCACCGGCACCAAGATCTTCATCACTGCCGGCGAGCACGACCTGACCGGCAACATCGTGCACCTGGTGCTGGCCAAGCTGCCCGACGCCCCTCCGGGCGCCAAGGGCATCTCGCTGTTCGTCACTCCCAAGTTCAAGGTCGACCGCGACGGCAACGTCGGCGAGCGCAACGCGCTGCGCTGCGGTTCGATCGAGCACAAGATGGGCATCAAGGGCTCGGTCACCTGCGTGATGAACTTCGATGGCGCACAAGGCTACCTGGTCGGCCAGCCGCACAAGGGCCTGCAGGCGATGTTCACCATGATGAACACCGCACGCCTGGGTGTCGGCCTGCAGGGCATCGGCCTCTCCGAGCGCGCCTACCAGAACGCGCTGAAGTACAGCCGTGAACGCCTGCAGTCGCGCGCCCTCAGCGGCGCCAAGTTCCCGGACAAGCCGGCCGACCCGATCCTGGTCCACCCGGATGTGCGCCGCATGCTGCTGACGGTGAAGTCGCTGGTCGAGGGCAGCCGCCTGCTGGCCCTGCACGCCGCCACCCTGATCGATGTCGCCCACCACGCCGAGGACGCCGCCGAGCGCGAGCGCGCCGACACCCTGGTGAGTTTCCTCACCCCCATCTCGAAGGCCTGCCAGACCGAATGGGGTATCGAGAACACCTACAACGCCCTGCAGTGCTTCGGTGGCCACGGCTACATCCGCGAGCACGGCATGGAGCAGCTGGCGCGCGACGCCCGCATCACCACCCTGTATGAAGGCACCACCGGCATCCAGGCACTGGACCTGATCGGCCGCAAGACCGCGTCCAGCCAGGGCGCCGGCCTGAAGCTGATGCTGGCCGAGATCGAAGCCTTCGCCAAGGAACACGAGGGCAACGAAGCGCTGGCCGAGTTCATCGGCCCGCTGCGCGCCAAGGCTGCCGAATGGGGCAAGCTGACCCTGGACGTGCTGCAGCGCGCGGCCGCCAACCCGGACGAACTGGGCGCGGCCAGCTACGACTACCTGTTCTATTCGGGTTATGTGGTGCTGGCCTACTGGTGGGCCCGCAGCGTGGCCGCCGCCGATGCCAGCGCGCACGGCGCCGCCTTCGCCCAGGGCAAGCGCGAGACCGCGCGGTTCTACTTCGCCCGCGTGCTGCCGCGCACCCTCAGCCACGCCGCCGCCATCCAGGCCGGCGCCGCCCCGCTGATGGCGATGGACGACGAGCGCTTCGGCGCCTGAGCCCACAGGGTCGGATCCCTTTCCGCAGAAAAGGGCTCTGACCCTCGCATCCACACATGGCGTGGATCTGCCCGGATTGGGGTCAGAGCCTTTTCCCTGCGGGAAAAGGATCCGACCCCGGCCTGGCAGCCCCCAGTCTCTCTCTGGAGAAAAGCCCCCTTTTGTTAAAGGGGGCGCGCCGAAGGCGCGGGGAATAGGAAGAATGCGCGGACCTGAATTGTTGCGTTTTGGGTATCGCCCAGGTGGCGATACCCAAAACGCAACAATTCAGGTATAAGCTGTTCTCCCGATGGAGACAGACACTACACGCTTGGGTCTGATCGAAGCCGGAGCTCCGTTTTCTGCTCCGGGCGCCGAAGCATCGCCCAACGCCACGACGCTGCATCGACCCGGTTCCGTCCGGCTGCTCTCGCTTGATGCCCACGGACGCGTACTGGACTGGATCACCTGGCAGGACGCGGCGTGCCTCTACGCCCGCGAAGCCGTCGCCTGGACACTCGGCGATCCCTGCCTGCACATCCATGGCGGCACCAACCGCTTCAGCGGCCTGCAGAGCGGGATGGACCTGCACCCGATCATCGCCGCGCGCGGCCACGCCCGCTCCCGCGCGATCGACCCGACGCCGAACCTGACCAACCCGGCCCTGTTCGCCCGCGACGCCCACCTGTGCATGTACTGCGGCCAGCAGTTCAACCGCCCCACACTCACCCGCGACCACGTCATGCCGCTGTCCAAAGGCGGCCTGGACTGCTGGGAAAACGTGGTCACCGCCTGCTTCCACTGCAACTCGCGCAAGAGCGACCGCACCCCGCAGCAGGCCGGAATGCCCCTGCTGGCGGTGCCCTACCGGCCCAGCTGGATCGAGCATCTGATCCTGTCCAACCGCAACATCCTGGCCGACCAGATGGCCTTCCTGAAGGCGCAATTGCCGAAGCGTTCAAAACTGAGCACTTGAATCGCCGAAAATGCAACCCTCACCGTCCTGTCACGGGCGGCGGCGTTTGCTTGCCCCACCCCCGTTTGAGGGCGAAAATGGGCATTCAGAACAAGTGCGAACATGATGATCGACTCTGCCCGCTATCCCCGCCTCGCGCGCATCCAGACACCGGATGACCTGCGCACGTTCGACGAATCCGAATTGAGGGCGGTCGCCGACGAACTGCGCGCCTACCTCATCGAATCGGTGGGCAAGAGCGGCGGCCACTTCGCCGCCGGCCTGGGCGTGATCGAACTCACCGTGGCCCTGCACTACCTGTACCAGACCCCGCAGGACCAGCTGGTCTGGGACGTCGGTCACCAGACCTACCCGCACAAGATCCTGACTGGGCGCCGCGACGAGATCCACACCGTCAAGCAGAAGGACGGCGTGGCGCCGTTCCCGAAACGTGAAGAGAGCGAGTACGACACCTTCGGCGTCGGCCATTCGTCGACCTCGATCTCCGCCGCGCTTGGCATGGCCATCGCTCGCCAGTCCGAAGGCGACAACCGCCAGGTCGTTGCGGTGATCGGTGACGGTGCAATGACCGCCGGCATGGCCTTCGAAGCGCTGATGCACGCCGGCGGCATGGAGCCGGAGCCGAACCTGCTGGTGATCCTCAACGACAACAACATGTCGATCTCCGAGGCGGTCGGCGGCCTGACCAAGATGCTCGGCCGCGCCACCGGCAGCCGCACGCTCAATGCACTGCGCGAAGGCGGCAAGAAGATCCTCGGCGACAAGAAGAACAACCCGGCGCGCTTCGTGAAGCGCTGGGAAGAACACTGGAAGGGCATGTTCGTGCCGTCCACGATGTTCGAGGAAATGGGCTTCCACTACACCGGCCCGATCGACGGCCACGACATGCCCGCCCTGCTGTCCACGCTGAAGACGCTGCGCGCCTCCAAGGGCCCGAAGCTGCTGCACGTGATGACGACAAAGGGCAAGGGCTACGAGCCGGCCGAAGGCGATCAGATCGGCTATCACGCGGTGGGTCCGTTCGATCCGGACAAGGGCCTGGTGGCCAAGGCCGGCGCCAGGAAGCCCACTTACACCGACGTGTTCAGCGACTGGCTGTGCGATGCAGCCGCCGCCGAGCCACGCCTCTACGGCATCACCCCGGCGATGCGCGAAGGCTCCGGCCTGGTGCGTTTCAGCAAGGAATACCCGCAGCGCTACTTCGACGTGGCGATTGCCGAACAGCACGCGGTCACGCTGGCCGCCGGCATGGCGACCCAGGGGGGCAAGCCGGTGGTGGCGATCTATTCGACCTTCCTGCAGCGCGCGTACGACCAATTGGTGCACGACGTGGCCATCCAGGACCTGGATGTACTGTTCGCGATCGACCGCGCCGGCGTGGTCGGCCCGGACGGTGCGACCCACGCCGGCAACCTCGACCTGAGCTTCCTGCGCTGCGTGCCGAACATGGTGGTGATGGCGCCATCCAATGAAGCGGAGTGCCGGCAGATGCTCAGCACCGGCCTGCAGCACCCGGGCCCGGCCGCCGTGCGCTATCCACGCGGCACTGGCACCGGCGTCGCCGCCGGCACCGACCTGTCCACCCTGCCGATCGGCAAGGGCGAGCTGCGCCTGCAGGGCAGCCGCATCGCCCTGCTCGCCTTCGGCAGCACCGTGGCCGCCGCCGAACAGGTTGGCCGCGAACTGGGCCTGAGCGTGGTCAACATGCGTTTCATCAAGCCGCTGGACCGCGAGCTGGTGCTGGCTGTCGCCGCCCAGCACGAGGGGCTGGTGACGATCGAAGACAACGTGGTGGCCGGTGGCGCCGGCTCCGGCGTCGGTGAGCTGCTCAATGCCGAAGGCGTGCTGCGCCCGATCCTGCACCTGGGTCTGCCCGACAGCTACCAGCACCACGCCAGCCGCGAGGACCTGCTGGCCGAAGCCGGCATCGACGCTGCGGGCATCCGTGCAGCGATACTCAAGCGTTGGCCTCAGCTGGCCGCGGGTACCCCACCGCTGAGCGCGGCGGGCTGAAGCAGCTCAGCAGACGGCGGATCCACGCATGGCGTGGATCTACCGGAGACACGCATCCATTCCCCGAACGGGTGCATCCACGCTACGCGTGGATGCCACACCCGGTAGATCCACGCCATGCGTGGATGGCATGGACAAAGCCCCCGGTTGCCGCCACCTGCGCCCCCGCGCTCAGCCGTAGCTGACCGCTTCCACGAAGGCGCCGCTGGCTTCCACGCGCACGGCAGCGCGCTGCCCGGTATCGACAAAGTGCAGGCGCGCCAGGGTTTCAGCGAAGTCGAAGGCCCGGGCACCGTCGCGGAAATCGATCGGCTCCGGCCGTTCCGGATGCAGCACGCGCCATTGGCGCTGTTCGCATTGCAGGCGGATCAACATGCGGCTCACTCCTTGAGGCAGCGTATCGACGGTAGCGGAACATTCCTGCCGATCACGGCAGGCATCATCGCAACAGATCAGGGACACACAGAGGTGCCCTGATCGCAGAAGATACGACAGTTCAAAATGTGAGCTGTATCAGATTTTTCTGATTTTAGAGGGCCACGCTCAATTCACCTGGAACTGGGCCCGGCAGCCGTCGCTGACCCAGATACCCCGGCGATCCCAGCCCCAGGTCTGGCCCTCGATGCAGGCACTGCGCGAATCCTGGCGAACCAGGCGCACGCCGCGGCGGATGCGGGCGTCGCAGTACTCCTGGCGGTGGCCATTGGAATGGCAGGTGATCACCTCACCGCCGCCCCAACCGTTGCCATTGCCGTTACCCCAGCCTCCACCATTGCCCCAGCCGCCACCACGACGGTACTCACCGACGAATTCGGCGCGGCAGCCCTGGGTTACCCAGACGCCGTAGCGTGACTGGCCCCAGGTCTCACCTTCCACGCAGGGCGAACCGGACAGCTGGCGGATCATCCGCGCCCGCCCCTCCAGGCGGCACTCGTTGCTACGATTCTTGATCGACTCGCAGCGTACGATGCCGCTGCCTTCACGGCCGCCATAGCGGTCATCGTCATAGCCGTAACCGTAGCTCTGTGCCTGAGCGCCGCCGGCGGCGGCGGCCAGCATTGGCAGCAGGGTGCAGGCCGCAGTGCGCCAGGTGAGTGCCTTGCCCATCGATATCTCCAGATGAATACGATGGCGCAAGCATCCGGGATTCGTGGCGCGGCGCACAGGGGGGCACACCACCACGGTTTTTCCCCATTCAAACAACTCAACCGCGGCTGACTGCGCCGCCGAGAGGCTTCAGCCGCCGACGTGCAACGCATCCACCGCGCTGCCCAGCGCCTCGACCCGCACCGTGCTGCGCTGGCCGGTGCGACGGTGATGCTCCAGGGCAAGTGCTGCGGCGGCATCGAACGCATCGGCACCCCGCGCGTAGCTGCTGGCCTCACCGGCGCGTGGATCCAGCACGGACCAGTGCCGTGCATTGCATTGGACAGTGATGACCATGGAAAACTCCTGCAGGACGGAAAGATGCACCGGCAGCGGCCCCCTCCTGCAGCCGGTACACCATCAGGCTAGCGAGCGCCTGCGCTGCGGCCTATCAGACATGTACGAAAATGCCGCGCCATTGGGTCGGATTCCCGCGCCCTCACAACCCTGAGCCGGTTTAACGAGTTCATTTTCGTGATCCTTGTCACGGAGTCAGCGGAGCTTCACACTATCGTCATCAACAGGGGCCCCTTCCACATGCGCACCTTCTTCTCACAGCAGCGCGGCACGCTGCTGAAGTTCTATTTCGTGGCCAGCTACGTCGTGCTGATCGAGGAGCTGATCCGCGCTGCCGTGCATTGAGTGCTTGATGCCGGATTGAGCACGGCGGACACTGTTGCTTTAGGCACGGAGCCCGCCCGATGAAAGCGCTTTTTCTGATTCCAGCCCTGCTGCTCCTGGCCGCCTGCGCGAGCCAGGATCAGGCAGCCGCCCGCGCCGATGCCGCAGCTGCTTCGCCTGCCACGCCGGTTGTCGGCGGTGATCGAGATGCCCACGGCTGCATCGGTTCGGCCGGCTACCAGTGGTGCGAGCACAGCCAGCGATGCGAACGCCCGTGGGAACTGGCGCAGGACCAGGGCCTGGCCAATACCGCCGAGGCCATCGACAGTTATTGCGCGAAGCCGGCCAGCCCGGCCCGCAAGTGAGCAGTGCCCGCCATGGCTGAATTGAGCCCGCTGCCCTCCCTCCCCCCGGGCCGCTACCGCCACTTCAAGGGCGGCGAGTACGAAGTGATCGACATCGTGCGCAGCAGTGAAACCCTGCAGCCCATGGTGCTGTATCGCGCCCTCTATGGCGAAGGCGGCCTCTGGGTCCGTCCGTATCCCATGTTCATTGAACAGGTTCCTGGCGAACACGGACCGCAACCGCGCTTCGCACGTATCGGCGATTGAGTCCAGGCTGCCGGACTCTTGCCGGCAGCGCAGCGCAAAGCAAAGCCTGCGCTACAATCGTACCGTCCAGTCGGTTTCTTCCTGCCATGTCCGCATCCCCTTCCCGTTCGCGCCGCAAGGCGCCCGACAGCGTGCGCCAGTCGCTGCTTCAGGCCACCATCGCGGTGATCGGCCAACAAGGCCTGGCGGCCCTGACCGTCCAGGACGTCGCGCAGGCAGCCGGGGTCAGCAAGGGCGCGCTGTTCCACCATTTCAGCAACAAGCAGGCCCTGGTCGACGAAGCCATCGGGGCACTGATTGGCGAATTTGAAGCGCGCGTGCGTGCCCTTCTGCAGGAAAACCCGAAGGGCCATGGCTGTTTCAGCCGTGCCTATGTGCAGGCCAACTTCGAGCATCTGCTGCAGCAGGAACAGGAGAACGACATCGGCCTGACACTGGGCAACCTGATGGAACCGGGCCTGCTTGCGCACTGGCGCGACTGGAAGCGCGCGATGCTGGCCGAATTCCCTGAAGAAGCCGGCGACCCACGGCTGTACGCCGCGCGCTGCGCCGCCGATGGCTACTGGGCCACCGCCTACGGGCGCCCGCTGGACGAAAACGAGCGCATCAACGCAGTGGCGATGGCCGAGCAGGCGCTGAAGCTGTGCGACCCGCAGTGAACCGGAGCCGATGATGAACCCCTACGCCTATCTCGCTGCCGCCATCGTGCTGGAGGTGATCGCCACCTCGCTGCTGAAGGCTTCCGATGGCATGAGCCGGCTGGCGCCGACGCTGGGCGCACTGGTCGGCTACGGGCTGTGCTTCTACCTGCTGTCGATGACCATGAAGTCGGTGCCGACCGGCATCGCCTATGCGATCTGGTCCGGTGTCGGCATCGTGCTGATCTCGCTGATCGGGCTGGTGGTGTTCAAGCAGCGCCTGGATGCACCGGCCCTGATCGGCATCGGGTTGATCTGCGCCGGCGTGCTGGTGATCAACCTGTTCTCGCGCAGCAGCGCGCACTGAGCACACTGCTGCGCGACCACGGCGCTAGCTGACCTTCTTGGCCACGCTCATGCCGAGCAGGAACAACACCACGGCAATGATGATGCCGGCCCAGAACAGGAACTTGGCGATGCCGACCGCGGCACCGGCAATGCCACCGAAGCCGAGCACGCCCGCGATGATGCCGATGACGGCGAAAATGATGGCCCACTTGATCATGTCGATCCTTTCCCCGCAGGGATTCCAAACTGGAGGATCAACTTAGGCTGCGGCCGATGCCGCAGTCGTGAACAGGCCGCGTGCACGGCGTGAATCAGCGCGGGCGGAAACGCAGCAGCGCCACCGCGAACGCCAGGAACACACTTCCCACCAGGCGCTCGAACCAGCGCCGCGCGAATGGCTTTGCGAGCCAACGCCGCAGGCCGTGACCGCCGGCCGCGTACATCACGTACCAGAACAGTTCGCAGGCCGCGAAGGTGGCGACCAGCACGCTGTACTGCACCGCCTGGCTGCGCGACGGATCGACGAACTGCGGCAGGAACGCCGCCGCGAACAGCAGCAGCTTGGGATTGCTCAGACCCACCAGAAGGCCACCACGGAACACGGTCCAGGCACCAAGCGTCGGCGTCATCGGCACTACGGCATCCACCGTCACCGGAGGCGCGGGACGGCAGCTGTCGCGCCATGCCCTCAGGCCCAGCCAGGCCAGATAGGCCACGCCCAGATAGCGCAGCACCTCGAACAGCATCGGCGAGGAATGCAGCAGCGCACTCAGGCCCGCTGCGGAGGCCGCCAGCACCAGCAGCATCGCCAGCAGGCAACCGGCCATCGCCGGCACACTGCCGCGGAAGCCGAGTCCGACGCTGCGGCCGAGGATATGCAGCATGTTCGGCCCCGGCGTGCCGCACAGGACAAAGACCGTGGCCAGGAACCACCACCAGGTATGCAGGGCCATTTCAACATCCACGCAGGAAAACCCAGCAAGCTTAGAGCGTGGCCATGGCCTGCGTCACATACAGCCTGGCGCGGATGCGACGGTTACAGACGCGCACTCACGACGCCAGCAGGCGCGCGCTGCGCAGTTCCCCCCAGGCCGAGCGCAGGACCCGCAACGCCGAGCGCAGGAACAGCACCAGCAGTGCGACCGCTACCAGCAGATCCGGCCAGCCCGCACCGAACAGCGCTACCAGGCCCGCGGCCAGCAACACCGATGCGCCCTCATACAGGTCATTGCGCGAGCATTCCCAGGCGGACGCCAGGTTGATGTCGTCGTTGCGATAAGGGGTCAGCAACCACAGGCACGCCGCGTTGGCGGCCAGGTTGAGCAGCGCCGCCAGGCCCATGCTGGCAAACAGGGGCACCTCCGGGTGCAGCAACCGCCATCCGATCTGCGCAGCCACCACGAGGGCCGCCGCCAGGATCAGCAATCCCTTGAACAGGGCAACCCGCGCTTTGGCCACGAGGCCTGCGCCGACCACCGCCAGGCTCAACGCATAGGTCGCCGCGTCACCCAGGTTGTCCAGGGCGCCGGACAGCAACGAGGACGAATGGCTGTACCCGGCGGCAGCGACCATCAACGCAAAGGTGGCCAGATTGACCAGCAGCACGATCCACAGCACGCGCCGGTGCCGCGCCTGCATCGCCGCCACGTCCAGGGTCTTGCCACAGCCGCAACACTCGCCCATCGCCCTGCCCTCCCATTGGTAGCAACATTATCGCGCCGCAGCAGCACCGGGGTCGATCAGACCCCACCCGCGTGGCCTGCCCAACGCCCATGCGTTGTGCAATGCCCTTCCTCATTGTGCTGCAATGGCCGCCTCTTCCCTGGAGCAGCGCATGAAGACCCTCGGCCTGATCGGCGGCATGAGTTGGGAAAGTTCGGCCCAGTACTACCGCCTCATCAATGAGGAGGTCCGGCGGCGGCTCGGAGGCGCGCACTCCGCACAGCTGCTGCTGTGGTCGGTGGATTTCGCCGGCATCAAGCAGCTGCAGCACGACGGCGACTGGGACGCCCTGGGTGATCACATGGTCGATGGCGCGCGGCGCCTGCAGGCGGGCGGCGCCGACCTGCTGCTGGTCTGCACCAACACCATGCACAAGCTGGCCGATCGCATCGAGGCGGCCTGCACGCTGCCGCTGCTGCACATCGCCGATCCGACCGCGACCGCGATCCTGCAGGCAGGTGCGCGCAAAGTGGGCCTGCTCGGTACGGCCTTCACCATGGAGCAGGACTTCTATCGAGGCCGCCTGCAGGAACGCTTCGGCCTGGAGGTAGTGGTGCCTGATGCCGATGACCGCCGCAACGTGCACGACATCATCTACCAGGAGCTGATTGCCGGCGTGGTCAGCGAGCGCTCGCGGCAGCTCTACGCCGGCGTGATCGCGCGCCTGGTCGAGCGCGGCGCTGAAGCGATCATCCTGGGCTGTACCGAGATCATGCTGCTGGTACGGCCGGAAGACAGCGCAGTACCGCTGTTCGACACCACCACCCTGCATGCGCTGGCTGCGGTGGATGCAGCACTCGGCTGAGACGCCGCAATGCGCGACGCGGAATCAGCCCGCGTCGCGGACTTCCAGCGCGGTGATCAACCAGTCGACCACGGCCTGCGAATCGCACAGGAAGAAGACGCCATCTCCCGAGCGCGCTTCGGTGAGCAGGCGATAGACGGTGATCGCCACCGCAGACTGGTTGGCAATGAACACTTCCGGGCTGCGCGGCCCCTCGCTGTGCCCTGCCACGGACTGCAGCGCCTTGCGCGCAGCCACAGTGGCAGCCGGGTCCGCGCTGCGGGTCAGTTCCGGCCCGCGCAGCCCCCAGGCAACGAACACATGCTTGCCCTTGAACGTGGTGTCCAGGACCTGCACCTCGGCGGCGCCTGCGCCTGCCGAGCGATGAATGACGATACTGCTGATCAACGCAACCCCCTGTGGTCGTCGTGGTCCGCGCATCGTCCTCCACAGGTCGGCCGCGCGCCAGTGACGGCCGCCACAGGCCGCGCCCACAGGCGTGGAAGACATGTAAGAAGGTGTAACCCGATGCGATCGGATGTGCAGCGATGATACGGGATGTAAGCCTCTGCATGGACCCGCGCGCACTACTAAATCCCCACTGAGCCACGTCGGGAACGAAGCGTTCCAATGAACCCGGGCTGGGTCATTCTTGCCGCCCCGCTCCCTCAACGAGGCCCCCATGACCCATCGCCTGCTGCTGCCCATTGGCGGCATCTCCCTGGCCATGCTGCTTGCAGCCATCACCGTGGCCGCCCAGGATTACGACGCAGCGCACATTCCCGCGCTTCGCTGCGAGTCGCAGTTCAACAAGACCGAGCAATGCCCGATCGAGGGCCCGATGCGCCTGGCCAGGCAACTATCGGTCACCCGCTGCGTGGAAAACCAGAACTGGGGCCAGAGCCGTCGCATGCTGTGGGTGACCGACGGCTGCCGTGCCGAGTTTGTCGCCGACGAACATGGCCGCTGGCCGGGACGCGGCAGGGGCCGTGATCGCGACGATGAGGGTGAACGCCTGGTCTGTGAGTCCTACGAAAAGAAGGACAAGGAATGCCGCATCCGCGTGCGTCATGAGGTACGCATGGTCAAGCAGAAGTCGGTGACGACCTGCATCGAAGACCACAACTGGGGCTGGGACCGTCGCGGTATCTGGGTCAGCGATGGCTGCAGGGCCGAGTTCCGGGTGTATTGACTGCCGGCCGCGCGCTGGCTGCAGCGATTGCTCACGCGCACGCCATCGCGCTGCAGGGCCATGGCAAGCGCTTCACTTCGCCCCATGCATCCAGCACCAGCACCAGCACCAGCACCAGCACCAGCATGCAACGCTTGCTCGCCACGCCCGGTTTCATCGACCACGGCATCGTGCATGGACTGGACAAAGGCGATCCGGAGTTGATCTACCGCTTTGCCGGCAGCTGATCGAGATACACGGCCACCTTGGCGTCCAGCAGGTCCATCAACACCGGATCCATGCAGCGATAGTCGTCGGGGATGTCCAGGCAATGCAGGCGCTTGTGCTCCAGCAGGCGTGCGTACGTGGCCTGCAGGCGATGCTGGTGCTTGGCCTCCATCACGAAGATGACATCGGCCCAGCGGATATCCGCCGGGCCGATGGGGCGTCGTGCATGTGGGCTGGTGCCGGCCGACAGCGCTGCGAAGCCGGGCCGCCGTCGCCACATGGCTTCGGCGGTCGGGCTGCGCAGCTGGTTGCGGCTGCAGACGAACAGCAGGTTGATCATTCCTGTTCCTGCAGTTGGCGGGCGCTGAGGACCGGATAGGTGAAGCCCAGCTGGCGTGCACGCGCGAGCTTGGCATCGCGCGTATACAGCAGCTTCCAGTTCTTCTCGGGCTTGTAGCTGTAGGCGGTCGTAGCGCGGTCGCCACCGCGGTTGCGAGCCTGGCTGCGACGCCAGGCACGGTTTCTTGCAGATTCCATGATGTGTTCTCGTGAGTACCGGGTTCAGCAGCCGCGGTAGTACGAGTGGCGCGCAGCATACACCGCGCTCACAAAAAAGCCCACGCATCGCTGCGCAGGCTTCTTGATTCATCACAGTGGTCGGGACGGCCGGATTCGAACCGACGACCCTCTGCCCCCCAGGCAGATGCGCTACCAGGCTGCGCTACGCCCCGACTGATGCTGCGATGTGCCCGCCAGTGCGGCGGGCCGTGAAGTATAGCGGATTACGATGGAAATGGGATCAGCGGCGCAGCAACTGCAGCACTTCTTCCAGCTCCATGCGCACCTGCTTGATGATCTGGTTGCTCAACGCCGATTCCTCGCGGGCATCGGGGCCATCCAGGCGCAGGCGTGCACCACCGATGGTGTAGCCCTGTTCGTACAGCAGGCTGCGGATCTGCCGCACCATCAGCACGTCGTGGCGCTGGTAGTAGCGGCGGTTGCCTCGGCGCTTGGCCGGCTCAAGGCTGGGAAACTCGGTTTCCCAGTAGCGCAGGACGTGCGGCTTGACGTCGCACAGCTCGCTGACTTCACCAATGGTGAAGTAGCGCTTGGCCGGGATCGGCGGTAGTTCGCGGTTACTGCCCGGATCCAGCATAAGCTTCCACCCTCTCCTTGAGCTTCTGGCCCGGACGGAAGGTGACCACCGTACGGGCGGAAATCGGAATTTCCTCGCCGGTCTTGGGGTTGCGACCCGGGCGCTGGTTCTTGCGCCGCAGATCGAAATTACCGAAGCCCGACAGCTTCACCTGACGTCCCTGTTCCAATGCTTCACGCAGCACATCGAAAAACGCGTCGACGAATTCCTTGGCTTCCCGCTTGTTCAGACCGACTTCGTCGAACAGCTTTTCCGCCATCTCCGCCTTGGTCAATGCCATTGCCTGCTACCCCCGAGTGCTGCCCGCTCAGCCGCGGATCCGGGCGTGGTGTTCACGCTCGATGGCAGTGACCGCCTCGGCCACCACCGCATCCACGTCGCGGTCCGTCAGAGTGCGCGACTTGTCCTGCAAAATCAAGCCCATAGCGAGACTCTTGAATCCCGGCTCGACGCCCTGGCCGACATAGCGGTCGAACAGGTTCAGGTCGCGCAGCAGTGGGCCGGCGGCCTGGCGGACGGTCGCCGCCAGGTCGGCCCAGGCCACCTGTTCAGGCACCAGGAACGCTAGGTCACGGCGCACTGCCGGGAAGCGCGACAGCTCGCCCGCACGCGGCAGGCGACGGGCGGCCAGCGGTTCCAGGTCCAGTTCGAAGGCATAGACGTCGGCTTCGATGTCCATCGCCCTGGCCAGGCGCGGGTGGATCTGGCCGATCCAGCCGATCGCCACGCCATCGCGGAACACCTCGGCCGAACGCGCCGGGTGGCCATAGGGACGGGCCGACGGGCGGAACTCCAGCTGCGCACCACTGGCCGCGGCCAGCGATTCCAGGTCGCCCTTCAGGTCGTGGAAGTCGACCTTGCGGGTCGGCAGGCCCCACTGCACCGCCTGCGCATCGCCACAGACCGCAGCGGCCACGCGCGGGGTTTCCAGCGGTGCCGGTTGGCCGTCCCCGGCCTGCTGGACAAACACGCGCCCGATCTCGAACAGGCGCACGCGGCCGAGCTGGCGCGCGGCATTGCGGCCGAGGGTGGCGACCAGGCCCGGCAGCAGCGACGGGCGCATCACCGCCAGTTCCGCCGACAGCGGGTTGGCCAGCGGCACCAGGCCGTCGCGCAACTGCCACTGGGTCAGCAGCGCGTGGTCGACGAAGGCAAAGTTGACGGTTTCCTGCTGGTCGCGGGCGACCAGCTGGCGACGCACGCTCAGCGCGTCCAGCTGGGTCTCGCTCGGCATCGCCACGCGCGAGGCACCGCCCGGCAGCGTGGTCGGGATCTGCTCGTAACCGTGGATGCGGGCCAGTTCTTCGATCAGGTCTTCTTCGATGGCAATGTCGAAGCGACGGCTCGGCGCGGCGACCTGCCAGCCCTCGGCCGTGGCAGCCACGTCCATGCCCAGCGCGCGCAGGATGCGCTCGACTTCGGCGTCGTCGATGGTGATGCCGAGCACGCGGGTGATGCGGGCGCGGCGCAGCACGATGGTTGCCGGCTGCGGGAGATCGGCTTCACGCACGGCCTCGGTGACCGGCGCCGGGGTACCGCCGGCCAGGTCCAGCACCAGGCGGGTGGCGTATTCGATGGCGGTGCGCGGCAGTGCCGGATCGACGCCACGCTCGAAGCGATGACCGGCATCGGTGTGCAGGCCCAGCTTGCGGCCACGGCCCATGATCGCGGCCGGCGCGAAGTGCGCGGCCTCCAGGAACACCGCGGCGGTGTCATCGGTGACGCGGGTGTCGAAGCCGCCCATCAGGCCGGCCAGGCCGACCGCACGGTCGGCATCGGTGACCACCAGGAAGCTGTCGTCCAGCGCGGCGTCACGGCCGTCCAGCAGCTTCAGGCTCTCGCCCGCGCGCGAACGGCGCACGGCGATGCTGCCCTGCAGGGTGCCGAGGTCGTAGGCATGCATCGGCTGGCCCAGCTCCAGCATCACGTACTGGGTGATGTCGACCAGCAGCGAGACCGGACGCACGCCGCTGCGGCGCAGGCGCTCGGCCATCCACAGCGGGGTCCTGGCGGCGGCGTTGACGCCTTCGATGACGCGGCCCAGGTAACGCGGCGCTTCGGCGCCGGCATCGAGCTGGATCGACAGTTCACGGCTGCCGACCGGCGCAATGGCATCGGCGGCGAAATCCAGCACTTCGCTGCGGGTGGCCGCGGCGACGTCGTAGGCGATGCCGCGCAGGCTGAAGCAGTCGGCGCGGTTCGGGGTCAGCTTGATCTCGATGCTGGCGTCCGGCAGCCCCAGATACTCGACCAGGGACTGGCCGACGGGTGCATCGTCCGGCAGCTCCAGCAGGCCGGATGCATCATTGTCCAGGCCCAGCTCCTTGGCCGAGCACAGCATGCCGTTGGATTCGACGCCACGCAGCTTGGCCGGCTTGATCTTCAGCTCGCCGATCTGCGCACCGACCATCGCCAGCGGCGCGACCAGGCCCGGGCGCGCGTTCGGTGCGCCGCACACGATCTGCAGCAGCTCGCCCTGCCCGGCATCGACCTTGCACACCTGCAGGCGATCGGCTTCGGGATGGCGCACGGCTTCGACGATGCGAGCCACGACCACGTGGTCGAGGCCTTCGCCAAGCGCGGTCACCTCTTCCACTTCCAGGCCGATGGCGGTCAGCACCGCGCTCAGTTCATCGCGCGAGGCGGAGGTCGGGACGTGGCTGCGCAGCCAGTTTTCGGAGAATTTCATGGTGTCACCCTGGTGGGCCCGGCGCATGCGCCTGGGCCTGCGAATTTAGGAGCAGCCGAGCATGGCTCGGCTCTACATGGTTGCGGCTTACGCGAACTGTTTCAGGAACCGCACATCGTTCTCGAAGAACGCGCGCAGGTCATTGACGCCGTAGCGCAGCATCGCGAAACGCTCCACGCCCATGCCGAAGGCAAAGCCGGTGTAGCGCTCCGGATCGATGCCGACGTTGCGCAGCACGTTCGGATGCACCATGCCGCAGCCGAGCACTTCCAGCCAGCGGGTGCTGCCATCGGGCTGCTGCCAGGCGATGTCCACTTCCGCGCCCGGTTCAACGAACGGGAAGTAGCTGGGACGGAAACGCATCTCGAAATCGCGCTCGAAGAACGCGCGCACGAACTCGGCCAGCGTGCCCTTCAGGTCGGCGAAGGTCGAATGCTCGTCGACCAGCAGGCCTTCGACCTGGTGGAACATCGGCGAGTGGGTCTGGTCGCTGTCGCTGCGGTACACCTTGCCGGCGGCGATCATGCGCAGCGGCGGCGCGTGGTCGCCCATGTAGCGCACCTGCACACCGGAGGTATGCGTACGCAGCAGGCGGCCGTCGCCGAAGTAGAAGGTGTCGTGCATGGCGCGCGCCGGGTGGTGCGGCGGGAAGTTCAGCGCCTCGAAGTTGTGCCAGTCGTCCTCGATCTCCGGCCCTTCCGACAGCTCGTAGCCCAGCCGGCCGAAGATGCCGGTGATGCGCTCCAGGGTGCGGGTGATCGGGTGCAGGCCGGCACGGTCGCCATTGCGGCCCGGCAGGGTGATGTCGATGGCTTCGGCGGCCAGGCGCGCATCCAGTGCCGCGTCTTCCAGCAGCGCCTTGCGCTCGCCCAGCGCGCGGGTCAGCGCGTCACGGGCCTGGTTGATCGCTTCACCGGCGGCCTTGCGCTCCTCGGCCGGCAGGGCGCCGAGCTGCTTGAGCTGCGAAGTGATGCTGCCACTCTTGCCAAGCAGGGCCACGCGCAGCTGTTCCAGCACGTCGGGGCTCTGTGCGGCGGCCACATCGGCCAGCGCCTGGGTGGTG
This sequence comes from Stenotrophomonas maltophilia, assembly GCF_039555535.1. Taxonomy (NCBI): domain Bacteria; kingdom Pseudomonadati; phylum Pseudomonadota; class Gammaproteobacteria; order Lysobacterales; family Lysobacteraceae; genus Stenotrophomonas; species Stenotrophomonas maltophilia. The sequence goes on along the minus strand of NZ_CP154630.1, from coordinate 1,548,605 downwards.
AGGGATTGGATGTCGCTCATGGGGGCCGGAACTCCAGTCGATCTGCCATCGCGATGCGCGAAGGGCCGACCCCTGTCGCCACCGCCGTCCCCGCGCTGCCGTCGTGGCCTCGCCGGGACCCAAAAAAGAATGGGGAAGGACTTGCGCCCTTCCCCATGCATTGCCTTGACCTGACACCGTTCCGAGTGAACGGTTACGGCATCGGGAAGGACTTATGCCGCCAGCGCGCCCTTGGCCTTTTCGGCCAGCGCAGCAAAACCGGCTGCGTCGTGCACGGCGATGTCAGCCAGGACCTTGCGATCCAGGGTGATGCCGGCCTTCAGCAGACCGTTCATGAAGCGGCTGTAGCTCAGGCCGTTGATGCGGGCAGCCGCATTGATACGGGTGATCCACAGCGAACGGAAGTTGCGCTTCTTCTGCTTACGGCCGATGTAGGCGTACTGCTGTGCCTTGATGACCGCCTGCTTGGCGACGCGGAAGACCTTGCGACGGGCGTTGTAATAGCCCTTGGCGAGATCCAGAATCTTCTTGTGGCGGCGACGCGCCTGTACGCCACGCTTAACTCGTGCCATTTTTCAGTTCCTCAGAGGTAAGGGAGCATGCGGTCCAGACGGCCTGCGTCTTCTGCACGGACATGGCCCGTCTGACGCAGATTACGCTTACGCTTGGTCGCTTTCTTCGTGAGGATGTGGCTACGGTTGGCGTGGCCGCACTTGTACTTGCCCGAGGCGGTCTTGCGGAAACGCTTGGCCGCTGCCCGGTTGGTCTTGATCTTGGGCATTGCAATGTCCTTGATGGGATATGACCCTGGTTTCTGACTGATCTGGCGGCGGCCTGGGCCGCTCTTTCCGTCCTGCCATGATCGGCGTACGACCCGTCCTGGGTGGGTCGAGCCGGGCATGATACAGGCAAAACCGCCCTGCCACCAGCCCCTGCAACCCTTTACCGGCAATTCACCGGCCTCCTGCAAAAGCAAAGGGACGCCAGCGGCGCCCCCTTACCCTGAACCATTCAGCCAGGCGCCCCGGAAGGCGGCCCGTCAGGCCTCAGGTCTTCTTCTTCGGCGCGATCATCATGACCATCTGACGCCCTTCCAGGCGCGGACGGGATTCAATGACGATGTCCTCGCCCAGATCGGCCTCGATCCGGTTGGCCATTTCGCGACCCAGTTCCTGGTGGCTCATTTCACGGCCACGGAAGCGGATGTTGACCTTGATCTTGTCACCATCCTCGAGGAACCCGCGCATCTTGCGCAGCTTGATCTGGTAGTCGCCCTCGTCCGTGACCGGACGGAACTTCACTTCCTTGATCTCGACCTGCTTGGTCTTCTTCTTGGCCTCGCTGGCCTTCTTCTGCGCTTCGAACTTGAACTTGCCGAAGTCCATGATCTTGCAGACCGGCGGATCGGCCTGCGGCTGGATCTCGACCAGGTCCAGGCCTTCATCTTCGGCCATGGACAGCGCTTCGTCGCGCGACAACACGCCGATCATTTCTCCGTCACTGCCGATCACGCGGACGCGCGGCACACGGATTTCCTGATTCTTGCGGTTCTGTTTGTTGTCAGGGGTGCTGATATTACGTTCTCCCAAGGGTATCGAACCGGTCCGGGTGCCTGTGCGCCCGGACCGGACCTTTGCTTACGCGCCCTCGGCGTGGAGCCGCTCGATGAAGGCCTGCAGGCTCATGCTGCCCAGATCTTCGCCAGAACGCGTACGCACCGCCACAGCCCCATTTTCCTTCTCGCGGTCACCGATGACCAGCAGGTAGGGCACGCGCTGCAACGTATGCTCGCGGATTTTATAGCCGATCTTCTCGTTACGCAAATCCGAGCTGACGCGGAAGCCTTGCTCCGCAAGGGTTTTGGTCACACCCGAGACGTAGTCGGCCTGGGCATCGGTGATGTTGGCCACCACCACCTGGGTCGGGGCCAGCCAGGCCGGGAACTGGCCGGCATGGTGCTCGATCAGGATGCCCAGGAAGCGCTCCATCGAGCCGACGATGGCGCGGTGCAGCATGACCGGGTGCTTCTTCTGGCTGTTCTCGTCCACGTACTCGGCGCCCAGGCGGCCCGGCATCATGAAGTCGACCTGCATGGTGCCCAGCTGCCAGGTACGGCCGATGGCGTCCTTCAGGTGGTACTCGATCTTCGGGCCATAGAAGGCACCCTCGCCCGGCAGCTCCTGCCATTCCACGCCACAGGCGGTCAGTGCCGAGCGCAGCGCGCCTTCGGCCTTGTCCCAGGTGGCGTCGTCACCCAGCCGCGATTCCGGGCGCAGGGCGATCTTGATCTGGATCTCGTCGAAGCCGAAGTGCTGGTAGACCGCCAGCGCCTGCTGGTGGAAGGCCGTCACTTCCGACTCGATCTGGTTTTCCGTGCAGAACACGTGGCCGTCGTCCTGGGTGAAGCCACGCACGCGCAGGATGCCGTGCAGCGCGCCGGACGGCTCGTTGCGGTGGCAGGAACCAAACTCACCATAGCGGATCGGCAGGTCGCGGTAGCTGTGCAGGCCCTGGTTGAACACCTGGATGTGGCCCGGGCAGTTCATCGGCTTGACCGCGTACGTGCGCTTCTCCGATTCGGTGAAGAACATGTTGTCCTGGTAGTTGTCCCAGTGGCCGGACTTCTTCCACAGGCTCACGTCCAGGATCTGCGGGCAGCGCACTTCGCCGTAGCCGCTGTTGCGGTAGACCTTGCGCATGTACTGCTCGACCACCTGCCACAGCGCCCAGCCCTTGGGGTGCCAGAACACCAGGCCCGGCGCTTCTTCCTGCAGGTGGAACAGGTCCTGCTGCTTGCCGATGCGGCGGTGGTCGCGCATCTCGGCTTCCTCGATGCGCTTGATGTACGCCTCGAGCTGCTTCTTGTCGGCCCAGGCGGTGCCGTAGATGCGCTGCAGCTGTTCGTTCTGCGCGTCGCCACGCCAGTAGGCGCCGGAGATGCGGGTCAGCTTGAAGGCCTTCAGGAAGCGCGTGTTCGGCACGTGCGGGCCGCGGCACATGTCCACGTATTCCTGGTGGTAGTACATGCCCATCGCCTGGATATCGTCGGACATGTCCTCGATCAGGCGCAGCTTGTAGTCCTCGCCACGGGCCTTGAAGATCTCGATCACTTCCGCGCGCGGCGTCATCTTCTTGATGACGTCGTAGTCCTGGGCGATCAGCTCACCCATGCGCTTCTCGATCGCGGCCATGTCGTCCGGGGTGAACGGGCGCTCGGAGTAGATGTCGTAATAGAAGCCTTCGGCGATCACCGGGCCGATCACCATCTTCACGTCCGGGTACAGCTGCTTGACGGCGTGGCCGACCAGGTGGGCGCAGGAGTGGCGGATGATCTCCACGCCCTCCTCGTCCTTGGCGGTGATGATGCGCAGGCTGGCATCGTGGTCGATGACGTCGCTGGCATCGACCAGCACGCCATCCACGGCACCGGCGATGGTGGCCTTGGCCAGGCCGGCACCGATCGACTGGGCGACGTCCATGACGCTGACGGGGGTTTCAAACTCGCGGCGGCTGCCGTCGGGAAGGGTAATGTTGATCATCGCAGTGGCTTCGTGCGGGGCCCGCGGGGCGGGCTGGAAAGCGGTCCCGGGGCGGCGCCCGGGCAATAAAAAAGCGCCACGAGGGCGCCTGGAACACAGGGCCTTCGGGGGCAGGTCAACAGTGGGCGGTGGTAGTGCTCATGTCGCACGCTCGGCCGGCGCTGGGCGCGGGCCACCTTGTTCCAGTCGGGGAGTGTGATGATCTTAAACCAGCGCACCGGAAAGCCCAAGGGCTACCGTACGGTCCGCTGAATGGCCGTGATGCGCCACCCGCTCCGACCGGCTCCCGCCGGCCCCGCCCGTGCCCCGCGTTCGCCGGCCCGCTGCCGCGGCAGCCGTCCGCAATGATCACCGTCGGCCTTTCCACGCTCGGCTTCTGCAGCCTGGGCATGCTGGCGGCGATGTTCTCGGCGCTGGCCTTCTATGCCGCCTCGCCGCACTGCCGCTGGCCGCGCCTGCGCCGCGCCGGTCGCCTGGGCCGCCAGATCGGCCTGGTCGCGGCCGCCGCTGCGCTGTGGCTGTGGATGGCAGAACTCGGCTTCGCTGCCGGCCTGGTGGCGATGCTGTGCACCTGGATGCTGGCGGCGATGCTGTTGCCGGCCCTGGCCGCCTGGCACCGTCCCGGCCCGGAGTCGCCCTGATGTGGCCGCGCGCCTTCGCTGGCATCGTCGCCGGTTTCTTCCTGGCCGCCGCCGCGACCGGCCTGCTGGCATGGCTGCCGCCCGGCCCCTGGCAGCGGGCGCTGGTGCCGTCCCTGATCGCTTTCATCCCACTGTGGATGCTGGCCGCCCTGTGGGCGTTCAGTTTCCGCAGCGCGCTGCGTGCCTGGCTGGTGCTGGGTGGCAGCGCCGCCGCCGGCTTCGCCGTGCTTGGGCTGCTGCGCCTGTTCGGCGCGGTGCAATGAGACCTGCCCCATGAAGTTCAGCTCGCAGACCCTGCGCACGTTCACCACCCTGCATACCTGGGTCGGCCTGGTGGCTGGCTTCGGCCTGTTCGTGGCCTTCTACGCCGGTGCGTTGACCCTGTTCCACCACGATCTGCCGCTGTGGCAGACGCCGGGCGCAGCCACTGCGCTGCCGGCAGGACTGGATGATGCGCAGTACCTGCTGGAGGACGTACTGGCCACGCATCCGGAAGCCCGCCGCCACGTCGGCATGACCTTCCCCGGCGCCGACCACCCGCAGCCACTCGCGTACTGGCAGGCCGATGACGGCAGCTGGCGCTACGCCTGGCCGGGTCAGATCGCCGGCAGCCCGACGCCGCCGCAGACCGGGCTGGCGGAACTGGTCAACGAGCTGCACTACAGCCTCGGCCTGCCCGTGGCCGGCATCTACGTGATGGGCATCGTCAGCCTGCTGTACGGCATGGCCCTGCTGAGCGGCCTGGTGATCCATCTGCCGAAGCTGCTCGGCGACCTGTTCGCGCTGCGTCCGGGGCGCAACCTGAAACAGCTGTGGCAGGACGCGCACAACGTGATCGGCGTGCTGAGCCTGCCCTTCCACCTGATGTTCGCGGTGACCGGGGCCCTGCTCTGCCTGGTGTTCGTGCAGATGGCCCTGCTCAACCCGCTGATCTTCGACGGCAAGGCCCTGCAGGCCGTGCCAACAGCGATGGACACCGCACCGGTGCGTGAAGCGACCGGCATCCCCTCGCCGCCGGGCAGCCTGCGCGTGCTGCATGCGCGGGCGCTGGAAGTGGCGCGCGCACAGGGCGTGACCAGCTTCGAGCCGGCCTACCTGAAGCTGGCCAACGCCGGCGACGCCAACGCCACCATCGAGATCACCGGTGAATCCACCGGCACGCTCGGCCCCCTCGGCGCTGTGGCGCTGGACGTTGCCACCGGCAATGTACTGGCGACCCAGCTGCCGGGCCAGCGCGACGCCAACCACGCCACGCTCAGCGCCGCCTATGCGCTGCACTTCGGCGAGTTCGGCAACGGCGTGGTGGTCTGGCTGTACTTCCTGCTCGGCCTCGGCGGTGCGTTCCTGTTCTACTCGGGCAACCTGCTGTGGATCGAGTCGCGGCGCAAGCGTCGCCAGCCGCAGCAGCCGCGCGCCGGAGTAAACATGGCACGGGCCACGGTCGGCGTGTGCATCGGCCTGTGCGTGGCGATCTCGGTCGCGTTCCTCACCGCGCTGGTGCTGGAACGGCTGGCGCCGGCGGCGGTAGACCATGGCATCCGCTGGGCCTGCTTTGGCAGCTGGGCGGCCTGTGCGCTGTGGGCCGCGCTGCGACGCCCGGCGCAGGCCGCACGCGAGCTGCTGTGGGCGGCGGCGATCAGTACCGCGCTGGTGCCGGTGCTGCACGGCGCACTCAATGGTGACTGGCTGTGGCGCGCTGCCTCGCAGGGCCAGTGGCCGTTGTTCTGGATCGATGCCATCGCGTTGGCCATGGCCTTCGGCTTCGCCCGCCTGGCAGTCGCCAGCCAGCGTCGCGCCCGCAACGGCGATCCGAACAGCGTCTGGGCGAACTGACGCGTCGCCCCGCATGGTCCGGCGCTACCGGAGCAGTTGTGCTTCGTCGGGGTAATGGCTGACTTCGATCAGGTTGCCATCCTGGTCGCGGAAGTACACCGATTCGATCGGACCCAGCGCGCCGGTGCGTGCAACCGGCCCCTCCTCCACCGCAACGGACTGCGCCTGCAGGTGGGCCAGCACATCGGCCATGGCGGTACGCGTGATCAGGCAGAGATCGGCGCTGCCCGGCGTGGGTTGCAGCGCATGCGGCTGCAGCGGGGCACTGGCCGGATGCAGGTTGATCTTCTGCCGGCCGAACTGCAGCGCGGTGCGGCCGGCGCCGAAGCGCACGACCTGCATGCCGAGCACGCGCTGGTAGAAATCACAGCTGCGTTCGATGCCGGCCACGGTGAGGACCAGATGGTCCAGGCGTTCGAGATGGATCATGCCCGCAGCGTAACGCTGCGGGCATTGCCACGATGTGCGGGGTTGGGCCGATGGCGTTGCCGCATCCGCCGCCAGCGGGTGGCTCAATCGCCGATGCGGGCTTTCTGCCACGGGCCGAGCATGGCGTTGAGCAGGCTGGCCTGTTCGTCGTCGCCGGTCAGCTCCCACATGAACACGCCGGCCAGGCCCTGCTCGCGGGCGAACTGCGCACGCAGGCCGATCGAGCGCGGGTCCTCATAGCTGATGAAGACCTTCTGTTCGGCGTTGTACAGCCACGGGCTCTGCGCCTGCGGCTGCCAATGCTTCGTCCAGCCCGGCTGGTCGAGATAGCGCGCCTTGATCACCCGCCAGTCGCCGGCATCGGCCGGTGCACTGTAGGGCTGGTACAACCCATCCGGGGCATCACCGGTCACCTTGAAGCCGCGCCCGTAGAACGGCACGCCCAGCACCAGCTTGCCGGCCGGTACGCCGTGCTCGCGGTAGAACTGCACGGCACCGGCCACGTTGTTCCAGCGCCGCAGTTCCGGCGCCAGTGGATCGGCCGCCACCTCATGCAGCGGTGCGTTGAAGGTCGACACCGCCGAGAAGCCGGTGCCCATGTCGTAGCTCATCAGGTTGATGAAATCGAACACCTTGGCCAGCGCCGGCAGGTCGTAGCTCGCCGCCGGATCGTAGGGGCCATCGGTCTGCAGGCGACCGGCGGCCAGCGCGGCGGTCAGCAGCATCGGCTGTCCCATCTTGCGACCGCGCGCATCGAGTGCCACGCGGAACGCCTGCGCGAGCCGGGTCAGGTTGGCGCGGTCCTGCGGACGGTGCGCCAGCTCCTTCGGGCCACCACTGACCGGGAACTCCCAGTCGATATCCACCCCATCAAAGCTGCCGGCGTGGCGATCGAAGAACAGCACCATGCACGAATCCACCAACCGCTTGCGGCTGGTCTCGGTCAGCGCCGCATCGGAGAACCCGCCCGCGCCCCAGCCGCCAATCGAAATAAGCGTGCGCAGGTGCGGGTGTGCCTTCTTCAGCTCGGCCAGCGCGGCGAAGTTCTTCGGTGCTTCCGCACCGATCGTGCAGCGCCCATCCTCGATGGTCGAGAACGCGTAGAACAGGTGGGTCAGGCGCTCGGCCGGAATGCTCGACACCGGATAGCGCTCGGCGGAACCGCCGGGGTAGTAGGCACCGAAGATCGGCGGCTGTGCGGGCGCGGCGTGCGCGGCAATGGGCAGGGCGCCGGCAATCAGCACGGCAAGGACGGCCACGGTCTGGCGGAACATGGAATCTCCCGGTTCGAAGGCGCCGCCACGTTAGCAAACCGATGAGGCCATGGGACCGATGTCGTGGCATGTCGTCCAGTGGACAGCAACGATCAGCCAGAGGGCGACAACGTGGCAGTCATGCCACTGCCATCATGCATTGCAGCAGGACACGCACCGACGCAGCGCACCCGGCCCCCTGCATCGGCTAAGGTGGCCGCGGATCTTCAACCGCACATGGACATGAGCACCGATCACGACACCACTCCCGACGGCGACCTGCTGGACGGCGCATCCCTCGACGAACACCAGATACTGGAAGCGCGCGCCTACGACGCGTTCCACGAAGGCGACCTGCCGCAGGCGGTGGCGCTGTTCGGCGAACTGATCGCCATCGCTCCCGAGGTGCCCTACCTGCACTACATGCGCGGGCTGGCGCACAAGTACCTGCGCGACTGGGCGGCCTCGCTGCAGGACAACCTGCGATCGGAGCAGCTGCGCGGGGAATTCGATGTCGCCACCGCCTGGAATGCCGGGATCGCGGCCACCGGCATGGCGGACTGGGCCGAAGCACGACGCCAGTGGATCCGCTGTGGCATCACCCTGCCCGAGGGCGAAGGCCCGATCGAGGGCAGCTTCGGCGTGGCCTGCATGCGCCTGGCGCCGTGGTCCGATGCCGAGGTGGTGTACATGAGCCGCATTGATCCGGTGCGTGCACGCATCGACAACGTACCGCTACCCGAAAGCGGCTTCCGCTTCGGCGACATCGTGCTGCATGACGGTGCGTCGACCGGCCGACGTACGTACGGCGAACACGAGGTACCGGTGTTCAACGCAATGCAGCGCCTGCAGCGATCGGACATGGCGACCTTCACCGTGTTCGTGCAGTGCGATTCTGCCGATGACATCGCTGCCCTGGGGGCCATGGACCTGCCCGGCATCGGCATGGTCGAGGACTGGACCGCGACCGTGCGCCGGCTGTGCCGCCGCTGCAGCTATGGCACCCCGCATCAACATGACGACGATGCAGAGGCCGTCGAAGAAGGTACCTGGGCGCGCGAGCGCGATCTGGGCATTGCCGCGCAGGGCCGGGCTGCGGTGGAGAAGCTGCTGGCGACGTGGACCGCCGCGGCCCCGGGACGCGTGCTGGAGGCCATCGAACAGCGAGAGCATGCGCTGAGTGACCCCGAGCCGGGCCAGGTGTGGTGGCTGGGCGAGGACGAAGAGGAAGAGCGCGTCAACCCGGGTTGACACCTGCGAGCCTTGTGGCACAGGGCCTTCAGAATTCTTCAGGCCGGTTTCCAGCACTTCAGACGCAGCGCAGGCTCAATCGGGCTCCCTTTGATGGAGTCCGACGATGCGTTCGATCCTGCCTGCCCTCACCCTGCTCTGCGCCATCTGCAGCCAGCCCTTCGCTGCCCGCGCCACCCCACCGGACCAGCCCCGTCTGCAGGCCCTGCAGCAGGCCATCGCCAGCGATGAACTGAAACAGATCCGCAGCGTGCTGCTGCAGGTCGATGGCAAGGTCGTCTACGAGGGCTACTTCAACGGTGCCGACGCGCAGACCCTGCACGACGTGCGATCGGCCAGCAAAGGCGTGACCGCGCTGCTGGTCGGTGCAGCCATTGGCGAAGGCACCCTGCCCGGCGTGCAGGCCCGGGTGTATGACTACTTCCCGACGTTCACTGCCCAGCACGCGGTCGACCCGCGCCTGCGTGCCACCACCGTGCAGGACCTGCTGACCATGAGCAGCCTCTGGGAGTGCGATGACGAAAACCCGTTCTCGGCCGGCCACGAGGAACGCATGTACGTGTCCGAGAAGTGGCTGGACTTCACCCTGGGCCTGCCGGTGAAGGGCTTCGCGCCGTGGATGCAGCGGCCGGAGGACAGCCCGCATGGGCGCGCGTTCGCCTACTGCACCGCCAATCCGTTCGTTCTGGGCGCGGTACTGGAGAAAGCCAGCGGCCAACCGCTGGCCGACTACGCCGCGCGCGTCCTGGAGCGACCGATGGGCATCACCCGCAGCCAGTGGAACCGCTCGCCGGAGGGCATCGGCATGGGCGGCGGCGGCACCCGCTACCGCACGCAGGACCTCGCCCGCTTCGGCCAGCTGGTGCTCGATGGCGGCCGCTGGCAGGGCCGCCAACTGGTACCGAAGGATTACATCGAGGCGATGGTGCGACCGCAGACGAGCACCTCCGACGGCAGCGACTACGGCTACCAGTGGTGGGGCCTGAAGCTGGACGTGCAGGGTTCACCGCGCACGGTGTGGGCGATGTCCGGCAATGGCGGCAACTACGTGTTCGTGCTGCCCGAGCAGCGCGTGGTGGCGGTGGTCACCAGCCAGGCGTTCAACCGCAACTTCGCCCATCCGCAGTCGCGGCGCATCCTCACCGAGTTTCTGCTGCCGGCGCTGCGCTGAGCGCGGCCAGGTCGTCGGGTCGCCAGCTGGCGGCCAGCACCTGCGCACGTTGCCGGGCAATGTCGGCGTCCAGGCGCTGCAGCAGGGCCGGCCAGCCGGGCGCGCTGCGCAGGCGGACGAACAGCGGCGTGGCACGCAGCCACGCCACGTCGCGGAAGCCGTCATCGACCGCCTGCTGCAGTGCCGTCACCGCGTCGCCTGCATGGCCCTGGGCCTGCAGCAGCAGCGCCCGCTCCAGCGCCGCATCGGGCCAGCCGTCGCCCGCTCCCGCGCTGGTAGCGAGCTGCTGCAGGCGCTGGTCGATCCAGGTGGCGTCCGCAGCCTGCGCGCCATGCAACGCCGCCAGGGTCTGGCCCAGCGATTGCTGCGGCCGCAGCTGGCGGCCACGCTCGAACGCGTCGGCGGCGCCTGCAGCGTCGCCGGCCAGCAACGCCAGTTCGCCCTGCAGGCGCAGCAGCTGCGGATGCGGCGTGCCACGCGCGAGCGCTTCATCCAGCGCCTGCCGGGCCCGCTGTGGCGCGCCGGCCAGGTACAGGCTGCGCGGCCAGGCGATGTTGGAGAACACGTTGTCGGGATACAGCTGGAAATTGCGCGCGTGGCGATCCGCGGCCGCCTGGGTGAAGCCGAGCAGTTCGAGCTCGCGCGCGACCTGCACGTCACGGAAGCGGATGCGCTCGGGCGCCTTCAGGGACAGGTTGGCCTGCAGCGCCGTGGCGAGCTGGCCGCGTTCCTGCTGCAGGTAGGCCAGCGATGCGCGGCTACGCTCGTCGCCCGGCTCGAGTTCGATCGCGCGGCTGTAGCCGGTGATCGCCTGGCGCATGTCGCCAATGCAGTCCTGCGCATACCCCCACAGAGCGTGCGCGGCGGCATCGCCGGGTGTGCGCTGGAGCTCCTGCTCGGCCAATGCCAGCGCCTCGCGCAGCTGCTCGGGCGTGCCGTTGAACAGGCAGCCCTGCGCCGCCAGCGCACGGGACAGGCCGCGCCGTGCCGGCGTGGATTCGGGATCTGCCTGCAGCGCCTGCCGGTACAGGGTGATGGCCACGCGGTTGTTGCTGGCCTGGCCGATCCCCGCGTAGTACTCGGCGCGCTGCAGCAGCGACTGCCCTGCCCCCTGTGGCGTCGACCGGGGCCACAGCAGCAGCGTGGCCACCACGCCCAGCACCGCGACAGCCGCCACGCCCCAGCCGAGCCTGCGGGCGCGCGAGGATGGCGCAGGCGGCACGCTGGCCGGCAACGGCGACGCACACAGCTGGTAGCCACGACCACGTACCGAACGGATGTAGCGCGGGCGCCGGCTGTCATCGCCCAAGGCCTGCCGCAGCAGCTTCACCCGCTGGCTGACCGCATCCTCGCCGACCACCGCCGGTGCCCAGACCTGGGCGGCCAGGGTGTCGAAATCCACGACGTCGTTGCCGTGCTGGAGGAGTACGTCGAGCAGGGTCCAGCTGAGGCCGCTGACGGGCAGGATCTCGCCGTTGCGACTGACGCGTTGCGCCGAGCGATCGATATCCAGGTCGAGCAGGCGCAGGGTGTCCATGGGCGAAGCATAGCGTTGCGGCTGCGCTGGGAGACAGGCAAAGAAAAAGCGGGCCGAAGCCCGCTTTTTCATTTTGGCGATTCCAGAAGTGTGTCAACCAAGGTTGACACCTACCGGGAACCAGCTCGGTCGATTACTCGGCGCTGACGGCGTCGCCTTCTTCCACGGCCTTCATCGACAGGCGGATACGGCCCTGCTTGTCGACTTCCAGCACCTTGACCTTGACCACATCGCCTTCCTTCAGCACGTCGCCGACCTTCTCGACGCGATCGCTGGAGATCTGCGACACGTGGACCAGGCCGTCCTTGCCCGGCAGGATCGTGACGAACGCACCGAAGTCCATGATCTTGGCGACCTTGCCTTCGTAGATGCGGCCCGGCTCGACGTCCGAGGTGATCTGCTCGATGCGGGCCTTGGCGGCCTGGGCAGCGATGGCATTGACCGACGCGATGACGATGGTGCCGTCGTCCTGGATGTCGATCTGGGTGCCGGTTTCCTTGGTGATGGCCTGGATGGTCGAACCTCCCTTGCCGATCACTTCGCGGATCTTGTCCGGGTGGATCTTGATGGTCAGCAGGCGCGGCGCGTAGTCCGACAGCTCTTCGCGCGGAGCGGTCAGGCCGTGGGCCATTTCGCCCAGGATGTGCAGACGGCCAGCCTTGGCCTGCTGCAGGGCCTGCTTCATGATCTCTTCGGTGATGCCTTCGATCTTGATGTCCATCTGCAGGGCGGAAATGCCCTCAGCGGTACCGGCCACCTTGAAGTCCATGTCGCCCAGGTGATCTTCGTCACCCAGGATGTCGGACAGGACGACGAAGCGCTCGCCTTCCTTGACCAGGCCCATGGCGATACCGGCAACCGGCGCCTTCACCGGCACGCCCGCGTCCATCAGGGCCAGCGACGAGCCGCAGACCGAGGCCATCGACGAGGAACCGTTCGACTCGGTGATTTCCGAGACGACGCGGATGGTGTACGGGAAGGCTTCCAGCGACGGCATGACAGCCAGCACGCCGCGCTTGGCCAGGCGACCGTGGCCGATTTCGCGGCGCTTCGGGCCCATCATGCGGCCGCACTCGCCCACCGAGAACGGAGGGAAGTTGTAGTGGAACAGGAAGTTTTCCTTGTACTCACCGGCAACGGCGTCGATGACCTGGCCGTCACGGGCGGTGCCCAGGGTGATGGTCACGATGGCCTGGGTTTCGCCGCGGGTGAACAGCGAGGAACCGTGGGTACGCGGCAGCACGCCGGTCTTCACGGCGATCGGGCGGACGGTGTCCAGCGCACGACCGTCGATGCGGACCTTGGTGTCCAGCACCGAGTCACGCATGGTGCGGTATTCCAGCTCGCCGAATTCCTTCGACAGCTCGGCCGGGTTCCAGCCCTCGGCAGCCACGCGGCCAGCCAGGGCTTCGAACACGTCCTTCTTGATCGCCGAGATGGCGTCGCGGCGCTGCAGCTTGTCGCGCACCTGGAAGGCTTCGCCCAGGCGCGGGCCGATGGCTTCCTTCAGGGCGGAAATCAGCGCGTCGTTCTTGGCCGGGGCTTCCCAGGTCGACGGCTTGGTGCCGGCTTCGACGGTCAGCTCGTTGATCGCGTTGATGACCTTCTGCATTTCGCGGTGACCGAAGGTCACGGCGCCCAGCATCACTTCTTCGGACAGCAGCGCGGCTTCGGATTCAACCATCAGCACGGCGTTGGAGGTACCGGCAACGACCAGTTCCAGCTGCGAGTCAGCCAGTTCGCTGACGGTCGGGTTCAGGATGTACTCGCCGTTCTTGTAACCGACCTTGGCAGCGCCGATCGGACCCATGAACGGGGTGCCGGCCAGGGCCAGGGCAGCCGAGGCGCCGATCAGGGCCGGGATGTCGCCGTCCACGTCCGGGTTCAGCGACATGACCGTGGCGATGATCTGCACTTCGTTCTTGTAGTCTTCCGGGAACAGCGGGCGGATCGGACGGTCGATCAGACGCGAGATCAGGGTTTCCTTCTCGGTCGCACGGCCTTCACGCTTGAAGAAACCACCCGGGATACGGCCGCCGGCGTAGAACTTTTCCTGATAATCGACGGTCAGCGGGAAGAAGTCCTGGCCTTCGCGCGCGCTCTTGGCGGCGACGGCGGTGACCAGCAGTACGGTGTCGTCCATCTTGACGATGACGGCACCGCTGGCCTGACGGGCGACTTCGCCGGTCTCGAGCGTGACGGTGTGCTTGCCGTACTGGAAGGTTTTGGTGATTTTTGCCACGGAGGGTGTCCTTGGGGATGCTGTCTGCGAATTTGGACCGTCGGCGACCCTTGCCGCCAGCGGGTGGCCGGATCGTTCCGGCCTGAATCGGGGATTGCGGTGCTACAAAACAAAACCGCGGCGCATCGCTGCGCCGCGGGGGATTCGTTGCTTAGCGACGCAGGCCAAGCTTTTCAATCAGGGCCTTGTAACGCTCGACGTCCTTCTTCTTCAGGTAGTCGAGCAGGCTGCGACGGCGGTTGACCATCTGCAGCAGGCCGCGGCGGCTGTGGTGGTCCTTCTTGTGGGTCTTGAAGTGGCCGGTCAGCAGCTCGATGCGGGCGGTCAGCAGGGCCACCTGGACTTCCGGGGAGCCGGTGTCAGCCGAGCTGCGCTTGTTGTCTTCAATGACCTTCTGGGTGTCGATCGACATTTCTTTTTTCTCTGTGATGCGTGGCCGGCAGGAACGCGCTTCGCGCACCGCCAGGCTCGCCGTGGACTACGAGGATGAAACCTGCGCGAGGCAGGCTGCCGGAAAACGGCCGCGAAATTGTAACGGTCGGGGGGGCCGGGAACAAGGTCCGGGGCTGAACCACCCTGCCCCGTTCAGAGGTTGAAGCGGCGCTGCGGGGCCAGCAGCCCGCTGTCGTCGACCTGCCCGAGCCCCTGGACAGCATCGTCCGGACCGAACACGGCGACCAGGCCATGCGGCCAGGACGGGTCGCGCTGGCGCTGGCCGACGCAGAAGCGGTGGGCCTGTCCGGCATCGAGGTCGACCCGCGGGTATTCCGCCAGCCCCGCCGCCAGAGGCAGCAGCAGCGCGTCCATGCCCGCCTCGTCGCCGGCCTCGACCATCGCCCGCAGCTGGTCCAGGGTGACCATGGCCGGTTCGCGGAACGGTTCTACCCAGAGCCGGCGCAGCGCGCTGATGTGGGCGCCACAACCCAGCGCCTCGCCCAGATCGCGGGCCAGGCTGCGGATATAGGTGCCCGAGCCGCAGGTCACGCGCAGGCGCAGCCGTTCCGGCTGCTGCTCCAGCACCTCGATGGCATGCACCTGGACCTCGCGCTCTGGCGCTTCGATGACATCCCCACGGCGGGCCTTCACATACAGCGGCTCACCGCCCTGCTTCAACGCCGAATAGATCGGGGCACGCTGGCGGATGCTGCCGCTCAGCGGCGCCAGTGCGGCCTGCAGCGCTTCGGCACTGATCACCGGCACCGGGCGCTGCAGCAGCACCTGGCCTTCGGCGTCATCGGTATCGGTGGTCTGGCCGAGCACGATCTCGGCGTCGTAGGCCTTGGCCGAGCCGAGCAGCAGGCCGGCGATCTTGGTCGCCTCGCCGAAGCACAGTGGCAGCAGGCCGGTGGCCAGCGGGTCGAGGCTGCCGGTGTGGCCACCCTTCTCGGCGCGGAACAGGCGGCGGGCCACCTGCAGGGCGGCATTGGAGCTTATGCCGGTCGACTTGTCGAGCAGCAGGATGCCATCCAGGCGGCGGAACTGAATTCGGGTCATGACAGGATGTTGTAGAGCCGAGCCATGCCCGGCTGCCGCAGCGCGGCCGGCACAGGCATCGCGTTGCCGGAATGGAAAGACGCCGGGCATGGGCCCGGCGCTGGCTTATTCTTCGTCGCTCTCGCGACGCTTCTCCGCGGCCAGCGTATCGGGCAGGTCGCGCAGGATGTTGTCGATGTGCTCACCACGGTCGACCGAGTCGTCGTAGTGGAAATGCAGCTCCGGCACGTGGCGCAGCTTCATCGCACGGGCCAGGTCCATGCGCAGGCGGTAGCCCAGCTCCTTCAGGCCGGCTACGGCTTCAGCCGAACGCTCCGGCATCAGCGCGGTGACGAACACCTTGGCATGGGCCATGTCGCGGGTGATTTCCACGTCGGACACGCTCACCGAGGGCAACCCGTGCTCGCGCACGGCGTTGTGCACCAGGGTGCCGAGTTCACGGCGCAGCTGGGCGGAGACACGGTCGGTTCGATGGAAAGTCTTGGGCACGCGGTCAGGCTCTTGATTTGAATGTGACCCGACCAAGGTCGGGTCCTACCAGGGAAGGCGGCCCGACCGAGGTCGGGCCCCACCAGGGTGGCGGACCGGTCCGCGAGGACCGGCCCCTTGCAGCATTACAGGGTGCGCGGCACTTCGATACGCTCGAAGCACTCGATCTGGTCACCCGGCTTGACGTCGTTGTAGGCCTTCACCGCGATACCGCATTCGGTACCGTTGCGGACTTCCTCGACGTTTTCCTTGAAGCGGCGCAGCGATTCCAGCTCGCCTTCGAAGATCACCACGCTGTCGCGCAGTACGCGGATCGGCTTGTTGCGCTTGACCACGCCCTCGATGACCATCGAACCGGCGACGGCGCCCAGCTTGGAACTGCGGAAGACGTCGCGGACCTCGGCGATACCGATGATCTCTTCACGGATCTCCACGCCCAGCAGACCGGAAGCCACCTGCTTCACCTGATCGATCACGTCATAGATGATCGAGAAGTAACGCAGGTCCACGCCATTGGATTCGATGATGCGACGGGCCGAAGCATCCGCACGCACGTTGAAGCCGATGACGGTGGCCTTCGAAGCGGCCGCCGAGTTGGCGTCCGATTCAGTGATGCCGCCCACGCCGGAGTGGATAACGTTGATGCGGATGTCTTCGTTGGACAGCGCGACCAGTGCCTGGCTGAGGGCCTGCACCGAACCCTGCACGTCGGCCTTGATGACCAGGTTGAGGACCTGCTGGCCCTCGCCCTTGCCCAGGGTCGCCATGATGTCTTCCATGCGGCTGCCGGCGGTGGCGACCAGGCGCGATTCACGGCGCTTGGTCTCACGCTGCTGGGCAACGTCCTTGGCCAGGCGCTCGTCCTCGACGACCACGAAGTCGTCACCGGCTTCCGGCACGCCGGACAGGCCCAGGACCTGCACCGGGATGGACGGGCCGGCGAACTCCGGCTGCTTGCCGGTTTCGTCGAACAGCGCACGCACGCGGCCGTACTGGATGCCGCACACCAGGTAGTCGCCCTTCTTCAGGCGGCCCTGCTGCACCAGCACGGTGGCGACCGGGCCGCGGCCCTTGTCCAGCGACGATTCGATCACCACGCCCGAGGCGCGGCCTTCGTCGACGGCCTTCAGTTCCAGCAGTTCGGCCTGGATCGAGATGGCGTCCAGCAGGTCGTCGATGCCCAGGCCGGTCTTGGCCGAGATCTCCACCATCTGGGTATCACCACCGAAATCTTCGGCCACGACCTGCTCGGACAGCAGTTCGTTCTTGACCCGCATCGGGTCGGCGTCGGACTTGTCGATCTTGTTGATCGCCACGATCAGCGGCACACCCGCCGAACGGGCGTGCTGGATCGCTTCCTTGGTCTGCGGCATGACGCCGTCATCGGCGGCCACGACCAGCACCACGATATCGGTCAGCTTGGCACCGCGGGCACGCATCGAGGTGAAGGCAGCATGGCCCGGGGTATCCAGGAAGCTGATCACGCCCTTCGGCGTATCCACGTGGTAGGCACCGATGTGCTGGGTGATGCCGCCGGCTTCGCCGGTGGCGACCTTGGTGCGGCGGATGTAATCCAGCAGCGAGGTCTTGCCGTGGTCGACGTGGCCCATGATGGTGACCACCGGCGGGCGCTGGGTGGCTTCGCCCTGGTTTTCACCGGTCGAGGCCAGCAGTGCGTCTTCGGCGTCGTTGTCGTTGGCACGGATCGCCTTGTGGCCGAGTTCTTCGGTCACCAGCGCGGCGGTGTCATGGTCGATGGACTGGGTGATGGTGGCCATCACGCCCATCTTGAACAGCGCCTTGACCACCTCGCCACCCTTCAGCGCGAGCTTCTGCGCCAGGTCGGCCACGGTGATCGTGTCGCCGATCGCCACTTCACGCACCACCGGCGCGGTCGGCCGCTCGAAGGCGTGCGGACCGGCATTGTTGCCACCGCGCGACATGTCGCGACGGCCACCGGCTTGGTTACGCCCGCCCGGACGACCACGGGTGTTGCTGTTGTTGCTGTTGCCACGACGCGCGCGATCGGCAGCCGACAGGTGCATCTGGCCGGCGAAACGGTCGCCCGGGCCACGCTCGTTGCGCGGTGCGCTGCGGTTGTTGCGGTCGTCGTTGCGCGGCGGCGGCGGTGCACTGCGCGGCGCAGCCGGAGCGGCGGCCGGAGCACGCGGCGGGCGCGGCGCGGTTTCATCGATCGGAGCGCGCTTGGGCTTGCTGGCAGCCAGCGCCTCGGCAGCCTTGGCGGCAGCCGCAGCTTCCTCGGCGGCCTTCTTCTCGGCCTCTGCGCGTTCCTTGGCCGCAACCTCTTCTTCACGGGCACGGACGATGGCTTCGTCGCGCAGACGATCCTTCTCGGCCAGGGCCTGCTGTTCGGCAAGGTTGCGGGCACGCGACTCTTCCAGCTTGCGCAGGATGTCGGCGCGCTCTTCGTCCGGCGTCATGGCGCGAGCACCATCCTTGACGTAGGTACGCTTCTGGCGCACCTCGACATTCACGGTCGTCTTGCTGCGACCGGAATTGACCGTCACTTCCTGCTGCTTCCGGCGGTTGAGCGTGATCTTCTTTGCAGACTGATCGGTCTCTTCCGGGGCCTGCTCGGGCTTGCCGTGCGAACGACGAAGGAAGCCCAGGAGCTTTACCTTCTCGGAGCTGGTCACGACCTGGTCGGGACCGCTGAACTTCATGCCGGCACCGGCCAGCTGTTCCAGCAGTTTTTCGACCGGCGTGTTGACCAGTTCGGCAAGCTTGCGGATGGTGGTTTGCTGCGACATTCGGATCCTATGATCTTGTGGGCGCCCCCCCGCATCTGGAGGTGGCGCGGATTCTACGCCCTGAGCGGCTCAGGGCCCTGTTCATTGCCGGCTCATTCGCCGCGTTCCAGTCGGGCGATCTCTTCGGCACGGGCGGCCAGGATCAGCGCAGCGGCGCGCGCCTGATCCAGTCCTTCGATGCCGAAGTCCATGACCTCGTCGGCGGCCAGGTCGGACAGGTCCTCGCTGGTACGCACGCCGTGGCCGGCCAGCGCATACGCGGTGGCTTCGTCCATGCCCTTCAGGGACAGCAGGTCCTGCGCCGGCTGGCCGTCTTCAAGGCCTTCCTCGACTGCCAGGGCCTCATTGAGCAGCGCATCGCGGGCACGAGCGCGCAGCTCTTCGACGATGTCTTCGTCGAAACCTTCCACGGCCAGCAGTTCGCCGACCGGGACATAAGCGATTTCCTCGACGGTGCCGAAGCCTTCGCTGACCAGGATGCCGGCGATCTCTTCGTCCACTTCCAGCTTGTCCATGAACAGCTGGCGGGCCGAAGCCTGCTCGGCTTCCGACTTGGCGGTGACCTGGTCCTGGGTCATCACGTTGAGCTGCCAGCCGGTCAGGCGGCTGGCAAGGCGCACGTTCTGGCCGCCCTTGCCGATCGCCTGGGCCAGGCGGTCTTCAGCGACGGCCAGGTCCATCGAGTGCTTGTCTTCATCGACGATGATCGACTGCACTTCGGCCGGTGCCATCGCGTTGATGACGAAGTTGGCCGGGTTGTCGTTCCACAGCACGATGTCCACGCGCTCGCCATTGAGCTCGTTGGACACGGCCTGCACGCGCGAACCGCGCATGCCGATGCAGGCGCCGATAGGATCGGTGCGCTGGTCGTGGGCGAGCACGGCAATCTTGGCGCGGTCGCCAGGATCGCGGGCACAGGCCTTGATTTCCACCAGGCCCTGGCCGACTTCCGGCACTTCCAGCTTGAACAGCTCGATCATGAATTCCGGGGCGGCGCGGCTGATGAACAGCTGCGGACCACGCGGTTCCGAACGGACTTCTGCCAGGTAGCCGCGCACGCGGTCGCCGGCGCGCAGCACGTCGCGCGGAATGCCCTTGTCCTTCGGGATGAAGCCTTCGGCGTTGCCACCGAGGTCGACGTAGATGTTGCCGCGCTCGGCACGCTTGACCACACCGGTGATCAGTTCGCCGACGCGATCCTTCCACGCATCCACGACCTGCTGGCGCTCGGCTTCGCGCACGCGCTGGACGATGACCTGCTTGGCGGCCTGGGCGGCGATGCGGCCGAAGTCCGGGTTCTCGATCTGCTCTTCGATGTAGTCGCCGACGTCCACGCCTTCGGCTTCATCGACGGCATCCATCAGGCGGATCTGGCGGTCCGGCGATTCCATGACCACGTCATCGGCCACCACTTCCCAGCGGCGGTAGGTTTCGTAGCTGCCATCCTTGTGGTCGATGACCACACGGGTCAGCACTTCCTCGTCGGGATAGCGCTTCTTCGCTGCCGAGGCCAGGGCGGCCTCGATGGCATCGAAGATCACTTCACGCGGCACGCCCTTCTCGTTGGCGACCGCGTCGACTACCAGCAACAGTTCCTTGCTCATTGGCTCACTCCGCGCGCGGCTTCTTTGCCGCCGGCTCGTTGGAAGAAGAATTCGTGTTCGGCTTCGGACGCTTCGGTGCCGGACCGGTCGGCTTGCTCGGGGCCAGCCCCAGCGCCACCCAGTCGGGCATGATCCGTGCCTTGTCGATGTTGTCGGCCGACACCACCACTTCGGTCTTGTCGACGATGAAGGTGATGGTGCCTGCGGCCTCGTCGGTCGCCTCGATACGGCCCTGCAGGCGACGACGGTTGTCCTGCGGCAGCTTCAGCGTGACCTTGGCCGATTCACCCTGGTGGCGAGCGAACTGCTCCAGGTTGAACAGCGGGCGATCCACGCCCGGCGAGGACACTTCCAGCGTGTAATTGCCGCTGATCGGGTCTTCGACGTCCAGCTGCGCCGACACTTCGCGGCTGACCCGCTCGCAGTCGTCGACATTGATGATGCGCTCGGGCTGTTCAGCCAGCGGCACGTCGATGTAAAGGCGCAGGGTCGCACCGCCGGGGGCCGGCAGATACTCAACGCCCAGCAGCTCCAGGCCCAGCGACACAACGGTCGGGGCGAGCAGATTCGCGATGTCGGTTGCCTTGTCGCTCACAGCCTGCCTTGATCTCTTGGTTGGGTGCCAGCCTTGGCCGGCGTGAAAACATGACGCCCCGGAAACGACAAAGGGCCCGCTGGGCCCCTTTTCCGGAAAGACTCCGGTGACTGGATTCCGGTTGCAACCTGCAGTGCCTGCCGGTTGCGGCCCTCCTTCCGGGTCCGGACTCCCGCCGGGAGGCCGCCTTCAGGGGTACTGCTAGGCCGCTGATGATAGCGGCTGCACCGCGCTGGTGCAAGGTGCGGGCCAGGGGTCAGATCCCTTTTCCTCTGGAAAAGGGATCTGACCCCAACCCAGCGAAAACGACGCAGACCCAAAGAAAAACGCCCTCGAAGCAGGACTTCGAAGGCGATCTCTTTACTTGGTAGCGGGGGCAGGATTTGAACCTGCGACCTTCGGGTTATGAGCCCGACGAGCTGCCAGACTGCTCCACCCCGCATCAGAAGCGGAATTATGAGGCATAACTTCAAAACCTGCAAGCTTTTCCTCATTCATCGAACTGGTTGGCGCCGATTCGATGTGTTGGTAGCGGGGGCAGGATTTGAACCTGCGACCTTCGGGTTATGAGCCCGACGAGCTGCCAGACTGCTCCACCCCGCACCGGAAGTGTTTGAACTGCTGCCCTGCTCTTTCGAGGAGGGCTACCGCAACGATGTTCTGGCTGAACCGCTGCAGTGACAACTCAGGCTGCGCATATTACACGAATCGCGCAGCTTTGTGTCAACTTTTATGCAAGATGCGCAAATGCCTGCTGGCACCAGACCATGATCGGGTTCCAGGCCAGGCCCAGCGCCAGCAGCGCCAGCGCGTTCACGCCCAGCACCAGGCCCAGCACGCGGTCGTTGCTGCGCGGCATGGCCTCGCCCACCGGCTCATCGAAGTACATGACCTTGATGACGCGCAGGTAGTAGAAGCAGCCGACCACGGCGCACAGCACGCCGAGGATGGCCAGCCACAGCAGGCCGCCGTTGACGGCCGCGCCCAGCACCGCCAGCTTGGTCCAGAAGCCCAGGAACGGCGGGATGCCGGCCAGCGACGCCATGATGCACAGCACCAGGCCGGCCATCCACGGGTTGCGGGCATTGAGGCCTTTGAAGTCCTCGATGTTCTCGGCTTCAAAGCCGGCACGCGACAGCGCGATGATCGCGCCGAAGGCGGCGGTGGACATGATGGCGTAGGCCAGTGCGTAGAACAGCGCTGCTGCATAGCCCTGCGCGCCACCACCGGCGATGCCCATCAGCAGGAAGCCGATGTGCGAGACGGTGGAGAACGCCAGCATGCGCTTGAGGTTGCTCTGCGCGATGGCCATCAGGTTGCCGATGACCAGCGAGACCGCGGCCAGGCCGGCGATCAGCAGCTGCAGTTCGGTCGACAGCGGGCCCACGCCCATTTCCAGCAGGCGGTAGGCCATGCCGAAGGCGGCCAGCTTCGGTGCCGAGCTGATGAACAGCGCGATCGGCGCCGGGGCACCCTGGTACACGTCGGGCAGCCACATGTGGAACGGCGCGGCACCCAGCTTGAAGGCAACGCCGGCGATCATGAACACCGCACCGGTGATCAGCAGCACGCGCTCTTCCGAGTGCGGGATGGCGTCACGGATCACGTCCAGGTGCAGGCTGCCGGTGGCGCCGTAGATCAGCGACATGCCGTACAGCAGCAGGCCCGAGGCCAGCGAGCCGAGCACGATGTACTTCATCGCCGCTTCCGAGGCCAGGCCGTTTTCACGGTTGCTGGCGACCAGGGCGTAGGAGCACAGCGCCAGCAGTTCCAGGCCCAGGTAGACCATCAGCAGGCTGCCGGCCGAGACCAGGATCATCATGCCGGCAGTGCCGAACAGGATCAGCACCGGGATCTCGCCCTGGAACAGATTGCGGTCGCGCAGATAGCGCCAGCCGTAGACCAGGGTCAGGCCGCTGAGCAGCACGATCCCGGTCTTCATCACGTCCGCGGCGGTATCGCGCACGAACATGCCATGGAAGACCTCCCCCTGCCCGCCCACGCCGGTGGCCAGCGTGAACAGCACCACGGCCAGCGCAGCGAGCGAGAACAGGTGGGTGACGATCTTGTTCCGGTTGCTGACGAACAGGTCGAGGATCATCAGGGCGAAGGCGCTGCCGATCAGCACCAGCTCGGGAGCGAGCGGTGGCAGGTCAGCGGCGGTCAATGGCAGCAGCGGCGAGGTGGTCATCATCAAATCCTGGAATTACAGCAGCTTGCTGGATGCGATCTGCATCGCCAGCTTCGCGATCGAGGGCTCCATCAGGTCGGTCAGCGGCTTGGGGTAGATGCCCAGGGCCAGCACGCCGATGGCGAACACGCCCAGCACCAGCCATTCGCGGCCGTTGATGTCCTTCAGTTCGGCCACGTGGCTGTTGGCCACTTCGCCGAAGAAGATGCGCTTGTACAGCCACAGGGTGTAGGCGGCGCCGATGATCAGGGTGGTGGCCGCGCCCAGTGCGATCCACGGATTACGCTGGAAGGCCGACAGGATGACCATGAACTCGCCGACGAAACCGCTGGTGCCCGGCAGGCCCGCGTTGGCCATGAAGAACAGCATGGCGAAGGTGGCGAACCACGGCATCACGTTGACCACGCCGCCGTAATCGGCGATGCGGCGGCTGTGCATGCGGTCGTACAGCACGCCGACGCAGGAGAACATCGCGCCGGACACGAAGCCATGCGAGATCATCTGCACCATGGCGCCCTGCAGGCCCAGGCGGGCGGCGTCGGCGTTGCCGGCTTCACGCACCAGCCACAGGGCGATGAAGGTGCCCAGGGTGACGAAGCCCATGTGCGCGATCGACGAATAGGCGATCAGCTTCTTCATGTCGTCCTGCACCAGGGCGACCAGGCCGACGTAGATCACCGCGATCAGCGACAGCGCGATCACCAGCCACGCCCATTCCTGCGAGGCGTCCGGAACGATCGGCAGGTTGAAACGCAGGAAACCGTAGCCACCGATCTTCAGCGCGATGGCGGCCAGGATCACCGAACCGGCGGTCGGCGCTTCCACGTGGGCGTCCGGCAGCCAGGTGTGGACCGGGAACATCGGCACCTTGACCGCGAAGGCGATCAGGAAGGCGAAGAAGATCCAGGTCTGTTCCTTGGCCGACAGCGGCAGTGCGTACAGGTCGGCCAGCTGGAAGCTGCCGCCCTTCATGTACAGGTAGATCAGCGCCACCAGCATCAGCACCGAGCCGAGGAAGGTGTACAGGAAGAACTTCAGCGCAGCGTAGATGCGGCGCGGGCCGCCCCAGACACCGATGATCAGGAACATCGGGATCAGCATGGCTTCGAAGAACACGTAGAACAGCATCGCGTCCGTCGCGGCGAAGATGCCGACGGTGACGCCTTCCAGGATCAGGAAGGCCGCCACGTACTGATTCACGCGCTTGTCGATGGCGCTCCAGGCGCCGATCAGGGCAAGCACGCTGACCAGGGTGGTCAGCAGGATCAGCGCCACGGCAATGCCGTCCACGCCCAGGTTGTAGCCGATCTTGTACGCCGGGATCCAGGCATGGGTCTCGACGAACTGCAGACCGTCGATGCCCGCGTTGTAGCCGCTCAGCAGCGAGAGGCTTGCAACGAAGGTGAGCACCGCGACGCCCAGCGACGCCCAGCGGGCAGTCTGTGCATCACGGATCGCAAGGATCAGGGCGCCACCGATGATCGGCAGCCAGATGAGGACACTGAGTAGAGGCCAGTTCGACACGTCTTCTTATTCCGTACAGGTCATCAACGCAGGTAATGCATCAGCACGCCCAGCAGGGCAATCAGGCCGATGATCATCGCGAAGGCGTAGTGATAGAGGAAACCGGATTGGGTACGACGCAGCACGCCGGCTGCAACGTCCACAACACGTGCCGAGAGATTGACCACGCCGTCGACGATGTTGCTGTCGATCCAGCGCGAGACCTTGCCCAGCTTGACGCTGCCGCCGGCAAAGCCATCGATCCACAGCTTGTCGAAGCCGTACTTGTTTTCCAGCACCGAAACGATCGGGGCGAAGGTCTTGCGTGCCTTGCCCGACAGGTCCGGCTTCCACAGGTAGAACAGCGCAGCCAGCAGGAAGCCCGCCAGGGTCAGCCAGAACGGCGGCAGCATCATGCCGTGCAGCGCGAACGCGACCGGGCCATGGAACTCTTCACCCAGGAACGCCACGGTGTTCTTGGCCGGATCGTAGAAATCGACGATGCCGGTGAAGAACGTCTGTGCCTGGCCCTTGATCGCCTCGTGGGCATGGTGGCCAGCCCAGTCGGTGCCGTGCAGCATCGGACCGATGCTGAAGAAACCGATGGCGATCGACGGGATGGCCAGCAGGACCAGCGGCAGGGTCACCACCCACGGAGTTTCATGCGGCTCATGCGGACCGTGGCCATGGCCGTGGTCGTCATGGGCATCGCCATGGTGGGCGTCGGCGGCGTGGTGATCGTCATGGCCATGGCCATGATCGTCATGCGCGTCGCGGAAGCGTTCCTTGCCATGGAAGGTCATGAACAGCAGGCGGAAGCTGTAGAAGCTGGTCACCAGCACGCCACCCAGCACCGCCCAGTAGCCATAGGTGGCCACCCAGCTGTTCTGCATGTGGGCATGGATCTCGGCCGCCTCGATGATGGTGTCCTTCGAGTAGAAGCCGGAGAAGAACGGCGTGCCGACCAGTGCCAGCGTACCGATCCACATGGTGATGAAGGTGATCGGCATGTACTTGCGCAACCCGCCCATCTTGCGCATGTCCTGCTCATGGTGCATCGCGATGATGACCGAGCCGGCGCCCAGGAACAGCAGGGCCTTGAAGAAGGCGTGGGTCATCAGGTGGAACACGGCGGCCGAGTAGGCCGACACGCCCAGGGCGACGGTCATGTAGCCCAGCTGCGACAGCGTGGAGTACGCGACGACGCGCTTGATGTCGTTCTGCACGATGCCGATCAGGCCGGTGAAGAACGCGGTGGTGGCACCGATGAACAGCACGAAGTTCAGCGCGGTCTGCGACAGCTCGAACAGCGGCGACATGCGGGTGACCATGAAGATACCGGCGGTCACCATCGTCGCGGCGTGGATCAGTGCCGAGATCGGGGTCGGGCCTTCCATCGAGTCCGGCAGCCACACATGCAGCGGGACCTGGGCCGACTTGCCCATGGCGCCGATGAACAGGCAGATGCAGATGACGGTGGCGATCGACCAGATCACCGGCTCGTTCAGCAGCTGCATGCCCAGGATCGTGCCGTCCCAGATCTGCAGCTGGGCGCGCGGGTCAGCCAGCATGCCGGCCTGCGAGAACACCTGCGAGTAGTCCAGGGTGCCGAACACCCACAGCACGCCGGCGATGCCCAGCAGGAAGCCGAAGTCGCCAACGCGGTTGACCAGGAACGCCTTCATGTTGGCGAAGATCGCGGTCGGGCGCTTGAACCAGAAGCCGATCAGCAGGTACGACACCAGGCCCACCGCTTCCCAGCCGAAGAACAGCTGCAGGAAGTTGTTGCTCATCACCAGGGTGAGCATCGAGAAGGTGAACAGCGAGATGTAGCTGAAGAACCGCTGGTAGCCCGGATCGTCCTGCATGTAGCCGATCGTGTAGATGTGGACCAGCAGCGACACGAAGGTCACCACCACCATCATCATCGCGGTCAGCTTGTCGACCATGAAGCCGACGTGGGCCGAGTACTGGCCAACCTCGAAGAACGTGTAGATGTTCTGGTTGAACGGCTGCGCGCCGCCCCACATCAGCTGGTAGAACGTGTACATCGACAGGCCGCAGGCTACCGCGACGCCGAGGATGGTGATGGTCTGCGCGCCGAAGCGCTTGACCTGGCGACCGAACAGGCCGGCGATGATGCTGCCGAACAGCGGTGCAAGCACCACTGCGATCAACAGACTCTTGGAGAGAGTGATTTCCATCTGTGGATCAGCCCTTCAGCGAATCGACTTCGCCGACATTGATCGTGCGGCGGGTACGGAACAGGGTCACCAGGATCGCCAGGCCGATGGCGGCTTCCGCGGCGGCGACGGTCAGGATGAAGAACACGAACAGCTGGCCGGACGGATCGCCCAGCTGACGCGAGAAGCCGACGAAATTGATGTTCACCGACAGCAGCATCAGTTCGATCGACATCAGCAGGACGATGACGTTCTTCCGGTTGAGGAAGATGCCGGC
Organism: Stenotrophomonas maltophilia; assembly: GCF_039555535.1. Classification (NCBI taxonomy): domain Bacteria; kingdom Pseudomonadati; phylum Pseudomonadota; class Gammaproteobacteria; order Lysobacterales; family Lysobacteraceae; genus Stenotrophomonas; species Stenotrophomonas maltophilia. Next base: position 1,521,602 of record NZ_CP154630.1, on the reverse strand, counting down.
CAGGCTGATGGCGAACAGCACCGCGCCAAGCGCAAGGATGTGGCCAAGGGTAATCACGGCTGGGTCTCCTCGCCGGTGGCCGGCTTGCTGTTGCTGTGCACGACCGGTGCTTCGGCACCCATCTTGACCATGCGCAGGCGCTGGCCGGCCTTGACCATGGTCTGCTCGCCCGGGTTCTGGCTCTTCACGCCGGTACGGCGGCGCAGGGTCAGCATCACGGCGGCAACCACGGCCACGGTCAGGATGACGGCGGCGAACTCGAACGGCAGCAGGTACTCGGTGAACAGCGTGCGTGCCAGCCAGGTGATGTTGGAGCTGTCGGCAGCGACCGCAGCGGCGTTGTCGGCCGGGAACGGGTTGACCGCCCTGCCCTTCACGCCGATCAGGATCAGCATCTGCACCAGCATCGCCACCGCCACGATCAGACCGACCGGCAGGTAGCGCACCCAGCCTTCACGCATCTTGGTGGGATCGATGTCCAGCATCATCACCACGAACAGGAACAGCACCATCACCGCGCCGACGTAGACCAGCACCAGCGCCACGCCGAGGAACTCGGCGCCCACCAGCAGCCACACGCAGGCAATGGAGAAGAAGGTCAGCACCAGGCACAGCACTGCATGCACCGGGTTGCGCACGCTGATCACCGCACCGGCCGAAACCGTTGCCGCGATGGCGAACACCCAGAAAGCGATATTTACCCAATCCATCTCTCGACCTCAGCGGTAAGCGGCATCGGCGGCACGACGCTCGGCGATCTCGTTTTCGAGACGATCGCCAAGGGCCAGCAGCTGCGGCTTGGTAACGATGTTTTCGCCACGGTTCTCGAAGTGGTACTCGAGGATGTGGGTTTCGACGATCGAGTCCACCGGGCAGCTTTCTTCGCAGAAGCCGCAGAAGATGCACTTGAACAGGTCGATGTCGTAGCGGGTGGTGCGGCGGGTGCCGTCCTCGCGCTTGGCCGAGTCGATGGTGATGGCCAGGGCCGGGCACACCGCTTCGCACAGCTTGCAGGCAATGCAGCGCTCTTCGCCGTTGGGATAACGGCGAAGTGCGTGCAGGCCACGGAAGCGCGGCGACTGCGGGAACTTCTCCATCGGGTACATCATCGTGTACTTCGGCTTGAAGCTGTACTTCAGCGTCAGCCAAAGGCCGGCCAGCAGTTCGAGCAGCAGCAGGCTCTTGAAGTAATGGGTAATCCTGTTCATCACTTAGACGCCCTTTTGAATCACGCCGAAGAACACCATGACGGCGGTAACCGCGATCCACAGAATGGCCAGCGGGATGAAGACCTTCCAGCCCAGGCGCATGATCTGGTCATAGCGGAAGCGCGGGAAGCTGGCACGGAACCAGATGTAGGCACTGGCGAAGAAGAACACCTTGACGAACAGCCACGGTGCACCGCCCTTCCAGATCCAGTCGACCAGCGGCGAGACATCGCCGAAGTTGACCCAGCCCTGGACCGGGCTCAGCCAGCCGCCGAGGAAGAAGATCGAGATCAGGAAGCTGATCAGGATCATGTTCGCGTATTCGGCCAGGAAGAACAGGGCGAAGGCACCGCCGGAGTACTCAACCATGTGGCCGGCGACGATTTCCGACTCGCCTTCCACCACGTCGAACGGCGCGCGGTTGGTTTCAGCCACGCCCGACACCCAGTAGATGACGAACAGCGGGAACAGCGGCAGCAGGAACCAGTCGAAGAAACCGGAATTGCCGGCCTGCGCCATCACGATGTTGCTCAGGTTCAGGCTGCCAGCGGCGATCATCACGCCGACCAGGGCGAAGCCCATGGCGATTTCGTAGCTGATCATCTGCGCCGAGGCGCGCATCGCACCCAGGAACGCGTACTTCGAGTTGGACGCCCAACCGGCCAGGATGATGCCGTAGATGCCCAGCGAGGTCATCGCCAGCAGGTACAGCAGGCCGGCGTTGGCGTTGGACAGCACGATCTGCGAATCGAAGGGCACCACCGACCAGGCCGCGAAAGCCGGGGCCAGGGTGATCAGCGGCGCCAGCAGGTAGATCGCCTTGTTGGCGCTGCTCGGCTGGACCACTTCCTTGAACAGCAGCTTGAAGACGTCGGCGAAGGCCTGGAAGATGCCCATGCCCACGTACATCGGGCCGTGGCGGACGTGCATCCAGCCGATCAGCTTGCGTTCCCAGACCACGTAGAAGGCCACCGAGACGATCACCGGTACGGTGATCACCAGGATCTTCAGGATGATCCAGATCAGCGCGCCGATGTCACCGAGGCCAAGCAGCCACTGGTGCAGCGGGTCTACCGCGTTCAACAGCAATTCGTTCATGCAGCCACCACCGATACGCGAGCGGCACCCAGCGGCGCGGTCGCGCCGTGGCCCGATTCAATCCAGACCGAACCCGCAGCGACGCGGGCGTCGACCACCACCGGCAGGGTAGCCTTGCCGGCATCGGTGCCGACCTTGGCCATCTGCCCTTCCTGCAGCTGCAGGCGCGCGGCATCGTCAGCGTTCAGCACGATGCGCGGGGCGTTGTTGAGCGGATGCGACTGCAGCGCCGGGGCGCGGCGGACCACCGCATCGGTGCGGTAGATCGCGGCGGTCGAAGCCACTTCCAGGCCTTCACCGGCAACCACCGGCTGCGCCGAAGCGGCAACGGTGACCGACACCGGGGCCAGGCTGGCGCGCAGGCCGGCCAGGTCGGTGAAGTCGAAACCGGCCAGCGCCATGTCGCCGCCCAGGGCGCGCAGCACGCGCCAGCCTTCACGGGCCTCGCCCGGCAGCTTGCCGCCGGCACGCGCCGACTGCTCGCGACCATCGAGGTTGGTCAGGGTGGCATCGATTTCCGGCAGCGCACCGATCGGCAGGATCACGTCGGCAACGTCGCGGGTGGACACGCAGGCGAACTGGCTGAAGGCCACCACCTGGGCGCCGGCCAGCGCCTTGCGCGCGGACGGGGCATCGGCGAAGTCCAGGCCCGGCTCCAGGCCGTAGACCACGTAGGCCTGGCGCGGCTGCGCCAGCATCGCGGCGACGTCCTTGCCGGCCGGCAGCACGCCGGCGCGGGTCAGACCCACGGCATTGGCGCCCTGCGGGATGCGGCACAGCTTGGCACCGGTGGCGGCAGCGAACTCACGCGCAGCGGCGCGGATCGCGGCAGCCTGCGGGTGGTTCTCGGCGATGCCACCGACGATCAGCACGGTGTTGTTGCCGCCCTGCACGGCCGAACGCAGCTCGGCGTTGGCCAGCGCGTCGACGAACTTCGACGGGGCAACGATCTGCTTGCCGGCGATGCTGAAGGCAAAGTCGAAGTCCACCGGGTTGACGACGTGGATCTTCGCGCCCTTGGTGGTCTGCGCCTTGCGCAGGCGGGCGTGCAGCAGCGGCAGTTCGTGGCGGATGTTGCTGCCCAGAACGACGATACGGTCGGCGCCTTCGATCTCGGCCAGCGGCAGGCCGAACACTTCGGCGGTTGCGGCGTCGGAGAAATCGCGGTTGTTGATGCGGTGGTCGATGTTGCTCGAGCCCAGCCTATTGGCCAGGCGGGCCAGCAGCGCGCCTTCCTCGTTCGAGGTGGACGGATGCACCAGCACGCCCAGGTTGTCGCCCTGGTTCGCCTTGAGGATCTCGGCGGCCGCGGCCAGGCCTTCGGCCCAGCTCACTTCCTTCCACTCGCCATTGACCTTGCGCAGCGGCTTGACCGCACGGTCTTCGCTGTACAGGCCCTGGTGCGAGTAGCGGTCACGGTCGGACAGCCAGCACTCGTTCACCGCTTCGTTGTCGCGCGGCACGGTGCGCAGCACTTCGCCGCGACGCACGTGCAGGAACAGGTTCGAACCCATCGCGTCGTGGTAACCCAGCGACTCGCGCGCGGTCAGTTCCCACGGGCGGGCGCGGAACTGGAACACCTTGTTGGTCAGCGCGCCGACCGGGCAGACGTCGACGACGTTGCCGGACAGTTCGGTGGTCAGCGGCTTGCCGTCGAAGGTACCGATCTGCAGATTCTCACCGCGGTACATGCCACCCAGTTCGTAGGTACCGGCAACGTCGGCGGTGAAGCGGACGCAGCGGGTGCACTGGATGCAGCGGGTCATCTCGGTGGCGACCAGCGGGCCCATGTCTTCGTCGGGCACCACGCGCTTGCGCTCGTTGAAGCGGCTGACCGAACGGCCATAGCCCAGCGACACGTCCTGCAGCTCGCACTCGCCGCCCTGATCGCAGATCGGGCAGTCCAGCGGGTGGTTGATGAGCAGGAACTCCATCACCGAGCGCTGGAACTTCAGTGCCTTCTCGCTGCGGGTGGCGACTTTCATGCCATCCATGACCGGAGTGGCGCAGGCCGGCGCCGGCTTCGGCGACTTCTCCACGTCCACCAGGCACATGCGGCAGTTGGCGGCGATCGGCAGCTTCTCGTGGTAGCAGAAGCGCGGAATGGAGATGCCGGCCTTGTCGGCGGCCTGGATGATCATCGAGCCCTTGGGCACGACCAGCGACTTGCCATCGATCTCGATGGTGACGTGATCGGGTGGGACGCTCGGATTTACGGGTTGCGCGCTCATGCAGCGGCTGCCTCCACCTTCTTGCCGTCAACCATCGAATGACCGTTGACGATGTAGTACTCGAACTCGTCCCAGAACTGGCGCAGGAAGCCCTGGATGGGCCATGCAGCCGCTTCGCCGAACGCACAGATGGTGTGGCCTTCGATCTGGCCGGCCACTGCCTTCAGCTGGTGCAGGTCTTCCATCGTGGCCTTGCCGGCGACGATGCGCTCCAGCACGCGGTGCATCCAGCCGGTACCTTCACGGCACGGGGTGCACTGGCCACAGGATTCCTTGTGGAAGAACTGGCTGATGCGGCAGGCGAACTTGACGCAGCAGACGCTGTCGTCGAGCACCACGATCGCACCCGAACCCAGGCCGGAGCCCAGTGCACGGATGGTGTCGTAGTCCATCGGCAGGTCCTTCAGCTCGGCCGCGGTCAGCACCGGCATCGACACACCGCCCGGGATCGCGCCCTTCAGGGTACGGCCCGGACGCAGGCCACCGGCCATTTCCAGCAGATCGTGGAATTTGGTGCCGAGCGGCACTTCGAAGTTGCCGCCGTTCTGCACGCAGCCGGACACCGAGAAGCACTTCGGGCCGCCGTTGGCGGTCAGGCTCAGGCCCTTGAACCACTCCGGACCGTTGCGGATGATCGCCGGCACCGAACCGTAGGTTTCGGTGTTGTTGATCGTCGACGGCTTGCCGTACAGGCCGAAGTTGGCCGGGAACGGCGGCTTGTAGCGCGGCTGGCCCTTCTTGCCTTCCAGCGATTCCATCAGCGCGGTTTCTTCGCCGCAGATGTATGCGCCGGCGCCCAGCGCACCGTAGATGTCGATGTCCACGCCCGAGCCCATCACGTTCTTGCCCAGCCAGCCGTTCGCATAAGCGTCGGCCAGGGCCTGCTCGAAGTGCTCGAACGGCTCGTGGTGGAACTCACCGCGCAGGTAGTTGTAGCCCACGGTCGAACCGGTGGCGTAGCAGGCGATCGCCATGCCTTCCACCACCGAATGCGGGTTGTAGCGCAGGATGTCACGGTCCTTGCAGGTGCCCGGCTCGGATTCGTCCGAGTTGCAGAGGATGTACTTCTGCATGTTGCCCTTGGGCATGAAGGACCACTTCAGGCCGGTCGGGAAGCCAGCGCCACCGCGGCCACGCAGGCCCGAGGCCTTGACCATCTCGATGACCTGCTCCGGCGGGATCTTCTCTTCGAGGATCTTGCGCAGGGCGGCGTAGCCACCGGTCTTGAGGTAGCTTTCGTACGACCACGGGGTGTCGTAATGCAGGGTGGTGTAGACCACCTGGTGCGGCAGCGGCGCGGGGCCGACCGGACCCTTGGATTCGTGGTGATGTGCCATGCCCTTACTCCAGCCCGTCCAGCAGCTCGTCGACCTTTTCCAGGGTCAGACGCTCATGGTAGTGACCGTTGATGACCATCATCGGCGCGCCACCACAGCCGGCCAGGCACTCTTCCTCGCGCTTGAGGTAGACGCGGCCGTCCGGGGTCGATTCACCGTGCTTGATGCCCAGTTTCTTCTCGCAATGACGCACGATGTCTTCGGCGCCATTGAGCCAGCAGCTGATGTTGGTGCAGATGGCCACGTTGTTGCGGCCCACCTTCTCGGTCTCGAACATCGAGTAGAAGCTGGCCACTTCGTAGGCCCACACCGGCGGCAGGTCCAGGTACTTGGCCACGCCGGCGATCAGCTCGTCGGTCAGCCAGCCCTCGTTCTGCTCCTGGGCCGCATGCAGGCCCTGCAGCACGGCAGAGCGCTTGCGGTCCGGCGGGAACTTGGACAGCCAGTGATCGATGTGAGCGCGGGTCTTGTCGCTCAGCACCACCATCGGGTCGACGTCGCGCGCCGCCTCGAAATTACCTGTCGCCTTCATCGGCCGACCTCAGCGAAATGCATAACGTGAAATTGCAGAAACTGCGGCGCCGGCTTGCGCCGGCTGCCTGCAGCGGGCGTTGGCGTGGCGGACGGCATTACCGGTCAACCTCGCCGAACACCAGATCGTAGGTACCGATCATGGCCACCACGTCGGCCAGCATGTGGCCGCGCACGATCGAATCGATCGAGGACAGGTGGGCAAAGCCCGGTGCACGCAGGTGCACGCGGAACGGCTTGTTGGCGCCATCGGAGACCAGGTAGCAGCCGAACTCACCCTTCGGGGCTTCCACCGCCGAGTAGGTCTCGCCGGCCGGCACGCAGTAGCCTTCGCTGAACAGCTTGAAGTGGTGGATCAGCGCTTCCATGTCGTCCTTCATGTCCTCGCGCTTGGGCGGAGCGACCTTGAAGTTCTTCACCATCACCGGGCCAGGGTTGGCCTTCAGCCAGGCCACGCACTGCTTGATGATGCGGTTGGATTCGCGCATTTCGGCAACGCGGACCAGGTAACGGTCGTAGCAGTCGCCTTCCTTGCCCAGCGGGATGTCGAAATCGACGGCATCGTACTTTGCGTACGGACGCTTCTTGCGCAGGTCCCAGGCAACGCCCGAGCCGCGCAGCATCACGCCGGTCATGCCCCACTGGTGGGCCAGTTCCGGGCTGACCACGCCGATGCCGACCGTACGCTGCTTCCAGATACGGTTGTCGGTCAGCAGGGTTTCGTATTCATCAATGCGCTTGGGGAACTCGACGGTGAAGTTCTCCAGGAAGTCCAGCAACGAGCCTTCGCGCGAAGCATTGAGCTGCTTCAGCGCCTTGCCCTTGTGCCAGCGCGATTCCTTGTACTTCGGCATGTGGTCCGGCAGGTCGCGGTAGACACCGCCCGGACGGTAGTACGCCGCGTGCATGCGCGCGCCGGAGACCGCTTCATAGCAGTCCATCAGTTCTTCACGCTCGCGGAAGGCGTACAGCATCACCGCCATCGCACCCAGGTCGAGTGCGTTGGAGCCCAGCCACATCAGGTGGTTGAGGATGCGGGTGATTTCGTCGTACATGGTGCGGATGTACTGCGCACGCTCCGGCGCTTCGATACCCATCAGGGTCTCGATCGCGCGCACGTAGGCGTGCTCGTTGCACATCATCGACACGTAATCCAGGCGATCCATGTAGCCGATCGACTGGTTGAACGGCTTGGATTCGGCCAGCTTTTCGGTACCACGGTGCAGCAGACCCACGTGCGGGTCGGCGCGCATGATGGTTTCGCCGTCCATTTCCAGGATCAGGCGCAGCACACCGTGCGCGGCCGGATGCTGCGGGCCGAAGTTCATGGTGTAGTTGCGGATTTCCTGCCGTGCTTCGGCCGGATTGCTCGCGAACGCTTCGCGGGCCTGGTGGAACTCGCTCACTTCACTGCCTCCTGCGCGCGCTCACCTTCTGCGGTCTGCAGACGGGCGTCGTCACGGATCACGCGCGGCACGCCGACGCGCGGCTCCACCGAGGTGACCGGTTCGTAGATCACGCGCTTCTTTTCTTCGTCGTAGCGGACTTCGACATTGCCGATCAGCGGGAAGTCCTTGCGGAACGGATGACCGACGAAACCGTAGTCGGTCAGGATCCGGCGCAGGTCCGGGTGGCCTTCGAAGATCACGCCATACAGGTCGAACGCTTCGCGCTCGAACCAGTTCAGGCCCGGCCAGATGCCGGTCAGCGAGGACACCACCGGCAATGCTTCGTCAGGGGCGAAGCAGCGCAGGTGCATCATCAGGTTGTGCTGGTACGAACGCAGCTGGGCGACCACGGCAAAACGCTGGGTCGGCATGTGCTGCGGGCGGGCGCCCTCGGCACCGCTTTCCTCGGTGGGGAATTCACCCCACGCGAAACGGCCCTGGGCCTTGCCTTCGACACCGCGGCTGAAGCCCTGCGAGGACACGTCAGCGGTGTCCCATTCGTCGGAGCCATAGCCCAGGTAATCGACGCCGCAGAGATCCACGGCCTGTTCGAAACCAAACTCGTCACGCAGCGCCAGGGCGGTGGCGTGCCACTCGGCGGCAGGCACTTCCAGCGTCACTTCGCCGCGGGGTTCGACCACGATGACCTTCGCACCTGCGAAACGTGCGGAGAGTCGGTCGATGAAGGATGCTTGCTCTGCCATGGGGGCTTGGCGCGCTCTTGTCAGGTGAAGGGGTCAGCGGGCGATGGTCTGTGTACGCCAGATCTTCTTCTGCAGCTGCAGGATCCCGTACACCAGCGCCTCGGCGGTCGGCGGGCAGCCCGGGACGTAGACGTCCACCGGCACCACGCGATCACAGCCGCGCACGACAGAATAGGAGTAGTGGTAATAGCCACCGCCGTTGGCGCAGCTACCCATGGAGATGACCCACTTCGGGTCCGGCATCTGGTCGTAGACCTTGCGCAGCGCCGGGGCCATCTTGTTGACCAGGGTACCGGCCACGATCATCACGTCGGACTGACGCGGCGACGGGCGGAACACCACGCCGTAGCGGTCGAGGTCCAGGCGCGCGGCGCCTGCGTGCATCATCTCGACCGCGCAGCAGGCCAGGCCGAAGGTCATCGGCCACATCGAGCCGGTGCGCGCCCAGTTCAGCAGTGCATCGACGCTGGTGGTGACGAAGCCCTTCTCCAGCAGCGGGTTGTCGCCTCCCGGCCGCAGGATGTCATCAACCCGACCTTCCGGCGTGGGGTTGTTCATGAGGCCATCGAGAGTCTGAATCACTCCCATTCCAGCGCTCCCTTCTTCCAGACGTAAATGAAACCGAGGAACAGCATGCCGACGAACAGGCCCATGGTGACGAGCGAACGGGCGCCCAGTTCCATGAAGACCTGGGTCCACGGCACGATGAAGATGATTTCCAGGTCGAAGACGATGAACTGGATCGCGATCAGGTAGTAGCGCACGTCGAACTTCATGCGCGCGTCTTCGAATGCTTCGAAGCCGCACTCATACGGCGACAGCTTTTCCAGATCGGGGCGGCGGGGACCGAGGAATCGACCAACCAGCATCAGCGTAATGCCGATACCGGTGGCAACGATCAGAAACAGCAGAGACGGCAAATATTCGGCCAGCACAGCGATTCTCTCTTGCCTCTGCCGCTGCGCCTGCAGGCGCTTTGGCATGGGGGAGTGGACGGGAATCTACCTGGCGCCTTGCGCGCCAGGCGAACCCGCTTTACTTACAAATGGTGCCCAAGAGGGGACTCGAACCCCTACGACCTAAGTCGCTACCACCTCAAGGTAGTGCGTCTACCAATTCCGCCACCTGGGCAAACGATCACATCAGACTATCTTCCCGATGCGCCGCGTATTGTAACCGGCTTCAGTGTTTCTGGGAGCCTTCCGAAGGCTTTTCTTCACCAGAAACCGAAGATTCCGCCTGAGCCGGCACATTCGCGGCCGGAACCGGGGCGGCCGGGACCGCATCGGCCTTCGGAACGGCCGGCAATTCGCCCGCCGGAGCCGCCGGAGCAGTCACCGCTGGGGCGGACATCAAGCCCAGATCCTGGTCGGCCGCCGGACGGCTGCCATGACCGGCATACCAGGCCATGAAAAGGCTGATGCCGAAGAACACGACAGCCAGCCACTTGGTCGACTTGGACAGGAAGTTCGAGGCGCCGCGCGCACCGAACACCGTACCCGAGGCGCCGGCACCAAAGCCCGAACCCGCCGCCGCACCCGAGCCACGCTGCATCAGGATCAGCGCGATCATGGCCACAGCGACCAGCACGTAGACGACATTGAGGATCAACATCAGCATTGGAAACCGCCCTCGGACAATACTTCTAGGATTAGTTCGCGGCCGCCGCCCTTGCGATGGCCAGGAAGTCCGCGGCCACCAGGGAGGCGCCGCCGACCAGCCCACCATCGACATCCGGCTGCGCGAACAGTTCCCCGGCATTGTCGGGCTTCACGCTACCGCCGTAAACAATGGGCAGTGAATCAGCGATTCTAGCATCGATGCGCGCGACTTCGCCACGGATGAACGCGTGCACCTGCTGTGCCTGCTCCTTGCTGGCGGTACGGCCGGTACCGATGGCCCAGACCGGCTCATAGGCAACCACCGCCTGGGCAAAGCCGGCGGCACCCACCAGCTCCAGCACCGGTGCCAGCTGGCTGGCGATGACCGCCTCGGTCTGCCCCGCTTCGCGCTGCTCCAGGGTCTCACCCACGCACAGCACCGGCACCAGGCCGGCATGCAGGGCCGCGGCGAACTTGCGTGCGACCAGTTCGCTGCTTTCATGGTGGTACTGGCGGCGCTCGGAGTGGCCGACCAGGCCATAGCGGGCCCCGACCTCGTGCAGCATGGCGGCACAGACCTCGCCGGTGTAGGCGCCCTTCTCGTTGCTGCTCACGTCCTGGGCACCGAACACCAGGCCGGTGTCACCAAAGTCCTCGACCAGTTCACCCAGATACGGCAGCGGCGGCAGGATCACCACGTCCACCCCGTCCAGCGGCAGCCCGGTGGCCACCTGCCCCAGCAGTTCATTGGCGAATTGACGGCTGCCATGCAGCTTCCAGTTTCCGGCGACGATCTTTCGGCGCATGAGCGGGTGGCTCCTGTGTGAAGTCAGCCGGTCATGATACCCGTTACGGCAAAAATCCGTTTCCGTGTAAGCGGTTACATGGATTTTCAGCCAACGGTGCAGCCCCTCGTGGCGGGCCGGCTGGGTGGGGTTGATCGCGGAGAGCCCGGTTGGGTTGATGGGCTTGGCCGGGCGGGGCTGGCGGGGGACGCCGTAAACCCGTCCCTGGGGGCTTGGCCGCGGCATCCATGCCGCGGACACCCCCGCCAGCCCCACCCGCCCGGCCCCTGACACATTCCGGCGGTTCCGCCCGCGACGGAAAGAAAAAGAAGATCAAAAGCAAAAGCGGCATTCCGGGTGGCTGCCGGGTTGGACCAGCCCCCTACCCCGCTTCGATCTGACAGATCTCAACCACGCATGGCGTGGATCTACCGTGCCGACCAAGGTCGACACCTACCGGAAATCACGATTTGCCAACCGTCACCGGGAAACTGTCGAAGGCGCAGAAATCCAGAGCCGCTTTGGCTTTGGCTTTGGCCTCTGCGGGTGCAGGGTGCAACCCTGCCGAACACCCTCCGCTGCGCTCGCCGGGCATGGCCCTGCGCTACCCGTAATGAAAAAGCCGCCTTTCGGCGGCTTCTTCATTATTTCAGCTTGATCTCGCGCAGGCGTTCCTCGAGGAAGCCGTGGGCGGTGATCGGCTCCGGGTACCGGCTCGGGTTCTCCGGGGTGATGCAGGACGGCAGCACGTCGATCAGGAAATCCGGGTTCGGGTGCAGGAAGAACGGCACCGAGTAGCGCGGCTGGCGGGCCAGCTCGCCCGGGGGGTTGACCACGCGGTGGATGGTCGACGGGTACACATGGTTGGTCAGGCGCTGCAGCATGTCGCCTATGTTGACCACGATGGTGTCCGCGTCCGAGGTGAACGGCACCCACTCACCATCATGCGACTGCACTTCCAGGCCCGCGGCACTGGCACCGACCAGCAGAGTGATGAAGTTGATGTCGCCATGGGCGCCGGCACGCACGTTCGGAATGTCGTCGGTGGTGATCGGCGGGTAATGGATCGGGCGCAGGATCGAATTACCGAAGTTGGTCTTGTCGGCGAAGAAGTCCTCCGGCAGGCCAATGTGCAGGGCCAGCGCCGACAGCACGCGCGAGCCCAGGTTGTCCAGCGCCTGGTACAGGCCGTAGCCGCGCTCACGGAAGCCCTCGACCTCGGTCGGCCACAGGTTCGGCGCCATCACGTCACGGTACTTGGAGTCATCGGCGATCTCGCGACCGATGTGCCAGAACTCCTTCAGGTCGAAGTGCTTGGAGCCCTTGGCGGTTTCCACGCCGAACGGGGTGTAGCCGCGGGCGCCGCCGCTGCCAGCCACGTGGTACTTGCGCTTGACCTCGTCCGGCAGGGCGAAGAAGGCCTTGAAGACATCGTAGGCCGCGTCGATGTCGGCCTGCGGGATGCCGTGGTTGCGGATGCCCGCGAATCCCCATTGGCGGTAGGCCGCGCCCAGCTCGGCCACGAAGGCCTCGCGGTCGCTGTCGAAACGGGTGATGTCGAGGGTGGGGATCTGGCTCACAGCGATTCCTGGCTTGTCATTGGGTCTGGGGGCCCGCGTATTCATGGCCCGCCTGAACATTGTGCCAGATCGCCCGGGGGACGCCACTCGATACGAAGAAACAAACCGATACAATGCGCGACCCGCGCGCGGATTAACGCTTCCGTCACGTTGGGCCCGACCCTTTGCCCGCTCCTTGAATCCGCCCCGCCATGTCCGCAGCCGCCCCTGCCGCACCCGCCCTTGAAGGTTCCACCCGGCGTTGGCGCCGGCTGGCCTGGTGGTCGCTGTTCGTCGCCGGCAATGCGGCCCTGGCTGCGGCGATCACACTGGGCAACGTGCCGCTGCGGGACAATCCAGGCGGCAGCGCGGGCCTGGCCTACCTCGCGATCGCCCTGCCCGGCCACCTGCTCGCGTTCGGCACGCTGGCCGGCCTGCTGCCGTTGCTGCTGGGGCTGTGGCCACGCACTGCCCGTACGCTGAGCATCAGCGCCGTTCTCCTGCAGGGCCTGTGGCTGTGCCTGCTGCTGGTCGACGCCAAGGTGTTCACCCTGTACCGCTTCCACCTCAACGCCATGGTCGTCAATATGGTGTTCGGCGGCGCCCTGCAGGACCAGGTCGCCCTGTCCTGGAAGACCTGGCTGCAGGTCGCGCTGCTGGTCGCCGCGGTCTTTGCCGCCGAAGGCCTGCTGGCCTGGGCGTGCTGGAAGCTGCTGCCGGCAGCGCCGCGCCGGCGACGGGTGCTGCAGACGTGGGCAGCGGTCGCGCTTCTGATGGCTGGCGGCCAGGTCGCCACCGCCTACTACGACGCCCGCGGCGAGCGCGATGTGATCGGGCAGTGGAACTACCTGCCGTGGGCGCAACCGATCACCGCCAAGAGCTTCATGCGGCGCCTGGGCGTGGTCAGCCAGCAGCAGGCCGGCCTGCCCGACCCGCGGCATGCGCAGCTGCAGTACCCACTGCACCCGCTGCGCTGCCAGAACCCGCATCGTCCCAATGTGCTGATGGTGGTGCTGGAATCGCTGCGCCAGGACGTGCTGACACCGCAGCTGATGCCCAACACGTCGGCGCTGGCGCAGGACGCGCGCGTGTTCGACCACCACTTCAGCACCGGCAATGCCACCCGCTACGGCCTGTTCGGGCTGCTGTACGGCCTGCCCGGTGGTTACTGGCCAAGCATGCTCGACGAGCAGCGCGGCTCGCAGCTGTTCCAGGTGCTGGGCCAGCAGGGCTACGACCTGCACCTGTACGGCAGTGCGCCGTTGTACAGCCCGGAATTCGATCGCACGGCATTCGCCGATGTGCGCGACCAGCTGCACCAGGGGCCATCGGCACTGAAGTCCGACGGCCGCGACCGCGCGATCATCAGTGCACTGCAGCAGGACATCCGCGCCAGCCAGGCGGCGCAGCGCCCGTGGTTCGGCTTCGTGTTCCTCGACTCCACCCACGCGCCCTACCACATGCCCGACGGTTACCCGCCAGTGGCGACGCCGATGGCCGCGGACATCGACTTCCTCAAATTCGGCCCGGAGCATGACCCTACGCCGGAACTCAACCGCTACCGCACCGCGGTGCACTACGCAGACAGCCTGATCGGCTCGCTGCTGGACGACCTGCGCGCACAGGGCCTGGCCGAGGACACCATCGTGCTGGTCACCGGCGACCATGCCGAAGAGTTCAACGACCTCAAGCTGAACTATTGGGGCCACAACGGCAACTTCTCCGACTACCAGCTGCAGGTCCCGTTCGTGCTGCACTGGCCCGGCCAGGGCAGCGGCCGCGAAGCACGCATCAGTTCGCATGAGGACTGGGTACCGACCCTGATGCGCCATGCCCTGGGCTGCGAGAACGCACTGGGCGACTTCAGCACCGGCCAGGATCTGCTGGCCGAACCGCAGGGCCCGCGTGCCCTGGTGGTCGAAAGCTGGTCGCAGCGCGCGATACGCCATGGCGAGGCGATCTACGTGTTCGACAAGTTCGGCAACGCCACAGCCCTGGACCGGCACTACCTCCCGCTGCCCCAGCAGGCCCCTGATGCGGCTGCCGTACGCACTGCATGGGAAGCGTTGACCCGCTTCCGCAACCGCTGACCTTCAAGGATCGATCCCGCATGAACCGTCCGCTGCGCATCCTGCACACCGAAGCCGCCAAGGGAATGGGCGGACAGGAGATCTACATCTTTCGCCACATGCAGGTGATGCGCGCGCGTGGCCATGAGGTGGCGCTGCTGTGCCAGCCCGAAGCGCGACTGGCCAAGCTGGCCCGCGACGACGGTTTCACCGTGCACACCCTGCGCATGGGCGGCCTGCTGCGCCTGCTGCGCGGCATCTGGTCAGTCTCGCGCCTGGTGCGGCGCGAGCGCTACGATGTGGTCAACACCACCAGCCGCCGTGACACGTTGATCGCCGCCGCCGGCGCACGCCTGGGCGGCACGCCGCTGGTAGTACGCTCGCGCCACCTGATGAGCCCGGTCAACTCGCTGCTGACCTATACCGGCCTGCCGCACCGGGTGCTGACCGTCAGCAGCTTCGTCAAGCAGCTGCTGGCCGAGCGCGGCATTGCGGCCGAGCACATCGGCATCGTGCCGCCAATGGCAGTCCCGCCGCGCTGGAGCGAGATCCGCAAGGCCGATCCCTGGCAATGCCTGCAGGAGGTGCGCGCGGAAGTGCGCGCCGAGCTCGGCTTCGGCGAACAGGACATCGTGGTCGGCTGCGTGGCGGTGCTGCGCGAACCCAAGGGTCATGCCGACCTCCTGCAGGCGATGGTGCCGCTGTGCAGGACGCATCCGAACCTGCATCTGGTAGTGATCGGCGATGGCCAGCCGGTCATGGATCGGCTGCAGGCGCTGCGCGACGAGCACGGGCTGCAGCAGCAGGTCCACCTGCTCGGCTATCGTGACGGCGCGTGCCGGCTGATGGCCGGCTTCGACATCTTCGCGCTGGCTTCGCACAAGGAAGCGGCCGGCACCGTGTTCCTGGAGGCCGCCTATGTCGGGGTGCCGATCGTGGCCACGCGCGTGGGTGGCGTGCCGGAGATGGTGGTCGATGGCAGCAATGCCATCCTCACCCGATTGGGCGACAATGCAGCCCTGACAGGCGCACTGCGCCTGCTGGTGGAAGATCCGGAACGGCGGCGGCAGATGGGCCGCGCCGGGTGGGACTGGATGCACGGCGCGCACCGGTTCACCCCCGATGGCCACGGTGAGACCACCGAACACTACTACCGCCAGTGGCTGAGGGAGCTGGGACATGGCTGATGCCCGAACCGTACCGGTGCTCATGCACCACCACGTCAGTCCGTCGCCGGGCATGATCACCGTGTCACCGGAGAATTTCGAAAGCCAGATCGCCTGGTTGGCCGGCAACGGCTGGACTTCGCTGACACTGGACCAGTACGCCGGCTTCCTGGCCGGCAAGCCGGTGCCGCGCAAGTCGATCGTGATCACCTTCGACGATGGCTACCTGGACAACTGGGTATATGCGCACCCGATCCTGCAGAAGTACGGCATGCACGCAGTGGTGTTCGTGGTCACCGGCTGGATGGGCGAAGGCTCGGAGCGGCCCCATGCGGGGCTTGCTGGGGCAGTGCTGCCTGCCACGCCGGACCACCGCGGCTGCGAAGCGGCGATCTACGAGCATAACCGCAGCGACGACGTGATGATGCGCTGGAGCGAAGCGCGCGCGGCCATCGCCGCCGGCACCTTCGAAGTGCATTGCCACACCCATACCCACACCCGCTGGCTGCGCCGCGATGACCTGGACCGCGCACAGCGCCGTGCGGGCCTGAGCCACGATCTGGCAGTCTCGCGCGAAGTCCTGCGGGACAAGCTCGGCGAGGTGTCCGATACGTTGTGCTGGCCTTATGGCGATTTCGACCAGGACCACATCGAGGTGGCACGCGAGCACGGCTTCCGCTACCTGCACACCACCCACCCGTTCGGCCGCAACGTTGTGGGCGGCGATCCGGAACGCATCTACCGCTTCGCGATCCGCAACCGCCCTGCGAGCTGGTTGCGCAAGCGCATCGCCCAGAGCTACAGCCCCCTGATCGCGCCGCTGTTCAATGGCTTCAAGGCGCGGCAGAAGAAGATGGTGCCGGGGCCGTGAGCCTCGCGCAGCCCTGCCGCCTGAACGAAAAACGCCCCGACTTTACGGGGCGTTCTTGTTTGGGCCAATGCACAGCTGCCTCAGGCAGCGGCTTCGCGCACCGCTGCAGACAGCCGATCCAGCGTTTCCTGCATCAGCGTGGCGTCATCGGCCTCCACGGTAACCCGCACCACCGGCTCGGTACCGGACGGGCGCAGGAACGCGCGACCGCGACCGGCCACCGACTGCTGCGCGGCCGCCAGCGCGGCCTGCACGCTGTCGGCCTGCACCGTGGCCTTGGCCGAGACATTGCCCAACCGCACGTTGACCGTCTTCTGTGGTACCCGCTCCAGTCCCTTCAGCGCCTGGCGCAGGGTCTGGCCGCTGTTGCGCAGTGCCACCAGCAACTGCAGCGCGCTCACGATGCCATCCCCCGTGGTGGCCCGGTCCAGGCACAGCAGGTGGCCGGAGGCTTCGCCACCAAGCACCCCACCACCTTCCACCAGCGCCTGGTGCACGTAACGATCACCAACGTTGCTGCGCACGAACGGTATCTGCAGGTCGGCGAACGCCTTCTCCACGCCGTAATTGCTCATCAGCGTACCGACCACCGGGCCGCGCAGGCGGCCTTCGGCCTTCCACGCACGGGCCAGGATGTACAGCAGGTCATCGCCGTCCACCGGGTTGCCCTGGTCGTCAGCCATCAGCACGCGATCACCATCACCGTCGAACGCGATGCCGAGATCGGCACGCGTCTCGCGGACCTTGGCCGCCAGGTTGTCGATATGGGTGGAACCGACGCCGGCGTTGATGTTCACGCCATTGGGCTCGGCACCGATGCCGATCACCTCGGCACCCAGTTCGCGGAACAGCAGCGGCGCGATCTGGTAGGTGGCACCGTGCGCGCAATCCAGCACCAGGCGCAGGCCACGCAGGTCGAATGTGCGCGGCACGCTGGCCTTGCAGAACTCGATGTAGCGGCCGACCGCCTCGCGCGCGCGCGATGCCTTGCCCAGTTTTTCCGACTCAACGGTGGTGAACGGAACGTCCAGTGCCGCTTCCAGGGCCAGTTCGGTGGCATCGTCGAGCTTCTCGCCCTGGGCGGAGAAGAACTTGATGCCGTTGTCGTAATGCGGATTGTGCGAGGCACTGATGACGATGCCGGCGTCCACGCCCAGCGTGCGGGTCAGGAACGCCACTGCCGGCGTCGGCATCGGTCCCAGCAGCTGCACATCGGCACCGGCAGCGACCAGGCCGGCCTCCAGCGCCGCCTCGAACATGTAGCCGGAAATGCGGGTGTCCTTGCCGATCACCACGATCGGTCGGCGCCCGTCCTGGCCGCGCTGGGCCACCAGGACACGGCCCAGGGCATTGCCCAGCCGCAGCACGAAGTCCGCCGAGATCACGCCCTGGCCGACCCGTCCGCGGATGCCGTCAGTACCGAAGTACTTGCGGCCTCCCATCAAGCCACCTCCGGCGCCGGCTGGCGACCCAGCATGGCCAGCAGATCGGACAGGCGGTCACGCATCTCGCGGCGGTCGCAGATCTGGTCGATGGCACCGTGCTCCAGCAGGAACTCCGAACGCTGGAAGCCTTCCGGCAGCTTCTCGCGCACGGTCTGCTCGATCACGCGCGGGCCGGCAAAGCCGATCAGCGCCTGCGGTTCGGCGATGTTGATGTCGCCCAGCATTGCGAAGGAGGCCGACACGCCACCGGTGGTCGGGTGGGTCAGCACCGAGATGTACGGCAGGCCAGCTTCGCGCAGCTTGCCCAGCGCGGCCGAGGTCTTGGCCATCTGCATCAGCGAGAACAGGCCTTCCTGCATGCGCGCGCCGCCGCTCTGCGAGAAGCACACGTAAGGCGCACCGATCTCCACTGCGGTTTCAGCAGCCAGCGCGAAACGCTCACCCACCACCGAGCCCATCGAGCCGCCCATGAAGGCGAAATCGAACGACGAGGCGACCAACGCACGGCCCTTGAGCAGGCCGCGCATGGCGATCAGCGCGTCGTACTCACCCGTGTTCTTCTGCGCGATCTTGATGCGCTCGCTGTACTTCTTCTGGTCCTTGAACTTGAGCAGGTCAGTCGGCCCCAGGCGCGCACCGATCTCGGTGGTGCTGTCGGCGTCGAACAGGGCGGCCAGGCGCGCGCGCGCGCGGATCGCCATGTGATGGCCGCACTTCGGGCAGACCTCCAGGTTTTCTTCCAGTTCCGGACGGTACAACGCGCTGCCGCAGTTGCTGCACTTTTCCCACAGGCCCTCGGGGACACTGCGCTTCTTGCTGGGGGTGTTGTCGGTGCGGATGCCGGACGGCATCAACTTGCTGAGCCAACTCATGCGGGAGGACACTTCCGTTCAGGGCGGCCCGGGGGCCGCAAAGGCGGACAGTCTAGCTCCGCTTTCCCTGCCCGTGCACCCCCTTGCCGGGCATGGGGGTGCTGGAAAAAACCATGCTGGGACGTACGTTTAGGTGCTGGGTAGCACCGGGCCATGCCCGGCGGATGTCCCGCCTGCCGCACCGCCGGGCATGGCCCGGCGCTACCATTACGCGTCCAGCGCCTGGCGCAACGGGGCCAGGAAGGTCCGAGCGCGCAGGGCTGCGTCTTCGGCCGAATCCGCTTCGGCCAGCACCGCCACCAGAGCGCTGCCGACCACCACGCCATCGGCCTGGCGCGCCATCGCCGCCGCACTGGCTGCATCCTTGATGCCGAAGCCAGCCACCACCGGCACCGACGCGCGCGCACGCAGGGCCTGCAGGCGGGCGCTGGCAGCATCACTGTCCAGCCGCTCGGACGCGCCGGTGACACCGGCAAAGCTGACGTAGTAGAGGTAGCCACGGGCCAGTGCCAACAGCTTGTCGGCCCGCGCTTCGCTGGTGGTCGGCGAGGCCAGCAGCACCAGTGCCAGGCCCGCTGCATCAAAGGCCTGCTGCGCTTCACCGGCTTCTTCCGGTGGCAGGTCGACCAGCAGCACACCATCCACACCGGCCTCCACGGCCGCCTTGGCGAAGGCCGCGTAGCCGTGGATCTCCACCGGGTTCAGGTAGCCCATCAGCACCACCGGCGTCTGCGCGTCACGCTCGCGGAACTGCGCCACGGCCTGCAGCACGTAGCGGCTGCCCGCCCCGCGTGCCAGCGCACGCTCGGAGCTGCGCTGGATGGTCGGGCCGTCGGCCATCGGGTCGGAGAACGGCACGCCCAGTTCAATCACGTCGGCACCGGCATCGACCAGCGCGTGCATCACCGGCACGGTGCCCTCCAGCGAAGGATCACCGGCAGTGATGAAGGGAATCAGCGCCTTGCGCTGCTGCTCGCGCAGTCGCTGGAAACAGGCATCGAGTCGGGATACAGGCATCTCAGGCACATCCTTCAATCAGTTCAATCGCATCGCTGGTCCCCCAGTACATCCGGGTAACCTTCCCTTCAAACAGTTCCAGGCGGATGCCCAGGTCCGAACCCGGGTCCTGCCAGGTGAGGTACTCGCCCTGGTCACCGTCGTAGGCATGCGGGCTGGACACCGGCGGTTTCGGGAACTGGGCCATGGCCTGGGCACGGGTCATGCCGATGCGCAGTCCGAACGGCCCCGGCTGTTCAACCGGCAGTTCCGCCTCATCACCCGGCTTCAGATCAAAACGGACCACGCGGTCGTCGTCGGTCATCATCGACACGCCCGGCGGCAGCCCCTTGCCGTCGTAGTACTCGCAGTCGCCTTCGAAGAATTCCCTCGCACCCTGCGCCTTCCAGGGACCCTGTGCCTTCAGGTCACTCATGTGCTGGCCAACCAGCACGTCACCGGCATGATCCAGCGCCACCGAAACCACCGCGGGCGCGTCATCGCCGCTGGTCCCTTCTTCGGAGGGGGCATCGACAATGGGCGTACGCGCCATCGGATCCAGGTCATCATTGGCGGCCGGCCGCTGTGCGGGCTGCGCGGTGGCCTTGGCAGCTGGCGCAAGCACTGGTGGTTCCGGCGGCTGGCACGCGGCCAGGCCCAGTGCCAGCAGAAGCACGCCGCTGTTCCGCAGCAGCGCGCTCACAGTACCAGCCCTTCGCGCGCGGCAATCGTATGCACGTCCTTGTCACCACGGCCGGACAGATTGCAGAGAACGATCTGGTCGTGCGGACGCTCACGCGCCAGCTTGATCGCCTGCGCCAGCGCGTGGCTGGACTCCAGCGCCGGCAGGATGCCTTCGGTGTGGGCCAGCAGATGGAATGCCTGCAGCGCTTCCTCGTCAGTGATGCCGAGATAGCGTGCGCGACCGGTATCGGCCAGGAACGCGTGCTCCGGGCCGACGCCCGGATAGTCCAGGCCTGCCGACACCGAATGGGTCTCGATGATCTGGCCGTCGTCATCGCACAGCACATAGGTGCGGTTGCCGTGCAGCACGCCCGGGCGACCGGCAGCGATCGAGGCGGCGTGACGGCCGGTGCTGATGCCATCACCTGCCGCTTCAGCGCCGACGATCTCGACCTGGCGGTCGTTGAGGAAGGCATGGAACAGGCCGATCGCGTTGCTGCCGCCGCCCACGCAGGCGGTGATCGCATCCGGCAGGCGGCCGTACTCGGCCAGCATCTGCTCGCGCGCTTCACGACCGACGATGGCATTGAAGTCACGCACCATGCGCGGATACGGATCCGGGCCGGCCACGGTGCCGATGATGTAGAACGTGTCCTGCACGTTGGTCACCCAGTCGCGCATGGCTTCGTTGAGCGCGTCCTTCAGGGTGGCCGAGCCGGAGGTGACCGGCACCACCGTCGCGCCCAGCAGCTTCATGCGGTAGACGTTGATCTTCTGCCGCTCGATGTCGGTGGCGCCCATGTACACCACGCATTCCAGGCCCAGCCGCGCTGCGACCGTGGCGCTGGCCACGCCATGCTGGCCGGCGCCGGTCTCGGCAATGATGCGCTTCTTGCCCATCCGCGCCGCCAGCAGGGCCTGGCCGATGGTGTTGTTGATCTTGTGCGCGCCGGTGTGGTTCAGGTCCTCGCGCTTGAGCAGGATCTGCGCGCCGCCGACGTGATCGCTCAGGCGCTGGGCGTGATAGATCGGGCTTGGCCGGCCCACGTAATGGGCCAGGTCGCGGTCGTAGGCCAGCTGGAATGCGGGATCCTGGCGCGCCTGGTCATAGGCCTGGGCCAGTTCCTGCAGCGGGCCGACCAGGGTTTCGGCAACGAAACTGCCGCCGTAGCGGCCGAAGTGGCCCTGGGCATCCGGGAAAGCGTGATAGTCGGCAATGGGGGAGGCAGACATGGATACGACCGGTGGTTCAGACAGGTGGATACTCTAGCGCACGGGTCGTGACCGGAAAATGGATATTATCTGGCGCATATCGTCAGGAAATCTCACATGATCCATTCCCTGCTGCCTCCACTCAATGCACTGCGCGCGTTCGAGGCCACGGCCCGTCTCGGCGGCGTTGGTCGCGCCGCGCAGGACCTGCACGTCACCCATGGTGCGGTCAGTCGGCAGCTGAAGCTGCTGGAAGACCATCTCGGCCTGGCGCTGTTCCAGCGTGCCGGTCGCGGCCTGCGCCTGACCGCTGCGGGCACGCGGCTGCAGGCAGCGTGCAGCGAGGCCTTCGGCGGCATCGAAGACTGCGTGCGCGAACTGCGGCGGCCTGCGGCGGCCCCGGCGCTGGTACTGGGCTGCAGCGGCAGCGTGCTGGCGCGCTGGATGATCCCGCGCCTGCCTGCGCTGCAGGCCGCCCTGCCCGGCGTGCGCCTGCAGTGGTCAGCGCTGGATGGCAGCTTCACCGAGGCACAGGCGGCACTGGATGCGGTATTGCTGCTGGCGCAGGGGCCGTGGCCGCGCGGCTGGCAGGTGCGTGAGCTGGCCCCGGAACGGGTCGGCGTGGTGGTGGCCCCCTCGCATCCGGCCGCGCAGCGCCTGCGGCATGTACCGCCCGCAGCGCTGCTTCAGGAGACGCTGCTGCACACCAGCTCGCGGCCGCAGGCGTGGCCGGCGTGGGCGCAGGCGCACGCTCTGGACCCCGCGAAGCTGCAGCTGGGGACGGCCTTCGAGCATCTGTACTACCTGCTGGAGGCAGCGGTGGCCGGGCTGGGCCCGGCGATCGCACCCGAGCCACTGGTGGCCGAGGATCTGGCCGCCGGGCGACTGTTCGCGCCGTGGGGGTTTGCCGCCACCGGTGGTTTCTGGGTGCTGGCGCGACCGGACGGACCACCTGATGCGCGCGTGGATGCGCTCGCCGACTGGCTGGGCCAGCAACTCCGCTGACAAAAAAAAGGGGACGGAGGGAATTAAGTCGCAAGTGGCACAAACGACTTAATTCCCTCCGTCCCCTTTTTTCAGCTGGCGGTCGGTGTGGCCAGGCGCTGCTGCAGGTCTTCGCGCAGGCGCGACAGCTCGACTTCGGCCTGCTGCCGCTGCTGCATCCCTTCGCGGTGGATGCTGCGCACTTCTTCCACCGTGGCGATCAGCTGGTCGTGCACATGGCGCAGCGTGGCCACGTCGATCACGCCGCGCTGGTTGCTGCGCGCGGTATCCACCGAGGCCTGGCGAAGCAGGTCGGCATTGCGACGCATCAATTCGTTGGTGGCGTCATCGATGGCCGTGGACAGTTCGACCGCAGCCTTCTGTTCGCCCAGCGAGAGCTGGATGGCGAACTGGCGCTTCCACGACGGAATGGTGATGTCGCGGACGGTGTTGAACTTCTCGATCAGCTGCAGCGCGTTGGCCTGGATCAGGCGGATCATCGGCAGCGACTGGTCGGCGGCGTGCTGCATCAGCAGCAGGTCGGACACGCGCTTCTCGATCAACCGGATCGCATTGTCGATCTCGCCCTGGCGGATGCGCTGCTGGGGGTCCTCACTGCCCTGCCCGGCCAGCTGTTCGGCCTGCAGTTCGGCCAGCCGCTGCTTGCCCGCTGCCGCATACAGGCCGAGCGCACGACGTTCTTCGCGGACGATATCGTGCATGCGGTCGAACTCCCCCACACGCTTGCCCATCAACGCCTGCTGCACGCCGACGTCGGCCAGCAGCTGTTCGATCTGCGCGTTGGTGTCGCTGAACTTCTGCACCAGCTCGCCCTTGGAGGCGCGTATGCGGTCGATCAGACCACCTATCACCGGCACCTTCGAACGCTGGGCGAAGCCGTCCAGCTTCAGGCTGCGCGCGATGCGCACCACCTCGCCCAGCTTCTCGCCACTGGCATCCAGGTCACGATTGCGGACCTGGTCCAGCAGCTGGCTGGAGAACGCGGCGGTGCGCGTGGCCGCCTCGCGGCCGAACACCTGCAGGTTGCCCGGGCGCAGATCGTCCAGTTCCAGACGGATCTCGGCGATGCGCGGCAGATCCTCGCGTACCAGTCCCAGCGCCTGCAGCGCACCTTCATCGAGCGCAGTGGCGGTGGTCGTGCCGGGTACGAGGGCACCGGGGGTCTGGCTGTCCTGGGTCATCGGGCAGTCTCCTTGCAGTTGGGTAAGCGGCAGCGGCGGCCGGCTCAAGGCAGTCTAGCCTGAGCCGCGGCCACCTCGTCATCGATCTGTGCGTGCAACGTGGCAGCCTTGCCAGCCAACGCAGCGCCCGCAGCGGCCTGGCTCGCCAGTACAGCCTGCCGCCAGGCCGGCAGCAGCACGTCATGGATGCGCGCGAAGCGTTGCAGCAGCATGTTGTCCTGGTCCTGCAGCAGCTGCGATTGGCCGGCTTCCAGGCGGTGCAGCGAGGCCAGCCGGCGAAGATGGTCCAGCCGATGCGACAGCGCGGCCTGACCGGCGCTATCCAGCGTCGTCAGCCGCGACGCAGCCAGTTCGGCCCAGCCGTCCAGCGCCGCGGCTGCGGCGGAATGCTCAACGATCGCCATGGCCCGCAGCTGCATGTGCTGCTGCAGGTGCTGAGCCTGCTCACGCGCCTGCAGGGCCAGTACGCCCAGCTGAGACTGCAGCGCGTGCCCTTCTGCTTCGCGAGCGACATCGCGCCCCAGCAGTCGCCCCCACCAGCCTTCCTGCTGCCGGATCTGCGTCGGGTTGCCGGCCTGCAAGGCCAGCGCGATGCGCGCAAGCGCAGCCACCAGGCGCTCGCCCGCATCCGGTGGCAACGGCGTTTCGCGCCGCGCCAGCGCCTGCAGCAACGGCGCACCATAGTCGGCCAGCGCAGCGACATCGACCGTATCCGGCAGCATCGGTGGCGGCAGTGGCACGCGCGTGGTCACGGCAGCGGCGGCGGCTGCGGCGTGGATGCCGGCATGCCATCGCCGTCTTCCGGTGGCAATGACTCGCCGTAGAAGTGGCGCATCAGCGCCTCATCCAGCGCCCGCTCCTCCGGCGTCGCGGCGCGGCGCACGCGCGCGCGCTGCGCCACCACAGCGCTCGGCGTGCCCCGCTCGACCTGCTGTCGCGCCCAGCCGGCGAACGCGGCCAGGGTCTGCGACACCTGCACCTGCTGCGCCTGCGATGCCGCCAGCAGCTCCACCAGTGGCGCCAGGCCCGCCTGGAGGTCTTCGGCCAGGGCCGTGGCCGGCACGCTGGGGGCTGCCGCGACCGGCGGCGGCGCAGCGGCGGGACGCGCCTCTGAAAGGCGATGCAGGGCCTCCAGCAGCGCCGGCCACGGCGCCGGGTCCGCAACGGCGATCGCTTCCGGCGCGGGCGGCGGCAACTGCAACGCGCTGGCGATGTCCGCCAACTGCGCGACCACGCGTCCACCGACATCGCTGTCGTCGGCGCCCATGGCCTTGTTGCGCAGGAAATCGCGCTTGATCTGGGCCCAGCGCTGCGACTGCACCTCATCCAGCACGCCGCGCAGTTCGGCCAGCTTCAGCAGGTTCTCCTCGGCGCCGGTGGTCAGCAGCTGCGCCTCGCCCAGGTAGTGGTCGGAGATCAGCTGCTGCAGCTCATCCTCGTTCATCACCGGCGAGATCTTCTCCGCCAGCTTGTTCATGTTGCGGTAGCTGCCCTGCAGCCGGAACGGCGGCTCGGTACGGTAACGATCGTCCTGCGCGGCACTGGCGATGTACTGCTGGTTGACCCGGTAGACCACGTCGCGAACGCGCAGCATGCGCTGCAGGGTGGCGGTGATCTCGTTGATCTCGGCACTGCTGTAGGCGTGGCTGAGGCCATTGGTGGATACGTCCTTGCCCATCGCGCGATCGACCAGCACGTACAGGTCGGCCATGTCACGCGTGGCCAGCGGCGCCAGTACCGGGTTGGAGGTCAGGCTGTTCTCGATGTAGCTGAGGGTGAACGCCGCTTCCATGCCTCCCAGCACATCGCCGAGGTTGTAGATGTCGGCGCGGTTGGCCAGCATGTCCGGAATCTTGAACACCTCACCGGACTCGGTGTACGGGTTGCCGGCCATGACCACGCAGAACTTCTTGCCACGCATGTCGTAGGTGCGGGTGCGGCCACGCCACACGCCTTCGATGCGGCGCGTGCCGTCGCACAGCGAAATGAACTTCTGCAGGAACTCGGGATGGGTGTGCTGGATGTCGTCGACATACAGCATGGTGTTGTTGCCCATCTCCAGCGCCAGGTTGAGCTTTTCCAGTTCCTGCCGCGAGGTGGCATCGGGCGCCTGTGCCGGGTCCAGCGAACGCACCTCGTGACCCAGCGCCGGGCCGTTGATCTTCATGAAGACCAGGCCCAGCCGGTGCGCCACGTATTCCATCAGCGTGGTTTTGCCGTAACCCGGGGGCGAGATCATCATCAGCAGGCCCATCAGGTCGCTGCGCTTGTTCTCGCCGACCGTGCCCATCTGCTTGGCCAGGTTGTCGCCGATCACGCCCAGGTAGACGTCGTTGATCAGCTTGTTGCGGACGAACGAAGACAGCGGCCGCGCCTTGAATTCGGACAGGCGCAGAGTCTGCCGCTCGCGGTTGATGATGCCCTGGCGCACGGTCTGGTAGGCGTGGAAATCCGGCACAAAGCGCTTGAGATGATGCTGCAGGCGCGCCAGGAAGTCATCCAGCGACAACGACAGCGAGCCGTTGTGGATGCGCGGGTGTTCGCCAAGCAGGCCCGGTACGTCCACGCGCAGCGGCGCATCGCTGGCCCGCGTGCGCAGCTGGCGCTGCACCAACAGCAGTGCAGCGGCCTCGTCCGCATAACCGGCATGCGCGGCCTGTGCAGGCAGGCCGGCCAGCGCGCGCAGCCATTGCCCGGCCAGTGCCCAGCGCGCGGCCAGCGGATCCTGCGTACGCTGCAGGGCGCGCTCCAGTGCTTCGCGCTGCCCGGCCTGGTCCAGCTGATGGGCCAGGGCCTCCAGCAGGGCCTGGGCATGCTTGCTGGTGCTGAACACGGGTTCGCCGTTGACCAGTTCTTCGCCCAGATAGGCGGCCGCCGCATCGGCGGCTTCTTCGTCGAAGGGCAATGACTGCGACTGCGAGAACGCACTCAGCGCAGCAGCCATTTCCGCGCGCAGGGCGTCACGCCCTTCGTCGGAGCCGAACAGGCGAGCGATGGTTTCCGCTCCGGCCTGGCGGCTGGGCCATTGCAGTACCGCTTCTTCGCGCTGCTGCGCCGCCCAGAACAGCAGGGCCAGCGCACGCACCTGCGGGGCGTGACGCAGCGTGCCGGCAGACCGCTGCAAGGGCAGCAGCGCGCGCAGGATCAGCGCGGCGTCGTGGTCGTGGATGCCGCGCTCGTAGCCTTCGCGATAGCGCGGCGCAGCGAAGGCACGAACGCGCTGATCCAGTGCTTCGGGTGTGGCGACATCGTGCTGCAGCTGGGCCAGGTCCAGCCCATCGTGGCCTTGCTGTGCGGCCAGCAGCAGACTGCCGGCCAGGTATTCGCCGCGGTAGATCGCATCGGATTCCGAATCCAACGTCACCGGCCAGAACGGCTTGAGTGCCTCCAGTTCCGGGTCGTGCAGGGTTTCCAGGAAGTCAGTGCCGGTCAGGTGGATGGCCAGCGTGTCGCCGCGCGGCAACAGGGTCAGGTCCAGGGCCTGGGTGTTGACGCTGAAGCGGTGGCGCGGGCCAAGCCGGACCACGTTGCCACCGGCTTCGTACAGGTCGCTGCGGTCGCGCAGCTGGCGCACGGCCTGGTCGCGCACGCCCTTCAGGCGCGCCTCGATGTCATCGGCCTTGACGTTGTCGCGCAGCGTGCGCAGCCGCTCGGCCAGCTCGCGCAGCTTGAGGATCAACGGATCGCCGGCGAAGAACGCATTGAGTTCATCGGCGGTGGCGAAACGCTCGGTGCGCTTGGCCAGTCCATCGAGGATGCGGTTGGCAGCATCCAGTACCGAACGCGCCTTGCGCTGGCGGTCGTCCAGCAGCGCCTGCTTGTGCGTTTCGAAGGCCTCGACCAGTTCTTCGCGCTTGCTGAGGATGTCGCCGAGGAACTGCTCATGCTCGCCGAACTGGCTTTCCAGTTCTTCCAGCTGCACCAGCAGGCGTGACAGCTGTTCGTCGGCCCTTTCCGGATCGTTGGCCATCGCCAGCGCGCTGGTGATGGACTGCGAGAACAACGCGAACTGGGCAGCGAACTGCGCCACGGCCTCGGCCGAACCGAGGGTACGGCGGCGCTGTTCGGCGCGGGTGCGCGCCTGGTTCAGCCGCCCGTACAGCGCGGAAATGGATTCGACCACGCGGGTGCGCGCGGTGGCATCGTCCACCTTCAGCCCGGCCATCAGTTCGGACAGCATGTCCAGGTCGGCGGCCATGGCGCGCATGCCGTCCAGCTGCTCGTCCAGCTGGCGCGCGCTGCTGGCCTGCTGGGCGGCTTCGTCCAGCGCCTGCAGGCGGCTGCCCAGTGGTGCCAGTGCGACATCGCCGGCCAGGAATTCACCGGTTGCCGCACCGACGCGGTCCTGGGCCTGCACCAGTTCGGCAGCCATGGCCTCGATGCGCGTGGTATCGATATAGCGCAGCTCGCGGATGGTCAGCAGCCGCCCGCGCAGCGCGGTGATTTCGTTCAGCGCCTCGACGAAGGCCTGCACCTCGTTCCAGTTCTGCGGCTGCAGGCGGCCCAGCAGGGCCTTGTGCCTGGCCTCGGCGTCAACCATCGCCTGCGCCGACTGCTGGCGGATCGACTGCACCTTCTCGTATTCGTCCAGCACCGATTCGCCGGTGGCGCTGATCTGCCGCAGCAGCGCCTCGGCACCATCGCAGGCATCGTCGCCCAGCCAGTGGTGGGTGTCGAACAGGCGGCGGGTATCGGCGACCAGGCGCTGGTAGCGCTGCACCGACACGTGCTGGCCGTCGATCTCGCGCGCCAGGTTGAACAGGTTGGAGATGCCGCGCACCAGTTCGGCATTGCCGATGCGGCCCATGAAGGTATTGCCGGGCGGTCGGCTGGCAGCGAATTCGTCGCTGCTGAACGGCGTCTGCCACACCTGCATCGGATGGATGCGGGTCGGTTCGGCGCCCTCGGCATGGAACAACACCATGCGTCCATCCTGCAGGAAGGCATAGCCGTGGCCGAACACGGGGTTCTGCAGCACGCGCTGGATGGTGTTGTACACGAACAGCGCCGAGCGACCGCCCTCGCGTTCGTAGAAGATGTACAGCACGTCCTCGCCGTTGGGCGAGCGGATGCTGCGCTTGAACTGCATGCCGGCCATCGAGGCGTCGAACGCCTTGTGCTCGCCGCCCTGCAGGTAATAGCCGCCCGGGAAGATCACGCCGTGGTCTTCGGGCAGCTGCACGCAGGCCTGCACGATCGCATCGTTGCGCACGATGTCGCCGGTGATCGTGTTGTAGATCAGCCCGCGCCAGACGGTTTCGCGATAGGGCAGCACCTTCAACAGCAGCAGCGAACCGACGCGGGCGAACTCGAACTGGGCATCGTCCAGCGACTGCGTGCTGTCCTCTACCGGTTCGCTGTAGATGCCCTGCCCGGTCTCGGTGTTGTTCTCCACCTTGATGGTGAGGTCACCGCCGGTGGTTTCCACGAACAGGGTGTCGAGGATGTTCAGGTGCGAATGGCGGCCGCTGACCGCCAGGTCACGCGTGGCCCGGGTCCATTCAAAATCGAACGGTGGCGGTAGCGCGATATCGCGTTCGCCGCGCGCGTCGAGGTAGGTCAGCTCGCCTTCGCGCGACAGCGCCCAGCGGAACACGCGTACGTCGCTGCTGCGCTCGCCGATCTGGAACGAGGCCAGCAGTTTGTCGCCGACCACGATCAGCTGCAGCAGGCGCGCGTGCTTGTAGTAGGCGTACAGCTCATTGAAGTCGTGCACGAAGCCGGGCTGGTCGAGGAAGCTGCCCTTCAGCTCCAGCGCAGCGACGTCGTAGCCGTCACTGCCCTGCACCAGCCGGTACAGGCCGAACACATCCTCGATGCGGGTCTGGGTTTTCAGACCGATGAAGACGTTGTAGCCGAACAGCAGGCGGTCCGGGCCCACCTGCACGATGTCGCGGCCGACGCAGTTGTTCTCGCTGCGGATGCGGAAACGCCCGACCACTTCCAGCCGGCTGTCGCCGAACTCGGCCAGGCGCTGGCGGTTGAGCACTTCGGCCAGGGCCTGCAGGCGCTGGCCCTGCTCGGCCAGGCGGCGGCGCAGGACTTCATAGGCACCGCCCTGGGCGACGGCCTGGTCGACGGTGTTGCCGCCGGCCTCCGCTGCGGTGGTTTCGGCGGACGGATGGGTTTCAGGCATCAGCAGGCTTCCGGCTCACGGGCGAACGGCCGCATCTGCGGCCGGCGCGGGCGGGCGATGGCGGCGTGGCCATCGCCCGATGCATCAACGGGCGCTGTCGACCACGGTGGCCGACACGGTGGGCACCGCTTCGGCGTCCTCGGCGATCTGGCGCGGTGCCGGCTCGGCCACGGCCACGCCCAGGTAGCGCTGCATCAGTTCCTGCACGATCGGGCTCTTGCCAGCAAAACCCTCGATCGACTTGCCCAGCGACACCGCCTTGACCAGGTTCTCGAACATGCCGCCGTCGCCACCGACCAGGTCGATGTCGGCATTACGCAGCGCGCTGGCGATGACGCTGGCGTTCTCGCGCGAGACTTCCTTGCCGGCTTCGATCGAGGCCAGCGCCTGCTTCAGGCTGTTGTCCAGCATCATGCGGAACTCTTCGTGGCCGCGCGCCTGGTCGCTCAGCGAAGCGATCGCCTCGAACTTGCGCACCAGGCCCTCGGCCTCGGCCAGCAGCTTCTTCTGCACCACGCCGGCTTCGGCGTTGCCCAGCGATTCGGTGGCGGTGGCACGCGCCAGGCCCATCTTTTCTTCGCCCTGGGCCTGCGCCTGCAGTGTCTCGGCCAGCACCCGGGCCTCGTTGCTGCCCTGCTTCAGGCTGGCTTCGGCCTTGGCCTCGATCACGCGGGCCTCGGCAATACCGACCTTCTCGATGGCCAGCGCGGACGCTTCGCGTACCTGCGCCTCGGCCAGGCCCGGCGCCGCCTGTTCGGCCCGCAGCGCGTCGGCCAGCAGGCGCTTGGCTTCAGCCTGCTTGCCGGCCGCTTCGTGCTCGGCCTGGGCCAGCGTGGTCAGTTCAACGGCACGGTGCTTCGACGCGGTTTCGCGCGCCTGTGCTTCCTTCACTTCGCGCACCAGCGATTCCTGCGCCTTGGCCTCGGCTTCCAGGATCAGCACCTGCTTCTGACGGTCCGCCTCGGAGACCTCGCGCACTTCCTTGATGCGCTCTTCTTCCTGGGCCACCGTCTTGTCGATGGAGATGCGTTCGCGGGTGATGTTGGCCACGTCCATCTTGCCCTGCTCGACCACCTTGTCACGTTCCACGCCCTGCAGCTGCACTTCACGGTCGGTAGTGACCTGCTCCAGCTGGCGTGCGCGCTCGACGCGCTCGGCTTCGATGGCCACCGCACGCTGGCGGTTCTGCTCGGCCACTTCCACTTCGCGCAGGCGGTTCTGGTCGCGGATCTCGATCAGCTGCTGCGCTTCGATGCGGGCGTTCTCGGACAGCTGGCGCTGTTCTTCCTGCACCTTGGCGGTCTCGGCTTCCTCGCGCGCGCGGATGGTCTCGATCTCGCGCTTCTGACGGGCTTCCGCTTCGGCCTGCTGGCGTTCCAGCGCCAGCAGCGCCTCACGCGCTTCCACGTTCTTCTTGGTGATGGCGAGCTTCTCGTTCTGCTCCAGCTCGTTGGTCACCACGTTCTGCGCGGCGGTCAGCTCGGTGATCTTGCGGATGCCCTGCGCGTCGAGGATGTTGAACTGGTCCAGCAGCGATTTCGGAGTCTGTTCCAGATAGTCGATCGCCACGTCCTCCAGCACATAGCCGTTCAGATCGTTGCCGATGACCGCGATGATCTCGTCGCGGAACTCCTGGCGCTTCTCGAACAGCTCGGTGAAGTCGAACTTCTTGCCCACCGTCTTCAGCGCTTCGGAGAACTTGGCGTTGAACAGCTCGTCGACGGCGTGCTTGTCCGAGGCACGATCGGCGCCGATGGCCTTGGCCACGCGCAGCACGTCGGCCTGGGTTTCATTGACCCGCAGGTAGAAGGCCACGGCGATATCGGCACGCATGTTGTCGCGGCAGATCAGGCCTTCCTTGCCGCGGCGGTCGATCTGCAGGGTGATCAGGCTGATCCGCATCAGCTCGGCGCGGTACAGCACCGGGATGATCAGCGCACCGGTGAAGTGCACCTTGGGCGTGGAGCTCATGTCGTTGACGATCAGGGCCACGCCCTGGTCGACCTTGCGGTAGAAGGCCTTGAACAGGCCGGCCAGGCCGAGCAGCCCGACCAGCAGGACGGCGACGCCGATCAGGAAGGGGGCCATGGTTGCCAACGTCATCAGTGATTCTCCTTGTTGCCCGGAAGCAGGTTGTCCTGGAAGTCGAGGGCGACCGCATCGGCGCGGACCACCCGGTAATGGTGTTGTGCGGCCACGTGCTCGACCAGCACGATGCGCTCGCCACGCTGCAGTTCAATGTCGCTGCGCACCTGCAGCACCAGCCCGGCGCCACCGTCATCGAAGGTGGCGTGGCCGCTGCGCGCATCCACTTTCGGCGAGGCGACCACACCGATGCGCCCCAGCAACGAGGCCTGGGCCACCGGCCGCAGGCGCAGCAGGAACCGACGGATGGGGTGCAGCAGAAGCGCGGTGACCGGCACCGCAGGCAGGGGAGCCAGCACGGCCACGACCGCGCCGATCGTCCAGCGCAGCAGGTCCGGCAACGGCAGCAGCACGAAAAGATGGATGAAATAGGTCAGCGCCCAGCCGAAGAAGCCCAGCAGCGTGACCACGACCATGACCGGCACTCCACCCAGGCCGAAGCGCTGCAGCAGGGCCGACAGGCCGCTGAGATCGTTGCCGCCGTCCAGGGCGCCATCGGCGCCAAGATCGCCGAAGCCATCGTCGACCAGGCCAAATGCGGCAAGCCCCCAATAGATCAGCGATACCGCCAGCACGATGCTGTACGGCAGGGTCGGAAAACCGAACACAACGCTGAGGAACTCCTGCATCGCTTGCCTTCCTGGGCTGTGGGCGGCGATCGCCCGTTCGGAACGCGCAGAGCGCGCCCCGTGGATCCCCGCGCCGGCCCTCATGGCTG
This sequence comes from Stenotrophomonas maltophilia, assembly GCF_039555535.1. Lineage (NCBI taxonomy): Bacteria > Pseudomonadati > Pseudomonadota > Gammaproteobacteria > Lysobacterales > Lysobacteraceae > Stenotrophomonas > Stenotrophomonas maltophilia. Next base: position 1,488,600 of record NZ_CP154630.1, on the reverse strand, counting down.
GCGCGCTTGGGTCCATCCTATGTGAAGAATACGTGCAGGCTCAAATCCAGGTCCAGATCACGGCAAATGGTGACGCAAATCACTCCAGGACCGTGCAGTCCGCGCGGCGCACTTCCTCGACGAAGGTACGCATCTTGTAGCCGTCCTTGATGCCCGGCTCCAGTTCGATGCCGCTGGACACGTCCACGCCCCACGGCAGGGTAGCCAGCACGGCATCGTAGACGTTTTCCGGGTTCAGGCCACCGGCCAGCAGGAACGGCCGATGCAGGCCGGTCGGGATACGGCCCCAATCGAAGGCCACGCCGGTACCGCCACCGCCACCAGGGGCGTGGCTGTCGAACAGGAACCCCGCCGCGCTGGGGTAACGCAGCTGCAACGTGCGCGCATTGACCTCTTCCCGGCCCCCCATGGCAATCGCCTTCAGGTAGGGCATGTTGAAGCTGCGGCAGAAGCTCTCGTCTTCCTCGCCATGGAACTGCAGCAGGGTCGGCCGCACCGTGCGCAGCACCTCGCGCACCTCTTCCTTGCTGTTGTTGCGGAACAGGGCCACCACATCGACCATCGGCGCGATCGCCTGGCGCATCGCGCGTGCTTCGGCAGGAGCAACCCGGCGGCTGCTCTCGCGGGCAAAGATGAAACCCACTGCGTCCACGCCCAGCTCACCGGCCAGGCGGACATCGCCTGCACGGGTCATGCCACAGAACTTGATGCGCGTGCGGTAGTAGGAGCGGCTCATAGCGTGACCTCGGCGGGCAGATGCCAGTTGTCGGGGTACAGGGGCCCAAGGAACACCAGGCCCTGCGGCGGTGCGGTGGGACCGGCTACGGTGCGATCGCGCCCGGCCAGCAGTTCGGCGATCCAGTCCACCGGTTTTTCGCCGCTGCCCACCAGGATCAACGATCCGACGATATTGCGGACCATGTGATGAAGGAATGCATTGCCCTGCACGGCCACTTCAATCACCTCGCCCTGGCGGCTGACCTGCAGCGACTGCAGCTCACGCCGCGCATGCAGCGCCTGGCATTGCACGGAGCGGAATGCGCTGAAGTCGTTCTCGCCGATCAGGGCCTGGCCGGCGGCGTGCATCAGGGTCTCGTCCAGCGCCCGGCGCTCCCAGCTGAGGGTCTGCCGGTCCAGCGCTGGCCGCACCTCGCGGTTGAGCAGGCGGTAGCGGTAGCGGCGTGCGCGTGCCGAGAAGCGGGCGTGGAAGTCATCGGCCACCGGCACGCACCAGCGCACCGCGATCGAGCGCGGCAGGCGGGTGGTGGTGCCCAGCATCCAGGCGCGCGGATCGCGCACCACGTCGGTATCGAAATGCACGACCTGGCACTGGCCATGCACGCCGGCATCGGTGCGGCCGGCGCAGACCACCTGCAGCGGCGCATCGGCCACCGACGACAGGGCCTGCTCAAGGCTGGCCTGCACGCTGGGACCGCCCTCGCCCAGGTTCTGCCAGCCCCTGAAATCGCTGCCGTCGTACTCGACGCCAAGCGCGTAACGCATGTGCTACCTCGATATTGCGTATGGGGCGGCGCTCAGGCCGGATCGCGTTCGGACCAGACCGCCAGTTCGTTGCCACCGGGCTCGACGAACTGGAAGCGGCTGCCGCCGGGAAAGGAAAACACCGGCCGCACGATCTCACCGCCAGCGTTGCGCACCGCCGCTTCGACCGGCACCAGCTGGTCGGCATACAGCACCAGCAGCGGTGCGCCACTGTCGCTGGCCCGCTGGGGCTGGCCGCGGAAGAAGCCCCCTTGCAGGCGGCCATCGTCGAACGCGGTGTAGTCGCTGCCATAGTCGACGAACGACCAGCCGAACACCTTCTCGAAGAAGGCACGGCTGGCGGCCGGGTCGCTGGAGGCGAATTCAACGTAGTCGATGCGGCGCTCGCGGCTCATGGCAGGGTCCTTGTCGGCAGGTTCGGTCACGGCAGGCGGGCCAGCAGTTCGCGGGCCTGGGCCTGGCTGTGCGGATCGCCGCCTTCGGCGACCTCCAGCAGCAGGGTACGCGCGGTCTGCGCGTCGCCCAGGTCCAGGTATGCGATGGCAAGCTCGAGGCGCTCCTGGCCGGCACGCGGCAGCCAGCCGGCATCGCCGTTGTCCGCAGCCGCGCTCGCCGCAGTCTCCTCGGGATGCGACGTGCCGATACCGTCGATTCCGTCATGGTGCCTGGCATCAACCGGGAACGCGTTCTGATGCGCTTCGGCCGGCAGATCGAACACGCCGCGGAACTGCGGCTGCTGTTCGGCATGCAGCGCGTAGTCCGGCACCGCCACTTCAGATGGCGTCCCTGGTGCGGCCGGCTCATCCTGTACCGGCGCCTCGACAACATCTTCGCGTGCGGTCGCGGGCTCGTCCCAGCGCGGCAGATCGGTCACCGCCTCGGGCAGTACGACCACGTCTTCGTCGCGCAGCATGTCAGCCTTCCAGTCGGCCTGCACCGCGTGGTCGGCGATCGGATCGACCGCTGCTTCGGCATGGCCCTCGGGCTCGCTCGCCCAGGCTGGCATCGCCGGTTCCTGGCGGCCGCCATCGGCCACCGCCGACGACCATGAAGACTGTTCGGCCAGCGTGTCCAGCGCCGCACCCGCAGGAACCGCAGCGGCCAGCCCGGCGGCGTCACCCTCTTCGCGCAGCGGGGGCAGCGGCGAAGGCTTGCGACGGCGCAGCAACCAGGCTGCGCCTGCTGCCAGCAGCAGCACCGGCAGGCCCAGCCAGTACCACGGCGTCACTGCATCACGGGAACCCGGCGCCTGTGCCAGACGCTGCTGCGCGGCAGCCAGGTCGTTGTCCTTCATCGCGATCAACGACTGCTGCTGCTCCTTCAGCTTCTCCAGATCGGCCACGCGCTGCTTCAGTTCACCGATCTCGGCATCGCGGGTGGCGATGTCCTCACGCGCCTGGCGCAGTTGTTCGTTGCCCAGCATGTCACCCTCGCTGCCGGCAGCGGTGCCGGTGGTTGTGCCCGCGTGCGCGGCGTCGGACGCCAGCGCCGGAGCGATCTCAAGTCGTGCCCCGTTGGCGGCAGCCGGGGAAGAAGCATTCGCGGTTGCCGCCCTTGCGGCCGGTGCCACTGCACCCGCCGGTTGCGGCACGGTACGCGCCTGCTGCCATTGCGCGGCGTGCTCGCGCACCAGCGCGGCGGCTTCGGCTGCATCGATAGCAGCAAGCGCATCGCTGCCCGGCATGCGCAGCACCGCGCCCTGCTTGAGCAGATTGACGTTGCCACGGATGAAGGCTTCGGGATTGGCGCGCAGCAGGGCGATCATCGCGCGGTCGCGGCTGACCTGGTTGCCACGCGCCACCGCGCTGGCGATCTGCGACAGGGTCTGACCGCGCTGCACGGTGATGCTGCCGTCGGCCGGCGCTGCCGCAACCGGTGCGGGTTCCGCACGCGGCCGAGCCGGCGTGGCTGCAGGTGCCGCAGCAGGCGCCCGCGGTGGCACATCGGGCACCGTTGCAGCAGGCGCGGGTGCCAGCTCGCGCGCGATGGTGTTGGACAGGGTACCGGCCGGCGCCACGATCTCGGGCTCGGTGACGGCCAGCGCGCTGGACGGTGCATCGACCAGTGCCGAGTACTCGCGCACCAGACGGCCCTGGCCCCAGTCGGCTTCGATCAGGAAGCTCAGCGACGGGGTCTCGACCGGCGCCTGCGAGGTCACCCGCACCACCGCCCTGCCCTGCGCATTGCGGGTCAGCTCGAACTGCAGCTCGCTGACCAGCCCGGTCGGCCGCTGCAGGCCGACGCGCTCGAAGGTAACCGGCGAGGCCAGTGCGACGCGCAGGTTCTCCAGCTCGGACGGGTCAGCCGACACCACCGGGATTTCGGCCAGCAACGGTTGCCCCGGCTTGGACAGGACACGGATGTCCCCCAGGCCCAATGCGAGTGCCGAACTGCTGGCCAGGGCCAGCAGCGCGGTGGAAAGATAGAGGAGCGGGCGCTTTGCGCCCCTGGCCCGTTTATTCATGGGCGACACTATAAAGCGTGCGGACCGGGGTCCGCACCCATGTAGAGCCGAGCCCATGCCCGGCTGCATGGCCTGAGCCGAGCGTGGGCCCGGCCCTGCAGAAAAGGCCGGGCATTGCCCGGCCTCTCCATCAGCGCTGCTCGGCGGCGACCAGCTCGGCCAGCTGCACGGCATTCAACGCCGCGCCCTTGCGCACGTTGTCCGACACGATCCACAGGTTCAGGCCGCGCGGATGCGACAGGTCCTCACGGATACGGCCGACGTACACCGCATCGGTGCCCGAGGCATGGGTGACCGGAGTCGGATAACCACCGGCTTCATGGCGGTCCACCACTTCAATGCCCGGCGACTGCTCCAGCAGCGCGCGCGCTTCGGCCACGGTGACCTTGTCGCGGGTCTCGATCGCCACCGACTCGGAGTGGCCGTAGAACACCGGCACACGCACCGCGGTCGGGTTCACCAGGATGCTGTCGTCGCCGAGGATCTTGCGGGTCTCCCAGATCAGCTTCATCTCTTCCTTGGTGAAACCGTTGTCCTGGAAGTCATCGATGTGCGGGATCAGGTTGAAGGCGATCTGCACCGGGAAGCGCTGCGGATCGATTTCCTGGAAGCTGAGCAGCTGGCCAGTCTGCTTGCCCAGCTCTTCGGTGGCCGAACGACCACCGCCGGACACCGACTGGTAGGTGGAGACGTTGATGCGCTCGATGCCGTACTTGCGGTGCAGCGGCGCCAGCGCCACCAGCATCTGCATGGTCGAGCAGTTCGGGTTGGCGATGATGCCGCGCGGACGGTTGGCCACCTGTTCCGGATTGACCTCGGACACCACCAGCGGCACGTCATCGTCGTAACGGAAGGCCGAGGAGTTGTCGATCACCACCGCACCGGCAGCGGCGAACTTCGGTGCGTATTCCTTGGACACGCTGCCACCGGCCGAGAACAGCGCGATCTCGACACCGCTCGGATCGAAAGTGGCCAGATCCTGCACCTTGACCTTCTGGCCGTTGAACTCGATCTCGCCACCGGCCGAACGTTCCGAAGCGAGGACGCTCAGGGTGCCGACCGGGAAATCACGCTCGGCCAGGATCGACAACATGGTCTCGCCGACCGCACCGGTGGCACCGACGACGGCAACGTGGAAACTGCGCTGTGCATTGCTCATGGGGGAAAACTCTCACGAAAACGGGAATGGGGAAGAAACACGCACGACAGCTGGGTTCGGGGAACCTCCTCAGGCGGGGCGCGCGGAGGTTCCCTATCGTTTCCCGGTTTTTTTGCCCAAGGTCACACGCGCAGCCATGGCCGCGTCAGCGTTGATCGCGCTCGGCATGCACGAGGGTGCGCCATCCAGGCCGAGCCCGGCAACCAGATTATCGACGGCCAGCTGTACCATCGCCGTGCGCGTGGCCAGCGAGGCACTGCCGATATGCGGGGTCAGCACCACATTGCGCAGCGCCAGCAGCTCCGGACGCACCGTCGGCTCGCCCTCGTAGACATCCAGGCCGGCAGCGGCCAGCCGGCCGTGGGCCAGTGCGTCAGCCAGCGCCAGTTCGTCGACGATGCCGCCGCGGGCGATGTTCACCAGGGTGGCTGACGGCTTCATCTTCGCCAGTGCCGCCGCATCGATGATGTGATGCGAGGCCGGCGTGTAGGGCAGTACCGTGACCAGGTGGTCGGACTGCGCCAGCAGCGTGTCCAGGTCCACGTAGGTCGCGCCAAGCGCCGCCTCGGTATCGGCCGGCAACCGCGAACGGTTGTGGTACAGCACCTTCATGCTGAACCCGTGTGCACCGCGGCGTGCGATGCCCTGGCCGATGCGGCCCATGCCGAGGATGCCCAGCGTGCTGCCATGGACATCCGCGCCCAGCATGGTCTGGAACGACCACTGCTGCCACTGGCCTTCGCGCAGCCAGCGCTCGGACTCGGTGATCCGGCGCGCAGTGGCCATCAGCAACGCGAAGCCGAGATCGGCAGTGGTCTCGGTCAGGACGTCCGGCGTGTTGCTGGCGAGGATGCCGGCCGCAGTGAGCGCGTCGACATCCAGATTGTTGTAGCCGACGCCGACATTGGCGATCACCTGCAGCTGCGCGGCGCCGGCCACCTGGGCCGCACCGATGCGCTCGTTGAGGGTGATGATCGCGCCGTCGGCGCGGGCCAGCTGTTCGGCGATCTGCGCGGGCGTCCAGGCGGTGACGGAGTCGGTGCTGCGCAGCTGTACGCGATCGCGCAACGGCGCGATGGCCGCGTCGATCAGCGGCTGGCTCACCCACACGGTCGGCCGCGTGTCAGCCATCGATCTGCCCGGGAATGCGCGGGGTGATCGTGCCGACATCGCCGCACTGCGCACGATGGCGCAGCGCCTGGTCCATCAGCACCAGCGCCACCATCGCCTCGGCGATCGGGGTGGCGCGGATGCCGACACAGGGATCGTGGCGACCAGTGGTGACCACCTCGACCACGTTGCCGGCCGTGTCCAGCGACGGGCCCGGCAGGCGCAGGCTGGAAGTCGGCTTCAGGGCAATCGACGCAACTACCGGCTGGCCGGTGGAGATGCCACCGAGGATGCCGCCGGCATGGTTGCTGGCGAAGCCCTGCGGCGTCAGCAGGTCGCGGTGCTCGGTGCCCTTCTGCGCGGCACTGAGAAAACCATCGCCGATCTCCACGCCCTTCACCGCGTTGATGCTCATCAGGGCAGCGGCCAGTTCACCATCGAGCTTGCCGTAGATCGGCTCGCCCCAGCCCGGCGGCACGTTGTCGGCGACCACGTCCACGCGCGCCCCGACCGAATCACCGGACTTGCGCAGCGCATCCATGTACGCCTCCAGCTCGGGCACCTGCTCGGCGTGCGGCCAGAAGAACGGATTGTCTTCCACCGCCGACCAGTCGAAACCGACCGGGGTGACGTCGCCCAGTTGTGACAGGTAGCCACGCACGGTCACGCCGAAGCGCTCGGCCAGCCACTTCTTGGCGACCACGCCGGCGGCAACGCGCATGGTGGTCTCGCGCGCCGAGGAACGGCCGCCACCGCGCGGGTCACGGATGCCGTACTTGTGCCAGTAGCTGTAGTCGGCATGACCCGGCCGGAACTGCTGGCCGATGTTGGCGTAGTCCTTGCTGCGCTGGTCGGTGTTACGGATCAGCAGCGCGATCGGGGTGCCGGTGGTCAGGCCCTCGTATACGCCGGAGAGGATCTCGACCTCATCGGCCTCTCGCCGCGCAGAGGTGTGCCGGCTCTTGCCGGTAGCGCGACGCTGCAGGTCGTGGGCGAATTCGGCCGCGTCCAGCGCCAGCCCCGGAGGGCAGCCATCGATCACGCAGCCGATGGCCGGCCCGTGCGACTCGCCGAACGTGGTGACGGTGAACAGCTTGCCGAACGAATTGGAGCTCACGGGCGCTGCGCCGCCAGTTCGGTGATGCGCGCGCTGTGGGCGATCAGCTCGCGGCACTCGACCGCGAAGATGCCCATCTGGCCGACCTTGAACTCGATCCAGGCGAAATCGACTTCCGGCAGCAGCTTGATCAGGTGCTGCTCGGATTCACCCACTTCGCAGATCAGCAGGCCGTCCTCGCTCAGGTGCAGCGGGGCGTCGCGCAGGATCTTCAGCACCAGGTCCAGGCCGTCGTCGCCGGCACGCAGGCCCATTTCCGGCTCGTAGGAGTATTCCTGCGGCAGGGCATCGGTCTCGTCGTTGGTGACGTACGGCGGATTGGTGACGATCAGGTCGTAATGGCGGCCGGTCAGGCCGTTGAACAGATCCGACTTGAGCAGGGTGACATTGTGCGCCTGCAGGCGTTCCTTGTTCTCTTCAGCCAGCGACAGTGCGTCGTCACTGAGGTCGACGCCATCCACTTCCCAGTTCGGGTAGTAGTGGCCCATGGCGATGGCGATGCAGCCCGAACCGGTGCACAGGTCCAGCGCACGGCTGACATCGCGGCCGGCCAGCCACGGCTCGAAACCACATTCGATCAGTTCAGCGATCGGCGAGCGCGGCACCAGGGCGCGCTTGTCGCTCTTGAAACTCAGGCCGGCGAACCAGGCCTCGCCGGTCAGGTAGGCGGCCGGGATGCGTTCGTCGATGCGGCGCTGGAACAGTTCCAGCACGCGCAGCTTCTCGGCCTGCAGCAGGCGCGCCTGGCCGTACGCCGGGCCGAGGTCGTGCGGCAGGTGCAGGCTGTGCAGCACCAGCTGGGTGGCCTCGTCCAGCGCATTGTCGTAGCTGTGGCCGAAGGTCAGCCCGGCTTCGTTGAAACGGCTGGTGCCGTAGCGGATCAGATCGATGATCGTGTGGAGTTCGGCGGCCGTTTCAGCGGTCATGGCGGTACTGCGGGCAAAGTGGCCCCCGATTATAGGGGCTGGCGCCCGCGGCGGCATCCGTTGCGGCGGAAACGATCGGGCCGCAGCCGGTATGATGGAGCCCACTTCGCGCGGGGGCACCCATGTTCAATCGCAACGCCGGCATCATCCTGCTGATCGCCCTGGCGGCGGGCCTGGGCCTGCTGGCCGCCCAGCAGGTGTTTGCGCCGAAGCCGCCGGCCAACGCCCCGGCCACCGAAGCGGTCACGCTGTACCCGCAGCCGCGTGAACTGCCCGACTTCAATCTGGCCCAGTCCGACGGCACCCGCCTGATCCCGGGCGAACTGAAGGGCCACTGGACCCTGGTGTTCCTGGGCTTCACCTTCTGCCCGGACGTGTGCCCGACCACCCTGGCCGAACTGGCCGGCGCGCAGAACCAGTGGGAAGCGCTGCCTGACACGCTGCGCCCGCGGGTGCTGTTCATCTCGGTCGACCCCGACCGCGACAGCGCCACGCGGCTGGGCGAGTACGTGCACGGCTTCCACAAGGACACCCTGGCCGCCACCGCCGATGTGCCCTCGCTGGAACGCTTCGCCACCTCGCTGGGCTTCGTGTTCCAGAAGGTGCCGGGCAAGCACTTCGACGAAAACCCCGAGGACTACACCGTCGAGCATTCGGCCAGCCTGGCCGTGCTCGATCCGCAGGGCCGCCTTGCCGGCCTGGTGCGCCCCCCGTTCAATGCGCCGGCCATTGCCCGCGACCTGCAGAAGCTGACCGAGAAAACCGCCCCATGAGCCTCACCACCGCCCTGACGTACGCCCTGCCCCACCGCCTGCTGTCTTCGATGGCGCGTTCGCTGGCGTACTCGGACGATCCGCGCGTATCGCGCTGGCTGATCGACACGGTCACCCGCAAGTTCAACGTCAACCTGGACGAAGCGGCCAACCCGGACCCGCGCAGCTACGCCACCTTCAACCAGTTCTTCACCCGTGCGCTGAAGCCGGGCGCGCGCGTGGCCGACGCCGATCCGCGCAGCCTGGTGATGCCGGCCGACGGCCGCATCAGCCAGCTGGGGAAGATCGAGGCCGGCCGCATCTTCCAGGCCAAGGGGCAGTCGTTCACCGCCGCCGAGCTGCTGGGCAGCGACGAGGACGCCAAGCCGTACAACGATGGCCTGTACGCCACCGTGTACCTGTCGCCGCGCGACTACCACCGCGTGCACATGCCGTGGACCGGCACCCTGCGCGAGACCGTGCACGTGCCGGGCCGCCTGTTCAGCGTCGGCCCGGCCGCGGTGAACGGCGTGCCGCGCCTGTTTGCCCGCAACGAGCGCCTGGTCTGCCACTTCGACACCAGCTTCGGCCCGATGGTCAGCGTGATGGTCGGTGCGCTGCTGGTGTCCGGCGTGGAAACGGTGTGGAGCGGCGAGGAGATCCCGGCCTACGGTGACCGCATCACCCGCAAGGATTACCGTGGCCAGGGCATCGTGCTGGAGCGCTTCGCCGAGATGGCGCGCTTCAACTATGGCTCGACCGTGATCGTGCTGCTGCCGCCGGGCGTGGCTGAGTTCGCCCCGCAGCTGGGCGCCGAAAGCCCGGTGCAGCTGGGCCAGGCGCTGGCGAAGCTGCGCTGACCGTAGATCCACGCCATGCGTGGATGGATTCAACGGAATGACGGCCAGCGGCCGGCACTACCGGGTCTGTAGAGCCGAGCCCATGCTCGGCTGCCGGCAAAAACAGCCGAGCATGGGCTCGGCTCTACAGCCAGAAACGCGTTACTGCAGGGCCGGGGCCGGGCCGACGTCCATGCCGTCGTAGTCTTCCACGCCCTTCTCCGCGGCCAGCGCGGCGAACTCCTGGTTGCGACGGTCCAGCGAGGCTTCGTCGTGAATCTCCACGCGCTCCACATGCAGCACGTGGAACGGCGCGTCGCCCTCTTCCGGCTCCTGCTCGAACAGTTCCACGAAGGTGTAGCCCTGCGCCTGCAGATGGTCAGCCAGCGCCCGCAGTGGCTCAGCGGTGGAATGGACGAAGAAATACCCCCACAGCAACGGGCCGGTGATGTCCCAGTCGGTGTTTTCGCGGAGGTTGGCGAACAGGTTGCGGGTGTCTTCGAGGTCCATGCGGATTCCAGGGGTCGTGGGGGATTACTTGTCGCAGCCCTGCAGCTTCAGCGTCTGGCCGTGGCGCAGGCTGTAGGCCGGGGCTTTCAGGCCATTGGCGCGGGCCAGGGTCGGCACGTCGCACTGGAACTTCGCCGCAATGGCACCCAGGGTCTCGCCCTTGCCCACCTTGTGGCTGCGCACCGGCTTCGGCCGCGCCGCCGGGCGCGGGGCCGCCACCGGAGCGACCGGCGTGGTCGGCACGCTGGTGGATGCAGCAGCGTCCGCCACCGGCACCACGCCACCCACGGCCACGCTGCCGGTGTAGCTGGCGGCGGTCGGGCGGACGATGGCTGCGTTCAGATCGGCGGTGATCAGGGTGCGGGCCAGGTCCGCACGCGGGCCGCTGACGCAGTTGCGCTGGTACAGGCCGGCGATGCGGGTGGTGGCGTTGATCAACGTGCCGGCCGGAATCCAGCCGTCGGCTTCATAGCGCGGGTTGAGGTTGCGCAGCGCGCGCATGTAGCCATCGCGGGTGCCGTGGCTGCCCAGGCAGATGGTCAGTTCATAGATGGTGGTGGACTTGGCCAGGCGCAGCGTGGCCGGCTGCGCACTGATCTTCGGGAATTCGACGCCGTACTGCTGCGGGTGCAGGAAGATCCACGCCGCGGCGATCACCATCGGCACGTAGTCCTTGGTCTCGCCGGGGAACTGGTTGTAGACGCTGTCGGTCCAGAAGCTCTGCCCGCCGCTCTGCTTGAACACGCGCGCGGCGCGGCCTTCGCCACCGTTGTAGGCGGCCACCGACATTTCCACGTTGTTGTTCAGTTCGCGCAGGCGTTCGTTGAGATAGCTGGCGCTGGCCTCGGCGGCGCTGCGTGCATCGAAGCGCGTATCGAAGCCGGTGCCGTCCGGGCCGAGGCCGAAGCGGCGGCCGGTGGCCGGCATGAACTGCATCAGGCCGGCGGCGCCCGCGCGCGAGGAGGCATGCACGCGGCCGTTGGATTCCTTGGCCATGATGCCGAACAGCAGCGCCTCGGGCAGGCCGCGCTTTTCCCACTCCGGCCACATCACCGCGCGCAGGTTCTGGTAGTTCTCGTAGCTGGTCAGCAACGCCGGGCGCATGTCGGTCAGCCAGCGGCGGATGCCGGCCTGCACGGCCGGGTTGTACTCGACCATGGTGTCGAAGGCGTGCCGCTTGTCGTTGAGCAGCGCGGCGGCGCGGGCGGCCTCGGGCACATCGGCGGTGAGCGGGCCGATATGGTCGGGGTCGGCTTCCAGGCGGTCACCACTCTCGTCGGTCACCTCATCGCTGCCCGCCGCATCGGCGTCGTGCTTGAGCAGGCGCTTGTAGCTGGCCAGCAGGGTGCCCATCTGGCAGCCCTTCTGCTTCACGCAGTCGTTGAGGACGTCTTCCATGTCTTCCAGCGCGGCATCGGCCTCGTTGCTGCCCTTCGGGTCGGAATTGGCGACCAGCAACAGGGCGTCGCTGTAGCGCTTCTCGGCGGCGGTCATGCGCTGCTGCAGCGCATCCACCTTCACCTTGTCCCGGGCCGAAACCCGCTGCGCATGGGCGTCGGGCGCCAGGGAAACCAGGCCGGCCAGGGCCAGCAGCGGCCAACCACGGGAAATCAGGACAGGAACGGGCATTGATGGCACTGTGTGCGAAACAGGCAGGCAGAGTAGCGGCGCCGCCAAGGTCCGGGCAAGCCGACCTTCGGCCCGTCACCGCCGGCGGTTAACATTGGGCTATTCACCACAAGGGCTGGACCATGGATCCGATTCTGCTCGGCAAAGGCATTACCGACGATGTTGCCGTCACCCTGCTGCCGAAACTCGGCAACCGCCACGGCCTGGTGGCCGGCGCCACCGGTACCGGCAAGACGGTGACCCTGATGACCCTGGCCGAGGGCTTCTCGCGGTTGGGCGTTCCGGTGTTCCTGGCCGATGTGAAGGGCGATGTGTCCGGCCTGGCCGTGCCCGGCACCGGCGCCGAGAACCTGCTGCAGCGCGCCGCCGAGATCGGCGTGGTGGATTATGCGCCGGCCGCCAGCCCGACCATCTTCTGGGATCTGTACGGCAAGCTCGGCCACCCGGTGCGCACCACGGTCAGCGAGATGGGCCCGACCCTGCTGTCGCGCATCCTCGAATTGAACGACACCCAGGCCGGGGTGCTCGACATCGTGTTCAAGCTGGCCGACGACCGTGGCCTGCTGCTGCTGGACATGGACGATCTGCGTGCCCTGCTCGGCCTGGTGGCCGAGGAGCGCAAGGACATCTCCACCGAGTACGGCCTGGTCAGCGCGCAGTCGATCGCCGCGATCCAGCGCTCGGTGCTGCGCCTGGCACAGGACGGCGGCGAGAATTTCTTCGGCGAACCGGCACTGGAACTGGCCGACATCATGCGGGTCAATCATGACGGCCGCGGCATGATCGGCATCCTTGCCGCCGACCAGCTGGTGCTCAAGCCCAAGCTGTATTCGACCTTCCTGCTGTGGCTGCTGTCGGAACTGTTCGAGCAGCTGCCGGAAGTGGGCGACCTGGACAAGCCGAAGCTGGTCTTCATCTTCGACGAAGCGCACCTGTTGTTCGACGACGCGCCCGCGTCGCTGGTGCAGCGCATCGAGCAGGTGGTTCGGCTGATCCGCTCCAAGGGCGTTGGCGTGTACTTCTGCTCGCAGTTCCCCGATGACGTGCCGGGCAACATCCTCGGCCAGCTGGGCAACCGCGTGCAGCACGCGCTGCGTGCCTTCACCCCGCGCGACCAGAAGGCGGTAAAGACCGCTGCCGAGACGTTCGTACCAAACCCGAAGCTGGACGTCGCCAAGGTGCTCAGCCAGCTCGGCACCGGCGAGGCGCTGGTGTCCACGCTGCAGGACAAGGGCGTGCCGATGCCGGTGCAGCAGACGATGATCGCGCCGCCACGCTGCCGGATGGGACCGATCACCGAGGCCGAGCGCGCGCAGGTGCGCGCCGGCAGCCCGGTCGGCAGCCGCTACGACACCGCGATCAACCGCGAGTCCGCCGCCGAACTTCTGGCCCAGCGTGCGCAGAAGGCGGCCGAGAAGGCCGAGGCACCTGCCGCCCGCAGCCGTGAGCAGGACGAGGCGCAGGAGGGAGGCTTCGGCCAGTCCATCAAGGATGCGATCTTCGGCACCAAGCGCCGCCAGGGCATGATCGAGACCATGGCCAAGCAGACCACGCGTACCGTCGGCACCAAGCTGGGCAACCAGATCGTGCGCGGCATCCTGGGTGGCATTTTCGGCGGCAAGCGCTGAGATCGCTTCGTGGAGTCAGAGCCCTTTCCGTGGGAAAGGGATCTGACCCCGGGGTCGGCTCCCTTCCGGATGGAAGGGCTCTGCCCCCTTCGTTCCCCTGAAAAGAAAGCGTACCGCATGTCCCGTTGGCGTCCGCCCGCAGAAAAAAGCACCGCCCTGATCACCGCCTCCGGCCATGCGCGCCTGAAGGCCGAGCTGGATGAACTCTGGCGGGTACGACGGCCGGAGGTGGTCAAGGCGTTGTCCGCCGCGGCCGCGGAAGGCGATCGTTCCGAGAACGCCGAATACACCTACCGCAAGAAGCAGTTGGGCGAGATCGACCGCCGCGTGCGCTACCTGACCAAGCGGCTGGAATCGCTGCGCGTGGTCGATACCACGCCAACCGATCCGCAGGCGGTGTTCTTCGGTGCGTGGGTGGAGCTGGAGAACGTGGACAGCGGCGACACCAGCCGCTACCGCATTGTCGGGCCGGATGAGACCGATGCGGGCCTGGGCTGGATCAGCATCGATTCGCCGCTGGCGCGTGCGCTGCTGAAGAAGCGGCTGGATGACGAGTTTTCAGTGGAGCTGCCCGGCGGCCAGTTCACCTTCGCGGTGATCAGCGTGGAATACCCGCCTGTGTAGCGTCGAGCCATGTTCGACGGCTCTACAACGGCAACCGCAGCAACGGTGGCGGGTACGCGCGTCCTGCTCGCAGCGGGCGAAAATAGTCGGCATTGCGATAGAAGGCGCAATCCTGCACGGCGTGCCAGCCGGGAGTACCGGCCAATGGCAGGGGCCGCAGCTGCAGCGGATCAGTCACTGCCCTGCCCTCGGCAATGGCCGCGGTCACCGCGTCAACACAGGCGGCATCGACATCGCCCTGCACCACCACGCACTTGCCGACCAGCAATCGCCCCGGCAGCAGTGCCTGCTCCATCAGCGCATGCCCGAACACCACAGCGATGGCGATGTCACCGCTCTGCCAGCATGACGGCTCGAACAATGCAGGCCAGTCATGCCGGTCCCACGCGCGCAGCACCGCCTCATCGCGCACGCGCACGATGACGCCGGTTTCATCAAACTGGGTCAGCGCCGCCTGTGCGCGATTGCGCTGGCCGGGCGGCATGGCATCGATATGCCGGCATTGCTGCGCGTTCAATGCACGCTTCAGCTGCGGATGGGAGGCCCACACCAGCGCATTGAACAGGTCATGCCAGTTGCCGGCACGGGTGGCGATATGCCCCTGCGCGATGCGCGCTTCGTAATGCAGGCCGTCGGCCAGCAGCGCGGCATCCTGTTCCACCAGGCGCTTGCCGGGCAACGCGAGCCGCGCATCAAGCGCAGCAATGGACGGCCATGCCGCACCGTCCAGCAGATCACGGAAGTCCTGCAAGCCGGCAAACAGCGGATGTTCAAACACCTGCAGATCGACCGCCGCACGCGGCGGCGGCACGAAGCGCCGGGAACCGCCGCCGTCGCCAGCGGCGGTCGTCGTTGCGGTCACAGCACCTTGAGGTCGAACGCCGGGCGGCCCGCAGCCGCCAGCGCATCGCCGTACAGGTCGTGCTCGTCGCTCTCGGTGATCTCCACGTCGACGAACTCGCCCACGCGCAGCGGCACCTGATCGGCGTTCTGGATGTGCACCAGACCGTCGATCTCAGGCGCATCGGCCCTGGAACGGGCAACCGCGATGTCACCTTCGATGGCATCAACCAGGCACTGCTGCACGGTACCGATCCTGGCTTCCAGGCGCGCGGCGGAAATCTGCGCCTGTTTCTCCATGAAGCGGGCCAGGCGTTCCTGCTTCACTTCTTCCGGCACGGCATCGGGCAGGTCGTTGGCGGTCGCGCCCTCGACCGGCGAGTAGGCGAACGCACCTACGCGATCCAGCTGTGCTTCGTCCAGGAACGACAGCAGTTCTTCGAACTCGGCCTCGGTCTCGCCCGGGAAGCCGACGATGAAGGTCGAACGCACGGTGATGTCCGGCGCGATGCGGCGCCAGTTCTGCACGCGCTCCAGGGTCTTCTCGACCGCGCCGGGGCGCTTCATCAGGCGCAGGATGCGTGGGCTGGCGTGCTGGAACGGAATGTCCAGGTACGGCAGGATGCGGTTCTCGGCCATCAGCGGCACCACCTCGTCCACGTGCGGGTACGGGTAGACGTAATGCATGCGCACCCACGCATCGAGTTCGGACAGGCCTTCGCACAATGCCTTCAGTCGGGTCTGGTAGGCCTTGTTGCGCCACATCTTCTCGGCGTACTTCACGTCCACGCCGTAGGCCGAGGTGTCCTGCGACACCACCAGCAGCTCGCGCACACCGCCACGCACCAAGCGCTCGGCCTCACGCAGCACCTCATCGACCGGGCGCGAGACCAGCTTGCCGCGCATGGACGGAATGATGCAGAAGCTGCACTTGTGGTTGCAGCCTTCGGAAATCTTCAAGTAGGCGTAGTGGCGCGGGGTCAGCTTGATGCCGTAGTCGGGCACCAGGTCCACGAACGGATCGTGCTTGGGCGGCAGCGCTTCGTGCACCGCCTCCATCACGCTCTGGTAGTCCTGCGGACCGGACACCGCCAGCACGTTCGGGTACGCCTCGCGGATCTGCTCGGGGCGCTTGCCCAGGCAGCCGGTGACGATGACCTTGCCGTTCTGGTTCATCGCCTCGCCGATCGCGTCCAGCGACTCGGTCACCGCCGAATCGATGAAACCACAGGTGTTGACCACCACCACATCGGCCGAATCGTAGGACGGGACGATGTCGTAGCCTTCCGAGCGGAGCTGGGTGAGGATGCGCTCGGAATCGACAAGGGCCTTCGGGCAGCCAAGGCTGACGAAGCCGACTTTGGGGTTCAGCTGGGACATGGAATCGCGGGACTCTGGGGGCCTGGGCCCCTGCCGGCATGGCAGGGGTTCCTGGGGGCCGGGGCCTGAAAGAGCGCCAGTATACCGGGGTTGGCGGCCTCGCTCTGAACGGCCAGCCGCCCGATCACGCACAGCCGCTGACACCGCGCTAACCCGCGCAGCACCGACAATGCAGCCCTGTCCCCTGCAACGAGAGTAGATGACGATGGCCGAGTGGATCACCCTGGATACGCACCACGGCGCGGTACGGGCCTGGCAGGCACTCCCCGAGGGCACCCCGCGCGGCGGGCTGGTGGTGGTGCAGGAAATCTTCGGCGCCAACCCGCATATCCGCAGCGTGGCCGAGCGCTTCGCCGCCGAAGGCTATGCGGTGCTGGCACCTTCGTTCTTCGACCTGGTCGATGGACCCGAGGCCGATCCGGATGCCCTGCCCTACGACGCCGACGGCGTGAAGCAGGGGCTGGAACGGGTAGCCGCGCTGGGCATGGAACGGGCGCTGGAAGTGGTCCGCGCGGCGGCCACCCGCCTGGCCCCCTACGGCAAGGTCGGCACCGTCGGCTATTGCTGGGGCGGTACGGTGGCGATGCTGTCCGCAGTGCGCCTGGGCCTGCCTTCTGTCAGCTACTACGGTGCGCGCAACGTCCAGTTCCTCGATGAGACGCCGAAGGCGCCGGTGATCTTCCACTTCGGCGCCCAGGACAGGAGCATCCCGCCGGAGGCCGTCCAGGCCCACCGCGAAAAGCTGCCGCGGATGGCCACCTTCGTCTATCCGGCCGACCACGCCTTCAACCGGGAGGTCGGACATGCGTATGATCCAGACAGCGCCGCCCTGGCGCTGCAACGCACCCTGGACTTCTTCTCGGAGCATCTTGGATGAGCGAATTCGAACTCGATTCACGCCTGGCCACCGATAGCGTGCTGGTGGCCGAAGGACCGTTGTCGCAAGTGCGGCTGATGAACGACGAACGATTCCCGTGGCTGGTACTGGTACCGCGCCTGGCCGGGGTCACCGAGTGGATCGAGCTGGACGGCGAGCAGCAGGACAAGCTGCGCACCGAGCTCAACCGCGCCTGCAAGGCCCTGAAGGGCTCCGACGGGGTGGAGAAGATCAACATCGGCGCGCTGGGCAACATCGTGCGCCAGCTGCACTTCCACGTGATCGGCCGCCATGACGGAGATCCGGCCTGGCCGGGCCCGGTCTGGGGCAGCGGTCCCGCGCACCGCTACGAGCCAGGCACGCTGGACCAGCATGTCGCCTACTGGAAGGAACGGCTAGGATATCCGGCCCACTCCTGAGCCTTCGCCGACCCGATGCGATTCAACCTCGTTGCCGCCATCCTGCTGATCCTGATCGGCCTGTTCATGCTCGCCAGCAATCTCGGCTGGACGCACCTGAACCTGTCCAAGCTGCTGCTGACCTGGTGGCCGGTGGCGCTGGTGGGTGTCGGCATCGCGATGCTGTTCGGGCGCGGGAAGTAAGGTAGCGCCCGGCCATGCCCGGGCGCGCGCTACAAACGAAAACGCCGGGCATGCCCGGCGTTTTCGTCGTGCGATGACGCGGGCGATCAGGTCCGCGGCAGGGTCACACCGGTCTGGCCCTGGTACTTGCCGCCACGATCGCGGTACGAGGTCTCGCAGATGTCATCGGCCGCGGCCTGGAAGAACAGCATCTGCGCGACGCCCTCATTGGCATAGATGCGCGCCGGCAGCGGCGTGGTGTTGCTGAACTCCAGGGTGACGTGGCCTTCCCATTCCGGTTCCAGCGGCGTCACGTTGACGATGATGCCGCAACGCGCGTAGGTGCTCTTGCCCAGGCACACCACCAGGGTGTCGCGGGGGATGCGGAAGTACTCCACGGTGCGCGCCAGCGCGAAGCTGTTGGGCGGGATGATGCACTCGTCGGCAGTGATGTCGACGAAGCTTCCCGAGTCGAAATGCTTGGGATCGACGATGGTCGAGTTGATGTTGGTGAACACCTTGAACTCACGCGAGCAGCGCACGTCGTAGCCGTAGCTGGAGGTGCCGTAGCTGACGATGCGCTCGCCGTTGGCCTGCTTGACCTGCCCTGCCTCGAACGGCTCGATCATGCCGTGCTGCTCGGACATGCGGCGGATCCAACGGTCACTCTTGATGCTCATGCTTTGTCCTGGGGGTACGAGGGGGCGCGAGGATTCTAGCAGGGGGCCGGGCGTCGCCGGCGGCCCCCGCCGAGGTGCTTACAGCAGCGACGACAGGATCGGGATCGAGGCCCGCGGGCGCTTGCCCACTTCCTCGATCAGGCGCTGTGCGGCATGGCGGTACGCCTGGGCCGGTACCGAATCGGGCTGCGCCACGGTGATCGGGGTACCACTATCGCCCTGCTCGCGGATGCCGATCTGCAGCGGCAACGAACCCAGCAGCGGTACGCCGTACTGGGCCGCCATGCGCTCACCGCCGCCTTCACCGAACAGGTGCTCGACATGCCCGCAGTTGCTGCAGGTATGCACCGCCATGTTCTCGACGATGCCCAGTACCGGCACCTCGACCTTCTCGAACATCTTCAACGCCTTCTTTGCGTCCAGCGTGGCGATGTCCTGCGGCGTGGTGACGATCACTGCACCGGCCAGCGGAATCTTCTGGGTCAGGGTCAGCTGGATGTCGCCGGTGCCCGGCGGCAGGTCGATCAGCAGAAAATCCAGGTCATCCCACAGCGTGTCGTTGAACAGCTGGGTCATTGCCGAGGTGGCCATCGGACCGCGCCAGATCATCGGCGTGTCCTCTTCGATCAGGTAGCCGATCGACATGGTGTCCACGCCGAACGCGCGAAGCGGTTCGATGCTCTTGTTGTCGGGGCTTTCCGGCCGCCCGGACAAGCCCAGCATGGCGGGCACGCTGGGGCCGTAGATGTCCGCGTCCAGCACGCCAACACGTGCGCCCAGCTGCTGCAGCGCGACGGCCAGATTGACCGCGGTGGTCGACTTGCCCACGCCGCCCTTGCCGGAGCCGACCGCGATGACATTGCGGATGCGGGCATGTGGCGTCAGTCCCTTCTGGACCTGGCTGGCATGGGGGCGGCGGGGGGAACTGTTCACAACGGGCACCAGCTGTATCAGGGGGAATAACCCAACATCATACAAGCTGGACGTAGCCTGACTGAAATTCAGGATTGCTACAGATTCGTGCACAGATTGTTAAGTTCATGTTACGTTCCTGAAGCACTGTTTTGGGCTGCGAAGCTGGTTCCCAGCGCGCACGATGGCGCATGCGCAGTGCCGTTTTTGTTTTTGCTCTCTATTGGAACTACATGAAATACGTAAGCAACACCGCACGTCGCAACACGCTCGCCGTCGCCCTGATTTCCGCCCTGATGGCCGCCGCCCCGGCAATGGCCCAGGACAAGGCGACCAACCTGGACAAGATCACCGTCACCGGTTCGCTGATCCCGCAGACCCAGGTTGAAACCCAGACCCCGGTGATGTCCATCACCGCCGAAGACATCCAGACCCGTGGCTTCAGCAGCGTTGCTGAAGTACTGCAGCAGTCGTCGCTGACCACTGGCGGCCTGCAGGGCGGCCAGACCTCGGGTTCGTTCACCCAGGGCGCCGAAGCGGCCGGCATGTTCGGCCTGAACCCGGGCTACACCAAGTATCTGATCAACGGCCGCCCGATGCTCTCGTATCCGGCGCTGTACAACGGTAGCGACACCTTCAACAACATCAGCGGCATTCCGATCGACATCGTCGAGCGCATCGAAGTGCTGCCGGGCGGCCAGTCCTCGCTGTACGGTTCGGATGCGATCGCCGGTGTGGTCAATATCATCCTGAAGGAGCGCATGGACGGCGGCACGATGACCGTCCGTGGCGGCACCTACACCGAAGGCGGCGGCAGCAACATCCGCTTCAGCGCAGCCAAGGGCTTCAACGCGTTCGACGATCGCTTCCATGCGCTGGTCAACGTGCAGATCGAAAACGGCAGCCCGATCTGGGGCTACCAGCGTGACATCACCAAGCAGAACAACCCGGTTGGCTATACCGCACAGGTGCCGTCGAACGACTTCGCAGTCATCACCAACGCAGACAACAAGCTGCTGATGATGGACCCGAGCCGCTGCGCCAACGTGGCAGGCCTGTACGACGGCACCACCGTCGTTGGCCAGCGCGCTTCGGGCGAGTCCTGCGGTTCGGTATACAGCGCTGGCTACAAGACCCTGAAGAACGGCAAGAACAGCGGCCAGTTCTACTCGTCGATGACCTTCGACGTGAACGACAACTTCCAGCTGTTCGCCGACGTGTTGTACAGCAAGGAAAAGACCGAGTTCACCTCCGGCTCCAGCGCCCTGTGGTGGGGCACCAAGTCAGTCATGGGTGGCTTCTACGACCAGGGCGCCGGCAAGGTCGTGAACCTGCAGCGCGCCTTCGCGCCGGAGGAGATCGGCGCGGGCGACTACAACAACATCCTGAACTCCGACGAGAGCCGCGCCTACCAGGTCACCCTGGGCGGCAAGGGCATGGTCGGCGACTGGGATTACAGCGCCAGCTTCACCCGTGGCGAGTACCGCCTGGACCAGAACCGCTTCGTGCGCTGGAAGGACAAGATCGAGGACTTCTTCGGCCAGACCGTGCTGGGCCCGCGCCTGGGCACCTACACCGATCCGAAGGACCCGACCGCCACGTTCGGCATCTACAACCCGAACTACGCTGCCTTCTACTCGCCGATCACCCCGGACCAGTTCGCCAGCTTCACCGGCTACGGTACCCACCGCAGCAAGACCTGGCAGAACCTGGGTCGCGTGCAGGTGACCAACGGCTCGCTGTTCAGCCTGCCGGGCGGTGACGCCGGCCTTGCCGTCGTCCTGGAAGGTGGCAGCGAAGGTTGGGACTACTCGCCGGACCAGGCCTTCGTCGACGGCAACGTGTGGGGCACCACCGCCGTCGCCGGCGCCGGCCACCGCAGCAACTACGCGGTCACCAGCGAACTGCGCATGCCGCTGCTCGAGAAGCTGACCGTCAGCGCCTCTGGCCGCTATGACGCGTTCAAGATCGCAGACAAGACCGTCGACAAGGCCACCTACAGCATCGGTCTGGAATTCCGCCCGATCGAGAGCCTGCTGCTGCGCGGCAAGTACGGCACCGCCTTCCGTGCACCGACCCTGTCCGATGCCTTCCAGGGCATGAGCGGCTCGTACTCGTCCGGCCAGAACGACTACTACCGTTGCAGCCAGCTGGGCTACGGCCTGCGCGACGAGAAGTGCGCGTTCTACAAGAACACCTCGGTGTACAGCGAAAAGTCCGGCAACCCGGACCTGAAGCCGATCACCGCCGACGTGTGGAGCGCAGGCGTGGTGTGGGCCCCGGTGAGTAACTTCTCGCTGTCGGCCGACTACTACAACTGGAAGATCAAGAACGAGGTCAAGACCCTTAGCACCGACCAGCTGCTGCTGGCCGAGTACCAGTGCCACAACGGCCTGCCGAACAATACCTCGGCCAGCTGCCAGAACGTCACCGACTGGGTGTCGCGCGATGCCGGCGGCAACCTGACCCGCGTGTACACGCCGAAGCTCAACGTCGCCAGCCAGAACCTGGAAGCGGTGACGGTGGCTGCCAAGTACCAGCAGGATATCGGTCGCTTCGGCTCGCTGATGTTCTCCGGCAACTACACGAACATGCTGAAGCGTGAAGTGCAGCCGATGCCGGGCGCCGCCAAGCTCGACCTGCTGAGCGATCCGTACAACATGTGGTACTACGACAACTTCGCCAAGGTCCGTGGCGATCTGTCGGTGGCCTGGAACATCGCCAAGTTCACCACCACCGTGTACGCCAACTACGTCGGCAGCACCCCGAACTACCTGGCCTACACCGGCCGCAGCTACGGCTATGTCCACTCTTCCGGCGCCAAGGCCGGCAAGTGGGGTTCGTACACCACGTACAACCTGAGCATGAACTACCAGGCACAGGACGATCTGGTCCTGTCGCTGATGGTCAACAACGTGTTCAACAAGCTGCCGGAAGGCCAGCGCTACAACTACCCGGGCAACGAATCGACCCCGTTCAATGACGGCTTCTACAGCGTCTACGGCCGCCAGATTTCGGCCCAGGTCAAGTACAACTTCTGATCCCGTCGTTTTCCGGACGTTGTATCTGGACCAGGCCCCGCTTCGGCGGGGCCTTTTTTTGCGGCCGCGTCGGGCCTGCAGGAATCATTCAGCATCCAGACATGTTTCGCGCCTCTCGAGTAAAATAAATAAAATCAATAAGTTGTATGAATTTGGATCGAACTACACGGAGAGCGAGGAGGCTCCAGACCACAGCTTGATGACTCCCTTATGAACGTTTGACAGCATCAGTTAATGCCGTGTTAATCTCGAGTTACCGGCCCGTGAAGCCGGTGCAACCGGGGGCATAACCACTGCCAACACCGGGCAAGGGGCACACGGAGACGCCCGCGAGGCAATGTCCCCGGTGTACGACGCAATCATTGGATTCAAGGGGATTTCAGATGATCAATCGCAAGTCGCTCGGCAGGCATCCGCTGAGCTTTGCCCTCGCTTCTGCCGTGCTGCTCATCGCAGCCGCTCCGGCATTCGCCCAGGACGCGGGTTCGACGCAGACGGCCGAGGAAGCGGCCAAGTCGAAGGCAACCAATCTGGACACGGTGACCGTCACCGGCTCGCGCATCAGCCGCGACGTGTTCAACTCGGTGTCCCCGGTCCAGGTCGTGACCCGTGAGGAAACCACGCTGGCCGGCTTCAACTCGACCACCGCCGCACTGCAGAGCACCGCGGTGACCGCAGGTGCATCGCAGATCAACAACGCCTACGGTGGCTACGTCACCGACGGCGGCCCCGGCGCCAACACCCTGGGCCTGCGTGGCCTCGGCCCGACCCGTACCCTGATCCTGCTCAACGGCCGCCGCGTTTCGCCGGCCGGCTCGCGCGGCTCGGTCGGCTCGACCGACCTGAACGTGCTGCCGAACTCGATCGTCGACCGCGTCGAAATCCTGAAGGACGGCGCGTCCTCGATCTACGGCTCCGACGCGGTCGCGGGCGTGATCAACATCATCACCAAGAAGAAGGTCGACGGTGTCACCTTCGAAGGTCAGCACAACGCGACCGACGGCGGTGGCGGCGATGAGCGTCGCTATGCGCTGACCTTCGGCAGCACCGGCGAGCGCTCGCACTTCTCCGGTTCGTACGAGTACACGGTGCGCAACGCACTTAACCTCGGCGACCGCGACTGGACCCGCTGCGCCACCGACAAGTATCGCGACATCGAGGCCGGCGACTACTGGGGCAGCGGCGACTTCATCGATCCGCTGACCGGCAAGTCCAAGTGCTACACCCTCGACGGCGGCGGCGTGACCATCAACACGCTTGGCACCAACACCCGTACCGGCGTCGCCGCGCCGGGAGGCAGCGGCACCCGCTTCAACCGCTGGCGCCCGAATTCGTCGGTCACCACCGGCCTGGTCGGCTACGAAGGCGTGGGTGCGCTGAACCGCGACACCTTCGACCCGCAGATGCTCAATCAGTCGCTGATCTCCCCGGTCAAGACCCACACCGCCTACTTCCAGGGCGGCTTCGACCTGAACGCGCTGGGCGACGCTGAGCTGTACTACGAGTTCCTCGGCAACCACCGCAAGTCGACCCAGACCGGCTATCGCCAGCTGACCCTGGACTATGCAGTGGGCAATCCGCTTATCCCGGCCAACCTCCGCGACAGCGTTGCGGGCCCGGCCACCGACCAGACCAATGGCGTGCCGATGGGCGTACGTGCCTTCATTGGTTTCGGCAACGACCAGAGTAAGCAGAAGGTCGACTTCCTGCGCTTCAACGCTGGCCTTCGCGGTCACCTGAGCTCGGAATGGAATTACGACTTCAACATCATGCATTCGCGCAGCGATGCGGACTACACCTTCCAGAGCTTCCTGACCAGCCGCCTGGCGCAGAGCCTGGATGTGGTCTCCAACGGCGCCGGTGGCTTCGTCTGCCGTGATGCCTCCAACGGCTGCGTCGCCGCCCCCCCGGTGAACAACAACACGATCGGCGGCCGTCTGCCGCAGGACTGGAAGGACTGGGTGTTCGTCCCGGTCACCGGCAACACGCTGTACAAGGAAACCACGGTCAACTTCAACGTCAACGGCCCGCTGTTCGACATGCCTTATGGTTCGGCCGGTGGCGCGTTCGGTGTGGAGTACCGCAAGGCCCGCATCGACGACAGCCCGTCGCAGTACTCCATTGACCAGGACCTGTACAACCTGACCGCTTCCTCGCCGACCCGCGGCAGCGACTCGGTGTTCGAAGCCTACGGCGAATTGGAACTGCCGCTGCTGTCCGGCGTCACCGGCGCTGAGGAGCTGTCGGTCAACCTGTCCGGCCGCTATACCGACTACAAGTCCTATGGTTCCGACGAGACCTACAAGATCGGCACCCTGTGGACCCCGGTGAAGTGGCTGTCGTTCCGCGCATCCTACGGCACCTCGTACCGCGCACCCGCCCTGTTCGAACAGTTCCTGGGCGCCACCACCGGCTTCCTGCCGCAGTCGTCCGACCCCTGCGACAACTACATTGAGGCCCGCCCGGAATCGATGCGCTACCAGAACTGCGCGTCGCTGGGCCTGGATCCGGAGTTCACCCAGCTGCAGGGCATCACCGTCTACACCCAGGGCGGCGCGGAAAACAACCTGAAGGCTGAAACCTCCACCGCCAAAACCTTCGGCGTGGTCCTGCAGCCGGAATTTGGCCCGGCCTTCGGCGATCTGTCGCTGGCCCTGGACTACTTCGACATCAAGGTCGAGAACGGTGTGCAGGACGCAGGCGGCGCCGCCATCCTGCGCAACTGCTACGGCAGCTCCACCGCGGACTTCACTGCGGGCAACGGCCTGTGCCGCCTGATCCAGCGCAACCCGCAGACCAACCAGCTGACGGTCACCAACGGCTTCATCAACGTCTCCACCAACAAGGTCCGCGGCCTGGACTTCACCCTGCGCTATGTGCGTGACATCGGCCCGGGCGAGTTCCGTGCCACCCTGCAGGGCACGCACTACTTCGAGCAGACCAGCCAGCTGTTCTCGGACGATCCGAAGGTCGACTCGGCCGGCATGATCGGCTCGCCGGAAAATACCGCCACCCTGGACCTGAACTACAAGTGGAAGAACTGGCGAGTCCGTTACGGTCTGGACTGGATCGACAAGATGGACAGTTACGCCTACTACGAGGAGCGCAACCCGGGCCTGTTCGATCCGGCCACCAGCCAGTACAAAATGTACACCCCGAACTACTTCATCCAGGCAGCCTCGCTGCAGTATGAAGCGGACAAGTGGTCGGTCACCGGTGGCGTGCGCAACCTCGCCAACAAGAAGCCGCCTACCATTTCGCAGGGCGTGCTGAGCACGGTTGGCAACGCGCCCCTGTACAGCGGCTTCGATTACTTCGGCCGTACGTACTTCGTGAACATCACACGGTCATTCTGATCCAGTCGTTACCCACCGCCGCCCTTCGGGGCGGCGGTTTCGTTTCCGGCCCCGGCCTTGCGCCGGGATCGCCCTGAGATCGAGGCAAGCAATGAAGCGAACCCTGTTGCTGGCAGCCCTGGCCAGCATTTCCCCCTGGCTGCATGCCAAGCCTGTCGCCCCCACCATTGAACAGCTGGCGGCCTTCCCTGCCATCTCCAGCCTGTCACTGTCTCCGGATGGGCAGCACATCGCCGGCCTGCGCGCCAACGGCGAAGAACGCGTGATCGTGGTCTGGCGCACCGATGCGCTGGACAAGGCGCCCACGGTGATCGGTGCCAACCGGATGAAGTTCCAGAGCGTATCGTTCATCAAGAATGGGCAGCTCGCCGTGGTGCTATGGCAGCCTTTCGACCTGCGCGCCGACCGTGTCACCAAGACCTTCGTCAGCAAGTTCTTCATCACCGACATCGAGGGCAAGCAGTGGAAGGAGCCCATTACGCCGCCGCGTGCCAGCAGCCGCAGCGAGGAACTCGAGCAGGCGCTGTCCAACCCGACGGTGCTGGACACGCTCCCCAATGATCCGGACCACATCCTGGTGATCAACGGCAGCGGCGGCAGCTCCGGCGATGTCTACAAGGTCGACCTGCGCAGCTTCACCTCACAGCGCGTGCAGAAGACCGAAGAGCGTGTGGCCGGCTATGTCACCGACCTGGACAGCGAACTGCGTGCACGCCTGCGCCAGGACGTGGACGGAACCGGCGCCTACGTCGCTACCGAGTTCCGCAACACCGGCAGCGGTGCGTGGGAAGAGCACTTCCGCTCCTATGTGAAGAACCGCGACGTCAACCAGGTGATCGGCTTTGCCGATGACCCGAACATCGCCTTCGTGCTGAGCAACGTCGGCCGTGACAAGGCGATCGTGTACGAGTACGACATCGCCGCACGCAAGCAGAAGGAAGTGCTGTACGAACACAAGCTGTTCAACGCCAGCTCGATGTCGATCAACCGCTATCGCAACGGCGCGATTCCGTTCGGCGAGATCCTCGGCATCCGCTATGCGGGCCCGCGCGGTGACGACCTGCAGTGGACGTCGCCGCGGATGAAGGCGCTGGACCAGGGCCTTCGCCAGGCCCTGGGCATCCAGCAGCAACCGCTGGAAATGGTCGACACCGCCAATGGCCAGCGCTTCACCACCAATTACGACACTGGCCGCAGCTACCAGGTGGTGGACTACACCCCCGACCTGTCCACCGTGCTGGTGGCCACGTCGGGCCCGTCCAACCCGCCCGAGTACCACCTGCTGCGCAACGGCAAGCTGACCCTGCTGGCCAAGGCCTATCCGGACATCCAGCCTGCAGCCCTGGGCGACACCAAACTGGTCTATTACAAGGCCCGCGACGGGCTGGACATTCCGGCATTCCTGACCACGCCCAACACCGAACTGTGTGGTGCCGGTCCCTGGAAGGCGGTCGTGCACCCGCATGGCGGTCCGTGGGCCCGCGATGGCATGGACTTCGACGGCTCGATGTGGGTGCCGCTGATGGCATCGCGCTGCATGGCCGTACTGCGCCCGCAGTTCCGCGGCTCGGCCGACTGGGGCCGCAAGCTGTGGATGGCCGGTGACGCCGAGTGGGGCCAGAAGATGCAGGATGACAAGGACGACGGCGCGCAGTGGATGATCGACCAGAAGATCGCCCGCCCCGGCCACATCGCCATGTTCGGCTTCTCCTATGGCGGCTACTCGGCGTTTGCGGCCTCGGTGCGCCCGAACGGCCTGTACAAATGCGCCATTGCCGGTGCCGGCGTCTCGGACATCAAGAAGATCTGGTCGCGCTTCTATACCAATCCGTTCTTCCGCCAGGCACAGGCACCGACCGTGGCGGGCCTGAACCCGCTGGACAAGGCGAGAGAGATGAAGATTCCGCTGATGGTCTACCACGGTGACCGCGATCGTACGGTTCCCATCGAGCAGTCGGAGTGGTTCGTGAACAAGGCCAAGGGCTCGGGGCAGCCGGTCGAGTTCCACGCCATCGCCGACTATGCGCATGGGCCGGCCTGGACCCGCGCGATCATGGGCGACCAGCTCAGGTTGATCGACGACTACCTGGGCAAGGGCTGCGGCGGCGGCGGCCTGTAATCGATGCGTTACCCAGGCAAGGGCGCCCCACCGGGCGCCCTTGCTCGTTCTGGCCCTTGCGCCCGGCCATGACCTTCGACACCCTTGCAGGGCAGGCCGGCGGCGTATCGTTCGGCCCACGGCCGTCCCTGCGGCCCTTCCCTGACTCACTCGGCCTGGAGGCCATCAAAGTGACCCGTACTCCCAAGATCGTGCTGCTGACCCTGGCCGTTTCGGCCGCGCTGGTTGGCTGCGGCAAGAACGAAACCCCGGCCAAGGACGCCACCGCCTCCACGCCGGCTGCCGCCGAAGCCACCAATTACACCCTGGACGAGAGCAAGCTGCCGGCCTACAACGCCTTCCAGCCCAGCGACCTCGATACCAGCAAGGACGCCTGCGGCGCCTTCGGCGACTACGTCAACAGCAAGTGGCTGGCCGCCAATGAAATCCCGGGCGACCGCACCAGCTGGGGCGCCTTCACCATCCTCGACGAGCGCTCGGTGGCCGTGCAGCACCAGCTGGCCGAGCAGGTGGCACAGGTGAAGACCCCGAACCACATCGAGAAGATCGTCGGCGACCTGTGGGCCACCGGCATGGACGAGGCCAAGATCAACGCCCAGGGCATCGAGCCGCTGAAGGCCGACCTGACCGCGATCGATGGGCTGCAGGACAAGGCGGCCATTGCCAACTACCTGCGCACCAGCGCCGCCAAGGGTGACAACGTCCTGTTCGGCTTCGGCGCTGAAGCCGACTTCAAGAACTCGGCCGTCAACATGGCCTACGCCAGCCAGGGCGGCCTGGGCCTGCCGGACAGCACCTACTACACCGACGCCAAGAACGCCGACAAGCTGAAGGCCTACCAGGCACACGTCGCCAAGGTGCTGGAGCTGTCTGGTGTTGCCGCTGCCGACGCTGCCAAGCAGGCCGAGGAAGTGGTCAGGTTCGAGACCCGCCTGGCCAAGGCCTCCAAGTCGCGCGTCGAACTGTCGCGCAACGTCGAGCTGTACTACAACCCGGTCACCCTGGCCGACGCCGACAAGCTGACCCCGAACTTCAGCTGGACCGAGTTCTTCAAGTCGCAGGGCGTGGCCGCACCGGAGAAGTTCTCGCTGGCCATGCCGGCCTTCCATGAGGAAGTGAGCAAGGCGCTGGGCGACACCGATCCGTCTGTGTGGCGTGCCTACCTGCGCTTCCACACCGTGGACAGCGCCTCGCCGTACCTGGCCGACGCCTTCGTGCAGGAGAACTACGAGTTCTACGGCAAGACCCTCAACGGCCAGAAGGAACAGAAGCCGCGCTGGAAGCGCGTGCTGGGCACCATCGAGAACGACGCAGGTGAAGCCTTCGGCCAGCTGTACGTGAAGGTGGCCTTCTCGCCGGAAGCCAAGGCGAAGATGGAAGAACTGGTGAAGAACCTGGCTGCCTCGCTGAAGGAACGCATCCAGGGCCTGAGCTGGATGAGCGATGAAACCAAGGCCAAGGCCATCGCCAAGTGGGAAACCTTCACCCCGAAGATCGGCTATCCGGACAAGTGGCGTGACTGGTCGGGCCTGCAGACCCAGCGCGACAGCTTCCTGGGCAACGTGCGCGCGGCCAACGAGTTCAACTACAAGTTCAACCTGTCCAAGATCGGCAAGCCGGTGGACAAGACCGAGTGGGGCATGACCCCGCAGACGGTCAACGCCTACTACAACCCGCTGCAGAACGAGATCGTGTTCCCGGCCGCCATCCTGCAGCCGCCGTTCTTCGATCCGAAGGCCGACGACGCGCTGAACTACGGCGGCATCGGCGCGGTGATCGGCCACGAAATGACCCACGGTTACGACGACCAGGGTGCACGATTCGGGCCGACCGGCAACATGGAAGACTGGTGGACCGCCGCTGACAAGAAGAACTTCGAAGGCCTGACCGGCAAGCTGGTCAAGCAGTTCGACCAGTACAAGGTCGACGGCCAGGCGGTGAACGGCCACCTGACCCTGGGCGAGAACATCGCCGACCTGGGCGGCCTGGCCACCGCTTACGACGCACTGCAGAAGGCCAGCGCAGGCAAGGAAGACGCGAAGGTGGACGGCTTCACCCGCGACCAGCGCTTCTTCTTCAACTGGGCCACCGTGTGGCGCACCAAGTACACCCCGGAAAACGCCAAGGTCCGCCTGGCGACCGACCCGCACGCCCCGGCGCAGTTCCGCGCCATGGGTGCGCCGTCGAACCTGCCGACCTTCGCGGCCGCCTTCCAGTGCAAGGCCGGTTCGCCGATGGCCCGCAGCGGCGACCAGCAGGTGGTGATCTGGTAAGCCACGGCTGACGCTGTTGCAGACCTGCAGAGGCCCGGGAATTCCCGGGCCTTTGTTTTTCCGGGGTGCTTTTCATCCACGCATGGCGTGGATCCACTGATCTCGGCGCTCCCCGGTAGCGGCCGACCCTGGCCGGCGAAAGCAGCGTGATGCGTGCATGCCGCGTCCATGCCCGGCTTGCTATAGTGCGCGCGCCCTCAATCCATCACGGATTCGTTCCACATGCCCAATTTCCGTCCGCTTGCCATCGCCCTGGGCATCAGCCTGGCGACCCTGGTCCCGACCCACGATGCGTTCGCCGCCGCCAAGAAGAAGGCCGCCCGCGCCCCGGCTGTCAGTGCCCAGTGCAGCGACTTCTATGACGCCACCAACGCAGGCTGGCTGAAGGCCAATCCGGTGCCACAGACCGGTGCCACCACCGCGCTCGGCCAGCTGGTCGACCGCAGCCGTCAGCAGCAGCGTGAACTGCTCGACGCAGCGATGAAGGCGCCGCAGGGCAACGTGCAGAAACTACTGGGCGACTTCTGGGCCAGCGGCCTGGACGAAGCCGCCGTGGAAGCCGACGGTTCCAATCCGATCGCCCCGCTGCTGACCCGCATCAACGCCATCAAGAAAGCCAAGGACGTGCCGGCCTCGATCGCCGCGCTGCACCAGGTCGGCATCCCGGTGGCCTTCAACTTCGGCCCGGACGTGGACCTGAAGGCGCTGGACCGCCACATCGGCTACTTCATGCAGGGTGGCATGGGCCTGCCGGACCCGGCGTTCTATACCCGCACCGACGCCGACACCGTCGCGCTGATGGGCCGCTACCGCAATTACGTCAAGCAGATCCTGGCACTGACCGGCACTCCGGCCGCCAAGCTGGATGCCGAGTCGCAATCGGTGATCGCGCTGGAAACCGAACTGGCGCGCAACGCGCAGTCGCTGGCCGGCATCAACAACCCGTTCAACAACTACGCACCGATCTCCACCAAGGAGCTCAACAGCCGCTACCGCAACCTGCAGCTGGATGCCTTCCTGAAGGCCCAGGGCGTGGACGACGACCTGGTCTCGCTGGCCGACCCGGGCCTGTTCAAGCAGCTCGACGGCATGGTCACCAAGCTCAAGCCGGACCAGTGGAAGGCCTACCTGCGCTGGCGCGTGGGCGACTCGATGGCGCCGTATCTGTCCAAGGCCTACCGCGACGCCGAGTTTGAATTCCGTGGCCGCGTGCTGCGTGGCGAAACGCTGCCGCCGCAGCGTTGGGAAGATGTGCTGGAGGCGATCAACGTGGCCGCCGGCCCGATGCTCGGCCGCGAATACGCCGCCCGTTACCTGTCGGCAGAAGATCGTCGCCAGGCCGCATGGATCGTCGACAAGGTGCGCGAAGTGCAGATCGAGGCGGTCAAGAACAGCAGCTGGATGAGTGCCGAAGCCAAGACCGAAGCGCAGGCCAAGCTGGCCGCGCTGAAGATCGAGATCGGCACCCCGCTGCGCGACCTGGACTACAGCGTGCAGCCGATGGGCCGTGGTTCCTTCGGCGGCAACATGCTGATTGCTTCGACCTGGCGCCATCGCGAGGAAATGAAGCGCATCGGCAAGGGCAACGCTGACCGTCGCTGGGACGTGCTGCCGCAGCAGCCGTCGCTGGCCTATGATCTGGCGCAGAACCGCCTGATCGTCACCGCTGCGATCCTGCAGGGCCCGGTGTTCAACGCCAAGGCCGACGCCGCCGACAAGTTCGGCAGCTTCGGTGGCCTGGTCGGCCATGAGCTGACCCGCGCGATCGATGCCAAGGGCGCGCTGGTCGACGCCAAGGGCGAACTGCGCAGCTGGTGGACTCCGGCAGACAAGACCGCTTGGACCCTGCTCGGCAATCGCGTGGCCGCGCAGTACAGCGCCTACGACTTCCCGGGCGTGAAGGGTGCCAAGGTCAACGGCACGCTCACCCAGGAAGAGAACCTGGCCGACATCGCCGGCCTGGAACTGGCCTGGGCCGCGTACACCGCGCAGGAGCCGAAAGCCAAGCAGGCACAGCAGCAGGGCTTCTTCCGCGCGTGGTCGGCGTTGTGGGCGCAGCAGCTGTCGCCGAACGAGGCCGTGCGTCGCCTGACCGCCGACATCCGTGCGCCGGGCCTGTGGCGCAGCAACGGCACGCTGGCCAACCTGCCGGCATTCGGTGCCACCTTCAGCTGCAAGGCCGGCCAGCCGATGCAGCGCAGCGAAGCCGAGCAGATCAAGGTCTGGCGCTGAGCTAGCTGCTGCAACGGGTAATGCAGAGGGCGCCTTCGGGCGCCCTTTTTTTCGCCTGGCGACCCAAAAAAGGAACCCCGGCATGGCCGGGGTCCAGGTCGTTTTCTGGAGAGATCGATCAGGTGCTGCGATCAGAAGTCGTAGGACGCACTGACACGAACCGAACGAGGTGCGCTGAAGTAGGTACCCATGCCGTAGGTGTTGGACACCGTATAGGGGCCATCTTCATAGACCGCGTCAGACTGCACGGCACGACGCTGGTTCAGCACATTGAAAACATCCAGGCTGAAAGCCAGCTTGTGATCGGCAAACGAAGGGCGATACATCACGCCCAGATCCAGGCGGGTCGTCCAGGGCTGCCGGCCTGCGTCACCCGGGCGCGACGGCTTGCCACCGCAATAGTGATAGGCAGCGTCGTAGCCCAGCGGATCACTCTCATCGGTGCCGTAGTAGCCCAGGCAGCTCTTCGGCGCTCCCGACATGATCCGCAGGGTGGCCGACGCCGACCACTCGTCGTTGAACATATAGGCGCCATAGCCCTTCAGCTGGTGACGACGGTCGTTCGCCAGATAGCCGCCCGCGTATTCCATCAGTGCCGCGGCATCCCAGTCCTGGGTCTTGGAGACGTCATCCTGGCCGATATCCGACTTCACCTGGCCTTCGGTATTGCCGAAGCTGCGCGACCAGGTGTAATCCAGACGTCCGTACCACTTGTCGCTCAGCGGGTGCTCGATGAACAGATCGACGGCGATGTAGTCACGCTTGGCCTTCTTGTTGCCGTAACCCCAGTCGGCGGAGCTCATCTGCACCGGCGTGTAACCCGAACCATCCGCGTGCCGGATCATGAAGGTATTGGTCTTGCCCGGATTGAAGATCACACAGCCCGGGACATCGAGATTGCTGTCGTCGACGCCCATCGCGGCAAGCTTGTCATGGATGCGATCGGAGTCACAGGTATCGTCGATGGCCGTCTGCAGGCGACGATAGGTGAACTTGGCACCGGAGCTCCAGCGCTCGCCCAGCGTCTTCTCGAAGCCAAGGATCAGCTCGTCCTGGTACTGCGACTTCAGGTCGGTCGGCGCAATCGACAACGGATCAGGGGTCTGGCCATATTCATTGTTGGCTGACACCGGGCCCGGGCCCAGAGCGGTCAACCCGGTCGGGTTGCCGTTGGCATCAATTCCGCTATAGGTGAAGTACTCGCGGGTGAACGTCGAGGCGGACGCACCACGAATGGCAACGCTGTTGGGCAACGCCAGGTAGTAACGGCCCAGGTTGGCGAACACCTTCAGCGACGAATCGCCAAACACGTCCCAGCTCGCGCCCAGACGCGGCGCCCACTGGTCACCGCTGTCGACGTAAGGCTTGGCCGCGCTGTTGTAGTTGGTGAACTTGTCATTGCGGATGCCGAGGGTCACCAACCAGTTCGGCGTGACCTGCCAACGGTCCTCCAGATAGTAGGCCTTCTGCTTGACCGACATGCTGGTGGTCGTGGAGAAGATGTACTTCTGCACGAAGTAGCCATTGCCGCCCGGCGGGGTGATGTCAAAGCCCGGATTCGGCGACGAGGCCGGATCGACACGGCCATAGATCCAGGCGTACCCCGGCCCGGTCATCGCCTGGCCTTCGTTATGCCCCTGGAAGTACATGTTGTCGATGCCACCAGTCAGCTCGTGGTTGCCGATACGGTACTGCAGGTC
Organism: Stenotrophomonas maltophilia; assembly: GCF_039555535.1. Lineage (NCBI taxonomy): Bacteria > Pseudomonadati > Pseudomonadota > Gammaproteobacteria > Lysobacterales > Lysobacteraceae > Stenotrophomonas > Stenotrophomonas maltophilia. The sequence goes on along the minus strand of NZ_CP154630.1, from coordinate 1,454,348 downwards.
TACACGCAGACCTCGGGTCTTGCTGCCCGCATCGGACGACTTGGTATAGAGCGCCGACTGGTCATTGCGGATGGGGCGGCCACCGGTAATGGACGGATCCTGATTGCCCGGGCTGCTGAGATAGGGGTTGGCCGTATCCAGCGGATTCGACTCCAGATTGCTCTCCTTGCTACGACCCCATACCGCACTCAGGGTCAGGTCATCGTTCAGGTAGCCGGTGTACTTGAAGATGTCAAAGTCGTCCTTGAGCTTCGTGGTGTTCGGGAACGTGCCGGTGCGATCACCTTCGGCCAGGTCCTCGTAATCGAACGATCGGTAGTAGCCACCGTTGCGATCGGTGTTCTGCACACGGGTGTATTCCAGCGTGTTGCTATCGTTGATGTTCCAGTCGATCTTTCCATAGAACTTCGGCGCATCGATGGTGTAGTGGTTGCGCACCTGCTGCGTTGCTGCAGAGCTGTTCGTGGACACACCTTCGGTGCGGTCCTTTTCCGCAGCCAGGTGGATGAACAGGCGATCCTCGATCAGCGGGCCACTGGCGTAGCCACTGTAGGTGGTACGCGTGGCGACATCATCCTTGCGGTAGCGATAGAGCGAGCCAGGCAACGAGTCATCGGTGTAGCTGTATCCATTGGGCAGCTGGCGATTGGGATAGATGACAGTGGCCGCAGAAGCCGACAGCGAATCCGGCGCCCAGGTAGCCTGCACGCCGAAATGCCATTCATTGGTGCCGCGCTTGCCGAGCTGGTTGATCACGCCGCCGGTGGAGCGCCCGTATCCCGCTCCGTAACCGCCCATGAACGTTTCCTGCTGGTCGATCGACCCGTATGGCAGGCTGATACCACCCAGATTGCTGAGCGGATTGTTGGCCAGAAAGCCGTTCAGATAGTAGGCATTCTCAGTGACACTGGAGCCGCCGAAGGACAGCACCGAACGCGAGCCATTGCTGAACGCGCCACTGCCCGAGACAACACCTGGCGCCAGCAGTGCGATGGCTTCGGCACTGCGCCCCAAAGGCAACACGTCCAGCTGCTCGGATGTGATGACCGACTTGGATACTGTGTTGGTGACATCGATCTTCGGCACATTCGCTGCAACGACGTTCACTGCCTCCAGTGTGGTGGCGGCGCTGGCGCCACCGGCAAACGACACCTCGGTGCCAACGCCAACCTTCAACAGCACATTCTCGCGCTGCTCGACAGTCTGGCCGTCACGCTGCTGGATGATGGTGTACTTGCCCACCGGCAGCGAGCCGAGGTTGTAGCGGCCATTGCTGTCGACGGTCGCCGAGCGCTTCAGGCCCGTGTCGCTCTGAACCACGATGGTCGTACCGGCGGGCGCGCTGCCGTACAACGAACCGGTCGTGCTCTGAGCGGCGGCGGCGCCAATGAAAGAAGTCAGGACGACCGCCAAGGCGGTGCGCTTCAGCCTTGCGACGTGCTTGCTGCTGGTCATGGAGTTTCCTTGATTCGATGAAGATCAGGCTGCGATTGCAGAATTGCTGCATGGAAGCGACAGTTCCTTGCAGCTGAACCAAATATTAATTTCATCAATTCTTAATTTGCAATGGCAGCTGAACAAAAACAACCAATTGAAATTAAAGGAAAAATTTCGACACAAACATGAAGCTCATTCATGTTTTATTTAACAATCAGAGACTTGCAGCCGCTTTCGGCCGGCTCCCCCACCCTGTCTCCGTTGGCCGTGATACAGATCCCGGGTTAACAGCGGCCGTGCTATCGCTGTGGCTTCGTCCAACGTAGAGCCCCGACATGGCACACAAGAACACGATCTGTGTCTGGTACGACAATGGCGCGCTCGAGGCCGCCACCTTCTATGCCAGCCTCCTGCCCGACAGCGCGGTCACCGCCGTGCATCACGCGCCGGGCGACTACCCCGACGGCAAGGAAGGCAACGTTCTGACCGTCGAATTCACTGTCTGCGGCGTTCCCTGCGTCGGCCTCAACGGCGGCAGCGCGTTCAAGCACAGCGAAGCGTTCTCCTTCCAGATCCAGACCGAGGATCAGGCCGAGACCGACCGCCTGTGGAACGCGATCGTCGGCAACGGGGGCCAGGAGAGCCAATGCGGCTGGTGCAAGGACCGTTGGGGCATCTCCTGGCAGATCAGCCCGCGCATGCTGATCGAAGCAGTGACCAGCAAGGACAAGGCACTGGCCAAGCGCGCCTTCAACGCGATGATGCCGATGAAGAAGATCGACATCGCCACCATCGAAGCCGCGATCCAAAAAGGGGGCGGAGGGAATTAAATCGCTTCCCGCACGGGTCTGTGATCAGATGCTGATTGCAACGCAATCCCCTCCGCCCGCTTTCTTCAGAGGTGCTGATGACCTGGGATGCACTCATCGTCGGCGGCGGCCACAACGGGTTGGTCTGTGCAGCCTATCTGGCACGCGCCGGCAAACAGGTGCTGGTGCTCGAACGGCGTGGCGTGCTCGGCGGCGCCGCGGTCACCGAGGAATTCCATCCCGGCTTCCGCAACTCGGTGGCGTCGTACACGGTGTCGTTGCTGCAGCCGAAGGTGATCGACGACCTGCAGTTGCAGGCGCATGGGCTGCGCATTGTCGCGCGCCCGGTCAACAACTTCCTGCCATTGCCGGACGGCCGCTACCTGTTGTCGGCGCCCGGCCGCACCCAGGCCGAGGTCGCGAAATTCTCCGAACGCGATGCGCAGGCGCTGCCAGCGTATGAAGCACGCCTGGAGATCTTCGCCGACGTGCTGCGTGCGTGGGCCCTGCGCGCCCCCCCGGACGTCGGCGTGGCCGGCGGCTGGCGTGCCCTGCCCGCGCTGTGGCAGATGGGCCGTCTCGGCCGCGAACTGGCAACGCTGGATGCTTCGCTGCGCCAGGAACTGCTGGACCTGTTCACGCTTTCAGCGGCTGAGTACCTGGACCGCTGGTTCGAGAGCGCGCCGATCAAGGCGCTGTTCGGCTTCGATGGCATCGTCGGCAACTATGCCAGCCCCTACACGCCCGGAAGCGCCTACGTGCTGCTGCACCACGTGTTCGGCCAGTGCAATGGCGTGAAGGGTGCCTGGGGCCATGCAATCGGCGGCATGGGCGCGATCAGCCAGGCGATTGCCAGCGCGGCGCGCGAGGCCGGAGCCGAACTGCGCGTGGATGCCGGCGTGCAACGGGTACTGACCGAACAGGGCCGCGTCGTGGGAGTGGAACTGGCCAACGGCGAAATCCTGCGCGCACGCGCCGTAGTCGCCAACGTCAACCCCAAGCTGCTGTACGAGCAGTTGCTGGAACCGGCGCAGGTACCGGCGGCGACGCGCGAGCGGATGGCACACTGGCGCTGCGGCTCCGGGACGTTCCGGATGAGCCTCGCGCTGTCGCGGCTGCCGGACTTCCGCGCCCTGCCCGGCCCCGGCGATCACCTCAGCGCCGGCATCATCATGGCGCCCAGCCTGGACTACATGGACCGCGCCTGGCTGGATGCGCGCCGCGATGGCTGGTCACGCGAGCCGATCGTGGAAATGCTGATTCCCAGCACGCTGGACGATTCGCTGGCGCCGCCCGGACAGCATGTGGCCAGCCTGTTCTGCCAGCACGTGGCGCCGGTGCTGCCCGACGGGCGTCACTGGGATGATCATCGTGAAGCAGTCGCCGATCTGATGATCGCTACCGTTGAACGGTATGCGCCGGGTTTCGCTGTCAGCATCCTCGGTCGGCAGGTGTTGTCGCCGCTTGATCTGGAGCGCACCTTCGGCCTGGTCGGTGGCGACATCTTCCACGGCGCGCTCAGTGCCCACCAGTTGTTCTCGGCACGGCCGATGGTTGGCCAGGCCGGCTATCGCGGTGCCCTGCCCGGGTTGTACCTGTGTGGTTCGGGTACCCACCCCGGTGGTGGCGTCACGGGTGCGCCCGGGCACAATGCCGCGCAGGTGGTGTTACAGGATCTGTAGATCCACGCCGTGCGTGGATGCGCGCGTACCCGCCGCATGCATGACCTGCCGTTGGTGGGTACCAACCTTGGTTGGTACGAAACAACAGGGATGATTGCCAACCAAGGTTGGCACCTACCCGCGTGGGACAAGGCGTGCCAACCAAGGTTGGCACCTACCGCGTCAAATGATCCTTCGGATCATTTGACGCTGCGCAGATGGTTCGGGCGCTTCGGCGGGCCGGGCGGTCGGCGCTTGTTGAACGGCGATTGCCCTCGCCAGTAGCGGATCAGCAGCCAGCCGAACAGCATGCCGCCCAGATGCGCGAAGTGGGCCACGCCCGGCTGCCAGCCGGTCATGCCCAGCACCAGCTCACCCACGCCGAACAGGATCACGAAGGTTCGCGCCTTCATCGGGATCGGTGGGAACAGCAGCATCACCCGCTGGTTCGGGAACAGCATGCCGTAGGCCAGCAACAGGCCGAACACTCCGCCGGAAGCGCCCAGCACCGTGGCCGGATTCTCCAGCAACGTACCCACCAGCAACTGGCAGACACCGGCACCGGCCACGCAGACCAGGTAGTACAGCAGGAAGCGTTTCTCGCCCCAGGTCTGCTCCAGCGGCGCGCCGAACATGAAGACTGCCAGCATGTTGAAGAACAGGTGGCCGAAGCTGCCATGCAGGAAGCCATAGGTCAGCAGCTGCCACGGCTGGAAGTTGCCGCCCGGCGAGAACGCATCGAAGCCCTGCTGCAGCGGTTGCAGCATGAACGGCTCGAAGGTCTGCATGCCGAGCAGGAACGGCTGCTGCAGCAGGAACAGGATCGCGTTGGCGATCAGCAGGGCCTTGGTGACGGTAGGCAGTCGCGGGAACATGGGAGCACCGGCATGGAACGGCCTCCATCATAGCCGCAGCACCGTGTCTTGTTGGCGACCCGCAGGCGTGGCCTGTTCAGTCGCCAGCGGTGCTCAGCCCGGGCCCCACACGGCAGCATCCAGCGCCGCGGCTGGATCGGTGGCCGGCATCCGCACCCGGCCGTTCTCCACCACCACGCCCTCGGCGCGCAGCCGCTGTGACTGCTCGCGCCAGCCGGCCGACCCTTCTTCCATGGCAATTCGCCCATCCGAACGCAGCACGCGATGCCAGGGCAGGTCGGGATCGTCGTTCTGGCCGAGGATGCGTGCGGTCAAGCGCGCACGCCCCGGCAGGCCGGCACGCATCGCCACCTGGCCATAGCCCATCACCTGCCCCGCCGGGATCGCGCGGATCACCGCCAGGATGCGCGCACGCGCCTGCTCCGGCGTCAGCGCCGCAGGCGGGTCACCAGCAGTACGCCGATCAGCACCAGCACGGTGCCGGCGATCTGCGCCGGCCCCATCGGTTCGTCGAGCAGCCATAGGCTCATCACGATGGTGGAAACAGGGCCCAGCATACCGACCTGCGCGGCCAGCGACGAACCCACGCGCTGCACCGCCAGCATGATCGCCAGTACCGGCAGCACCGTGCACACGGTGGCATTGACCAGCGACAGCCACTGCACTGGCGCCGGCGCCTGCCACAGCAGCGGCAGTGGATGGGTCACCGCGAAGTGCAGCAGCACCAGCACGCTGGCCACGCAGCTGGCGTAGGCGGTCAGGCGTACCGCACCGATGCGCGCGACCACCTGCCCACTGCCGAACAGGTACAGCGCGTAGCTGAGCGCACTGCCCAGCACCAGCAGGCTGCCGACGATGATCTGCCCGCCCTCGCGCTGCAGGTCATGCCCGAAGGCCAGCAGCACGCCCAGATAGCTCAGCACCAACGCACCGATCTGCCAGCGTCCGGGCCGCTGGCGCGCCAGCAGCACATTGATCAGCAGCACCAGGGTAGGATTCAAGTAAAGGATCAGCCGTTCAAGGGTCACGCTGATGTACTGCAAGCCCTGGAAATCGAGAAGGCTGGACAGGTAGTAGCCGGTGAAGCCCAGCCACAGCACGCGGGCGCGGTCGGCCCAGGACAGCGGCGTGGCCCGGCGCGCGGCCCACAGTGCCATCAGTACGAACAGCGGCAGCGCCATCAGCATGCGCAGCGCGAGCAGCGTGGTGGCATCGACGCCATGACGCAGGCCGAGCTTGACGATGATCGCCTTGCCGGAGGCGGTGATGGCACCGATCGCGGCCAGGCCGATTCCACTCAGCGCGATGCGGGGGGAAGCGGTTGCGATACGGGAAGTGGGGCTGGACATCAGGACGACGGCGGGCCGCATAGGGCGGCCCGGAAAGGCGTGGGGGCCGTCATTGTCGCATGGAGGCGCCCGGTGCCCTGTAGAGCCGAGCCTGCGCTCGGCTGCACCATGCCTGCACGGAATGCAGCCGAGCATAGGCTCGGCTCTACAACTGCGGGCTCAGCGCATCAGCACCACTTCCTCGGCCGAGGTCGGGTGGATCGCCACGGTATCGTCGAACTGGGCCTTGGTCGCGCCCATCTTCACCGCCACCGCGAAGCCCTGCAGGATCTCGTCGGCCGCTTCACCCAGCAGATGGATGCCTACCACCCGCTCTTCCGGGCCCACGCAGACCATCTTGAACAGGCTGCGCTGGGTACCGTTGGCAAGCGCCTGCAGCATCGGGCGGAAGCGGCTGTGGTACACGCTCACCTGGTCGAAACGGGCGCGTGCTTCTTCCTCGCTCATGCCCACCGCGCCCAGTGGCGGGTGCGAGAACACCACGCTGGCCACGTTCTCATAATCCATCTTCGACTGCGGGCGGCCGCCGAACAGGCGGTCCATCAGGCGCCGCGATGCGGCCACCGCCACCGGGGTCAGGCCGACTTTGCCGGCGATGTCGCCGACCGCATGCACGCTCGGCACGCTGGTGGTCTGCCATTCGTCCACCTCCACCTGCTGGTGCTCGCCGATGCCGATGCCCAGCGCTTCCAGGCCCAGGTCACGACTGTTGCCGCGCCGGCCGGTGGCGAAGAACACTGCATCAAACACGGTGTCGAGCGGGCCGTCATGGCCGAACGCACGCACGCGTTCGCCCTCGCGCTGCAGTTCGCGCAGGCGGTAGTCGAAATGGATGCGCACGCCCTGCTGTTTCAGGTTCTCGGCCAGCTGGTCGGTCAGCTCGTAATCGAAGCGTTCCAGCAAGCGCTTTCCGCGCACCAGCAGGCTCACCCTGCTGCCCAGCGCCTGCAGCAGGCCGGCCAGTTCCACTGCAATGTAGCCACCGCCGATGATCGCGACCTCGGCCGGTGCCGCGCGCAGATCGAAGAAGTCATCGGAAACCAGGCCCAGTTCGGCACCGGGAACATCCGGGCGCAGCGGGTGCGCGCCGGTGGCGATCAGGATGTGTTCGGCGCTGTAACGCACGCCATCGCTGCAGGCGACGGTATGCGCATCGAGCAGATGGCCGCGCGCCGGAATGCGCACCACGCCGGTTTCATCCAGGCGCTTGTGGTAGCTGGTGTGGATGTTGCTGATGTAGGCCTGGCGATGGATCACCAGCTCCTTCCACGACAACGACGGGCGTGCCTCGACATCGAAGCCCATCGCATTGGCCAGGCCGATGCGCTCGTGCAGGTCGGCCGCCAGCCACATCGCCTTCTTCGGCACGCAGCCAACGTTGACACAGGTACCGCCCAGCTCGCCGGGCTCCAGCATCGCCACGCGCTTGCCATGCTGCGCCGCGCGGATCGCACCGGCCAGGCCGGCGGAGCCACCGCCAAGGACGATCAGGTCGTAATCATAGGGTGCAGTGCTCATCGGAATCGCTCGGGTCGGTAAGGGGCAGGATCGATCGCTGGTGTGCGGCCGCAGACGAGATCGGCAATCAGCTGGCCGGTGCCGGCGCTCATGCTGATGCCGAGCATGCCATGCCCCGCCGCAAGCCAGACGTGAGGATGCGCGGGTGCGCGGCCGATCAACGGCACGTCGTCCACGCTCATGGGGCGCCACCCGCACCACTGCTCCTGCAGCTGCGCACCGCGTGGCGCGCGCAGGTAGTGGTCGGCGGCCTGCTGCAAAGCCTGCAGGCGGGCCGTGCGCAGCTGCGGATCGGCACCGGCGAATTCCATGGTGCCGCCCAGCCGCAGCGCTTCGCGCCAGGCGATCACGAACACGGAATGGTCTTTCAGCACCACCGGACGCTGTGGCACCTGCGCCGGTCGCGACCAGGTCAGCGAGTAGCCTTTGCCGGGCTGGATCGGCACGCGCAGATCCAGTTGCCGTGCCCAGTCGCGCGACCACGGGCCGGTGGCCAGCACCAGCTCACGTGCCCGCAGGGCCTGCCCACCGACCTGCACGCGTACCCCGTGTGCATCGTCGCTGAAGCCCTGCACGTCCTTCTGCTCGTCGATCACCACGCCCTGCGCGCGCAGTACACGTGCCAGCTCCGCGGTGTAGCGGTCCGGCCGCAGCTGCGCATCACCGGGAAAGTGGATCGCGCCGGCCAGGCGGTCGTGGAAGGCCGGATTGGCACGTGCGTAGCCGGCCCCGTCGATGCAGGCCGTGGCGATACCCTGCCTGTTCAGTGCTTCGCACTCGGCCGCGTAGTGGTCGAAGTTGCGCGCATCGCCGAACACATAGTCCAGCCCGCGCGTATCGAACTCGCACTCCAGTGCATGCGCCTGCACCCAATCGGCCAGGCGCAGCCGCGAGTCGTTCAGCAATGCACCCCGTGCCCGCGTGGATTGCAGCCAGTCACGCGTGTTGCAGCGTGCACCGAACTGCAGCAACCAGCGCCACAGCACCGGATCCAGGCGGGTGCGCACATACAGCGGCGCACGCGGATCGAGCATCCAGCGCAATGCGCGCAGTGGCACGCCAGGCGCAGCCAGTGGAGGTGCATGGCTGGGAGTAACGGTGCCGCAGTTGCCGTGCGAGGTTGCCGCACCAATGCGGCCACGATCGATCACACGCACCTGCCGCCCCTGCGCACGCAGTGCGAGCGCGGCGGCCAGACCGATGGCACCGGCGCCCACCACGATCACATCCTCGCGCGCGCCCAGCATCGATCAGCCCTGCCCGGCTCCGCGCCGCATCGGCGGCCACTGCCGGTAGGTCATCGCGCGCCACAGCCATTCCATCGGCCCAAAGCGGAAGTGGCGCAGCCAAGCGTGCGAGATGCCCAGCTGCACGGTGAACAGCAGCAGCGCGAACAGCAGCTGCACGCTGCGTGGCATCATTTCGAACGCGCCCAGGCCGTAGTGATAGAACAACCAGGTGCACAGCAGGGACTGGCCGAGGTAATGGGTCAACGCCATGCGCCCGACCGGCGCCAGCCAGCCCAGCCGCGCGCGCCAGTGCACGATCCAGGCCAGGTAGCCCAGGCACATCGGCAGGCCGCCGATCGTCACCAGCGCCATCGCCGCCGTCACCGGCAGATCGTAGGCGCCCGGCGCCAGATACGGTTTCCAGGCAACACCCAGCAGCGTGACCAGCAGGCCGAGGGGCAGCGCCACCCAACGCAACACCGCGTACAACCGCGGGAAGCGCTCCGGTGTGGCCAACGCGCCGCTGCCGGCAAACCAGCTGCCGATCAGGAACATGCCAAGCACCTCCGGACCGGTGATCAGCAGCGCCCCCATCGACGCGCCGAACTCATTCACCCGCTGGACGGTGGCCTGCATCCAGCTGCCGTGCCCGTACACCTGGCGCTGCAGATCGATGCCCTGCTGCGCCTCGGTGAGCATTTCCCGCACCTCGTCCGCAGAGGCCATCGACACCATCGCGCCGACCAGCAGCATCATCGCCACGCCGCCGAGGTAGACCGTCGCGCCCATCCACGGCAGCCAGCTGCGCGGCGCCTCCCGGCAGGCCAGCAGCGGCAGCGAGATCAGCGCGTACAGCACCAGGATGTCGCCCGACCAGACCAGCACTGCATGGCACAGGCCGATCAGCAGCAGACCGGCACTGCGACGCAGGTAGAACGGGGTGAAATCACGCGCAGCCAGCTCGGCGCGTTGCGCCATCACCGCAAAGCCGGCGCCGAACAACAGCGAGAACAGCGTGAAGAACTTGCCCTGCACGAACACATAGACAAAGGCATCGGCCCAGTAGTCAATGCCATGCCAGTGCACGTCGATGCCGGTGAACGCCAGGTCCAGCGGCCCGCTGAAGGCCTCGATGTTCATCAGCAGGATGCCCAGCAGCGCGGCACCGCGCAGCACGTCCAGCACGGCGATGCGTTCGCCGGAGGCCATCGGCTGCAGGGAAGGAGAAGCGGCGTTCACGGGGCATCCGTCGGGCAGGTCCGTCATTATGCCGTCGGCCCGCACGCCGTGGATGGGCGCGCCGTGTTCCAGAAACGCAACGGCCCGCCGAAGCGGGCCGTTGCTGACATCACGATCGCGCTGCGATCAGTGGTGGTGACCACCGTCGCCGTGGACGTGGCCGTGATCGATCTCTTCCTGGCCGGCTTCGCGCACATCGACGATTTCCACGTCGAAGTGCAGGTCCTTGCCAGCCATCGGGTGGTTCAGGTCAACGTCGACGACGCTCATGCCGACCTTCTGCACGGTCACCGCACGCGGGCCGAAGTTGGTCTGCAGCACGACCTGCTGGCCCGGAGCCAGCCTGGTGTTGCCGAAGTGCTTCTTCGGCACGCGCTGGGACAGGCCCTCACGGCGCTCGCCGTAGGCGTCGGCAGCATTGACATCGACGCTGAAGGTCGCGCCGGCTTCCTTGTCCATCATGGCGTTTTCCAGGCCCGGGATGATGTTGCCGTGGCCGATCAGGATCGCCAGCGGCTCGCCGCGGTCCTTGGACGATTCGATCGGCTCCTGGCCGACTTCGGAAACGGTGTAGTGGAAGCGGACAACGCGGTCTTTTTCGATCTTCATGCGCAACTCTGTCTGGATCTGCCGGAGGCAGGCGGGTTGGGGCGGGTTGTCGCCCGGCGGGGACGCCGCCATCATGACGGCCAATCCAAGGTGGCGCATTATCCGGAGATCATGCACATCACGCCAGTTTCGTCCGGCCTCCGCCGGCTTCTCGCCCCGGCCCTGCTGCTGGCCCTGCCCCTGCTGATGACCGCCTGCGGCGGTGGCAAGGCCACCCGACCTGCACCTCCCCCGCCTACGGCGAACTGGCCGAAGACCGTGCCGGACAACCCGGAGGCGGCCAACTCGGTGCTGATGCGCGCCATCAGCCTGGTCGGCACCCCCTACCGCTATGGCGGCAACACCCCCGATTCGGGCTTCGACTGCAGCGGCCTGGTCGCCTATGTCTACCGCGAGATGCTGGACCTGAAGCTGCCACGTACTTCGCGCGATCTCGCGGCGGTACAGGGCCCGAAGATCGATCCGCAGCGCCTGGCCACCGGCGATCTGGTGTTCTTCGGCAGCCGCGGCAGCGTCACCCACGTTGGCATTTATGTAGGTGAAGGGCGTTTCGTGCACGCGCCGAGTACCGGTGGCACCGTGCGGCTGGACTCGCTCAGCGGTCCCTACTGGAAGGACCACTACACAGGCGCGAAACGTGTCCTTCGCTAAGATGAACAGGCGATATGTTCAAAACTGTGACGCACATCACCTTGAAACTAACGGATTACTAACGGAATTTTTAACTTATCCGCGCTTTTACAGGGCATGATGCCCCATCGTTTTTTTCCTGTGACCGACGCGTGACGACTGACGACCTGAAAAGCGAAGGCCAGACTTCCGTATCTTCACGCAGTGCCCGCCCGTTGTTGCTTGGCCTGGCACTGTGTCTGACCAGCCTCCCGGCCTGGTCGCAGACTGCTCCGAACCGTTCCGATGCAACCCCGGCCCCGGTGGCCGAGAGTACCGCCCGACCGGCCGCCAAGGCCGAGGCTGCCGCTCCGCAGCGCAGCCGCGTCGACGCCGCCGCCAGCGCTACCCTGGCCGCCCTGCTGCCGCACCTGGCCGCCAACGACACCATTCCGCTGATGGACCGCTCGGCCGTGGTGGCCGGTGACCTCAGCCGCCTCCTCGCCAACTACGACACCAGCAGCGCTGCCAATGGCAGCGTTGTCGGCACCGCGGCCGACAACGGCAAGGTGCAGTCGCTGCTGCGCCGTGCAATGACGCTGCTGGGCACCCCGTACCGTTGGGGTGGCAGCAACCCGGACAGCGGCTTCGACTGCAGTGGCCTGGTCGGTTACGTGTTCCGCTCGGCCCTGGGTATCGAGCTGCCGCGCGTCTCGCGCGAAATGGCGCACGACGACAACGCCGAACTGATCAACGACCGCACCGCGCTGGCCGCTGGTGACCTGGTGTTCTTCGGCCGCAAGGGCCGCGTCGACCACGTGGGCATCTATGTGGGCGATGGCCGCTTCCTGCACGCACCGAGCTCCGGCAAGGACGTCCGCGTGGACACCCTGCTCAGTGGCTACTGGGGCAACAAGTTCATGCAGGCCCGCCGGGTCGACCTCTGACCGGTTGGCGCCACCGAGCCGCCTGATGCGAGAAGCCGCTGCCCTGCAGCGGCTTTTTTGTTTGCGCCCCCGGTAGGTGCCGACCTTGGTCGGCACAGCGCCATCTGCCCTGGTGGGTGCCGACCTTGGTCGGCACCGCCACCATCCTCGTGGCGTGGATCTACCGGAACAAAACAAAAGGCCCGCCGGTCAGGGCGGGCCTTCCATCACCACCACGCAACCTCAGCCGCGTGGCGGTGTCGGGTCGGGATCATCCACGCCCACGTTGCTGGACGGGTTGTCATACACCGCCTGGTCGAGCAGGCCGGTCTCCTTGGCCACGATCACCGGCACCAGCATCTGGCCCGTCACGTTCGTCATCGTGCGCATCATGTCCAGGATGCGGTCGATGGCATACAGGTAGCCGATCGTCTCCAGCGGCAGGTTGGCCGCGCTCAGCACCACCGTAGCCATGATCACCGCGGTACCTGGCACGCCGGCCGTACCGAAGCTGCCCAGCACCGAGGCGATCAGCACCACCACGTACTGTTCCGGGGTCAGCGGCACACCGCTGTACTGCGCGATGAACACCGCGCACAGCGCCGGATAGATCGCACCACAGCCGTCCATCTTGATGCTGGCGCCCAGCGGCACCGCGAACGAACCGTAGTCCTTGTTAACGCCCAGGTTGTGGGTGATCGAACGCAGCGCCACCGGCATCGCGGCGAAGCTGGACGAGCTGACGAAGGCCACCTGCATGCCCGGCGCCGCGCCGCGGAAGAACTTCAGCGGATTCAGACCATGCGCCAGCAGCAGTGCGCTGTAGACCACCACGATGTGCAGGGCACAGGCCACGTACAGGGCCAGCACGAAATGACCCAGCGGCAGCAGCTTCTCGAACCCGTAGCTGCCGACCAGACCGGCGATCAGCCCGAAGGTACCGATCGGGGTGACTTCCAGCACGAAGCGGGTCACCTGGATCATGATGTCGCTCATCTGGCCGACCAGCTTGCGCGCCTCGGTCACCTTCTCGCCCAGCTTGACGATGGCGAAACCGACCAGACCAGCAAAGAAGATCACCGGCAGGATCGAGCCACGGCCGGCGGCCAGCACGGTTTCACCCGCGGCATTGACCTTGGTGCCGATGCCGGACAGCGCATAGAAGACATTGGCCGGCACCACGTCCAGCAATACCTGTACCACGCTGGGCACTTCGCGCGGCACATAGTTGCTGGCCATCGCCAACTGCAGGCCACCCGCGCCGGGCTGCAGCACCGTGCCTACGGCCAGGCCAACGCACACCGCCAGCGCGGCGGTGATCACGAACCACAGGAAGGTGCGGCCACTGAGCGCGGCGATCGACTTCTGGCCGTGCAGCGACGAGATCGCATTGATGACCGCGAAGAACACCAGCGGCACCGCGATCATCTTGATCAGGGTGACGTACAGCTCGCCGAGCGGGCCGAACCACGTTTCCGCGGCCGGGCCGAGCGCCCAGCCGGCCAGCGCGCCGAGCACGAAGCCACCGACCACGCGCTGCCAGAATGGAATCCGCAGCCAGGCAGAGACCAGCTTCATAGGCAATCCAGAGGGAAGGAAGGGATGCTGGCACGATAGCCCAACAACGGCTGGGGAACGACCGCCCGGCCGGCAAATCAGTGTGTCATCGGCGTGCCTTGCGAGGGCGGGCATAATGAACGTCCCGTTACAGTTTGTGAGATCCCAGCGTCCATGCGCCGTTCCGTCTCCCTGTTGGCCGCCTGCGCCACCACCCTGCTGCTGGGCGCCTGCGCCAGCACCGCACCCGCGTCCGCTCCGGCCGGCCTGAAGGTCGCCGTCGATCCCGTCGCCCACCCGGCCGGCGAGACACCGCAGTGGTGGTACCGCAGCGGCGCCGCCCAGGCCGCCGCCAACGGCGCGATGTCCGGCAAGGCCAGGAACGTCATCCTGTTCCTCGGTGACGGCATGAGCCTGACCACCGTGGCCGCCTCGCGCATCTACGAAGGCCAGCAGAAGGGCGGCTCCGGCGAAGAGAACCTGCTGTCCTGGGAGCGCTTCCCGGCCACGGCGTTCAGCAAGACCTACAACACAGATTCGCAGACCCCCGATTCGGCCGGCACCATGACCGCCATCACCACCGGCGTGAAGACCCACATGGGTGCGATCGGCGTCAGTGCCGGCAGCCGCACCGACTGTGCCGACAGCCTGTCCAAGGGCCTGCTGACCTGGCTGCAGCTGGCCGACAGCGCCGGCCTGGCTACCGGCGTGGTATCCACCGCGCGCCTGACCCATGCCACCCCGGCCGCCACCTATGCGCACTCGCCCGAGCGCAACTGGGAAAACGACACCGACCTGACCGACGCGGCCAAGGCCGCAGGCTGCAAGGACATCGCCCAGCAGCTGCTGTCGACCTCGCGCTATGGCCGTGGCCCGCTGGTCGCCCTCGGCGGCGGCCGTGGTGAGTTCACCACGGTGGAAGAGCGCGACCCGGAGTACGACGACAAGGTCGGCCAGCGCCTGGATGGCCGCAGCCTGGTGCAGGAATGGCAGCAGGCGCACCCGCAGGGCGCCTACGTGTGGAACAGCAAGCAGCTGGCCGCCGCCGCGGATGCGCCGGCCATCCTTGGCCTGTTCGAACCGGACCACATGCGCTACGAGTACGAGCGCCCGCAGGATCCGGGCGGTGAGCCGAGCCTGGCCGAACTGACGGCGGCAGCCATCAAGAATCTGGCCAAGCACCAGGAAGGCTACGTGCTGATGATCGAAGGCGCGCGCATCGACCACGCCAACCACAGCGGCAACGCCTACCGTGCCCTGACCGAGACCGTGGCGCTGTCCGACGCGGTGCGCGTGGCCAACGAGCTGACCTCGGCCGACGACACCCTGATCATCGTCACCGCCGACCACTCGCACACGCTGAACTTCGTCGGCTACCCGGCACGCGGCAATCCGATCCTGGGCAAGGTGAAGGACAAGGGCGGCGAAGATGGTGCCGGCAAGCTGGACTACGCGCTGGACGGCACCGGCCAGCCCTACACCACGTTGAGCTACGCCAATGGCCCGGGCCATACCGGCAGCAGCAACCAGCAGCCGGCCGGCCCGAAGCGCTACCCGCACAACCCGAGCAGCTTCGAACCGGCCAACGGCCGCCCGAACCTGCGCGAGGTCGACACCGAGCATCCGGACTACATGCAGGAAGCACTGGTGCCGATGAAGTCCGAATCGCATGGTGGTGAAGACGTCGGCATCTGGGCGCGTGGCCCGGGCAGCAAGGCGATCCGCGGCACGCTGGAACAGAACGCGATCTACCACATGATCGTGCAGGCCACCCCGGCCCTGCGCGAGCGCCTGTGCCAGGCCGGCACCTGCGATGACAAGGGCGTACCGGTGCAGCTGCCGGCACCGACGGCCTTCGAACGCAAGGCCGAGGCCAAGTGATCGTGCCGCAGGCCCGCCCTGCCCCCGCCCGCGGCCGTTTCGCGCGGTCGCTGGCCCTGCTCGGCGCGCTGGCCAGTTCCAGCGCGCTGGCGCAGGCACCGGCCTGCAAGCTGCTGACCGACGAACACGGGTTGTGGCCGCTGCCCAACTGCGAGGTGGTCGATCACCGGCCGAAGATCAGCGCCGATACGCTGAAGGACCTGAACTACGACGACCACGGCCTGGCCGTGGTATATGCCGATCAGGGCTTCCACTACATCGACCGCAAGGGCCGCAGCCTGCCGGTGCTGACCTGGGACAACGGCCCGGAGACACCGGAGGAAGGCCTGCTGCGCGGGCGCGTCGGCAATCGCGTGGGCTACTTCGATCTGACATTCCGCCAGGTAGTGCCGGGCACCTTCGATTTCGCCTGGCCATTCCGCGATGGCGTGGCCGAGGTCTGCAACGGCTGCCGTCGCGGCACGCCGGATGGCGATGGCCACACGCCGATGGAAGGCGGAGAGCGGTTCCGGATCGACCGCTCGGGCCGTCGGGTGAAGTAGGGTTTTCGGCAGGGCTGCGCCCTGCACCTGCAGACGCAACGGCAACGGCCGAAGCAACAGCAACAGCGTGCATTCCGTGGGATGGCGGGGCACTGTGGGTTTGCGGGGACGCCGTAAACCCATCCATGGGGGCTTGGTCGCCGCATCCATGCGGCTCACACCCCGCAAACCCACAGTGCCCCGCCTTCGACAGGTTCCCGGTGACGGTTGGACCATCCACGCTTTGCGTGGATCACATCTGTCAGATATCGAATTGAATCCGGGGTCAGATCCGTTTTCCTGCGGAAAACGGATCTGACCCCAAGAGCAATTCCGACAGTTCGCAGGAAACTGTCGAAGGCGGGGTGGGTCCGGTTGCGGGAGTGTCCGCGGCATGGATGCCGCGGCCAAGCCCCCAAGGATGGGTTTACGGCGTCTCCCGCAACCGGACCCACCCCGCCATCCCTCAGCTGACCAGCTGTTGCTGTTGCTGTTGCTGTTGCTCTGGCTCGTAGCGGGTGCAGGGCGCAGCCCTGCCAAGTAAACCCCACCCTATACTTGCCGCCGTGACTGCCTTCCCCGCCCTCGTTCCGCTGGATGCGCCGCTGCTGGTGGGCTACAGCGGTGGTGTCGACTCCACCGTGCTGCTGCACTGGCTATGGCGCTGCGCCCAGGCTTCCGGCACGGCGCTGCGTGCGGTGCACGTACACCACGGCCTGCAGCCAGCCGCCGACGACTGGGTACGGCATTGCCAGCAGCAGTGCGCGACCCTCGGTATCGAGCTGGCCGTGCATCACGTACAGGTCGACGACACCACAGGCCTCGGCCTCGAAGGCGCGGCGCGCCAGGCACGACGTGCCGCCTTCGCGGCTGAGCTGCGCGAAGGTGAAACGCTGGCACTGGCGCAGCACCAGGATGACCAGGCCGAGACCTTCCTGCTGCGCGCACTGCGCGGTTCGGGCGTCGATGGCCTTGCAGCGATGTCCGCACGCAGCCGTCTTGGCGAACATCACCTGTGGCGACCACTGCTGTCGACGCCGCGCACCGCGCTGCTCGACTACGCCCAGCAGCACGCGCTGCAATGGATCGAAGACCCCAGCAACGCCGAAGACCACGCCGATCGCAACTTCCTGCGCCTGCAGGTGTTGCCGTTGCTGCGCCAGCGCTGGCCGCACGCGGCGGCGGCATTGGCCGGCAGCGCGACGCATTGCCGGCAGACCCGCGAACTGCTGGACGAGGAAGACGCCGAGCTGATCGCGCACCTGGAAGTGGCACCGCGCGTGCTGTCACTGGAACTGCTGCGCCAAGTGTCGCCGGCGCGCGCGGCACGCGTGCTGCGCGCCTGGGTGATCGGCCACGGCGCAGCACCGTTGCCGGCCACGGTGTTGCAGCAGGCGCTGGAGGAGCTGTTGCCGGCCGACATCGACCGCCAGGCGCGTGTGCGCTGGCAGGATCACGTGATCCAGCAATGGCGTGACCATGCCTACCTGCTGCCGGCCCGGCTGCCCTCGCTGCCCCTCGACTGGCAGGCCGCCTGGGATGGCCGAGCACCGCTGCCATTGCCCGACGGTGGCCAGCTGAGCCTGCTTGGCGCCAGCGCTTTCGAACAACCACTGCAGGTCCGTGCACGCGTGGGCGGTGAGCGCATCCTGCTGCCGGGTCGCCAGCATTCGCATGCGCTGAAGGACTGCCTGCAACGCGAACATCTTGCCCCCTGGCGACGCGCCCAGCTGCCGTTGATCTTCGATGGCCCGCAGTTGCTGGCCGCCGCCGACGTGGTCATCGCCGCGCCCTTGCAGGCCTGGTTGCAGGCCAACGAGGCACAGCTCCAGTGGCGTCCCGGCGGCTGGTGAATTGACCCCCGCGCGCGGCCCGTCCACACTTGCCGCATGGCCAAGAAGTCCCCTGAAAACGCCTCCCCGGTCGCCCAGTTCGAGCAGTCGCTCGAATCGCTGGAGCAGCTGGTGGAGCAGATGGAAACCGGCGAGCTGAGCCTGGAAGCGTCGCTCAGTGCTTACGAACGTGGCGTCGGTCTGTACCGCCAGTGCCAGCAGGCACTGGAGCAGGCCGAACTGCGTGTACGCCTGCTCAGCGATCCGGCGCAGCCGGAAGCCTCCGAGCCTTTCGATCCGCCCAGCCATGACGGCTGAGGTTCTGTTCGAGCGCTGGCGCGACCGTATCGAAAGCCAGCTCGACGCTGCCCTGCCCTCGCCTGCCGAAGCACCGCAGCGCCTGCACCAGGCCATGCGCTATTCGGTGCTGGGCGGTGGCAAGCGCATGCGCCCGCTGCTGGTGTATGCCAGCGGGCACCTGTTCGGCGCGCAGCCTGAAAGCCTGGACGCAGCGGCCATGTCCGTCGAGCTGATCCACGCCTATTCACTGGTGCATGACGACCTGCCGGCAATGGACGACGATGCCCTGCGCCGCGGCAAGCCGACCACCCACATCGCCTTCGACGAAGCCACCGCGATCTTGGCCGGCGACGCACTGCAGACCCGTGCCTTCGGCCTGCTGGCCGATGCGCCACTGCCCGCCACGCTGCGCGTGGCCTGCCTGCAGACCCTGGCCCACGCGTCCGGTGCCTCCGGCATGTGCGGCGGCCAGGCGCTGGACATCGATGCCACCGGCCAGCAGCAGACACTGGCAGCATTGACCCGCATGCATGCCCTGAAGACCGGTGCGCTGATCCGGGCGGCGGTACGCATGGGCGCGCTGTGCGGCCAGGCCCACGGACCGCAGCTGGCCCAGCTGGACAGCTTCGCCGATGCGCTTGGCCTGGCCTTCCAGGTGCGCGATGACATCCTCGATGTCGAAGCCAGTTCCGAACAGCTGGGCAAGACCGCCGGCAAGGACCAGGCACAGGACAAGAGCACCTTCCCCGCCCTGCTCGGCATGGACGGTGCGAAGGCGCAGCTGCAGGAACTGGCGGCACGCATGCAGGCCCTGCTGGCCGGGTATGGCGACGAGGCCGATGCGCTGCGCGCACTGGCGACGCTGGCGGTGGAACGCGATCACTGATCGCTGCACGCGGCCCGGCATTTCCCGCACACGAAAACGCCCGGCAATGCCGGGCGTTTTCAGTTCCGCGTGCGGACGATCTTACTTGATCAGGCGCAGCGCGAACGGGTAGCGGTAGGCTTCGCCGTTGTTGGCCTTGACCGCAGCGATGATGCTGAACACCAGGCTGATGATGCCGACGATCGGCGCCAGGATGCCGCCGATGATCACGATCATCAGGATCATGCT
This sequence comes from Stenotrophomonas maltophilia, assembly GCF_039555535.1. Lineage (NCBI taxonomy): Bacteria > Pseudomonadati > Pseudomonadota > Gammaproteobacteria > Lysobacterales > Lysobacteraceae > Stenotrophomonas > Stenotrophomonas maltophilia. The sequence continues at coordinate 1,434,882 of NZ_CP154630.1, read as the reverse complement.
GATGATCATGGCGATGGTCACGGTGATCTGGAAGTTCAGGGCTTCCTTGGCCTGGTCGGTCACGAAGGCCTTGCCCGCGTCATCCTTGTTGATCAGCCAGATGATCAGCGCGCCGATGAAGCCGGTGAAGATGCCCAGCAGGTGCGCGGCCAGGGCCATGGTGCGCTGGTCGGCCGGGACGTCGGTGGTGGCCGGCGGCGGCGGGACGTTATCGAATTCACTCACGACAAAACTCCTTTTCATTGGGTGGTCTTGACCAACCAGCACCCAGCTGATTGCGTCAGGCGCGCATAGCTTACGCCATCGACGGCATCAATCATTACCTGCGATGGTCATCCGCCCCAACAGGATCGAACCGGTCCGGATGTGCGAGCGGGGATCGACGTCGCTGCCGACCGCCTCGATGCTGCTGAACATCTCGCGCAGGTTGCCGGCGATGGTGATCCCGTCCACCGGGTACTGGATCTCGCCGTTTTCGACCCGGAAGCCACCCGCGCCACGCGAATAGTCGCCGGTCACGCCGTTCACGCCCTGCCCCATCAGCTCGGTCACCAGCAGGCCGTCGCCCATCTGCCGCGCGATGTCCTGCAGGGAGCCGGCGTTGGCCGCCAGCTGCAGGTTGTGCACGCCGCCGGCGTTGGCGGTGGTCTGCAGGCCCAGCTTGCGTGCCGAGTAGCTGCCCAGCACATAGCGCTGCAGCACGCCGTCGCGGACCAGCGCCGAGGCCCGGGTGGCGACGCCATCGCCGTCGAAGGCTGCCGAGCGCAGGCCGCGGCGCAGGTGCGGCAGCTCCTCGATCTGCATCCATTCCGGGAACAGGCGCTGGCCAACGCTGTCCAGCAGGAAGCTGGCCTGGCGGTACAGGGCACCACCGGACACCGCCGACAGCAGATGCCCGACCAGGCTGCGCGCCACTTCCGGGGCGAACAGCACCGGCATGCTGCCGGTGGCCAGCGATCGCGGCTGCAGGCGGGCGACAGTGCGCTCGGCGGCACGACGACCGACCAGGCCGACGTCCTCCAGGTCCTCGCGAGCCAGCGCACTGGTGTACCAGCCGTCACGCTGCATGCCATCGCCCTGCCCGGCGATCAGCGCACAACCGACCGAATGGTGGGTGCCGCGCTCACGGCCGATGAAGCCATGCGAATTGGCATAGACCGACAGGCTCTGCATGCTCGACACCGAGGCGCCGTCGGAATTGCGGATCTGCGCATCGGCCTCACGGCCTGCGGCTTCGCAGGCCAGGGCCAGGTCCACTGCCTCGTCGGCCTGCAGCGCCCACGGGTGCCAGCCATCCAGGTCCGGGAAGTGGGTGGCCATCAGGTCCGCCTCGGCCAGGCCGGCGGCCGGGTCGTCCTCGGTATGCCGGGCGATGGCGCAGGCCTGCTCGACCGTGGCCGCCAGGCTGGCCTCGTTCAGGTCGCCGGTGCTGGCGCTGCCCTTGCGTTGGCCGAAGTACACGGTGACGGCGATGCCGCGGTCGCGGGTGGACTGCACGGTTTCGACCTCGCCGAGGCGGACATTGACCTCCAGCCCACGGTCTTCGCTGCAGCTGACTTCGGCCTGGCTGGCGCCCAGCGCGCGGGCGCGGTCAAGCAGCTGCTGGGAGAGGTCGGCCAGCCGTTCCAGCCGGGCCGGGCTGTCGTCGCCGACAGCGGCTTCAGGGGCGATCACGTTCAATGCTTTATCCTGTACGGGTTGGGCCCGGCATCACGCCGGGCGACTTTTTTTGAAATCAGGTATGGACGATGCGCGGACGCGACGAAGAAACCGGTGAATTCCACGACAAGAGCCGCAGCCAGAACCGGCGCGACGCGCTCGACGTCCTGGCCCTGGGCGAAAAACTGGTGTCGCTGACACCGGCCCAGCTGGCGCGCCTGCCGATCCCGGAAGACCTGCTGCCGCACATCGCCGAGTGCAAGCGCATCACCGCCCACATCGCCCACAAGCGCCAGCTGGCGTTCCTGGCCAAGCACATGCGCCGCGAAGAAGACGCCACGCTGGATGCGATCCGCGATGCGCTGGATGCCAACAGCGAAACCGGCCGCCGCGAGGTGGCGATGATGCACCGCGTGGAAGACTGGCGCGAGCGCCTGCTGGCCGAAGGTGACAAGGCGCTGGCCGCCCTGCTGGACGACTACCCGCAGGCCGACCGCCAGCAGCTGCGCACGCTGGTGCGCAATGCGCAGGCCGAGAAGGCGAAGAACAAGCCGCCGCGTGCCTACCGCGAGATCTACCAGGTGCTGCGCGCACTGATGCTGCCGGCGGCGCTCGGCCTGAAGGCCAGCGCCGAAGACGCCGGCCACATCGAGACCGACGAAGCCGACGAGGACTGAGTCCGCGCCGGCGCGGGCGGTGGCGCTGGCCATCGCCCGGCTCAGGCCTGGGTACCGCCGACGGTGATGCCCTCGATCAACAGCGACGGCTGGCCGACACCCACCGGCACACTCTGCCCGTCCTTGCCACAGATACCCACGCCCTCATCCAGGGCCAGGTCGTTGCCGACCATGCGTACCTTCTGCATGGTCTCCGGACCGTTGCCGATCAGGGTCGCGCCCTTCACCGGCGCGGTGATGCGGCCATCCTCGATCAGGTAGGCCTCGGTGGCCGAGAACACGTACTTGCCGCTGGTGATGTCGACCTGGCCGCCGCCGAAGTTGACCGCATACAGGCCTTTCTTCACCGAACGGATCATTTCCTGCGGATCGTGCTGACCGGCACGCATGTAGGTATTGGTCATGCGCGGCATGGTCAGGTGCGCGAACGATTCGCGGCGCCCGTTGCCGGTCGGTGCCATGCCCATCAGGCGTGCATTGAGGCTGTCCTGCATGTAGCCGACCAGGATGCCGTCCTCGATCAGCGTGGTGCACTGGCTCGGGTGGCCTTCGTCGTCGATGTTGAGCGAACCGCGACGCCCGTCGAGGGTGCCATCGTCGACGATGGTCACGCCTGGTGCCGCCACGCGTTCGCCAATGCGGCCAGCGTAGACGCTGGTGCCCTTGCGGTTGAAATCGCCTTCCAGGCCATGGCCGACCGCCTCGTGCAGCAGCACGCCGGGCCAGCCCGGGCCCAGTACCACAGGCATCACGCCGGCCGGTGCCGGCACGGCGTCCAGGTTCACCAGCGCCTGGCGCAGGGCCTCGCGCGCGAACGCTTCCGGGCGGCCATCCGCGAACAGTTCCTCATAGCCATAGCGGCCACCGCCGCCGGCATAGCCCGACTCGCGGCGACCGTTGTGTTCGACGATCACCTGCACGTTCAGGCGCACCAGCGGGCGCACGTCAGCGCCCAGCACGCCGTCGCTACGGGCGATCAGCACCGTATCCACGCCACCGGACAGGCTGACCATCACCTGCTTCACGCGCGGGTCGGCGGCACGCAGGTAGCCGTCCAGGCGCTTGAGCACCTCGACCTTGGCCTCGTTGCCGACGCCATCGATGGGATCCAGCGCCGGGTACAGCGCGCGTGCATTGCCGCGCAGCAGCGAGCGCCCGGCCTGCGCGCCACCTTCGCGCGAGATCGCACGCGCCGACTGCGCCGCGGCCAGCAGCGCGTCGGCATGGATGTCATCGGAATAGGCTAAACCGGTCTTCTCGCCGGAAATCGCGCGGACACCCACGCCTTGCTCGATGGAGTGGGCACCGTCCTTGACGATGCCATCCTCCACGCTCCAGCTCTCGCGGCGAGCATGCTGGAAATAAAGGTCGCCGAAGTCGACTCCGGGGCCGAGCAACTGCCCGAAGGTGCGCTCCAGGCCAGCGGTATCCAGGCCACCGGGGCGCAGCAGGCGGTCTTGGGCAAGCGTCAGGGCGATATCAGTCATGGTCTCGATCTGGGGGTGCGGGGGCGCTCAGGCAAGCCCCGTGAACAGGAGGTCCACGCTCAGCGCGAGCGTGGCAGGTCGGTAACGGTCGGCGGAACGGCCGGGACCGGGCTCGGCACGGGCGCTGGCGGGGTCTTGTCGCGGCTGCGTTCAATCACTTCCACCTTCGGCTCCTTCCATGGGCCGGTCACCTTGTAGGTGCGGGCGCCGATCTCGCCGAGCGGCTTGGACAATACCGCATTGGTGGCCGCGCCGAGCGCCGCGCCCACCGGGCCACCTGCCACCGCGCCGACCACGGTCAGCAGGTTGCCGGCGCGCGGGTTGACATCGATGGTCTGGTCGAACTGCTGGTTGCGCAGGTCGGCCTGGCCACGGATGGTGATGTTCGCCGCCGGACCCTCGATCAGTACCTTGTCGGTGCGCGCCATGCCCTGCCCGAACTGCACGCTGCCATCCACCTGGTTGAACGCGAAGCCCTTGGAGAAGAAGTCGCGGAAGTCGAACATCAGGCGACGCGGCAGCTGGGCCACGCTGAGCAGGCCGAGCACGCGGCCAGCGCCGGGCTCCAGTTCCAGCAGCTGGCCGTTGCGTGCGTGCAGGTCCAGGCGCCCTTGCAGGTTGGCCAGCTGGAAGTCCGAGGGCCCCCCGCTCCACGACGCCTGCAGCTGTGCCTGGCCGGAACCGCCCCGCAGCTGGCCACCGTAGTCGAGGTTCTGCATCAGGCCCCCCAGGTCTTCACTGCGCACCTGCGCGGTCAGCTCGGTGCGGGCGCCACCGGTGCGGCCCAGCCAGCGGCCACTGATGTCAATCTCCTGGTCCGGTGCACGGAAGCGCAGCTCGTCCACGTTCAATCCGTTGGCCAGCGGCCGCGTGCGCAGCACCGCCTGGCCGAGCACGACTTTGCCGAACTGCAGGTCGGCGATGTCCAGCGCGAACGGCGGCAGCTTGGCCGGATCCATGTCATTGGCGCCCGCCTGCACCCGCACTGGCGCGGCCGGTGCGCCCGGTGCCGGCGGCAGCGACTGCCAGTGCACGCGGTCGAGTTGGCCGCTGATGGTGCCCCCTTCGGCATTGGGTACGGTCAGGCGACCGGCCAGCGAAGGTCCGTCCAGCCGCACATCCAGTGCCTGCGGGCCCGGCTGCAGCTGCAGGCGGGTCTGTTCGAAGACGCCACCGATCAGCATCAGCTTGCCAACCTGCACGTCCACCGCGCGCAGCGGCATGCCGTCATCGTCATTGCCACCACGGGCCAGGCCGATCCACTCCAGCGCATCCAGGGTCGGGCTGCGACCATTGACGGACAGTCCGCTCGGCGGCGGCTCGCGATCGGCATGGTCGCTGCCCAGGGTGACCTGCACACCGGTGCGGTTGTTGTGGCTGCGCGCGGCCAGGGCCAGGCGCTGGCCAAAGGCCACATCGATGCGACCAGCGCCCATCGGCAGCTGCGCGGCCACCGTGGTCGCCAGCGGCTCGGCGGCCGGCTTGTCCAAGGGCGCCGGCAGGTCCAGGCGGGTTCCCACCAGATCCGAACTCAGGCGCAGCTCGCTGGGCGGTGCGGGCGCTCCCGGTGCCACTTTGGGGAGGTTGACCGCAATGGTCCATGGCGAGGTACCGGCGATATAGGGCTTGAGCCACGCCATTTCCGGGGCGCGGTCAATCAGCACGCCGGCGTCGAGGTTGGCCGCCAGCTGCGACTCGAACGCCAGCCTACTGTCGTGCACGTAGCCGCCGGCGCGCAGGCTCAAGCGGCCGTCCTGACCAAGGTGGCGCACCGCCAGTTCCTCGGCACCGAAGCCGCCATTGCTGTAGCGCGCCTGCCCATGCATGTTGTCGAAGGCCAGCTGGAAGCGCTTGTCCACCAGCTTCACACCATTGAGGTCGACCGTGCCCTGCAGGTGACCGCCGCCTTCATCGTGGTGCAGCGGCTGCAGCAGGTCGAAGGTCACATGCGCCGGGCCGCTGGCGACCAGGTTGTCCAGGGTATCGCCATAGTCCTTGTGCAGCGGGCTCTGCCGCAGCATCGCAAGCAGCTTGCCCGCATCGCTGGGCGCATCCGCGCGCACATACAGCGGCTGCTGGCCGAAGTCCGGAATGCCCGCTTCGAATGCCTGTACCGCCACGCCGGCCAGATCGCCGCGCCCACGCATATCGAAGCCGGGGCCGATGAAGGCGATATCGGCATCGACCTGGCGCATCAGCGGCCAATCGTGCTGGAAGCGGATCTCGCCGTTGGTGATGTGTCCGGTGGCCTCGAAGCGGCCATCATGGTTGTCGAACGGCCAGTCATCCAGGTCACCACTGACCAGGCCGACACCGTTGCGCACCTGCCCACCGGCCAGTGCCATGTCCAGCCAGTCGGTAGCACCTTTGCTCATCTTGGAATGGATCCAGAACCGCTTGGCCGCGGTCATCGGCACATCGTCCAGCTTGGCCGCCAGCTGCAGCCACGGCCGCGTGCCGTCACCCTGGAACCAGACGCCGCCACGCACATCGGCCGCGTAATCGGTCCCTTCCACCCGCATCGCCGCAGTGCCGATGCGCCAGCCACCGGCCTCGTCGCGCCAGCCCACCACCTGCCCGGCCAGATGCAGGTCGTGGCGCACGCCGAAGCCCGTCGGCCAATCGAACTGCAGCTGACGTTGCGGCTGCAGCTGCAGGCTGAAGCCATCGGCATCGCCCTCGAAGCGTCCCCCCAGGCCACGCAGGCCCGGCGAGTGACCCACGCTGGCGAAGCCCAGCGACTGCAGCTCACCCTGGACCCACAACGGGCCATCACGTTCGCCGGCCAGCTGCAGCTCACGCACATCCAGCTGCGGTTTGGACAGGAACAGCCAATGGCGCAGGCCGGGGTCGAGGCGATCACTCAGCGCCAGGGCGCGCAGCGCGGTACCGGCCTGTACCTCGCCGGAACCAACCCGCAACTGCTTGCCGACCTGCAGGTGCAGGCCATCGAGCTGTTGTTCGCCGTCTTCCGTCTTCAGACGAAGGCGCGGCACCTGCAGCGCCCAGCCATCGGCCTGGCGCTGCCAGCGCAGGCGGGCCTGCACGCGCTGCAGCTGCAGCTGCGGAGCAGCCACGTCGGGCATCGGTGCGCCATCGATGCGGACGTCACGCAGGTCCGAATCAGTGGTCAGGGCCACCGGCGCGAAATCGCGCAGGGTCAGCCACAGGTTCAGTTCGCCCTTGCCCTCGCGCAGGCGGATGCCCCCGGCCGCCAGCAGCGGCGACCAGGCGTGGAAATCAACGGGGTCTGCGCCAAGCCAGGCCTGGCCGTTGCCGCCTGCGCGGTCCACGTCCAGTACCGCAGTCAAAGGCAGCGCGTCGGCCTGTGCCCATGCCCGTACGCCCACCCGCAGGCGCTGGCCGTTGACGCGCAGGCGGAGGTCGATGCGCGGCAGCGTGGTGTCGATGCCCAGGCCCGGCGCATGCACGCCCAGGCGGCCACCGATCACCTGCAGTTCGCCCAGCCGGCGCAACGCGTCCAGCGGATCGCCGCCGGTGTTGGACTGCGGCAGGCCACGCACCGACCAGCGGCCGTCCTCGCCCTGCTGCAGGTCCAGTGCCAGGCCACGCAGGCGCAGTTCGGTCAACGAGCGGCCGGGCAGCAGCCCGCTGTACATCGACACCAGCACCTCGGCCTCGCCGATCGCCAGGCCCTGGCCGGCGCCGATGCGCAGGCCCTTCAGCTGCAGCAGCGGACCACGCCGGGTCCAGGCCGTCTGCAGCTGATCGAAATGCACCGGCTGGCCGGCGCGTTCACTCAACCAGGCGGCAATCCTGTCGGGATGGCGCTCGGCCAGCGGCAGCAGCTGGCTGAGAGTGCCCACCAGCAGTGCCAGCCCGACCAGGCCCACCGCGCAGGCGGCAATGAAATGACGGCGGATCCTTCGCAGTCGCAGGCGCGGCGGCGCGCTCATCGGCCACCGCCGGCCTGCGGCCGGCGAGGATCAGAGCAGAACGACATCGAATTGCTCCTGCAGGTACTGCTCGTCCGCCTGGAAGCGGATGCTCTTGCCGAGGAATTCCTCCAGCTCGGCCACCGCCGAGGATTCCTCGTCGGTGATGCGCGCCACCACCTTGGTCGAGGCGATCACCAGCAGGCGCGCGGCATCGAACTGGCGCACGGCACGGGTGATCTCGCGGAAGATCTCGTAGGTCACCGTTTCGGTGGTCTTGATGCTGCCACGGCCGCTGCACTGCGGGCAGGTTTCCGACAGCTGGCGCTCCAGGCTTTCGACCGTGCGCTTGCGGGTCATTTCCACCAGGCCCAGCGGCGAGAAGTCGTACACCGTGGTCTTGGCATGGTCGCGGGCCAGCGCCTTTTCCAGCGTGCGCAGCACCTGGCGGCGATGCTCGGCATCATCCATGTCGATGAAGTCGATGATGATGATGCCGCCCAGGTTGCGCAGCCGCAGCTGCCGTGCCACTGCCTGTGCCGCTTCCAGGTTGGTGCGGAACACCGTCTCTTCCAGGTTGCGCTGGCCGAGGAACGAACCGGTGTTGACGTCGATGGTGGTCATCGCCTCGGTCTGGTCGATCACCAGGTAGCCACCGGATTTCAGCGGCACCTGCTTGTCCAGCGCACGGCCGATCTCGTCCTCCACCCCGAACATGTCGAAGATCGGGCGATCACCGGCGTACAGCTCCAGCTTCTCGGCCAGCACCGGCATGTACTTGGCAACGAAGGCCTGCAGCTGGCCGAAGGTCTCCTTCGAATCCACCTTCACCTTGTCCACATCCTTGCGGATCAGGTCGCGCACCGAACGCAGCGGCAGGCTCAGGTCCTCATAGATGTTGCTGCACGAGGCCGCTTCGCGGCCGCGGCGCTCGACCACGTTCCAGACCCGCGACAGGTAAGCGATGTCCTCGGCGATGGCCTCGGCCGGCTGGCCTTCGGCGTTGGTACGCACGATGTAGCCGTAGCCGCCATGCTGCGCAGACAGCTCGGTCACCAGGGCCTTCAGGCGGGCGCGCTCGGCCTCATCCTCGATGCGCGCGGACACGCCCACGACCTTGGATTGCGGCAGCAGCACCATGTAGCGCGACGGAATGCTGATCTGCGTGGTCAGGCGTGCCCCCTTGGTGCCGATCGGGTCCTTCACCACCTGCACCACGATGTCCTGGCCGTCACGCAGCAGCTCGACGATGGGCACGCTGGCCGGCGGCGGCAGGGTGGTGTTCTCGGTGTCGGCGCTGGCTACCGGCGCCGGGCGCACCACGTCGTTGGCGTGCAGGAACGCGGCGCGCTCCAGCCCCACTTCGACGAACGCGGCCTGCATGCCGGGCATGACCCGCTGCACCTTGCCCTTGTAGATGTTGCCGACCACGCCACGGCGCCAGCCGCGCTCGATGTGCAGTTCCTGCAGCATGCCGTTTTCGATCACCGCGACCCGGGTTTCGCGCGGGGTCACATTGACCAGGATTTCCTCAGACATCGGCAGCCTCCCTGGCGGCATCAGCAGTTGGGGCCGGCACGCCGCAGCGCGCCAGCAGACGATCGGTGTGCAGCAGCGGCAGTCCCATCACGCCGGAGTAGCTGCCGGAAAGATGTTCGATCCAGCGTTCGGCCCCGCCCTGGATGGCGTAGGCGCCGGCCTTGTCCAGCGGCTCACCGGTGGCCACGTAGGCGGCGATGTCGGCGTCGGCGATAGGCGCGAAGGTCACTTCGGAAATGACCAGTTCGCTGTCCAGACCATCCGCACCGACCACCACCACGGCGGTCATTACCTGATGGGTGCGCCCGGCCAGTCGCGCCAGCATCGCGCGCGCGTCGGCGGCGTTGGCCGGCTTGCCGAACACTTCACCGTCCAGCACCACCTCGGTGTCCGAACCGAGCACGCGCGCCTGCGGGTCTCCGGTCAGCACCCGGACCAACCCGGCGCGTGCCTTGTCGGCGGCGACCCGGCACACATACTGTTCGGCACTCTCGGTCGCGGCACGCTGCTCGACGACCTCCAGGTCCAGGGCCTGGAAGGGGCGTCCGAGTCGGGCCAGCAGCTGGTTGCGTCGGGGGGAGCGGGAAGCAAGATAGAGCATCGGCACAGCATAACCTGAGCCCGTCACCTGAATCGTCGGCAACCCGTTACGGAACGCGTACAACCCCGAACGGGCTCACAGCGCGTTCATCGCTGCGACACCACCCTCACCGCACAACAAGGAGATCCCATGCGCCTGACCGCCACCCCGCTGCTGCTCGCCCTGTCCCTCGCCCTTGGAACCTCGATGACCGCCCATGCCGCCCCGTCGTCGCCGTCGATCGCCGCCGCGGCCGAAGGCACCCTGCTGAACATCTCGGCCAACGCCGAGGCCACCCGCGTGCCGGATGTCGCCACCCTGTCGGCCGGTGTGGTCACCCAGGCCGCCGATGGCAACAGCGCCATGCGCCAGAACGCCCAGCAGATGGACAAGGTACTGGCCGCGATCAAGGCCGCCGGCATCGCCGAACGCGACGTGCAGACCAGCGGCGTCAGCCTCAACCCGCAATACCGCTATGCCGACAACGAAGCGCCGAAGATCACCGGCTACCAGGCCAGCAACACGGTCAGCCTGAAGGTCCGCGACATCGCCAAGCTCGGCAAGGTGCTGGACGCGCTGGCCGCGCAGGGTGCCAACCAGATCAACGGCCCCAGCTTCGAGATCGACCAGCCGGAACCGGTCTATGACGAAGCCCGGCTCGCCGCGCTGAAGAAGGCCCAGGCCCGTGCCCAGACCTATGCCAAGTCGCTGGGCCTGCAGGTGCGCCGCATCGTCAGCATTTCCGAGAACGCCGGCGGCGGCTACCGTCCGATGCCGATGATGCGGACCATGTCGGCCGGCGCGGCGATGGACAAGGCCACCCCGGTCGCACCGGGTGAATCGACCGTCTCGGTCAACCTGGACGTGGTGTTCGAACTGGGTCGCTGATCCCATCCCTTCCGTTGGACAGAGGCGGGTCCCGCAGGGGGCCCGCCTTTTTCATGTGAGCCGGGGCGGCTGGCTGAAGGCCAGCCCAACGATCCTGCCCCTGCCTCTAGGCAGTGGCCGGGCCCTGGCGTTAATGATTGACTGCCAGCCGCGTGCGGCAACCCCGCCACGGGCCCTGGTGCGTTGAGGACTTCGTCACTGGCATGGAGGTGGACCATGGTTCGTACGTATCCCGTTGCATCCCCGCACTTCGACCCCGCCCGCGTTGCCGCTTGGAGCGCGGCCATCGCCCTGCACCTGCTCGCGTTCCTGTTGCTGCTGATTCCGGCGACCTACCAGGCCGTGCAGGTCCCGCGTGACAAGACCACGGTCCGGCTGATCGAGAAGATCCCGCCCCCGCCGCCCCCGCCGGTGCTGCAGGAACCGAAGGAAGTCGCCCGGGTCGTGCCGAAACCACAGGCACAGCCGGCGACACCGCCACTGCCCGCCCCTACCGCGACCGCAGAAGAAACCCAGGGCATCGCGCTGCCGGCCGCCGAGCAGGCCGCGCCGCCACTCGCACCAAGCATCGACACCAGCACGCCGTTGGCCGGCGCCCAGCTGCAGTACCGCAGTGCACCGCCTCCGGCCTATCCGGTGCCGGCCCTGCGCAACCATGAGCAGGGCACGGTGCTGCTGCGGGTGGAGGTTGACAGCAGCGGTCAGCCGGTCGCGGTCAGCATCGAGCGCAGCAGTGGCTCGCGCCACCTGGACCAGGCCGCACGCCAGCAGGTGCTCAAGCGCTGGCGCTTTGAACCGGCCCAGCGTGATGGCATAGCGGTACCGGCCATCGGCCTGGTGCCGGTGCAGTTCTCGTTGCCGGACTGACGATCCGGGGCCGGTCCGACCGCCTGTCGGACCGGCCTCCGGAGTTGAAATGCCAAACTCGGCAAAGTTCAACCTCAAACGTTACGGATTAAGCAAAATTTCACGACTTCGTCACCCGTCGGAAACCTAGATTGGCCCGTCCCGGACACTCCGGAGACAGCCCTCAACGCTACGGTTTTCCAGTTAGGAGAGAAGCTGTGAAACACCTGATCCAACGGCCCGCCAGCCGCCGCCGCTGCACCCTGGCATCGTCCATCACCCACATCCTTACCGGCGGCACCCTGCTGCTGGTTGGCGCCGTGGCTCCCACCTCAGCGTTCGCGCAGGAAAAGGCCACCAACCTGGACCGCATCACGGTTACCGGTTCGAACATTCCGCGCACCAACACCGAAACACCGTCCCCGGTGCAGGTGGTGACCCGTCAGGAAATCGACCGCACCGGCAAGACCACGGTTGCCGAATACCTGCAGACCCTGACTGCTGATGGTTCCGGCTCCATTCCCAAGACCTTCGGCAACGGCTTCGCCGGCGGTGGTGCCGGCATTTCGCTGCGTGGCCTGGGCGCGGGATCGACCCTGGTCCTGTTGAACGGCCGCCGCATGGCCACCTACGGCCTGGCCGATGACGGCCAGAAGGTCTTCACCGACCTGAGCACCATTCCGCTTGACGCCGTTGAACGCGTGGAAGTGCTGAAGGATGGCGCCTCGGCGATCTATGGCTCCGATGCCATCGCCGGCGTGGTCAACATCATCCTGCGCAGTGACTTCCAGGGTGCGATCCTTCGCGGTTCCTACGGTGTCTCCGGCGACGGCGATGGCGACGCGAAGAAGGCGACCCTGACCGCGGGTACTGGCGACCTCGCAACCGACGGCTGGAATGCCTTCTTCAGCCTCGACGTCGGCAAGACCGACGCGATCAAGATCAGCGATCGCAAGAACCGCAAGTGGATCGGCACCGGCGACACCCGCCCGTGGGGCTACGGCAACAACGCGCAGTTCCTGGGCGGCGCCTTCCTCAGCGGCGGTACCCGCGGCGGCGTGGGTCCGAATGGTTCGGTGTACGACAGCACCGGCCACCTGGTCGCCCTGCCGGGCTGTGCCGGCCTGACCACCATTCCCGGCCAGAACGACGCGACCGCCCAGGCACAGGGCTGCCTCTGGGATCCGAACCAGCTGTACCGTGACCTGACCCCGGAAGAGAAGTACGTCAACGTGTTCGGTCGCGCCAGCTTCGCCTTCGGCGAAGGCGGCGAGATCTACACCGAGATCGGCTACTCGAAGAAGGACACCACCTTCAGCAACACGCCGTCCGGTGTTTCCGGTGGCTGGGGCTACCCCGGTGGCCCGATCAACGCCAACAGTGGCGATGGCGCCACAGTGCTGGGCCCGAACCATCCGGACAACCCAATCCCGGGCCAGGCCTCGCGCCTGCGCTACTCGGCCTGGGATGTCGGCCCGCGCGTGACCGACAACTCCAACGAGTTCACCCGCTTCCTGGTCGGCGTCAAGGGCAACTGGGGTGACTGGAGCTACGATACCGCCTACCTGCACTCCGGCACCGACCTGGTCAACAAGCGCACCGGCTTCCTCAACTACGACAACGTGCGTTGCGCCCTGGCCAATCCGAACTGTGCCGGTGGTGTGTGGCGCATCGGCGACAACGCCAACCTCAATTCGCAGGCGCTGTACGACTTCATCTCGCCGCGGATCAGTGCACGTGCCAAGTCGACCCTGGACATGTTCGACTTCACCGTGTCGCGCAGCCTGATGGACCTGAAGGGTGGTCCGCTGGGCCTGGCGATCGGTACCGAGTGGCGCAAGACCAGCAACAGCCTGACCCCGCAGACCTTCACCGACCAGGGCCAGATCATCGGCCTGGGCTATTCGGCCTACGACGGCACCCAGAACGTCTACGCCGGCTATGTGGAACTGTCGGCACCGGTACTGGAACAATTGGAACTGTCCGGCGCACTGCGTTACGACAAGTACGAAAGCGGCGAAGGCAAGGCGACGCCGAAGCTGGGCATCAAGTGGACACCGGCTGACTGGATCGCCCTGCGCGCCAGCTACGCCGAAGGCTTCCGCGCGCCCAACCCGGCCGAGAACGGCGATGGTGGACTGGCTGCCTTCTCCAATGCTGCCGACCCGGTGCGCTGCCCGGGCGGCAACCCTGCACCAGGCGCGACCCCCGACGATTGCGGCGCTCTGCCGGTCGCGATCATCACCCGTCCGAACAAGGACCTGAAGCCGGAAGAGTCGAAGAGCTACTCGGTGGGCATCGTGCTGCAGCCGACCTCCACCACCTCGCTGACCGTGGATGCATGGCAGATCAAGCGCACCAACGAAATCGCCCAGGGCGATACGGGTGCGGCGATCGCGGCGGGCAATGTGCTGCGTGACAACAACCTGCTCAACGGCGTCCCGGGCACCGGCAGCATCCTGGCCGTCAACACTGCGTACATCAATGCCGCATCGACTCGCGTCCGCGGTATCGATACCGATATCCGCCAGACCTTCGATATCGGCCCGGGCCAGCTGGAAATGGACCTGCAGTGGAGCCATGTGCTCAAGTTCGAGCGCACCGATGCCGACGTCACCCGCGACTACGCCGGCACCCACGGCAACTGTGACGTGACCAACTGCATCGGCACGCCGAGGGACCGCATCAACTTCGGCACCACCTGGAAGCAGGGTCCGTGGAGCGTGAGCGGCGTTGCCAACTACATCTCCAAGATGGAGAACAAGGATTTCCGTGGTCCGGAGGGCTCGTACCAGTTCTCGTACGCCGATGGTACCGACGTCACCAAGATCTCCTCGTTCACCACCTTCGACCTGTCCGGCCGCTGGAACATCACCGAAGCCTTCGAGCTGAATGCCTCGGTGCAGAACGTGTTTGATCGCATCGCTCCGCTCGACCCCACCACCTACGGTGGCGTGAACTACAACCCGCTGCACTTCAGCGGCGCCATCGGCCGTTACTTCACCGTCGGCGCCAAGTACACCTTCAAGTAATACCGTTCAACGCACCACCTTCGAAGGCCCGGGCACCTGCCCGGGCCTTCGTCGTTGCGGCCCCTTGCGTTCATGTTCACGCGCACACCGCTACCGTGGGGCAGCGGCATCACCGCCGCAGGGGACATCATGGCCGCGACCTCACAACGCCTCGGGCTGCCCGCGTTGACCGCACTGGTGGTCGGCTCGATGGTCGGCGCAGGCATCTTTTCATTGCCGCAGAACGTGGCGCGCAGCGCCGGGCCGGCGGCGGCGCTGCTCGGCTGGGCGGTCAGTGGCGCCGGCATGCTGATGCTGGCCTTCGTCTTCCAGGCCCTGGCAAACCGCCGGCCGGACCTCGATACCGGCATCTACGCATACGCGCGCGAAGGCTTCGGCAACTACATCGGCTTCTCCGCTGCGTGGGGCTACTGGGTTGCCTCGGTGCTCGGCAACGCCAGCTTCTTCGTGCTGATCTTCAGTGGCCTCGGCCACTTCATGCCGGTCTTCGGTGAAGGCAATACCCCGGCCGCCGTGGCCGCTTCGTCGCTACTCCTCTGGACCGTGCACCTGCTGGTGCTGCGCGGCCTGCGCACCGCCGCCATCGTCAACGGCCTGGTGACGGTGGCCAAGCTGCTGCCGATCACGTTGTTCCTGATCCTGGCCGCCGGCGCGTTCCGCATGGATGTGTTCCGTGCCGATTTCCTGGGCACCCCCGCACTTGGCGACCTCGGCCAGCAGCTGCGCGGCATGATGCTGGTGACCGTGTGGGTATTCATCGGCATCGAAGGTGCCAGCATCTACTCGCGGCGCGCGGCCCGTCGCGCCGATGTCGGCCGCGCCACGGTGATCGGCTTCCTCGGCGTCTGGCTGCTGCTGGTGCTGGTCAGCCTGCTGTCGATGGGCGTGCTGTCGCAGGCCGAACTGGCGGGGTTGCCCAATCCGTCGATGGCTTACGTGCTGCGCGCCATCGTTGGCGAGTGGGGCGCGACGGTGATCATCGTCGGCTCGATCATTTCGGTACTCGGCGCGCTGCTGGCCTGGGTGCTGCTGTGTGCCGAAGTGCTGTACGCCGCTGCGGGCGACGGCACCATGCCGGCCTTCCTGGGACGCGAGAATGCGCGCGGCGTGCCGGCCAACGCGCTCTGGCTCAGCAACGGGCTGATCCAGCTGTTCCTGCTGCTGGTGCTGGTCAACTCCGGCAGCTACACCGGCCTGGTGCTGCTGGCTGCGTCGATGAGCCTGGTGCCCTACTTCCTGTCGACCGCGTTCGGCGTGCAGCTGGCTTGGCGTGGCCAGGCCTATGCGGGTGAACCGGGTGTGCGCTGGCGCGATTTCGTCGTTGCCCTGCTGGCCAGTGCCTATGCATTGTGGCTGGTGTATGCCGGCGGCCTCGACAACCTGCTGCTGTCGGTCCTGCTCTATGTGCCCGGTGTGGTGGTGTTCGCACTGACCCGGCTCCAACGCGGTGAGCAGGTATTTACGCGTTGGGAATGGGTGCTGTTCGGTGCCATTCTGGTGGTGGCCATCGCTACGCTGGTGGCGTTCTCCAGAGGTGAGCTGGCACTGTAGAGCCGAGCCCACGCTCGGCTTGGCACGGGCAGCCAAGCATGGCTCGGCTCTACCGCTGGCGTTCCGGCAGCATGCCGATATCCTGCATCCAGCGCTCGGCCAGCCGCGGCCACGCAGTGACCGGTGCATCCTTCATGCGCAGCCCGAACGCGTGGCCTCCGCGGGCGAACAGATGCATTTCGACGGGCACGCCTGCATCGATCAGCGCCTGGTAGTAGGCGAGTGATTCGCGCACATCATCGGTGCGATCATCGGTGGCCTGCGCAATGAACGTCGGCGGCATCGCGTCATCCACGACGATGTCCCTGACCAGCGAGAGTCCCTTGCCATGCCCGGCCCACAGATGACCGGAGTACATCACCATCGCGAAATCCGGACGGCTGGACTGCGAGTCGGCCGCGTCGACCGCTGTGTAGCTGCGACGTGCGTGCGTGCTCAATCCCGCCACCACGTGACCACCCGCCGAAAAACCGATCACCCCCACCCGCTTCGGGTCGATGTTCCAGCGCTGTGCCTGCGCGCGCAGCAGGCCCATGGCACGTTGCGCGTCCTGCAAGGCCATCGGCACCGTCGGGTTGTCGCGACAGTTGCAGTCGGGATCCCAATTCGGGCCGGACGCCGGCACGCGGTATTTCAGCAGCGCGCAGGTGATGCCCTGTGCGCTCAACCAATCGCAGATTTCGCTGCCTTCCAGGTCCATCGCCAGCACCCGGTAACCACCACCGGGCACCACCATCACCGCGGCGCCATTGGCCGGTCCCTTCGGCGGAAACACGGTGAGGGTCGGCACGGCCACGTTCTGCAGCATCGTCCAGCGTTCTCCGCTGGCCTTGGAAACTGCTTCGCCAACCTGCTCGGGACCTTTCAGTTTTGGCGGCGCCTTCACCGTGCCCTGCGGCCACAACGGCAGCTCGGTGGTGCCCTGCGGCGGATGCCAGGTTGGTGGGGCTGCGTTCGCTTCAGCGAACAGCAACATCGCAAGCAGCAGAGAACCCAGGGACAGGAGTGCGCGCACGATCAACATCCGTGGTTGGATGCAGCAGATTGTAGAGCCGAGCCCATGCTCGGCTACATTCTCGAAGCCGAGCATGGGCTCGGCTCTACAACACGGCAAAAAAAAAGACCTGCATCCTGCGATGCAGATCTCTTCAAGGTGGCGCCCGAAGTTGGACTCGAACCAACGACCCCCTGATTAACAGTCAAGTGCTCTAACCGGCTGAGCTATTCGGGCAGACGACTAGTATAACCACTCTTCACGCGCGATGGTAGGGGTGATTCGCAATCATTGCGGCGGCCCGGTACAACTGCTCGGCCACCACCAGACGCACCAGCATGTGGGGCAGCGTCAACGGTCCGATCGACCACTTCTCATCGGCCAGCGCGGAGACTTCCGGCGAATGCCCTTCCGGGCCGCCGATCAGGAAGGCAAGGTCCCTGCCCTGCCCGCGCCAATGCTCCAGGCGCTTTGCCAGCTGCTCGGAACTGAGCTGGCGGCCCGGCACATCCAGCGCGACCACGTAGGCATTCTTCGGCAGTGCGGCGATCACGCGCTTGCCTTCGTCTTCAGTGGCGCGGCGCGGATCACGGCCCTTGCCACGCAGGCCGGGCTCGATTTCCACCAGCTCGAACGGCAGCCAGTGCGACAGCCGCTTCTGGTACTCGGCGAAACCCTGCGCCACCCAGCTGGGTGCGCGTTCACCGGTAGCAATCAGGCGGGCTTTCATCAACGGTCCTCCAAAACGTCGACGGCGCCATCGGCGCCGTCGAAGGGATGCATCAACGTGAGGCTCAGGCCACTTCGTCGTCGCTGGACGGCGGCTGGTCGCCAACGGTCCACAGGCGCTCAAGTGCGTAGAACTCACGCACGCGCGGCAGCATCACATGCACGATCACGTCGCCCAGGTCGACCAGCACCCACTCGGCTTCGCGCTCGCCTTCAACACCCAGCGGCATCACGTCGAGATTCTTGGCGAAGCGCACGACTTCATCGGCGATCGACTTGACGTGGCGGGTCGAGGTGCCCGAAACGACGATCATGTAATCGGCAACGCTGGACCGGCCGCGCACGTCGATCTCGACCAGGTCCTTGGCCTTCAGGTCTTCGGTGGCTTGGCGGACGCTGGCCAGCAGTTCCGGCACGGAAGGCGGCGGGCTGGGCAGATCGACCTTGATGGTCTGGGGCTGGGTCTGGTTGCTCAAAGTGGATCGACTCGATAAACGTGGGGGCGATTATACGGGCAAGCCGGGGCGGCGGCATTCACGGCGTAGGGGAGCGGTACAGGCCATGCGCGGCCACGTAGTCGGCCACGGCCGGTGGCAGCAACGCCCGCCAGGGGCCACCGGCGGCGATCTGCGCACGCACGGCACTGGCCGATTCCTCGCGCAGCGGGTGATGCAGGCGCAGGATGCGCCCGGCCGGACTGGCAAACAGGGCCTGCTCGTTGTCGGCCCAGCGTCCTTCCAGCGCGCGGCCCAGTTCGCCATCCACCGAGGCCTGCAGGGGACTGCCCGGGCGCTCGGCCACCACGAAATGGGCCAGCCCGAACAGCGCCTCCCATTCGTGCCAGCGGGTCAGGCCCAGCAGGCTGTCGGCACCGACCAGCCAGGCCAGCGGCCGGCTGGGGCCCAGTTCACCGCGCAGCTCGCGCAGGGTGTCGACGGTGTAGGACGGGCGGCCCGGGAAACGCAGCGCCCGGTCCAGCTCGCGATGATCCAGCAGCAGGCCGGGTTCATCGCCGATGGCCAGCGAGAGCATGGTGAAGCGCTGGTCAGCGGTTGCACCCGGCACCGCGCGATGCGGCGGATCAGCCGCTGGCAGCATGCGTACAGCGACCTGCAGTTCGTCACGGGCAGCACGCGCGATGGCGAGGTGCCCGAGGTGCACCGGATCGAAGGTGCCCCCGTAATAGATCCGCAGGCTCATCACTCAGGCCCGCACCAGCAGGCGCACGGCACGCGGTTCGGCCACGGCTACCAGCAGGCGTTCCAGCGCCAGCCAGGCGTCGCCGTCGGCGCGCCCCTTGGCGATACGGTCGACCAGTCCGGCCTCGGCCACGAAACGTTCCCAGCGCTTGCCCTCGGGGTGCCGCTGCAGCGCACGCTTGTAGGGCGCTTGTCGCGATTCCCAGATGCCGCGCGATTTCATTTCGGCGGCCAGATTGCCGCCGCGCGCCTGTACCCGGGCCAGGCCGGCACCGGCCAACAGCTCGCGGATCACCATCGGCATCAGTGCGGCCACCGCCTCGCCTTCGCCACGCAGGCCGGCCAGCATGCGCAGCACCGCCGGCGGCTGGCCGGAGAACGTGGCCTCCAGCAGCCGGAAGACGTCATAGCGCGCGGCGTCGGCCACCAGCGCTTCCATCCGTTCCACGTCCAGTGGCTGGCCGTCGGCCAGCAGCGCCAGCTTGTCGATTTCCTGCGCGGCGGCCAGCAGGTTGCCTTCCACCCGCTCGGCCAACCGCTGCACCGCGGCAGGGTCGGCACGCAGGCCCTTGCCACGCACGCGGCGCTCGATCCAGTCCGGCAGTTCGTGCGGCTTGATCGCCCAGGCCACCGACAGCACACCGATGCGATTGACCGCCTCGGCCCACTTGCCCTGGTGGACCTTGCTCCATTCGTTGGCGGTAATCATCAGCACCACGTCCGGTGCCGGGTTGGCGCAGAACTGGCTGATCACCTCGGCGCCATCCTTGCCCGGCTTGCCACTGGGCAGGCGTACCTCGACCAGGCGGCGGGCACTGAACAGGCTGGGCGCATTGAAACTGGCGTCGAGCTGGTTCCAGTCGAAATCGCGGCCATCGGCGTCGAACACCTCGCGCTCGCCGATACCGGCGGCGCGCGCGCGCGCACGGATGGCGTCGGCTGCCTCGAGCACGCGCAGGGTTTCCGGGCCGGCAATCAGGTAGACCGGCGCCAGCGGGGTGTCAGCGCCCTGGCTGGCCAGCTGCTCCGGACGCAGTTCCATCGTCGCGACTCAGTGCTTGGCTGCGGGAACCGGCTCGGCCGGCTCCGCGCCTTCAACCGGCTTGGCCTTCGGCGCCGTCAGGCTGCCGCCCTTCTCGATCTCGGCACGCACCACGCTGTCGATGCGGCGGATGATCGACGCGGACATTTCCCGTCGCAGCTCATCGGCCAGGATTTCGCGTTCGGTGGTGGTACCGGTGGCGTCGGTCGGCGGCGACACGTAGTCGCGCGACAGTTCGATCACCTGCTGCGGCACCAGCTCGCTGCCATCCTCGCGACGGAAGATGAAGATCACCGCATAGCGCAGGCTGTACTCCTGCGCACGGCCCTGCGAGTCGATGGCGATCGGCAGGTCACCCCAGCGTTCGGACAGCACCTGAAGCTGGGTGCTGGGCCCCTTGCTGTCCTCGGCGGCCAGCTTGGCACCGGATGCCAGCAGGCTGCGATTGAGCAGCTTGACCAGTTCACTGTAAGGCGCGGTGGAGACCACCTTCACCGGCGCCGTATCGGTCGGCAGCATCAGCTTGTTGCGCAGATGGAAACCGCAGCCGGCAAGGCCGAGGACAAGAACGAGGGCAAGCAGGATTCGGGTCATGGAGACAGTCTGGCGGAGCCGGGCGATCACGGCAACACACAGCCTGCCCGAAGCCGCGTGAATGCAGGGCCATCAAGTGCATGGCCCCGCACCGGGAAGGTACCGGCCACCGCGGGGGTGGCCGGCCCAGGATGCATCAGGCAGCGACGATGTTCACGATCTTGCCCGGCACGATGATGATCTTGCGCACCGTCAGGCCTTCCATGAACTTGGCCGCATTCGGTTCGGCCAGGGCCAGTGCTTCGACCTGCTCGCGTGCAGCATCGGCGGCCACCTCGATGGTGCCACGCAGCTTGCCGTTGACCTGCACGGCCAGGGTCAGCGCGTCGCGCACCAGCGCACCGGCGTCGGCCTGCGGGAACGGCTGGTCTTCCAGCAGCGTTTCGCCATGGCCCAGCACCTGCCACAGGGCGTGGCTGGCATGCGGGGTGATCGGGTTCAGCAGCAGCACGATGGCCTGCAGCGCTTCCTGGCGCACCGCACGCCCCTGCTCGCTGCTGTCCTCGAACTTGGCCAGCGCGTTCATCAGTTCCATCACCGCCGCGATGGCGGTGTTGAAACTGTGGCGGCGGCCATAGTCGTCGCCGACCTTGCCGATGGTCTCGTGGGTCTTGCGACGCAGCGCCTTCTGGCTGGCATCCAGCGCGGCCACGTCCAGCGCCGGTGCGGCACCGTCAGCGGCATGCTTCTGCACCTGGGCCCACAGGCGGCGCAGGAAGCGCGCCATGCCGTCCACACCGGCCTCGTTCCACTCCAGCGACTGCTCCGGCGGGGCAGCGAACATCGAGAACAGGCGCACGGTGTCGGCACCGTACTTGTCGACCATCGCCTGCGGGTCCACGCCGTTGTTCTTCGACTTGGACATCTTCTCGGTGCCACCGACCACCACCGGCTGGCCATCGGCGATCAGCGTGGCGCCGGTGATGCGACCGCGCTCGTCGCGCTGCACTTCCACGTCGGCCGGGTTGATCCAGTCCTTCGAGCCGTCCGGGTTCGGGCGGTAGTAGGTCTCGGCGATCACCATGCCCTGGCACAGCAGGTTGCGTGCCGGTTCGTTGCTGTCCACCATCCGCGCGTCGCGCAGCAGCTTGTGGTAGAAGCGGAAATACATCAGGTGCAGGATCGCGTGCTCGATGCCACCGATGTACTGGTCGACCGGCAGCCAGTAGTTGCCACGCTTGTCGACCGCATCACGGGCGCCCGGCGAGGTGTAGCGGGCGTAGTACCAGCTCGACTCCATGAAGGTGTCGAAGGTGTCGGTCTCGCGCTCGGCCGTGCCGCCGCATTCCGGGCAGGTGGTCTTGCGCCATTCAGGATCGGTCTTGATCGGCGAACCGGTCCCCGAGAACGCCACGTCCTCCGGCAGCACCACCGGCAACTGCTCTTCCGGCACCGGCACCGCACCGCACTTGTCGCAGTAGATCACCGGAATCGGGCAGCCCCAGTAGCGCTGGCGGCTCACGCCCCAGTCGCGCAGGCGATAGTTGACGCGGCGCTGGCCCTGGGCCTTGCGCTCGAAACGTTCGGCCAGGGCTTCGAAGGCGCCCTGGAAATCCAGCCCATCGAACTCGGCCGAGTTGACCAGTTCGGTCTGGCGGGTCTTGTCGCTGTACCAGTCCTGCCAGCGGGCACCGTCCCAGGTGCGCTCGTCGTCGTTGCGCGGGTCCTTCAGGGCGATGACCTGCACGATCGGCAGGCCGTACTTGTTGGCCACTTCGTTGTCGCGCTGGTCATGGCCCGGAACAGCCATCACCGCACCGGTGCCGTAGCCCATCAGCACGAAGTTGGCGACCCACACCGGCACCTTCTCGCCGGTGACCGGATGGATGGCACGCAGGCCGGTATCCATGCCGCGCTTTTCCTGGGTCTCCAGCTCGGCCTCGGACACGCCGCCCTGCTTCATTTCCGACAGCAGCGCAGCCAGTTCCGGGTTGTTCTTCGCCGCGTGCAGCGCCAGCGGATGTTCGGCGGCGATCGACACGAAGGTCACGCCCATCACGGTATCCGGACGGGTGGTGAACACGCGCAGCGGATCCAGCACGCCGCCGTCGACGTCACGCACGTCGAACTGGATTTCCAGGCCCTCGGAGCGGCCGATCCAGTTGCGCTGCATGGTCTTGACCGAGTCCGGCCAGCCGTCCAGTTCATCCAGGCCGTCCAGCAGTTCCTGGGCGTAATCGGTGATGCGCAGGAACCACTGCGGGATCTCGCGCTTCTCGACCAGCGCGCCGGAACGCCAACCACGGCCGTCGATGACCTGCTCGTTGGCCAGCACGGTCTGGTCGACCGGATCCCAGTTCACCACCGCATTGCGGCGGTAGGCCAGGCCCTTGCGCATCAGGCGGGTGAACATGCGCTGCTCGTGGACGTAGTAGTCCGGGCGGCAGGTGGCGAATTCGCGCGACCAGTCCACCGCATAGCCCATGGCCTTGAACTGGCCACGCATGTGCTCGATGTTCTTGTAGGTCCAGGCCGCCGGTGCGGTCTTGTTCTTGATTGCCGCGTTCTCCGCCGGCAGGCCGAACGCGTCCCAGCCCATCGGCTGCAGCACGTTGTGCCCAGTCATGCGCTTGTAGCGGCTGATCACGTCGCCGATCGTGTAGTTGCGCACGTGGCCCATGTGCAGCGCACCGGACGGGTACGGAAGCATCGACAGGCAGTAGTACTTCGGCTTGTCCGAAGTCTCGTCCACTTCGAAGGCACGGGTGGCGTCCCAGTACTGCTGGGCGGCGGATTCAACCTGCTGCGGGTCGTAGGCGTTGGTTTCAGCGCTGGTCATGGAACACGCGGATGCGGCGGCAAAGCGGTACAGCGTACCGCAGTGCGGCATGGGGCTCCAATCCCGGCCGCCGGCCAGTGCCGCCGCCGGCCCCCACGATCCGTCTCAGCGCGGTCGCGACAGCGGCAGCCCAACCACCAGCCACAGCGCCCAGCAGGCGAAGGCCACGCGCTGTGCCAGGGGTGCCGGCACCAGGCCCTGCAGGGCGAAGGCGGCCAGTGCCGCAAGCACCCCGCAGGCCACCAACAATCCCCCCTGGACACGCCCGTGCACCTGGCGCACGTTGAATATGCCCAGCAGCAGGGTACCGGCGACGAAGCCCAGCACCCAGATCATCCAGGCGCTGGCATGCAGCTGGCTGGCCGGCCCGTGCAGGTCGTCCACATCCAGCGGCAGCAGGCCCATCGCAGCGAATGCGAGCCCGGCCAGCAGCAGCATCTGGCTGCCGACCCGCGGCGCCCAGCCGGCCGTGGCAGGCAACCGCCGGCGCAGGCACTCGGCCACCACCCCCGCCAGCAGGCCCGGCAACACGAAGCCCAGCAGATTGAAGG
Organism: Stenotrophomonas maltophilia; assembly: GCF_039555535.1. Classification (NCBI taxonomy): domain Bacteria; kingdom Pseudomonadati; phylum Pseudomonadota; class Gammaproteobacteria; order Lysobacterales; family Lysobacteraceae; genus Stenotrophomonas; species Stenotrophomonas maltophilia. Next base: position 1,410,839 of record NZ_CP154630.1, on the reverse strand, counting down.
CCAACGCGTGCGGCACGCCGTGTGCGCCCAGCAGGGCCACCGGGTGGCGGGCCTGTGCATAGCCGTCCAGGCCGGCGCCGAAGCCCAGCACCGCCAGCACGAACAGCAGTGCGGCGGCGAGGCCGGACAGGCGCAACAGGGAAGGCGGGGAGGTCATGCAGGCTCCGGGAGCAACGACGGCGGGAACGACGCATTGTCGGGCATTTGCCGCAGTCCGGGTTGAGACCGGCAGCGATCGTCACCATAGAATCGGTCTCCAGATGCCAATCGATGCCTCCCCCATGACCGAGACGACCTACGTATTCGACGCCACCACTGCGACCTTCGAGGCCGAAGTCCTGCAGAAGTCGCTGCAGACGCCGGTGCTGGTCGACTTCTGGGCCACGTGGTGCGGCCCCTGCAAGACCCTGGGCCCGATGCTGGAAAAGCTGGCCGCCGAATACAACGGCGCCTTCGAGCTGGCCAAGGTCGATGTCGACAAGGAACAGCAGATCGCGGCCGCCTTCCAGATCCGGTCGGTACCGACCGTGTTCCTGATCAAGGGCGGCCAGCTGGTGGACGGCTTCCCGGGTGCCATTCCGGAAGGCCAGCTGCGTGAATTCCTGGCCCAGCACGGCATCGTGCCGGCCGACATTGGTGACACTGCCACCGCGGATGAAGCACCGCTGGACCCGCAGGCGCAAGTTGACGTGCTGCGTGCGCAGATCGCCGCCGAGCCGGACAAGGACGAGCTGAAGCTTGACCTGGCCCTGGCCCTGCTGCAGATCGGCGGCGTGGACGAAGCCGGCACGCTGATCGACGGCCTGCCCGCCAACCTGGCCACCGACGACCGCGCCGTGCGCGCCCGCGCCCGCCTGTCCTTTGCCGCCGCGCTGAAGGACGCCCCGGCCGCCGAGGTGCTGGACGCGCGTATCGCCGCCGATGGCAAGGACCTCAAGGCCCGCCACCTGCGCGGCGTGCAGCTGCTGCTCGGCGGCCATGACGAAGCCGCGCTGGCGCAGTTCCTGGAAATGCTGCGGATCGACCGGAGTTTCGAGGAAGGCCTGCCGCGCAAGGCGCTGATCGACGCCTTCAATGTGATCTCCGACGAGGACCTGGTCGGCCAGTACCGCCGCAGGATGGCCTCCCTGCTGTTCTGAACGGGAGCCGGGTTCGTTCAGAATCCCTGCACTGGACGCAGGCAATAATGCGCGCGATGGCGGCCGTACGGCCGCCACGATCCGTTCGGGGGGATGAGGTCGGGGCCATGGGGTCTTGCAGCTGCACCCCCGCATTGCCGGGATTGCAAAACTGTGACCTTCGTCCGCTCGCTGTCGTCTGCCATGCGCTCCAAGGGCGCCCTGTTCTGTGCCCTCCTCCTGCTGCCGGCCATCGCCGCCGCGCAGGACTGGAACTACCGGGTCCGTCCCGGCGACACCCTGTGGGACCTGGGTGGCGTGTATCTGAAACCCTCGGTGCGCTGGCAACAGCTCCAGCAGCACAACCGCATCGATAACCCCTACCGGCTGCCGCCCGGCCAGCTGCTGCGCTTTCCCATCAGCTGGCTGCGCACCGAACCGGCGCCGGCGCGGGTGCTCTCGGTCCGCGGCAAGGTCGAACTGTCCGGTGGCGACGGCAGCGCCAGCCGCGCCATCCAGGCCGGCGAGCAGCTGCACATCGGTGACACCGTGCAGACCGAGGGCGAATCCAGCGTCACGCTGGAATTTGCCGATGCCTCGCGCCTGCAGCTGCGTGAGTACTCGCGCCTGCGCCTGGACCAGCTCAGCCGCTATGGCCACACCGGCATGGTGGACACTCGCCTGCGCCTGCAGCAGGGCCGCGCCAGCAATCGGGTAACGCCTGCGCGCGGCCCGGCATCGCGCTACATCATCGATGCGCCCACCGCCACCAGCAGCGTGCGCGGCACCGTCTTCCGGGTCAGTGCCGGCGACGGTCGTGATGTCGCGGCCACCGAGGTCCTGCAGGGCAAGGTGCAGGTCGGCAATACCCATGGCCAGCGCATGGTCCAACCGGGACAGGCCACCCGCAGCGGCAGTGCAGACGCCGCACCGGACGCAGTCTCCGCACTGCTGCCGGCACCGCAGCTGCGCAACGATGAACTGCGCCTGGCCCCGTTGCCCACGCTGCTGGCATGGTCTCCGGTCACCGGCGCCGCGCATTACCGCGTTGAAGTGGTACAGGCCGCCACGCCGGAGATCCTGCTGTTCGCTGCCACCACCACCGATACCCGCCTGGCCATCGGTGACCTGCCGCCGGGCCAGCTGCGCATCCTGCTGCGCGCGGTCGATGCTCAGGGTGTGGAAGGCATCGATGCCAGCGCCGACTTCGAACTCAGCGACCAGCCGCCACCGCCGCTGACACTGGCCCCGCTGCATGGACAGACAATCAACAGCGACCGCCCGCGTTTCCGCTGGAGCCAGGCCCCCGGTGCGCGCAGCAGCGTGCTGCAGATCGCGGCTGATTCCAGCTTCGTACAGCCACTGCAGGAACTGACCAGCACCGGCACCGATCTGCGCCTGGCGCAGCCATTGCCGCCGGGCCACTACTTCTGGCGGGTCGCCTCGCGCGATGCCAACGGCCACCAGGGACGCTATGGCCAGGCGCTGCCGCTGCAACTCAGCAATGAACCGGTCGATCCTGCGCTGCAACCGCCCGAGGCCGCGCATGGTGAACTGACCCTGCGCTGGCAGGCCGGCAGCGAAGGCCAGCGCTATCGCGTCCAGGTCGACCGCCGCGGCGACTTCAAGGCACCGCTGGTCGACGAAACCGTGGCCGAACCGCAGGTCAGCTTCAAGCGTCCGTGGCGCGGCACCCTCCACGTGCGCGTGCAGTACATCGACGATGACGGCCATGCCGGCGAGTTTTCGCCTGCCCAGCAGATCGCCCTGCCGTGTCGCCTCTGCTATGGCACCGGCGGTGGTGCCTTGCTGCTGTGGCTGCTGTTGTGAGGCGCTCGCCGCTGCCTTGGTCGAAGCGGATCCTGCTGGCCATGCTGGCCGGGATACTGACCATCGTCGCCAGCCAGGGCCAATGGCTGTGGCGGCAGGACGAGGCCTCCTACGACGCGATGGTCGGCAACTGGGACTATCGACCCGACCCGAGCGTTCTGATCGTGGCCATCGACGAAGGCAGCCTGCAACGCATCGGCCAATGGCCGTGGCCGCGCTCGGTCCACGCCCGGTTGCTGGACCGCCTGACCGATGCCGGTGCAGAACGGGTCGCGCTGGACCTGATGCTGTCCGAGCCGGACCGCCGCGACAGCCGCCAGGACGAGGCGCTGGCCGCGGCCATCCGTCGCAATGGCCGGGTGGTGCTACCGGTGCTGGCCGCACCGGCAGCCGGTGATCGCATGGCCGAGGAAATGCTGCCGGTTCCGCAGATCGCGGCCAGTGCCGCCGCCATCGGCCACACCGATGTTGAAGTGGACAGTGACGGCGTCGCCCGCGGCATCTACCTGCATGCAGGCATCGGCAAGGCGCATTGGCCGGCGCTCGGGCTGGCCCTGACCGGCCTGCCCTCCGGCGCGGTGCGCGGCCTGCCCGACCCCGACCCCGAGGTGGGCTCGCCCTATCAATGGCGCCGCAACGACTACGTGCGGGTGCGCTATGCCGGCCCCCCCGAGCAGTTGCCGCAGGTTTCCTACGCAGACGTACTCGATGGCCACGTGGACATGGCGATGCTGCATGGCCGCCGCATCATCGTCGGCATGACCGCCAGCGGCATCGCGCCGCGCCTGCTGACCCCGACCACCCGCGAGTTCTGGATGAGCGGCAGCGAGTACCAGGCCAACATCGCCTCGATGCTGCTGCAGCACAAGCAGATCGAGGTGCTGCCCCGCTTCTGGCAGCACGCCATCAGTGCTGTGCTGGTGGCGCTGTGCGTGATCCTGCTCGGCCTGCGCCTGCCGTGGCTGGCGGCGTTGTGTTCGCTGCCGCTTGCCCCTCTGCTGAGCTGGCTGCTGTTGCGCACCAGCAACCTCTGGTGGGCGCCGGCCACCGCCCTGCTGGGCATCCTGCTGGTACTGCTGGCCTGGGCGATCTGGCGGATTTCGGCCTGGCACCGGCAGGCCAACCGCGACGCACTGACCGGCCTTGGCAATCGCCTGCGCTTCGAACAGGCGTTGCAGCAGGAATGCGACGCCGCGCGACGCAACGGCAAGCCACTGAGCCTGGCGCTGATCGACGTCGACCACTTCAAGCGCCACAACGACCGCCATGGTCACCAGCTCGGCGACCGCGTGCTGCGGGACGTCGCCCGGTTGATCGGCGCGCATGCTCGGCGCCCGCGCGACATGGCCGCGCGTTACGGTGGCGATGAATTCGCGCTGGTATTGCCCGATACCCCGGCCGAGGGCGCGCGGCTCGTGATCCAGGACCTGATCGACTGCGTGCGTGCGTTGCCGGCACATGGTGATGGCAGCGACGACCGGGTCACGCTCACCATCGGCGTGTTCACCCGTGTCCCGGACGGCGAGCTGCAACCGCATCATTTCGTCGAAGGGGCCGACACCGCGCTGTACCAGGCCAAAGCGAATGGGCGCGACGGGTATGTGATCGACGGCAGCGCGTGACCGGCGCCACCGGGGTGCAACATACGCATGCGAATGGTTAGACTGGACACCTCGCCCAGCGCCCCCCGGATCCGCATGAACGCCCGCCTGTTCCGCTTCGGCATCAACCTCTGGCCGCCCTTCCTGTTCACCGGCATCCACGTCACCCGCATCACCCCCGACTACCGGCAGATCGATGTCGAGCTGCGCCTTCGGCCATGGAACCGCAACTACGTTGGTACCCACTTCGGCGGCAGCCTTTTCGCGATGACCGATCCGTTCTGGATGCTCGGCCTGCTGCACATCCTCGGCCGCGACTACTACGTGTGGGACCGCGCAGGCGCCATCGACTTCCTCAAGCCCGGCCGTGGCACCGTACGCACATCATTCCGCATCGATGACGCGCTGCTGGACGAACTTCGCGCCGAGGCCGCCAGCGGCGACAAGGTGCTGCGCTGGTTCAGCAACGACGTGGTGGATGAAAGCGGCGAGGTGGTCGCACAGGTCCGCAAGCAGGTGTACCTGCGCCTGAAGCCGCACGCGCGCTGATCCTCCGCACAGGCGCTATCCTCTGGCCCCCTGCCATGGAGGCTCCGATGCGTCCCTACACCCTTGCAGCACTGCTGAGCCCCCTGCCCTGCGCGGCCCATGCACTCGACCTGCCGCCGGTGCAGTACCCGACGCTGCCGGCCCAGGCGGCCACTGCCACCGGCTTCGTGCCCGAGGGCTGGACGCTGGAGTCCAGCATCGAAGGCGATCTCGACCGGGATGGCCGCGCGGACCTGGTGCTGGTGCTGCGCCAGCAGGATCCGCGCAATGTCATCGAGCACGATGGCTTCGGCCCATCGCCTTACGACAGCAACCCGCGCATTCTCGCCGTGGCGTGGTCACGCCCGGCCGGCTATGTGCTGGCGGTGCAGGACCACCATCTGATTCCTCGGCCGGACAACCCGGTGATGAGCGACCCGCTTGAAGATGGCGGTGTCAGCATCCAGCGCGGCACGTTGAGGGTGGCGCTGTTTTCCTTCTCCAGCGCGGGAAGCTGGTCGATGGGTACCACCGCCTTCACCTTCCGCTGGCAGGACGATGCCTTCGCGCTGATCGGCTATGACCAGAACTCGGTGATGCGCAATTCAGGACAGGCCACCTCGGTGAGCGTGAATTTTTCCACGCGCAAGGTGAAGCGGACCGAGGGCAGCATCGAGGACGACAAGGAAAGCGTGCGCTGGCAGCCACTGCGCGGCAGCCGCCGCTGGACGCTGCAGACCGTTGGTGATGGCTGGGTGTTCGATCCGCAGGCCGGCGGCGACTGACCCGCCGCTCAGTCGCGGGCAGCGGCGGTTGGGGCGGCGCCGGCCGCCAACGGCACCGACAGCCACGGGCTTTCGTCGTTGCCGCGGGTGGGCGAGCGACGCGGTACCTGCAGGGAACGCCCGTTGGCGGACAGCTGTGGCGCCCGCACCGGCGAGGCAAACTGCGCCGGCAACCGTTGCAGCGCCTCCACCGGGTCCCCCGCCTGCTGCCGCAGCCAGCGTTGCGCGCCCAGCAGGCGCAGCATCGCCGCGGCATCCTGGGTGCGCGACGAATAGGCGGGATAGACCGGGCCAGCGATGTCGGTCAGCACGCAGCCCATCACGTTCGACAGGCACCCGAAGTCATGCTGCAGCGGCGCCGCTACCGGCAGCGGGCGGTCCGCCTCCAGTGCCGCGGTCGCTGCCGCCCCACAGGCCCAGCCCAGATTGCCCGCCACGCGCGCCAGCGTACTACTGCGGTCCAGCACCAGGACCCCGCCAAATTCCTGGGCCGAAGACGCGATTGCCGCGCGGCTCATCGCGTACTCGCCCTGCATTGCACGGCACAGGCTCTGCTCGTCGGCCCGCATCGGCTGCATGGCGCGTTCGCATTCGGCCGGCAGCGGGTGGTCGGCAGGCAGTTCCACCAGCATGTCGGCCAGCAGCTGCGCATTGGCCTGCACCAGGCTGGCGCCGATGATGCTCTCGACCAGATAGCTGCCACCGGGCACCAGCCGACGACCCAGCTGCAGGCCACGGCAGCTGCCACGCAGCGCGCCATCGATGTCCCCCTGCACATAGGCCAGTGCGCGTGCACTGGTGGCATCGAGCATCAACCCGTAGGTCGGCAGCGGCACCATGATGCCGTCGCCCTTCGGTCTGAACGGCGACACGAAGTGGTCCGCTTCGGCCAGCGCGTCCAGCCGTGCGTGCAGCTGGCGATGGCCGGCATGGGCCTCGGCAAACCGCTGCGGATCGGCCCGCACCTGTGCCAGGCAGTCGCGGGCGCTGGGCCCGCAGCTGGCGGACGCCCGCGCGCGCAGTTCGGCGTGGTTCGCCGCAAGGTGAGACGGGGTGAGGTTGCCACCGCGCGGGTCGGCCTCCCAGCGCCGCACATCCTCGGCCAGCGCCTGCTCGCGCTGACCGGCATCCAGGTCGTCAAAGGCCAGTGTCCACAACAGCGGATAGCCATTGCGCCCGTTCGCCGGCAGCCGCGCCTCCAGCCGTTGCTGCGCCTGCAATCGCGATTCCGGCACCGGCCACATGCGTGAGGCACACCACACCACGATGGCCAGCACCAGCAGGCCCGCCAGGGTCCACCCCAGTCCGCGCAGAATCTTCAACACAGCTTCCCTTCCATGGCTCGTTGCCGCAGTCGATCCGCCAGCGTAATCGACCGGCAGTGACCGCTACAATGCGCACATGTCGCTCGAAGCCCCCGCCCTGGTCCCCCGCCCTTCCCTGCAGCGCCTGTTCCTGACCGGCCTGCTGACCCTGCTGCCGATCTGGCTCACCTGGGTCGTGGTCAAGTTCGTGTTCGTACTGCTGTCGGGCATCTCCAGCCCGCTGGTGGTGCCGCTGTCCGAACAGATCGCAACCAGTTTCCCGCACTATCTGGGCTGGGTCCGCGCCGAGTGGATCCAGGACACCATCGCCCTGCTGGCCACCCTGCTGGTGATCCTGGCGGTGGGCGTGGCCAGCCGCCGCGTGCTGGGCCAGCGCCTGCTGCGCTGGGTCGGCGCGGTGATCAAGCGCATCCCGCTGGCCAGCATCATCTACGACAGCGCCAAGAAACTGCTGGACATGCTGCAGACCGAGCCGGGCAGCACCCAGCGCGTGGTGCTGATCGACTTCCCGCACCGCGACATGAAGTCGGTCGGTCTGGTCACCCGCGTGATCAAGGAACACGGCACCGACCGTGAGCTGGCCGCGGTGTATGTGCCGACCACGCCGAACCCGACCTCGGGCTACCTGGAAATCGTGCCGGTGGAGCTGCTGACGCCCACCGACTGGACCGTTGACCAGGCGATGAGCTTCATCATTTCCGGCGGCGCCGTCGCACCGTCCAGCGTGCCGTTCACCCGCGCCGGCGAACGCGCCGAATGACCGCAGCGCCGATCGAGCGCCCGCTGCAGGACCGCGCGGTGCTGCTGTTCATCGTGCTGGCCGCGTTCTTCTGCGGCAATGCGGTGCTGGCCGAGCTGATCGGCGTGAAGATCTTCGCGCTGGAAGATACCCTCGGCATCGATCCGCTGAACTGGAACCTGTTCGGCCAGACCGGCTCGCTCAGCTTCACCGCCGGCACCCTGCTGTGGCCGGTGGTGTTCATCATGACCGACACCATCAACGAGTTTTTCGGCAAGCGCGGCGTGCGCTTCATCTCGTGGCTGGCCGTGGTCCTGATCGCCTATGGCTTCCTGTTCGCCTTCGCTGCGATCTCGCTGGCGCCGGCCAGCTGGTGGGTCACCTCGATGGACCGCCACGGCGTTCCGGACTACCAGGCCGCGTTTGCCGCCGTGTTCGGCCAGGGCATGTGGACCATTGCCGGTTCGCTGGTGGCCTTCCTGCTCGGCCAGCTGATCGACGTGGCAGTGTTCCACCGCATCCGCCAGGCCACCGGCGAGCGCCACGTGTGGCTGCGTGCGACCGGATCCACCGCGATCTCGCAGGTGGTGGACAGCTTCGTGGTGATCTGGATCGCCTTCGTGCTGGGCCCGCAACACTGGCCGACCTCGCTGTTCCTTGCGGTCGCCAGCGTCAACTACGTGTACAAGATGGGTTTTGCGATTGCCTTGATTCCGCTGCTGTACCTGATGCGGCGTGCGATCACCCGCTATCTGGGCGCAGACAGGGCGGCCGCGCTGCGGGCCGCCGCCGCGGCTGACTGAAGCCCCAGCGCCACCAAGCTGACTGCGCCTTCACGCTGGCCGTACGCGCGCGGATCGTGCAAGCTCCACGGTCTGTGTTCCACGGAAGCTTCTTGATGCCGTATTCCCCCCGCGTGCTGGCCGCTGCCATTGCTGCGTTGTTCCTGTTCAGTGCCGTGCCGCCGGCCGAAGCAGCGAAGAAGAAGGCCAGCCGCCCTGCCGCTGCGCAGACCCGCCAAGCCGCCAAGCCCAAGGCCAGGCCCACCCGTGCCACCGCACCGGCCCGTGGCAGTTCGACGCGCCGCGCTGCGCCGCGTCCGGTCGCACCGGCCCGTGCCGTGCCCAAGCAGGTACAGCTGGAGCGCCTGTACGACGAGTACTGGGATGCCTCGATGCGGTTGAACCCGCTGCAGGCCACGTTCCAGGGCGAACCGCGCTACAACGACCAGCTGCCCAACATCCTGTCCGCCACCTGGCGCCAGCAGTCGCACGACTTCACCACACAGTGGCTGGGCAAGGTCGAAAAACTCGGCAGCGACGGCCTGCAGGGCCAGGACCTGCTCAGCTACGAGATCTTCGTACGCGACGCGCGCGCCTCGCTGGCTGCCGAGCGTTACCCAAGCTGGATGATGCCGATCAGCCAGTACTACAACATCGGCAGCATCATGGCGATCCTCGGCTCCGGCGCCGGCGCGCAGCCGTTCAACACCGTGCAGGACTACGACACCTGGTCGCGCCGCTCGCTCGGCATTCCCGAACTGTTCGACCAGGCCATCGACAACATGCGCCAGGGCATGAAGGCCGGCGTGGTGCAGCCGCGCGACCTGATGGAAAAGGTGCTGCCGCAGCTGGATGCGGTGATCACGCCGACCGCTGAAGAGAGCATCTTCTGGTCGCCGATCCGCACGATGCCGAACACGATTGCAGCCGAAGACAAGGCGCGCATCAGCGCCGAATACAAGCGCATGATCGAGCTGCGCATCATGCCGGCCTACCGCGCCCTGCGCGGCTTCATCGCCACCGAGTACCTGCCGGCCACGCGCGCCAGCAGCGGCATGGGCGCGCTGCCCGACGGCCAGGCCTGGTATGCCAACCTGATCGTGCAGACCACCGCCAGCGACCAGACCGCCGCACAGCTGCACGCGCTGGGCGAACAACGCGTACAGGAACTGCAGGCACAGATCGCCACGGTGATGAAGGACGCGAAGCTGCGCGGCACGCCGACCAAGCTGCTGCGCAGCATGCGTAACGATCGCCAGTTCCAGTACAGCGATGCCAATGCCCTGATCAGCCGCTACCGCCAGGTGCAGCAGCAGGTCAACGCGCGTCTGCCTCAGGTGCTCGATACGCTGCCGAAGTCCGCACTGGAAGTGCGTGCGGTGGAACCGGAACGTGCGCTCACCGCCGCCGCGGCAGCCTATCAGCCGTCGCCGGCCGGGCAGCCGGGCGTGCTGTACATCAACACCCGCGACCTGCCCAGCCGCAAGCGCTGGAGCGTGCCGGTGCAGTACCTGCATGAAGCGATTCCCGGCCATCACGTGCAACTGGGCCTGCAGCAGGAACTGGCCAAGCTGCCACGCTTCCGTCGCCTCGGTGGCGATCTTGCGTTCGTCGAAGGCTGGGGCCTGTACGCCGAGACGCTGGGTGAAGACCTCGGCGTCTACACCGATCCCTACGACCGTATCGGCTACCTGTACTCACGCCTGCTGCGCGCCGCGCGCGTCGTCGCCGACACCGGCGTCAATGCACAGGGCTGGAGCAAGCAGCAGGCCGTGGCCTACCTGCAGAAGACGGTGGACATGAGCAGCGATGATGCCAACGCTGAAGTCGAGCGGATCATGGCCCAGCCCGGCCAGGCACTGTCGAACGTCGCTGGCCTGACCACCATCGTTGCCCTGCGCGACAAGGCCAAGGCACGCCAGGGTGCAGCCTTCGATCTGCGCCGGTTCCATGCCGAACTGCTGAAGGACGGCTCAATGCCGCTGGACGTGCTGGACCGCAAGATGGAGCGCTGGATGGCGCAGCCGGCCAGCGCTGCACCCACCCCTTCACCCTGACCCTTCCGGAGCCGCCATGCGCCCTGCCGTCGTCCTGTTCGCCGTCGTGCTGGGCCTGCTGCCGCTGGCCACCTCCCCCGCACCGGTGCTGACCCCACCGGATGCGGGTATCGACGGCCTGATGCAGGCCTACGATGGCCAGGTACCCGGCGCCGCAGTGCTGGTACTGCACGACGGGCAACCGGTGTTCCGTCGCGGCTATGGCCTGGCGGTGGTGGAAGACGGTACTGCCGTGACCGCCGCCAGCAACTTCCGGCTGGCCTCGGTCAGCAAGCAGTTCACCGCTGCGGCGGTGCTGCTGCTGGTGGAAGACGGCCGGCTCGGGCTGGACCAGCCGGCGCGGCGCTGGCTTCCGGAACTGCCGCAGGCCGCAGCGGCCATTACCCTGCGCCAGCTGCTGTCGCACACCAGCGGCCTGCTCGACTACGAAGACCTGATGGACCCGGCGGACACACGGCAGGTACACGATGCCGATGTGCTGGCCCTGCTGTCGCGCGAGAACCGCCTGAACTTCGCACCCGGTACGCAGTACCGCTACAGCAACAGCGGATATGCACTGCTGGCACTGATCGTGGGGCGCGCTTCCGGCCAGGATTTCGCCGCCTTCCTGCAGCGGCGCATCTTCGCGCCGCTGGGCATGGCCCACACCGTGGCCCACCAGGACGGTATTGATACGGTGGCCGCACGTGCCTATGGCTACAGCTGGATCGACGGCCGCTGGCAGCGCACCGACCAGAGCACCACCAGCGCCGTGCTCGGCGACGGCGGCATCTATTCCTCGCTGGACGATCTCGCCCGCTGGGATGCCGCGCTGTATGACGACCGCCTGCTGTCGAAGGCATCGCGTCGCGCGATGTTCAGCCCGGCCACGACCACATCGGAACCGGACGTGCCGCATTACGGCTTCGGCTGGCGCCTGAACGGCCCGGTGCAATGGCACAGCGGCGAGAGCATCGGCTTCCGCAACGTGATCGTGCGCCACCCGGAAAAGCACCTGACCGTGATCGTGCTGACCAACCGCAACGACCCCGAACCCTATCCGCTGGCGCTGAAGATTGCCCAGCGCTGGCTGGACACCCTGCAATGACTGCCGCTTCCGACGCCCTGCTGGGCATCCACCACGCCGCACTGATCTGCAGCGACTACGCGCGTTCGAAGGACTTCTACGTACGGATCCTCGGCCTGCGCGTACTGGCCGAGAACCACCGCGCCGCGCGCGACTCCTGGAAGCTGGACCTCGCGCTGCCCGATGGCAGCCAGCTGGAGTTGTTCTCCTTCCCCGCGCCGCCGCCCCGGCCCAGCCGCCCCGAAGCCCAGGGCCTGCGCCACCTCGCGTTCCGGGTCGCCGCGCTGGAGCCGTTCATCGAACGCCTGGCCAGCCACGGCGTGGACTGCGAACCGATCCGCGTGGACGAATACACCGGCCGCCGCTTCACCTTCTTCGCCGATCCGGATGGTCTGCCGCTGGAGCTGTACGAAGTCGATTGACGCCCCCGGGGGTCAGAACCCTTTTCCGACGGAAAAGGGATCTGACCCCGCCGCCGCCACCGGAAACGCCATCCACGCATGGCGTGGATCTACGTGTCGACCAAGGTCGACACCCACCAAGAGCAGGCCGAGCCATTCCGACAGATTGCGGAGACCTGTCGAAGGCGGGGCACTGTGGGTTTGCGGGGTGTGAGCCGCATGGATGCGGCGACCAAGCCCCCAGGGACGGGTTTACGGCGGCCCCGCAAACCCACAGTGCCCCGCCATCCCCCAGCAAGTCCGCTTTTGCTGTTGCTTCGGCTGTTGCCGTTGCCTCTGCGGGTGCAGGGCGCAGCCCTGCAAAGCCCCCCCCTTCCCCATACCCCGCCGAATGGGTATACAGTCGACCCGTACCGGCATCGTGCCGGAATGAACCCTGGGAGGGGACCATGCGCAAGACCTTCAAGACCCTGCTGCTGGCATTGCCGCTGTGCCTGGCCGCGCTCTCGGCGCAGGCCGCCGATGGCGCCGCCGGCCGCTGGAAGACCATCGACGACAAGACCGGCAAGGTGAAGTCGATCGTCGAGATCACCCAGGCCGCCAACGGCACCCTGACCGGCAAGGTGGTCGACATCCTGCACTCGGACAAGGGCCCGAACCCGGTCTGTGACGGCTGTGAAGGCGCCAACAAGAACAAGCCGGTGAAGGGCATGACCATCCTCTGGAACTTGAAGGCCGACGGCGCCAACAAGTGGTCCGGCGGCACCATCCTCGATCCGGCCAATGGCAAGACCTACAAGTCGAAGATGGAATTGCAGCCCGGCGGCACCAGGCTTGACGTGTCCGGCTGCATCGCCTTCATCTGCCGCGCGCAGACCTGGCAGCGCGAATAAGCGCCCCGGCCCCCGCTTCATCCCCGTGACCCGGCCCCGGCCGGGTCACCTCGTTGCGGGCATGCGATACTCTGCGGTTCCCCTCGGCTTCACCCCGCGACCATGACCCGTACCGCGCTCGTCACCACCGCCCTGCCCTACGCCAACGGCCCGCTGCACCTGGGCCATCTGGTCGGCTACATCCAGGCCGACATCTGGGTGCGTGCGCGGCGAATGAGCGGCGGCAAGGCCTGGTTCGTCTGCGCCGACGACACCCACGGCACGCCGATCATGCTGGCTGCGGAAAAGGCCGGGGTCACCCCGGAAACCTTCATCGCCAACATCCAGGCCAGCCACGAACGTGACTTCGCCGCGTTCGGCGTCGCCTTCGACCATTACGACTCGACCAATTCGGCGGCCAACAAGGCGCTGACCGAGCAGTTCTACCTGAAGCTGGAAGCGGCCGGCCACATCAGCCGTCGTTCGGTGGCGCAGTTCTACGACCCGGCCAAGGGCATGTTCCTGCCCGACCGCTACGTCAAGGGCATCTGCCCGAACTGCGGCAGCCCCGACCAGTACGGCGACAACTGCGAAGTGTGCGGCGCCACCTATGCGCCGACCGACCTGAAGGAGCCGCGTTCGGTGATCTCCGGTGCCACGCCGGAAATGCGCGATTCGGAGCACTTCTTCTTCGAGGTGGGCCACTTCGACGCGTTCCTGCGCGAATGGCTGGCCGGCGACGTCGCCCTGCCGGGCGTGAAGGCCAAGCTCGGAGAATGGCTCAATGCCGAAGGTGGCCTGCGCGCGTGGGACATCTCGCGCGATGCGCCGTACTTCGGCTTCCAGATTCCCGGCCAGCCGGGCAAGTACTTCTATGTCTGGCTGGACGCGCCGATCGGCTACCTGTCCAGCTTCCAGACCCTGTGCGGCAGGCTCGGCGAGGACTTCGAAGCGCACCTGCGCGCCGGTACCAGCACCGAGCTGCACCACTTCATCGGCAAGGACATCGTCAACTTCCACGGCCTGTTCTGGCCGGCGGTGCTGCACGGCACCGGCCACCGCGCGCCGACCCGCCTGCACGTCAACGGCTACCTGACCGTGGACGGCGCCAAGATGAGCAAGTCGCGCGGCACCTTCGTGATGGCGCGCACCTTCCTCGACGCCGGGCTGGAACCGGAAGCGCTGCGTTACTACTACGCCGCCAAGTCCGGCGGTGGCGTCGACGATCTCGACCTGAACCTGGGTGACTTCATCGCCCGCGTCAACGCCGACCTGGTCGGCAAGTTCGTCAACCTGGCCAGCCGCTGCGCCGGCTTCATCAGCAAGCGCTTCGACGGCCAGCTGGCCGCGCAGCTCCCCGATGCGGCGCAGTACCAGCGCTTCGTCGACGGTCTGGCGCCGATCCGTGAAGCCTACGAGCGCAATGACCCGGCTGCAGCGATCCGCCTGACCATGACCCTGGCCGACGAAGCCAACCGCTACATCGACGACGTCAAGCCGTGGGTGATCGCCAAGCAGGAAGGCGCCGACGCGCAGCTGCAAGCGGTGTGCAGTCAGGGCCTGAATCTGTTCCGCGTGCTGGTCACCGCGCTGAAACCGGTGCTGCCGGCCACCGCCGCGCAGGCCGAGGCCTTCCTGGCCGCGCCGGTGAACGACTGGACCGAACTGGCGCAGCCGCTGCTGGGCCACCGCATCACCGACTACACCCCGCTGTTCACCCGTATCGACCCGAAGAAGATTGACGCCATGATCGACGCCTCCAAGGACACCCTGCAGCCGGCCGCTGCCGCCGCCCCCGCCGCCAAGACCGAAGCGGTCAAGCCGGCCGCACCGGCACCGGCCAAGGAAGAAGCCAAGGGCGCCGACGCCCCGACCTACATCGGCATCGACGATTTCGCCAAGCTCGACCTGCGCATCGGCAAGGTGCTGGTCTGCGAGTTCGTGGACGGTTCGGACAAGCTGCTGCGCTTCGAACTGGATGCCGGTGAACTGGGCAAGCGCCAGATCTTCTCCGGCATCCGTGGCAGCTACGGCGAGCCGGAGAAGCTGGTCGGCCGCAGCGTGGTGTTCATCGCCAACCTGGCCCCGCGCAAGATGCGCTTCGGCCTGAGCGAAGGCATGATCCTGTCGGCCGGTTTCGACGGTGGCGCGCTGGCGCTGCTGGACGCCGACAGCGGCGCACAGCCGGGCATGCCGGTCCGCTGAAGCCTGCAGCGGGCGTGGTTGCGGCCGCGCCCGCCGGCGGCACCGGCCACGGGGCAACGCGATGGGAGGCAACGGAATGGAACTGGCGCTGTTCGACTTCGACCACACCGTGACCACCTGCGATACCTACGGCCGTTTCCTGCGCCGCGTGGCCACCGCCGAACAACTGGCGCAGGCGTGGTGGAAGGTCGGCCCGTGGCTGCTCGCGTACAAGCTGAAGCTGATCTCGGCCGAACGCATCCGCGCGCGCGTCACCCGCCTGACCTTCAGCGACCGCCACAGTGACGACATCGCCACCCTGGCCGCCGGCTTCTCGCGCGAATTCCTGCCCGACGTGGTGCGCCCGGAAATGCTGGAGCAGATCCGCTGGCACAAGGAACAGCAGCACACCGTGGTCATCGTGTCCGGCTCGCTGGACCTGTACCTGCGGCCGTGGTGCGAGCAGCTGGGCCTGCAGTTGATCTGCAACCGGCTGGAAAGCCAGGACGGCCGCCTGACCGGTCGCTATGCCGGTGGCGACTGCGGCCCACGCAAGGTCGAGCACATCCGTCGCCAGTTCGATCTGTCGCGCTACGTGCGCATCCATGCCTACGGTGACAGTTCCGAAGACAAGCCGATGCTGGCGCTGGCCCACGAGCGCTGGTTCCGCGGCAAACCCCTGAAGTAACCCAACGCGCAGCCTTCGCCACGCATGAGCCTGATCCCGCCCCTGACCGAACGCCTCGACCGCCTGCTGCCACAGACCCAATGCGGGCAATGCGGCTACGACGGTTGCCGCCCGTATGCGCAGGCGATGGCGCGTGGCGAGGCAGGCGTGGACCGCTGCCCACCGGGTGGCGATGCCGGTGCACGCGCGCTGGCCCAGGTGTTGGGCATACCGGCGATTCCATTCGATCGCTCGCGCGGCGAGCACAAGGCGCCGCAGGTGGCGTTGATCGTGGAAGCCGACTGCATCGGTTGCACCAAGTGCATCCAGGCCTGCCCGGTGGACGCCATCGTCGGCGGCGCCAAGTATATGCACACGGTGATCGCCGACCTGTGCACCGGCTGCGAGCTGTGCATCCCGCCTTGCCCGGTGGACTGCATCGAGCTGGTACCAGCGTAGCCACCGGACCAACCGGCGGAGCGGCGGAGCGGCGGGGTAGAGTCGACTGTTAGTCGACTGCTCTTCGTTCCGGCGGCGCAAAACCCCGCGCTGCGCGCGACAGTCGACCAACAGTCGACTCTACCCCCTCCTCCACTGCTGGGAGGTGACCCTGCCGTTACGGCACTGCCGCCGTCACTACGATCTCGACCTTCCACTCGGCGTGGGCCAGCTTGGCCTCGACCGTGGCGCGCGCCGGGGTCGCACCCTCCACCACCCACTCATCCCATGCCTTGTTCATGCCGTCGAAGTCGGCCATGTCGGCCAGGAACACTTCGGCGCGCAGCACATGCTGGCGATCACTGGCCACCAGCGCCAGCAGCTTGTCGATCTCCGCCAGCACCTGCCGGGTCTGCCCGGTGATGTCCTGGCTGGTGTCTTCCGGAATCTGGCCGGAGAGGTAGGCGACCTTGTTGTACACGGTCATTTCGGACATGCGCGGTCCGACGTCGTAACGCTCCATCATGGGCGTGGCTCCTGCGGGTGATCAGGCCTGCATTGTCCTCCAAACCGGTCAACGATGGGTGCAGGGCAGCCGTCCACGCACGCTCACTACCGGCTTCCGACAGCGGCGCTGGTCAAATGCCAGCGACAGGCGCACGATGCGCCACGGCTGCATTGACACCACCCTCGCCCTCCCTGACGCACGCTTGCGCCGATGACCGAAACCACCGCTCCCGCCACCGCTCCCTCCACCCCGGCATGGAAGCGGGTCCTCACCATCGTTGTCCCGCTGCTGATCCTTGCGCTGGCGCTGCACGGCCTGGCCAACGAGTTCGATGAGAACGGCTACCGCGCCATCCGCCATGCCTTCCACCAGCTCAGTGGCACGCAGATCGCGCTTACTGTCGTGCTGGGCCTGGCCAGCTATGCCTGCCTGATCGGTTTTGATGCCATCGGCCTGCGCCGCAGCGGTATCCACGTGCATCCGGCGCGCATCGGCATTACGGCGTTCCTGGCGCACACGCTCGGCCAGACCGTGGGCTTTGCCGCGCTCACCGGCGGTGCGGTGCGCCTGCGCGGCTACCGCACCGCCGGCCTGGACCTGGCGCAGATCGGCCAGGTCGTGCTGATGAGCACGCTCGGCTTCGTATTCGGCGCCTGGCTGCTGATCAGCGTGGCGCTGTGCATGGAACCGGCGGCCGCGGCACTTGCACTGCCACTGGACCCGGATGCGGTGCGCGTGGTCGGCATCGTCGCGCTGCTGGCCTATGCGGCCACCCTGCTGCTGGTCGGCCGCGATGGGCGTCAGTTCAGCGTGTTCGGCCATGCGCTGTGGCTGCCCGACCGCCGCACCATGATCGGCGTCACCGTGCTCAGCGTGATCGAACTGGTGCTGGCCAGCGCCGCGTTCTACGTACTGCTGCCGGACTCGACGCCGACCGGCCTGCCCGGCTTCGTTGGCCTGTACCTGGTCGCGGTGCTGGCCGGACTGGTTTCGACCGTGCCCGCCGGACTCGGCGTGTTCGAATGGAGCCTGCTGAAGCTGCTGCCACAGGTCGCACCGGCTGCGGTGCTGGCTGCGGCGTTGATCTACCGCGTCACTTACTACGTGCTGCCGCTGCTGTTGGCAACCCTGCTCGCGCTGGCTCCGGCGCTGCGGCAACCGCTGCAGGCCAGTGCCGGTGCAACCCGTGCCGGCTGGAACGCATTGCGGCCGTGGCTTCCGCAGATCATCGCGCTGGCAGTGTTCAGCATCGGTGCTGCACTGGTCATCGACGGCACGTTGCCCACGCCGCGCCGCCACCTGGTCAACGCATCACTGCCGATCCTGGAGACGTCCCATCTGATCGGCAGCCTCAGCGGCGTCGCCCTGTTGCTGATCGGCCAGGGCCTGGCCCGGCGCAGCCATGCCGCATGGATGCTGGCGATGGCCGTGTGCGTGATCACCCCATTGCCGCTGTGGCTGCGCGGTGGCCAACCGTTGATCGCGGTGTCCGCGCTGCTGGTGGCGATGGCGCTGTGGGCCGCACGCCGCGAGTTCTATCGCCAGGGCGCGCTGCTGGATGAAGCCTGGTCGTGGCCATGGCTGCGCAACCTCGGCCTGGTACTGGTGGCAGTCACCTGGCTGTTGTTCTTCACCTACAGCCATGTCGAATACCAGAACGAGCTGTGGTGGCAGTTTGCGATATCCGGCAACGCACCGCGCGCACTGCGTGCGCTGCTGGTGGTGGCCATCGCACTGGTGATGTTCGGGCTGGCCCGGCTGCTGCACAGCACCCGCAGCCCGCTGCCACCGGCCGACGAATCCACGTTGCAGTCACTGGCCCCGGTCCTGGCCGGTGCCACCGACACCCAGGCCTGCCTGGTGCTGACCGCCGACAAGGCGGTGCTGCGCGATGACGCGAAGCAGGGCTTCGTGATGATGCAGCGCTACGGCGGATCGCTGATCGCGATGGGCGATCCGGTCGGCCCGCCCGAGGTCGCGCGCGCGCTGATCTGGCGCTTCCGCGAGGAAGCCGACCGGCTCGGCCTGCGCCCCGTGTTCTACCAGATCGGCGAGACCTACTGGCAGACCTATCTCGACCTGGGCCTGGGCCTGGTCAAGCTGGGCGAGGAAGCGATCGTGCCATTGCACGACTTCGGCCTGGAAGGCCGCGAACGCGCCGACCTGCGCCAGGCCTGGAACCGCGGCAAGCGCGGCGGCCTGTCGTTCCGCGTGGCACCGGTGGAAGAGGTTCCCAGCCTGCTTCCGCGCCTGCACGCGATCTCCAACGCGTGGCTGGAAGACAAGGCCGGCGACGAGAAGGGTTTCTCGCTGGGCAGCTACGATCCGGATTACCTGGCGCGCTTCCCGGTGGCACTGGTCGAAGCCGAGGGCCAGATCGTGGCATTCGCCAACCTGTGGCAGGCACCGGCCGGTGCCGAGCTGTCGGTGGACCTCATGCGCCACGTCAACGAGGCCCCGAAGGGCACGATGGACTTCCTGTTCATCGAGCTGTTCCTGTGGGGTCGTGCACAGGGCTATGCGCGTTTCTCGCTGGGCATGGCGCCCCTGTCCGGGCTGGCCCAGCACCGCCTGGCTGGGCGCTGGAACCGGCTGGCCGGCCTGCTGGCGCGGCATGGCGAACGCTTCTATGGATTCAGTGGCCTGCGCCGCTTCAAGTCGAAGTTCGACCCGCAGTGGCGACCGCGCTATCTGGCTGCGCCGGGCGGCATGCACCTGCCGGCGGCGCTGCTGGATGCCACGCGGCTGATCTCGCTGGACCCGAGGCGGAACTGACGCCCCGACCCGCCGGGCATGGCCCGGCGCAACCGGCTCGCTCTGGTGGGTGCGAACCGTTGGTTCGCACGCCCTCCGCTTTACGCGCCGCCCTTGAGGATCACTTCGGCCAGGCGGTCGTAATCACCATTGAAGTGATGGTCGCCCGGCAGCTTCACCTTCTGCACGCCGTCGTTGGCCGGCAGGCCGGGGCACAGCGCGTCGTCATCCTTGTCGCCATACACGCAGAGGGTCTTCGCCGCCGGCAGCTTCGCCACTTCCGGCGCGATCGGCAGGCCGTCGCCGCCCCCCCCCAGCCAGTTGCTGACATGGAATTCGAAGTCAGCCTTCCTGCCCACCGACAGCAGCACGATACGGTCCAGCGCGTCACGGGTGCCGGCATCAAGCTGGTTGACGGTGGCCGGCAGCACGTCGGCGCCCTGCGAGAAACCAATCAGCATCACCTTGTCGCGATGCCACTGCTGGCGGTAGTGATCGATGATCTTCTGCAGGTCAGTGGCGAAGCCCTTCGGCGTGCGCTCGCTCCAGAAGTAGCGCAGCGAGTCGATGCCGACCACGGCCACGCCATGCTCGTTGAGCGACGATGCCACGTCCTTGTCCAGGCCGGCCCAGCCGCCATCGCCGGAAACGAACACGGCCAGCGTGTCGCCATTACCGGCGGCAGGCACCTCCACCACGGGCAGGCCCTTCAGCGCGGCCGGAGGCGGTGCCAGGCTGACGCCCACCTGCGCGCCCATCACCCGCGCCGCCGCCACCAGGCCCGGTGAAGCATCGCCGCGTGCGGTGCGCTTGAACTCGCGTGCCATCGCCACCTGCTGCACGAAGCGGCTGGCCTCGCCAACCTTGCAGCCATGGTCGCCGGCGGCGCTCAGCCACGGGAAATTCAACTCGGCAGGCTGCAGCTTGTTGTGCTTCACACCGTCGCCGCAGACCATGCGCTCGTGGCTGTGCTCCGGGCAGAAGCCGGTGGTCAGCAGGCCAGCGAACACTTGGGTGTCGGCCTGTGCGGCCAGCGTGTAGGCCATCTCGGCGCCTTCGCCATCACCACCGACCAGCGGCAGGTGGTAGCCGGGCAGATGCAGGGAGGCCTGCAACCAGCGCGAGAAGTTCTCGACGTCGCCGGAACCGAACGAACAGGTCGGATCACCCTCGCGCTTGAGCACGCTGCGCAGGTGCGCGATGTCCACCGCAGCGACCATCGCGCCATCGGCACGCAGGGCCTCGATCGGAAGGCGGCTGGTATCACCACCGGCGGTGGGTTCATGGAACCAGATCACCACCCGCTGCGGCGTACCGGCCGGCATGTGTACCGGAATCTGCTCGAACCGCCCATGGCTGAACTGCTGCACGTTGGCCGCCGCCATTGCCGGCAGCGCTGCCAGCGCCAGAACCACACCCATTGCCCTGCCCAGCCCTGCACGCTTCATATCGCATCCCCGATGGAATGCGCACACGATACGCCGCCGCCGCGTGCACGGCACGTACCGGCGCAGGCCGTTGGGGATTCAGTGGGCCGCGGTACGGCGGCTGCGCCGGTACAGCGCCAGGGCCAGGTACAACAGCCAGCCCACGATCACGACGATCACCGCCTTCTGGCCCAGCCCGCGCGGCGGGCCGGCGCGCCACAACACGTGCAGCCACAGCAGTACGAACGCCAGCCAGGCCCAGCCCCAGAGCAGGCCGGCGGCGGATTGCCAGCCCGGTTCACGGCGCAGGTACCAGGCCTGCAGCAGCATGCCCACGCTGGCACACAGGAACGCGGTGTTGGCCGCCACCCCATGGATGAACGGTGCAAGCAGCGGAGTCGCTTCAGGCAACCAGCTGTCACCGATGGCGACCGTCGCCAGCCCCAGTGCAGAGACAGTGAACAACAGCGGCGCCGCCGCACTGCGCCGAGGGCCGATGCTGCCGCGATACAGCGCAATGCCGAGAACCGCGATGGCCAACGCCAGCAGGCAGTATGCAGCGCGCAGCGCCAACCCCCACGGCCCGTGCAGGTAGAGGCTGAGCGTGGCCCGCACCCAGTCCAGATCGCTGCGTGCGAACTGGGTCCACAGCGCGGTGGCGACGAACAGCAGCAACGCCACCAGTGCCAGCACTGCCGCCGGGCGTGCGCGGCTCATGGCGTTGCCTCCGGATGCCGTGCCTTCCATTCGGCCAGCGCCTTGCGATAGCGCTGCAGCTCATCGGCATACAGATCCAGCACGCACAGCGGACAACCGCTGCCACAGCACTCGTTGGGACCGGGCTCTTCGGGGGGCAGCGGGCGGGGATCGGGATCAGGGACGGACACAGTCGGAAGCGGCAATCGGTGGAAGCAGGCCCCAGTGTACCGGGCCGGCTCAGCGGGCCAGCTGCCGGCGCAGGTTTTCCCGCGCGGCCGCGTCCAGGCGCTGGTGGAAGAAGTCGCTGAGGAAGATGCGCGGCGCACGCAGCAGCCCCTGCAGGAAACGGCGACGCCCGGCGCGGTACAGGAAGCCCGGCACGACCCCCTTGTACTCTTCGGCCACGCCACGATCGTAAGCGGCGAACACCGGCTCGGGTGCGGCCAGGATCGCCATGTCGCAGTCCAGGAACAGGGCCGCCTCGGCATCAACGTCGTCTGGGCCCAGATCGCCATGGTGGGCGGTCAGCAGGATCAACTGCTCGACCCGCGCGGCGTCGACGCCGGCCAGTTCCGGGTCCCGTGCGATCGCCTGCAGGGCCAGCGCCGCCGAACGCACTTCGTTGTCCTTGCGCCCCGCCACATAGATCGCGTCGTGGTAGAGCACGGCCAGGTACACCTCGGCGGGCCCCTGCCAGCCCGGGCCGTCAGCCACGTCCTGGCAGTGCTGCAGCACCGCGCGTACGTGTCCGAAGTGGTGGTAGGCGCGGGGCGGCGTTGCGTAGCTGTCCTGCAGCGCCTGCCACTGCGCTGGAGCCAGCGTCAGCGGAGAGAAATCCATGCCCGGATCATCGCGCCTGCGCTGCCCTGCGGCAAGCTGGTTGTTTTTTCACCACGCGCTCACAACGCTTGCCCGGTGAGGCCTGGACGCGGTTGTCCACAGCTTTGTCGAGCGCTGGTCCACATCGGTTGTGGATGAAACGCCGTGCCGGCCACGCGCCGACCAACGGTCACTGCGGCGCGGCGCCGCCGGGTCTACACTCGCTGCAGGCGGGAGCGCCCGCCGCTGCCGGGAACTGTCATGTACCGCCCTGCCGCCCGCATCTTCGTCCTGGCCCTGGCCGCCTTGATGGCCGCGCCACTCTGCGCACAGGACCACCCGCGCACCGATGCAATCCCGCCCATCGGAAGCATCACCCCGGTGGAGATTCCCTCGCCGGAACAGGTCTTCGCGATTCCTCCTGCAATGCGCGCGATGCTGCAGGCGCAGGTGATGGACCGCAGTTCATCGCGCGAACAGCGGCTGCAGGCCCTGGTGGAAATGATCTTCGGCCGCCAGGGGCTGGACCTGCAGTACGACGCGAACGCGACCTACACCGTGGGCGAAGTCTGGCAGCAGCGCCGCGCCAACTGCCTCGCCTTCACGCTCATGTTCGTGGCACTGGCGCGTGAGGCTGGCATCCAGGCCCGCGTGCAGGAAGTCGGCCAGGTCGTGTCCTGGTACCAGGACCAGGACGCCGGCGTGGTCTACAGCGTGGGCCACGTCAACGCAGGCGTGGAGATCGCGGGGCGTTACGCCACGGTCGACCTCGATCGCAACGTGCTCTACGACCGCCACGGCCCGCAGCCGGTCAGCCGCGCGCGTGCACTGGCCCACTTCTACAACAATCGTGGTGCCGAACGCATGGCCGAAGGAGACCTCGTCGGCGCCCGCGCGTTCTTCGATGCCTCGGTCGTGCAGGACCGCGCGTTCCCCTCGGTCTGGAACAACCTGGGCGTGCTCGACAACCGCGAGGGCGACACCGATGCGGCGCGGCAGGCACTGGACCGCGCCCTGCGCCTGGACGGCCGCCAGGATGCAGCGCTGACCAATGCCAGCGCGCTGTATCGGCAGCTTGGGCTGGAGGCACAGGCCAAGGCCCTGGAGCGACGCCTGAAGTCGGTGCAGCGTGAGGACCCGTTCGCGCAGTACATGCTGGGCACGCAGGCCGAGCAGGCCGGAAGGCTGGCCGAAGCCATCCGCTACTACCGGCAGGCCGTGCGCCTCTATGACACCGCGCACCAGTTCCACTTCGGACTGGCGCGCGTGTATTTCCTGTCCGGCCAGCTCGAGCGCGCCGACCGTGAACTGACCCGCGCGCAGCTTCTGGGCGGTGCACCGGAGCAGGCACGCTACCAGGCCAAGCTGGACAGCCTGGCCCGCTGGCGCGCGCAGCAGCAGGCCAGGCGCTGAGACCGATCAGGCCTTCTTGAGGAAGCAGGTCTTCAGGACCAGGCCCTTGATCTTGTCCGAGTTGCCTTCGATGTGCTCGGCATCATCTTCGACCAGGCGGATGTTGCGGATCACGGTGCCCTGCTTGAGCGGGATCGAAGACCCCTTCACCTTCAGGTCCTTGATCACGGTGACGGTGTCCCCGGCCTGCAGGGTATTGCCGTTGCTGTCACGCACGATCAGGGTCGAACCGGCGCTTTCCTCGGCGGTCCATTCGAAACCGCAATCGGCGCAGATCCACAGCGCGCCATCGGCATAGGTGTTTTCCAGGGTGCACTGCGGGCAGGCGGGAACGGACGACATCGGCAAGTACCTCAAAGTGAATCAACAGCGGCCATTGTAACCGCCCGGTCCGGGGCCCCAGTTCCCTGGCAGATGCCCGGCCGCCGCCATGGCCGCAGCTGGAGCAGCCATGACGCTGGAACTTGCAGTCGGTCGCGAACTGCAGCAGAGTGCGCGGCCCCTGATCGCCCCCGGAACTCCCCATGCGCCTCGGCATCGACTTCGGTACCAGCAACTCCGCCGCCGCCATCGTGCATGAGGGGAAGCTGCTGCCGATCCGTTTCGGCGACGCCGAGCAGTTCCGCACCAGCGTGTACTTCCCTGGCGTGGTGCCCGACCCGGACGACTTCCAGCTCGATGACGGCCAGGAACACCAGCTGCAGCAGATGATCGACAGCGCCGCGCGTGCAGCCCGTGCCGCCGGCCAGGAACGCACGCCGCAGGCGCTGCGCCGTGAAGCCCTGCGCGCCCTGCGCCGTGAATGGATGGAGGCCCGCGCCGGCCAGGAACGCAGCGCCAGCGACCTGCTGCAGAACGCGGTCTACGGCGACGAAGCGCTGGAAGCCTATTTCGAGGAACACGAAGGCAACCTGGTGCAGAGCCCGAAGTCGATGCTCGGCTACAACCTGCACCCACGCGCCAAGCAGACCATCACCGGCATCGCCGCGCACATCCTCGAACACATCCGCCTGACCGCCAGCGCCCAGCTCGGCCAACCGCTGCGCTCGGCCCTGCTCGGGCGCCCGGTGCAGTTCCGCAGCTCGATCGGCGCGGCCGGCAACGACCAGGCGCTGGACATCCTGCGCGAGGCCGCCACCCAGGCCGGCTTCGACCAGATCGATTTCCTCGAAGAACCCGCCGCGGCGGCCATGCACTACCACGCCGAAAGCCGCGAGCGGCACCAGGCGGTGATCGTCGACATCGGCGGCGGAACCACCGATATCGCGCATGCCGAAGTCGGCGGGGACGATGCCCCGCGCATCCACCGTGCCTGGGGTATCGCCCGCGGCGGTACCGACATCGACCTGGCGCTGAGCCTGTCCAGCTACATGCCGCTGTTCGGCCGCGGCATCACCCGCGTGCCGGCCCACCACTATGTGGAAGCGGCCACTGTGCAGGACATGACCCGCCAGCGCGAGTTCCGCCTGCACAAGTACGACCATGTGGACGCACCGTGGGGCGACCGCCTGCAGGCGCTGCAGGACACCGGCAATACCGCCCGCCTGTACCGCGATGTCGAACGCGCCAAGATCGCCCTGAGCGCTGCCAGCGAGCACCGCAGCACGCTGGACTACATCGCCCGCGATCTGCATGCCGACAGCAGCGCCGACGGCCTGGCCGCCGCCGCCCATGGCTACCTTGAGCAGATCCGCGAACTGCTGGCCCAGGTCCGCAGCGACATCGGTGGCGATCCGGATGCGGTGTTCCTGACCGGCGGCATGTCCCGTGCAGGCTACCTGCGCCAGGCCGTGGCCGAGGCCTTCCCGGGCGCCCGCATGGTCCAGGGCGAGCCCTCGCTGGGCGTGGTCCAGGGTCTGGCACTGGCGGCAGCCAGCCAGGATTAACAAAACGTTACGCGGTCTAAGTTACTCTTGGTCGGCTAGATCCCAGCTGCACCTTCCACCGGCCACGCCGGTGTGTGTCCACGGTGCAGCCTGGCCCGCCCTGCGGGCCTAGCGGCCATGCCTTCCTGGCTCGTTCATGGTCCGCGTACTACCGGAGCCGCCATCGAGACCCGCTTTGGGCACCCGCCAGGCCCCTGAGGCCTTACAACCTGACGCAGCACCTGCACCCATCGACTGCCGCCGTTGTGACGCGGTCTGTTGCCGGTTGCCCGTGCTGCTGCAGCCCGGCGACCACGTGCCCGGCCAGTTCCTCTCGCGCGACGCGCACGGCCGTGCCGTGATGGCGCGCAACGAGGAAGGCTGGTGCGCGGCGATCGATCCCTATCACCTGCGCTGCACGATCTATTCGCAGCGCCCGGCGATCTGCCGCCAGTTTTCGATGGGCGGCGATGACTGCCGCCGCGAGCGGCAGGACTACCTGCGCCAGGCCGATGCCTGGGCGCTTTCCTCCCCTTCCACCTGACAGGAGCAACCATGCCCCGCAAGGCAAAGACCCCCGCGAAGGCCAGCAACAGCATCCGCAGCGAACGCAAGGGCGCGGCCGCCAGCACCGTGGTCAGCAGCGATTCGATCGCTTCGGACCTGGCAGCGTTCCGCAAGGCCGGTGGCAAGATCGAAGTCCTCGGCACCACCTGGGCGCTGAAGAAAGCCAGCTGAGCCAGCTCCGACCGCGGCGGCGCTGCCGCCGCGGCCTGCCGGACCGTGCTCAGCGGTCCAGCCGCACCCGCACACTGCCCGAATGCGACTGGATGCGGATGTCTCCATCACCGCCGCCCAGACGTGTATCGAGATGGCTGCCCGGCCCATAGCGCGGCCGCTCCACCTGACCGGCATCGCTGTTGATCGAGCCGCTGAAGCTGTTCACCGACAGCTGTGCCGACACCGTGCGCGGCAGGCTCAGCGTGACCGAGGCACTGACCGATTCGACATTGATGCGGCCGCCGGGAGCCAATCCGGCTGCTGCCAGGTCGATGCTGCCCGAGACGGTTTCCACCGCCAACCGCTGCACGCGCCCGGCGTCGACCTCGACCCGTCCGGACACCGTCTGCGCACCGATATCACCGGACACACCGCCGCCGGCCTCGATCCGGCCACTGACGGTGTTCACATCCAGCTTCGGCGTCTGCAGGCGTGCGCTGACGCTGCCACTGACCGTGTTGAGCTTGCTGTCGCCACTGCGGCCAGCCGCGCTCAGGCTGCCGCTGACCGTGTCGGCCTGCAGCCGTCGCACGTCGATGCCGCTGATGTCCTGGCTGGCGCTGACCGTGCTCAGCAACAGTTCCACCGAGCGCGGCACGTTCAGCACCAGCGTGGCCCCACCGTTGTTGTTGCGGCGCGGGTATTCGATCTCCCAGCGAACGCGATTGGCGCTTTTCTCCTGGCGCAGCTGCAGGCCGTCGCTGAGCGTGCCGGTCAGCTGCACGTCATTGCGGTCCCAGCCACGCACGGTCACCTTGCCGGCGACGTTGCTCAGCTCGATGCGACCGCCCGCGGCCAGGGTATGGCGCTCGTCGATGCGGGTATCGGCCAGCGCCACGGCAGGGGCCAGCAGCAGCGCGACACAGCAGGAAATCAGGGTTCGGGTCATGGGGGTCTCCTCAGGTCGTCAAGCCGGACTCGGCGGCATAGGCCGCCTGCCGGGTCAGTTCCAGCCGCAGCGTGTAGGTACGCTTGAGCTGGCCAAGCAGGTGCGGCGCACGCGGGTCCTGCGCCAGGGCGGCACGGATCTGCGCCGCGCTTTCATCCAGTTCATGCAGGGCCGGCTGCCATTCCGGCGCCCGTCCATCGGGCAGCGCGGCCACGGCCTGCTGGTACTGCTCGGTCATCGCCGCAGCCTGCAGCTGCAGTGCTGAAGGTACCGGCACCTCTGGCTGCGCATGGCGCCACGGCGCCACGGCGTAGACCGCCAGGCTGGCCGCCAACACCGCACCCACCGGCAACCACCAACGCCGACGCGAACGGTTCGGCAGGGCCACCACGTTGTCGCCCGGCGCAGGTGCCGCCTGCGGCTCACGCGGCGGCAGCTGGGCCGAAAGGCGTGCCCAGCCATCGGTGGGTACGTCGCGCTCGCTTGGCAGCGCGCGCAGCCGTGCCAGTAGATCGTGGTCGGAATCGTGGTCGTGTGTATTCATGTCATGTCTCCCAGCCGTGCGCGCAACAGGCCGCGCGCACGATGCAACTGTGCCTTGGAACTGCCGACGGCCATCTGCAGCTGTTCGGCGATTTCCTGGTGTTTCCAGCCTTCGATGTCGTGCAGTACCAGTACCGCACGTGCCCGTGGCGGCAGTGTCGACAGCGCCCGTTCGAGGTCGCGTTCGGTGCCGGCACAGCGGTCGTGTACCGCCAGTTCCTGCAACCCCCCGTCCACTTCGTCGAGGCTGTCGTGGTCCTGCCCGGCAGCACGCCCGCGCAGTTCCATCAGCGCGGCGTTGACGCCCAACCGATGCAGCCAGGTGGACAAGCTGCTTTCGAACCGGAACCCCGGCAGCGCCTTCCACGCCTGCAGGAACGCTTCCTGCAGCGCATCCTCGGCACGTGCCTGCTGGCCGCCACACAACCGCCACAGGACAGCGAATACACGCGGCGCGTGACGCCGGTACAGCAGTTCATAGGCAGCGGTATCGCCCGCGGCCGCCGCCCGCACCAGAGCGGGTTCGTCGACGGCGTCGTTGGCGGCAGGCGGCGCGGGCATGGTGGTGTCGAGCATATCCCTTGGATGCCGCGACCCGGAAAAAGGTTTAGAGCTGATCGACGGCCGATGCCATGCAACCTTTTCGACGGCTGCTGCATCCATGGAAGGTCCTTCGCGAATTTGCCGTCCAGGAGTTCTGCCATGTCCAGCCCATCCTGCGCCGCCCTGCTGGTGATCGCCGCCTGCGTACTGCTGCAGGCATTGGGCCTGTCCTTGCAGCTGCGTCCAGACAACGGCCGCGCCTGCCTGCAGCAGCACCGCCAGGAGCTGGTCTGCCTGGCCTGGACCCCAGCGGTCGAATCCGCTGCACGCGCCGGGTAACATCGAAGGCCGTTATTGCCACCTGTCGTCGCCCCCATGATGTTGTCGCTGAAGGATCACCTGCCGGCCTGGACCTACCCTTGGCTCCACGACGCCGGTATCGCCGGGAAGATCCTGCTCACCCTGCTGGCCGCGTGGCTGCTGCGAGTGCTGGCACGGCGCTTGATCCGCCGCTTCGCCGAGCACTACACGCTCCCGCCGGAGATGGCGATGGGCGCACGCCGGATCAGCAGTTTCGTGGTCTATTTCAGCGCCCTGCTGTACATCCTCAGCCTGCTCGGCGCATCGCCTTCGGTACTGTGGACCGCGTTCACCGGCTTCGCGGCCGTGGGCGCAGTGGCCTTCTTCGCGGCCTGGAGCGTGCTCTCCAACATCTTCTGCACGCTGCTGATCTTCACCACCCGCCCGTTCCGCCTGCATGACTACATCGAAGTGCTGGAGAACGGCGAGAAGCCGGGCCTGAAGGGCCGGGTGATCGACGTGAACCTGATCTACACCACGCTGCAGGAGACCGGCGACGGCCACGAAGGCACGGTGCTGCAGCTGCCGAACAACCTGTTCTTCCAGCGCACGGTGCGCCGCTGGCGCGACCCGGCACAGGCACCGGGCGGCATCCAGGGCGACGGCTGAGGGTGGGTTTTTCTTTGCAGGGCTGCGCCCTGCACCTGCCGAAGCAACGTCAACGTCAAAGGCGGGCATTCCGTGGGTTGGCGGGGTGGGTCCGGTTGAGGGGGACGCTGCAAGTACGTCCATGTAAGCTCGGTCGCCGCATCCATGCGGCTCACGCCCCCTCAACCGGACCCACCCCGCCTTCGACAGTTTTCCGCGAACTGTCGGAACGGCGTTCTGCTTTGGTGTGTGCCGACCGTTGGTCGGCACGAATGAATTCATTCGATATCTGACAGATGTGCCGACTAACGGTCGGCACCCGCCAACAGCGCACGGAATCTGTCAGAGGCGGGGCGGTTTGGGTGGGCAGGACCGTTGGCGCCATGGATGGCGCCATCGAGCCCCCATGGATGGGTTTACGGCGTGTCCTGACCACCCACACCGCCCCGCCATCCCACGGAATGCAGGCTTTTGACGTTGCTCTGGCTCTAGCTCTGGCTTCGGCAGGTGCAGGGCGCAGCCCTGCAATAAAAACCCCCTTTACCTCAGCTGGCTGTCCTTGCTGCCGCGCCGGTTGTAGCCACTGTGCGCCTGCTCTTCGTCGTCGTGCGCCTGCTGGCACGCCACGCAGAGCCGAACACCGGGTACAGCCCGGCGCCGCGCCAACGGAATCGGCGCGTCGCATTCCTCACAGTGTTCCAGACCGGGGCCCTCGCGCAGCTGGCGCCGTGCGCGGGCGATCGCATCGTCGACGGTGGCGTCAATCTGGTCCTGGACCGCGCCGTCTCCCGCCCAACCGGTGGCCATGGCCATCCTCCGCAGGTGTGTCGCCTGATATGGAGACGATACACCCCGGCAAAAAGACAGGCCTTCGTGTAGAGCCGAGCCATGCTCGGCTGCTCTTCAGGATGCCAAACAGAACGCGAATGGGTTCGATCAAGCCGATTGCGACTTAATCCCCTCCGTCCCCTTTTTTGCTTACCAGACCAGGTCGTCCGGCACCTGGAACTGCGCGTAGTAGGCATCGTCCTCGGCATTGCCGGTGGAGATCTCGGCGGTCGAGCCCGGCTGGCCGTGATCGACGATGATCGCTTCCGGCGCGCGTTCACGCACCTTCTCTGCCGCAGCGCGCGGCAGCAGGGCGTAGCCGTCGCCGTGGGCAACGATGACGAGCACACCGACCGACAGCGCCTTGCGCAGCTTGGGGTCGATCAGCAGGGTGCGGATCGCGGCGCCGTCACTGAACCGGTACTCATCGTCGCCCTTGTGGGGCACGGCGTGGGCACTGATGATCTGCCGGGCCTGGGCCTTCTGTTCAGCCTGGCGGGCCTGGGCGTTACGCTCGGCGGCCAGCGCGCGGTCGCGCTCGACCTTCTCGGCGCGGGCGCGTTCAGCCTCGCGCTGGACCTCGCCCGAGGTCGATTCGGCCTTGCCCTGGCGGGCCTTGGCCTGCGCGCTCGCGGCAGCGCTGGCCTGCGACTTCTTGGCCAGGCCGGCCTTGAGCAATTGTTCCTGCAGCGCGTTGGGCTTTGCCATGGTCGATGCGTACCGCGTGTAATCTTGGATGCCCCATTCTACCGACGCCCCGCCGCCCCTGCATGGCAGTCCTGAAGTACCTCACCGGCTATCCTGAACCCCTGGTCGCCCAGGTCAGCGACCTGCTGGCGCAGGGCAAGCTCGGCCCTTGGCTGCAGCAGCGCTACCCCGACCCGCACGAGGTGCGCAGCGACCGCCAGCTGTACGACTACACCCAGGAGCTGAAGGACCGCTACCTGCGCAAGTCGGTGCCGCT
Source organism: Stenotrophomonas maltophilia (assembly GCF_039555535.1). Classification (NCBI taxonomy): domain Bacteria; kingdom Pseudomonadati; phylum Pseudomonadota; class Gammaproteobacteria; order Lysobacterales; family Lysobacteraceae; genus Stenotrophomonas; species Stenotrophomonas maltophilia. The sequence continues at coordinate 1,379,466 of NZ_CP154630.1, read as the reverse complement.
CAACAAGGTCTGCTACGACAACACGCTGGAAGTGATCAAGCACGCCCTGGGCACCCATACCGCCATTTCCCGCGTGCACGGTGGCCGCCTCAAGGCCAGCCGCGAGATCCGCATCGCCACCGTGTTCCGCCAGGCACCGGCGGCCTTCCTGCGCATGATCGTGGTGCACGAACTGGCCCACCTGAAGGAAGCCGACCACAACAAGGCCTTCTACCAGCTGTGCCAGCACATGGAACCGGATTACCTGCAGCTGGAATTCGATACCCGCCTGTACCTGACCGAGCTGGCCAACCGCGGCCAGCGCTGACCGGCCGCAGCAGCTACACTGCGCGCCCCCTGCCCGACCTGCCCGCCATGGAACCGATCCGTCTCGACAAACACCTGTCCGCCCTGCTCGGCATCCCGCGCGGCGAAGCACGGCGCTACATTGAAGGTGGCTGGGTGTCGGTCAACGGCGAGGTGGTGGAACAACCGCAGCGCCCGGTCGATGACAGCGCGGTGATCGTAGTGGCGGAGCAGGCCAGCGATGAAAAGGCCGAACGGGTAAGCATGCTGTTGAACAAGCCGGCCGGTGTCGCCGCCGAAACCCTGTGCACGCTGGTCAGCAGTGACAGCCGCAGCGAACTCGACGCCAGCGATATCCGTCCACTGCAGCGGCATTTCCACGGCCTGCAGCTGGCCGCATCACTGCCTGCGGCTGATAGCGGCCTGGTCGTGGTCAGCCAGGATCCGGCCACGCTGGCGCATCTGCAGCGCAATCTGGGCCGCACTGAGCAGGAATACCTGATCGAAGTGGCCGAGGGCGGCCCGGAGCGTGGGCCATGGCTGATGGCGCGTTTGCAGCAGGAGGCCGGCGGCGGCAAGGTCAGCTGGCAGAGCGAACAGCGGCTGCGGTTCGCCGGCAAGGGGCTCACCGCCAAGGGCCTGCGTGCGGCGGTGACAACCGCCGGGCTGCAGGTAACCGGGGTGCGTCGGCTGCGCATTGGCCGCGTGGCGCTGGGGCCGCTGCCGCCGGGCCAGTGGCGCTACCTGGGCAGCGACGAGCGCTTCTGAGGCTCCGGGGTCAGAGCCCTTTCCCGTGGAAAGGGGTCCGCCCCCATCCGTGACGCCCGCCGGGGTCGGATCCCTTGCCGCAGGCAAGGGCTCTGACCCGGATTGATCCTGCAGATCTTCTTCCACGCATGACGTGGATCTACCATCGGGGCATGAGCCTGTCCAAGCCCTTCTGGCGACGCCTGCTGCGCATCGCTGCAATCATTCTCGCCGCGCTGTTGCTGCTGGTCCTGTCCGGCCTGCTGCTGGCCGACCATCTCACCCCGCAGGCACGGGGCACACCCTCGCTGGTGCTGCCACTGCAGCCGGCGCAGACCCGCATCGACCAGCAGATCGTGCCATTGCAGGAGGCCCATCCCGGCCAGTCCGGCGTGGCTTTCCTCAGTGATGGCATGGATGCCTTCGCCGCACGCGCGATGATCACCGCACAGGCTGGCCGCAGCCTGGACCTGCAGTACTACATCTGGCACGACGACCTGGTCGGCCACCTGATGGCCAAGGCGCTGTACGACGCCGCAGAGCGCGGCGTGCGCGTGCGCATCCTGCTCGACGACATGAACGCCAAGGACAAGGACGCCTTGATGATGGCGCTCGATGCGCATCCGAACATCGAGCTGCGTCTGTACAACCCGTTCCGCAACCGCAGCGGCATCGCGCGCACCCTGGAGCTGGTGCAACGCGCCTTCAGCGTGAACCACCGCATGCACAACAAGAGCTGGATCGCCGATGGCCGCATTGCGATCGTCGGTGGCCGCAACATCGGCGAGGAGTACTTCAGCGCGCGCGACGACGTGAACTTCCAGGATCTGGACCTGGTCGTGGCCGGGCCGGCCGTGCAGCAGGCCAACCGGATCTTCGACGACTACTGGAACAGCGGCGCGGCCATCCCGATTTCCGCGCTGGCGTCCTACACCGATGCACAGCTGCGGCAGCTGGTGCGGCAGTCGGACCTGGATGCGATGCATGCCAAGGCGCAGCCGTACCTGCAGCGCGTGGCCGAATCACGCCAGCGGCAACGGCCCAGTCCGGAACCGTTGCACTGGAGCGCGGACGTGCAGATCGCATCCGATCCACCGATGAAGCACCGCGACGATGATCGCCGCGGCTGGCTGGTCAGCACGCTCAGCGAGGAACTGCGCAGCACCCGCCGCAGTGCACTGTTGATCTCACCCTATTTCGTGCCCGGCCACGATGGCGTCGAGGCGCTTTCGACGCTGGCCGCACGGGGCGCGCAGGTTGGCGTGGTCACCAATTCGCTGGCTGCCAACGACGTGGCTGCCGTGCACGGCGGCTACATGGGCTACCGCGTGCCGCTACTGCAGGCCGGCGTGAAGCTGTACGAACTGAAGGCGCATGGCCGGCCCGATACCAGCCTGTTCGGCAGCAGTGGCGCCAGCCTGCACACCAAGGCGTTCGTGGTCGACAACCGCCGTGGCTTCGTCGGCTCGTTCAATCTCGATCCGCGCTCGGCCTATCTGAACACCGAAATGGGCGTGCTGTTCGATGACCCGGTGCTGGGCGCGCAGCTGCGCGACGAGTACCTGCGCCTGGCCAGCCCCGAGTACAGCTGGTGGCTTGCCCTGGGACAGAACGACGCGCTGCGCTGGCTGGAACGGCAGCCGCCCCCGCACTGGGTGGAGACCGAGCCCGGTGCCAGCCTCGGCAAGCGCTGGACCGCACGGGTGATCAGCTGGCTGCCGGTGGAATCGCAGCTGTAACCCTCACGGTGCCGGACCGCCCTGATCCTGTCCGGCTTCGTCCAGCGTTTCCACGCTGCGACCGTGCAGGCGCCGCCAGATCCAGCGCAGCGCATGCGGCGGCGCCGACGGCAGTTGTTCGAGCAGGGCCAGCATGCGGCTCTGGCTGGCATGTCCATGCCGGCACAGCAGGCTGGCCGCCGCTGCGGCGCTGGCCAGACGCAGGCTGTCGGCCAGTGGGCCATCGGCCTCCGGCGCCAGTGCCTGGTGCACCGGCTCGGGCAGCTCCCAGGCTGCAGCCACGCGTTGTGCCAGCGGCAACGACCACTGCTGCAGCAGCTGCAGGGCCAGCGCCGGCTCTACGGTTTCACCGCGCGCCTGCGCTTCCTGCAGCAGCTGGCGCATCACCAGCGCAGAGCCCAGCCCCTGCACCAGCCCCAGCCACTGCGCGGCGAAGGCGTCACCGAAAGTGACCGTGCGCGCGTGATCGGCCGCTGCACGCGACGCCAGCAATGCGTGTTCCCAGACGATCGTGCTGAACTGCGGGAACACGTCGCACTGCACCTGCATCACCGGCTGCACCAGCACCGCGCTGATGATCTGGCGCACGCCTTCGGTACCGACCAGGGTCACCGCCCGCTGCAGGCTTTCCACCGGCCGCTCATGCACCTTGTAGGCCGGGCTGTTGGCGATGCGCAGCAGGTTGCCGGTCAGCACCGGGTCCTGGCCGATGATGGCTGCCATCACCCGCGCCGAAGCCGCATCGTCGTTGACGGTCTGGATCAGCTGCGGCAGCAGCTGCGGGCGCCGGGGCAACTGCCGGGTCGCCCAGTCGCGGTCCTGCAGCGCGCGCGCCACCGCTTCGCCCAGTGCCGGATCCTGGACGGGGGCAGGCTCGCCGGCCAGCCGTGGGTACAGGGCCAGTGCGTGCAGGCCGCGCTGCAGGTGCGCGGCGATCTCACCGGCCTGCAGGGCCTCGCCCTGCAGGCTGGCTGCGGCAGCAGCGACGGCCTGTCGCGATACGGCCGCCAGGCGCAGCGGAGCCGCCCCGGTCGACCGCGCCAGCCAGGCGCGCAGCGATCGCCACCAGGCCGGCGTCATCGCCGCCCGCCCTGTCGTTGTGGTGCCCTTGCCGTCACTGACCGCCTGCCTCTTCACGCGAATCCGGCCACCCGCCGTCGTCGCAGCATCGGCCGCACTTTCATCTTCTTTAACCGGAAGGCCGCCGAAGTCGACGGCAGCGGCCGGGGGAATGGACTAGAATGGCGCCGCGCGACCCGTCCCCCTGCACTGACGACGTCGCTTTTTTTGTTTTGGGACCCTACCGTTCACTGGCCGTTCGTTGCAGTTCCCCGCCGTTCGCGCCATCGGAGACGCCATGCTATTCGAAACCCTCGCCACCACCGGCCACGAACAAGTGGTGTTCTGCCACAACCACGATGCCGGCCTGAAGGCGATCATCGCCATCCACAACACCACTCTGGGCCCGGCCCTGGGCGGCGTGCGCATGCGCCCTTACGCCAGCACCGACGAGGCGCTGGCCGATGTGCTGCGGCTGAGCCGGACGATGACCTACAAGAATGCCCTGGCCGGCCTCAACGTGGGCGGCGGCAAGGCGGTGATCATCGGCGACCCGAAGACGGACAAAACCGAAGTGCTGTTCCGCGCCTTCGGCCGCTACGTCGATTCGCTGAGCGGCCGCTACATCACCGCCGAGGACGTTGGCACCGACGTCAACGACATGGAGAACATCTACCTGGAGAGCCAGTTCGTGACCGGCGTGCACCAGGTCCATGGTGGCTCCGGCGATCCGGCGCCGTTCACGGCCTACGGTGCGCTGCAGGCACTGATGGCGTCGATGCGCTTCAAGTTCGGCCATGAGGAAGTGGGCAAGACCAGCATCGCGGTGCAGGGCCTGGGCCACATCGGCATGGAACTGGTGAAACTGCTGCGTGACCGCGGCGCCAAGCTGTATGTCACCGACCTGGACAGTGCGCTGGTTGATCGTGCAGTCAGCGATTTCGGTGCCGAGGCGGTCAAGCCGGACGAGATCCACGAAGTGAACGCCGACGTGTTCGCACCGTGCGCGCTGGAAGGCGCCATCAACGCCGATACCCTGCCGCGGATCAAGGCGAAGATCATCTGCGGCACCGCCAACAACCAGCTGTCGAGCCTGGAGATCGGCGACGAACTGCATGCGCGCGGCATCCTCTACGCGCCGGACTACGCGGTCAACGCAGGCGGCGTGATGAACGTGTCGCTGGAAATCGACGGCTACAACCGCGAACGTGCGATGCGCCTGATCCGCAGCATCTACCACAACCTCACCCGCATCTTCGAACTGTCGCAGCGCGAGAACATCGCGCCGCAGCGCGCAGCCGACCGCATTGCGGAAAGCCGCATCCTGTCGATCGGCAAGCTGAAGATGCCGCTGGGCCGCAGCACCCCACGCCTGGGCAACCTGCGCGGCGGCTGAGGCTGCAGACGTCGCGCCGGGAGTCTTCCCGGCGCGACCGATTCCTCAGAACCCGGTGCTGTAGCGCAACGCAGCCTGCCGCGCGCCCTCGCCACCGATACGCTGGTCAAAGCCCAGGCTCAAGCGGCCATTGCGGCCCCACCACGATTCCAGCGCCAGGCCGATCAGCGCACTGCTACGCGGCGCATTCCAGCCTGCCAGCGGCGCCCATGCATCCACGCCGACAAAACTGGCTTGCCAATCGGCGCCACCGCCGTCCAGCCGCTGCTGCCACTCGGCGTGTCCGCGCAGGGTCCACCGCCCCCATCCACGCTCGCCGCGGATGCCGGCCAGCATCTGGCTGCGCTGCACCCGGGTGGCATCACCACGCAGGCCGAAGCCGAAACCGCCCAGCTCATTGAACGCATCGGTATCGACACGCGTGGTGCTTGCACCGAGGTAGGGCGTCAACGAAGCGCCTGCGCGGCCCAGCCGATATCCGCCTTCCACGCTGGCGCTGCTGAAACGCCCGCCGTAACGCGCCGAGACACCGTAGACGCCCGCACCCAGCAGCAGCTGGCGATCCAGCGCGCGGGTGAACTGGCCACTGCCGAACTGGGCCAGCGCATAGCCTCGCCCCTGGCTCCAGCCAGCGTACAACTGTGCCTGCGCCTGGCGGTCACGCCCACGATCACCGCCGAAACTGCTGCCACCATTGCTGCGGGTCTCGCCGAAGGCAACGCCCATCAGGCCGTTGCCGCCCAGCGGCAGATCCTGTCCGGCCATCCAGCCACGGCTGTCTGCGCTGTTGCCGGCAAAGCTGCCCTGCCCGGCCTCGCCCAACGCGCTCTGCCAGGTACCCCGCAGGCGCGGGGTGGACTGTACGCGGTCGAAGCGCTCGGCAATCGCACGCCGCGACATGTCGATGCTGTCGAAGGTGGCGGCCTCGGCGCGCGCATGCGCCTGGCCGGACAGGCTCTGCAGGCTGTCGGCCAGGCCCTGCTGGCCCCCTCCGGCCCATTGCAGCGCACCGGCCGCGGCACCGAAGGGCGATCCCTGCAGGCCGGTGTTGCCGTCGAGCACTGCGAATGCGCCTTCCAGGCGCTGCGCGGCCCCCTGCGCAGATGCGCTCAGGCCGCTGGCCGCGGCGGTGACGCTGACCTGGATCACGTTCAACCACGCGTTGTTGCTGTCGTAGCCATACGTGGGTGACACCAGGGTCAGCCCCTGCAGGCCGGTGGAAGTGGCTTGGGTATTGAAGGTGCCGTTCAGGCCCCCCGCGGCGTGGATGAGATCCTGGCGCGTTCCGTTCTGCGGCACATAACCGGAGACGAAGCCATGCACACGCACACCACCATTGATCGTGGCGTTGCCGGTGACCTGCAACGCGTTGGCACCGAGCGCGATCATCAGCTGCGCGCCGGGCTGCTGGGTGTAGTTGCCCTCGATGGTGCCGGTGGTGTTGCCGGTGGTGAGGAACACGCTGCCGCCGTTGACCACGTTGCCAATCACCCGCGGCGTGCCACCGTTGAACTGCAGACCGGTGGAATCCGGGTCGGGCTGGGCGAGGATCGTCACGTTGGAACGGATCACGCCACCGTTCTGCAGCGTCAGGATGCCGCGCTCGACACGGGTGGCACCGGTGTAACCGTTGTTGCCGGTCAGCACCAGCTTGCCGTCCCCCTGCTTGACCAGGCCACCGCTGCCGGTGATGTCGTTGCTCCACGTCGAACCGGTCGAACCCGCATCCACACTGGTGGCCACATCACCCCAGTCGAAGCGGCCGGGACCATTGATCGCGCGACCGATATCGAGCAGGCCATAGCCGAACACCGGATCCACACCGGGCGCGCCGATGTCCTTGGCGGTACCCAGCAGGGTCTGCCGCACCAGATCGTTGTTGAAGTAGGGGAAGCGCTGCCAGACCAGCGCCGCCGCACCGGAGACCAGCGGCGCGGCGAACGACGTACCGTAGTTCCAGTAGTAGCTGCCACCGTTGGCATCCGGGTAGACCGCGCTGCCCGGCGCCGCCAGGCAGTAGCGGGCCGCCTGGCCGCAGGCATTCGAATAGCTGGCCAGCGCGCCCGGCGTATACGGATCCACCGCCGTGGCCACCAGCCAGCCGCGCTCCAGGTCGGCTGCCGGAAGCGTGCCTGCCACACCCTTCTGGCTGGGCAGCGCGGCCAGGCTGCTCGGCTCGCTGCGGCCGTCATTGCCGGCGGCGAACACCACCAGGCCGCCGTGGTTGATCACGAACGGCCGGTACTCGGCGGCCACCTGCGCGGTGGTGGGCAGGTCGGTCCAGTACAGGCCACCCCACGAGTTGTTCATCACCTTCACGTTGTAGCTGATCAGGTCCTGGTGGACCTGGGCCACACCCAGCGGCCCACTGAAGGCATTGCCCTGGCCACTGCCGTCATCGGTCGGCGGCTTGTCGGAAATGATCCGTGCCGAGACGATCTGAGCCCCTGGCGCGATACCGCCCGGCCAGCTTCCCACTGCTGCACCAGCAGCGAGGCTGGCCACGGCGGTGCCATGCCCGACCACGTCATCAACCCCCAGGTTGTTCCTGGCCGGATCGATGTAATTGAAGTTGGCCAGCACGCGACCATTCAAGGCCACCGCATTGCGCTGCACGCCCGAATCGACGATGCCGATGCGCACGCCCCGCCCGGTCAGGCCGGCGGCCTGTGCGGCACGCGCGTTGGTGACTGAAAGATGCGCATCAAAGGCCGGCTCCTGCGGCTTGGCCGGCGGTGGTGTCGTCGGGGGAGGCGTGGTCGGAGGTGTCGGCGTGGTCGGGGGCGGGTCGACACGCACGTTGCTGCCGCCTCCGCCGCCTCCACCACAGGCCGTCAGCGCCATCGCCAGCGCGGTTGCAAGCACAGACCTCACCATCATCTTGCGTTCCATCGATTCCTTCCCGTGAACGTTGGCCTGCCTTCATCCCGGCAGGCGTTCGGCGCCGCACACCGGCAGCCCTCCCCGACCCTCTATACTTGGGCCGACCCCCACGCAGTCTGCCGGGAAACCGGGGCGCATCCAACGGCCTCCGGTCTCCTTTCCGAACATTGCTTACGCATCAACGAGATTGCCATGTCCAACATCGTCATCGCCGCCGCCAAGCGCACCGCCATCGGCTCCTTCCTCGGCCAGTTCAACGGCGTGCCGACCCCGACCCTCGGCGCGGCCGCCATCGCCGCCGCCCTGGAACAATCGGGTGTCCCGGCCAGCGACGTTTCTGAAGTCCTGATGGGCTGCGTGCTGCCGGCCAACCTCGGCCAGGCGCCCGCCCGCCAGGCGGCGATCGCCGCCGGCATTCCGCTGTCGGCCGGTGCCACCACGCTGAACAAGGTGTGCGGCTCGGGCATGAAGACCATCATGCTCGGCCATGATCTGATCAAGGCCGGCTCGGCCAGCATCGTGGTCGCCGGCGGCATGGAATCGATGTCCAACGCCCCGCACATGCTGCCGAACTCCCGTACCGGCAACCGTTTCGGCAACTTCCAGGCGGTCGACCACATGGCCCACGATGGCCTGGTCAACGCCTACGACGGCAAGGCAATGGGCGAATTCGCCGAGTGCGCGGTGGACAAGTACCAGTTCAGCCGCGAAGAGCAGGACGCCTATGCGATCGAGTCGGTCAAGCGTGCGCAGGATGCCCAGGCCAATGGTGCGTTTGCCGATGAAATCGTCGCGGTGAAGGTCGCCACCCGCAAGGGTGAGGTCGAGGTCGCTACCGACGAGCAGCCAGGGCGCTCCGACATCGCCAAGATCCCGACCCTGCGTCCGGCCTTCAAGAAGGATGGCAGCGTGACCGCCGCCAGTTCCTCCAGCATCTCCGACGGCGCCGCCGCGGTGGTGCTGCTGACCGAAGAGGACGCTGCCGCGCGAGGCATCACGCCGCTGGCCCGCATCGTCGGCCACGCCACTCACTCGCAGGAACCGGAGTGGTTCACCACCGCCCCGATCGGCGCGCTGCACAAGCTGCTGGACAAGACCGGCTGGACGCTGGACCAGGTCGATCTGTTCGAAATCAACGAAGCCTTCGCTGTGGTGGCGATGGCCCCGATGCGCGAACTGGGCATCCCGCACGACAAGCTCAACGTGAATGGCGGCGCCTGCGCACTGGGTCATCCCATCGGTGCCTCCGGCGCACGTCTTGTGGTGACCTTGGTCAACGCTCTGCGCACGCGTGGTGGCAAGCGCGGCATTGCCACCCTCTGCATCGGCGGCGGCGAAGCAACGGCAATCGCCATCGAATTGATTTAAAAAGATTTAACGATGATTTCGCAAAAATGAATGCGGGATCGCTTGACACCCAATATTGGCTTGTCATCATGTTGTCGGCGCGCAGCATGCGCGTTGCCTAATTCTAACGACGAGGATTTACACAATGAGCATCAACAAGCTGCTGGTCGCGATGTCCCTGGCTCTGGCCCTGGCCGCCTGCTCGAAGCAGGAAGCTGCCCAGGACGCCGCTGCTTCGGCCAACGAAGCCGCCACCGAAGCCCAGGCTGCTGCCGACCAGGCCGCCGCTGCTGGCGCCCAGACCGCCGACGCTGCCCAGCAGGCCGCTGACACCGCCGCCACCGCTGCTGACGCTGCCACCGACGCCGCTGCCCAGACCGCCGGTGCTGCCACCGACGCTGCTGCCGGCGCTGCCGCTGACGCTGCCAAGGCTGCTGAAGGCACCGCTGAGAAGGCCAAGGACGCTGCTGAAGAAGCCAAGAAGTAATAACTTCTTTCTTCACGCTGTTCTGGAAAAGCCGCTGGTTCGCCAGCGGCTTTTTCTTTGCGTGGACGCCGGCGATCAAGCCCCTGCATCGCGACCCGGTCTTCACAACGGCATGAATAGGCTGGCGTCCCCATCCATTGCAGTGCCGGAGACCGCCATGAAGATTCGTCCGATCACCACCACCCTGCTGGCCGCCTCCCTGCTGCTGGCCCTGGCCGCCTGCAAGGGCCCGGAAGCTGAACAGGCCAAGCAGGACGCGCAGCAGGCCGCTGACAGCGCCGGCGCTGCCGCCCGCGACGCCGTCGACAAGGCTGCTGCCGCCACCCGCGAAGCCGCCGACAAGACTGCCGCCGCTTCCGAGCAGGCCGCCGCCGATACCCAGCAGGCGCTGGACAAGGCCGCAGACGCCACTGCCAACGCCGCCGACAAAGCCAAGGACGCCGCTACCGACGCCGCTGCGCATGCCAGCGACGCCACCGCCAACGCCGCGCAGAAGGTCGCCGACAAGGCCCGTGATGTCGCCAATGACGCCAAGGCCAACGCCGCCAAGGAAGAAGCCAAGCACTGAGGCCTCCGCGTTCGCCGGGTATGACCCGGCGCTACCAGCCAGCCGAGCATGCATCGGCTCGGCGCCACAGGAAAAGCCGCGGCACTGCCGCGGCTTTTCGCTTTTCGCTCTCCGCTTTTTCTGTTGATTCCGTGGTGCACGGCACGGAAACCGTCCAAGGCCACGCGGGTGGGTTGCGCAGGGGTGTCCGCGGCATGGATGCCGCGGCCAAGCCCCCAAGGACGTATTCACGGCGGCCCCTGCGCGACCCACTCGCGCGGCCACCGCCGATATCAGCGCCCACCACGAGGGGCTCCGCCGTTGGCCGCTCCCTACGGCAGCGCGCGCGCCAGCATCACCGACAGATCCAATCCCGCCGGCAGCGTCCCGAATGCCAGCCCGTGCTCCCCGTCCAACCGGCTGCGCACGAACGCCTCCGCCATTGGACTGCGCGCACGCAGCAGCAGCGCCGCCTGCAGCAGCAGCGCAGTGCGCTCGCAGAACAGCCGCGCCTGCGATTCCTCAGGCGCTGGCGCCGCTGCCCAACGCTGAAATGCAGCTGCATAACGCGCATCGAGATCAGCCACCGCGGCCAGCTCGCTGCGCAATGCCGCCATTGCTTCCGGCTCGCGTGACATCGCGCGCAGGACGTCCAGGCACTGGATGTTACCGCTGCCTTCCCAGATCGAATTCAACGGCGCCTGGCGGTACAGCCTCGGCAGCATCGACTCCTCAACGTAACCCGCACCGCCCAGGCATTCCTGCGCTTCGTTGACGAAGGACGGCGCGCGCTTGCACAACCAGTACTTGCCCAGTGCAGTCCCCAGCCGCGCCAACGCGGCTTCGCTGGCATCCTCGCCGGCGCGATCCACCGCCCGCGCGATGCGCATCGCCAACACGGTTGCCGCTTCCGACTCCAGCGCCAGATCGGCCAGCACGTTGGCCATCAGCGCATGCTCCACCAGCAACTTGCCGAAGGTACGCCGATGGCGTGCATGATGCAGCGCCTGCACCAGCGCCATGCGCATTTCCGCGGCCGCACCCAGCATGCAGTCCAGGCGGGTCATCATCACCATGCCGATGATGGTCGTCACGCCACGCCCTTCTTCGCCCACACGCCATGCCTGCGCGCCACAGAACTCGACCTCGCTGGACGCATTGGCCCAGTCGCCCAGCTTGTCCTTCAGCCGCATCAGCCGGAATGCGTTGCGGTCGCCGTCGGCCAACCGGCGCGGCATCAACAGGCAGGTCAGCCCGCCCGGCGCCTGCGCCAGCACCAGGAAGCCATCGCACATCGGCGCGGAGAAGAACCACTTGTGGCCGACCAGGCGATAGCGTTCGCCATCGATCGGCTCGGCGCGCGTGCTGTTCGCACGTACATCCGAACCGCCCTGCTTCTCGGTCATGCCCATGCCCAGCGTGATGCCGGCCTTGTCCGCCACGGGAACATCACGCGGGTCGTAGACCGGCGTGGCGGCCTTGCGCGCCCATTCGGCCAGGTGCGGCTGCGACTGCAGCACCGCCACTGCCGCATGAGTCATGGTCAAGGGGCAACTGGTGCCGGCTTCGGCCTGGTGGTGCAGATAGCTCAGTACCGCACGCGCCACGTGCGCGCCGGGCTGCGGCTCGTGCCAGGACAATCCCGCCACGCCATGCTGCTTCGCGGCGGCCATCAGCTGGTGGTACGCAGGGTGGAACTCCACCGTGTCGATGCGATGGCCCTGCGCATCGTGCGTGCGCAGCCGCGGGCGATCACGGTTGGCGTCGAAGCCAAGCCGGTACAACTCGTCGCCGGCCAGGGCCCCGTACACGGCCAGGCGTGGCGCAAAGGCTCCGGCCCCCTCGCGCTGCACCGCCTCCATCAACGCCACGTCGTCGGTCCACAGCTGGCGGCCCGCGAACGGTGGCGGCTGGTTCAGCACCACGTGGGTTTCAAACGGCGCGCTGCTGCTGAAGCTGGGTCCACTCATCCGGTCCATCCTGGCGGCAAGAGGTATGCGGTCCGATTGTGCCGCATGCCCCGCCAAGCCCGTGTTCAGGCCGGTTCTCACCCCGTGCACGAGGCGCACGCCACAGTGGCCGCATGGCAGGCAATGATGATCTGGTGGTGCTGCGCCCGGAAGGGCTGTACTGCGCAGCTGGCGATTTCCATATCGATCCGTGGCGCCCGGTTCCGCGCGCGGTCATCACCCATGGCCACGGCGACCACGCGCGCCCGGGCATGGGCGAGTACCACTGCAGCGAAGGCAGCCTGCCCATCCTGCGCTGGCGGCTGGGCGATGTGCCGGTGCAGGTGCATGCCGAAGGCGTGCCCTTCCGGCTGGGACGGGTGCAGGTATCGCTGCATCCTGCCGGTCATGTGCTCGGCTCGTCGCAGGTGCGCATCGACGATGGCGGACAGGTCTGGGTGGCATCCGGCGACTACAAGCGCCAACCGGACCCGACCTGCACGCCCTTCGAAGTGGTGCCCTGCGACACGTTCATCACCGAAGCGACGTTCGCCCTGCCGATCTACCGCTGGCCGGACACGCCTGCGGTGGCTGCGGAAATCGTGGCGTGGCGCCGCGAATGCGAGCAACGTGGCGAAGCGGCGATCCTGCTGTGCTATGCACTCGGCAAGGCGCAGCGGGTGCTGGCCGAGCTGTTGCCACTGGACGATCGCCCGGCCTGGCTGCATGGCGCCATCGCCAATGGCGTGGCGGTGTACCGGCAGGCCAGCATTCCGATGCTGGAAACGCTCACCGTTGCCGAGCAGGGGCGCCAACCCGATGCCGCAGGCCAGCTGATCCTCGCCCCTCCTTCGGCGGCCGGCACGCCCTGGATGCGCCGCTTCGGCCGCCATCAGCTCGGCTTCGCCTCGGGCTGGATGCAGCTGCGCGGCAATCGGCGGCGACGCAACGTCGACCGTGGCTTCGTCATTTCCGATCACGCTGATTGGCCCGCGCTGCTGCAGACCATCGAACAGACCGGCGCGCGGCGGGTCATCGCCAACCATGGCAATACCGATGCGTTGATTCCGTTCCTGCGCGAGCGCGGCGTGGCGGCTGAAGCCTTCCGCACCGATTTCGGGAGCGAGGAATGAAGAGCTTCGCCGCGCTCTACCAGCGCCTGGACCGCAGCACCGCCACGCTGGACAAGCGTGCGGCGCTGGTCGACTACTTCCGCCAGGCGCGCGCGCATGACGCGGCGTGGGCGCTGTACCTGCTCAGCGGCGGCAAGGTGGGCGGCGCACGCCGGAAGATCGCCGCCAGCGGCGAACTGCGCGCGTGGGTGAGCGAGGAATCGGGCCTGCCGCCATGGTTGGTGGAGGACAGCTATGCGCAGGTGGGCGACCTGGCCGAAACGTTGACCCTGCTGCTGGATGACCCGGCGCAGGTTGCCCCCGACCGCCCGCTGGCCGACTGGATCGAACAGCACCTGCTGGCCGTCGCCAACCGGCCGGAGGAGGAACGCCGGGCCGCCGTGCTCGCGGGGTGGCGACAATTGCCGGCCAGCGAACGACTGGTGTTCAACAAGCTGCTGACAGGCGCCCTGCGGGTGGGTGTTTCGCAACGTCTGGTACAGCAGGCGCTGGCCGAATGGTCTGGTCTGGACATCGCACGCATTGCCCAGCGCATGCTCGGCGAGTGGGTGCCCTCGCCGGGTGTGCTGTCCGAGCTGCTGTCGCCGGACGAGCTGCCATCGGACCGGCAGCAGCCCTACCCGTTCTTCCTCGCCTCGCCGCTCGAAGGCGACCCTGCCGAGCGCCTCGGGCCCATCGACGACTGGCTGCTGGAGTGGAAATGGGACGGCATCCGCCTGCAGCTGCTGCGCCGTCGTGGCGAGGTGGCGCTGTGGTCCCGCGGCGAGGAACGACTGGATGGCCGCTTCCCCGAGATCGAGCACGCAGCGCTGGCGCTGCCGGAGGGCTGCGTGCTGGACGGTGAGCTGCTGGCATGGGACGAAGCCGGCAACCTGCCGCGCGCGTTCACCGCGCTGCAGACCCGCATCCAGCGCCGCAAGCCGGGCGCGGCGACGTTGCGCAATACGCCGGTGCGCGTACTGGCGTACGACCTGCTGGGACGCGAGGGCGAGGATCTGCGCGGGCTGCCGCTGCAGCAACGGCGCGCCCACCTCGCCGAGGTCATCGGTGCGCTGGATGATGCGCGGATCCAGATTTCCCCCGACGTCGCAGCGGACGACTGGCTGCAGGCCGCCGCGATGCGCGATGTCGCACGCGAACGCGGCGTGGAGGGGTTGATGCTGAAAAGGCGCACGTCCCCCTACCAGTCCGGACGCCGCCGCGGTGACTGGTGGAAATGGAAGGTCGATCCGCTCACCCTCGATGCGGTGCTGCTGTACGCACAGGCCGGCCATGGGCGGCGCAGCACGCTGTACACCGACTACACCTTCGGGGTCTGGGACGGCGACACGCTGGTGCCGGTCGCCAAGGCCTACTCGGGCCTGGATGACAAGGAGATCCTCGCGCTCGACCGCTGGATCCGCGCCAATACCCGCGAGCGCTTCGGCCCGGTGCGCAGCGTGCGTGCCGAGCAGGTGTTCGAGCTGGGCTTCGAGGCGGTCAACCGCAGCTCACGGCACAAGTCAGGCATCGCCGTGCGCTTTCCACGCATCCTGCGCTGGCGCCACGACAAGCCGGCCAGCGAGGCCGACCAGCTCGCCGCCCTGCAGGCCCTGGCGCGATGACCCGCAACCAGGCGCTGCGCAGGCTGGAGGACTGGTTCGCCGCTCGCGGCTGGCGTTCGCTGCCGTTCCAGCGCGCGATGTGGCGTCACTATCTCGCTGGCGAATCCGGCTTGCTGCATACGCCTACGGGCAGCGGCAAGACACTGGCGATGTTCGGTGGGCCGCTGCTGCAGGCGATGATCGATCCGCTGCCGTCCCCTCGCCGCGCCAGTGCAGTGCGGCCACTGCAGGTGCTCTGGGTGACGCCGCTGCGCGCACTGGCCAGCGACACCGCGCGCGCACTGCAGGCGGTGGTCGACGGACTGGGACTGGGCTGGCGGGTCGGCCTGCGCAGCGGCGATGCCAGCAGCCGCGAGCGACGACAGGCACGCGAGGGGCGCGTCGACGTGCTGGTGACCACGCCGGAATCGCTGGCGCTGCTGCTGAGCTATCCCGATACGCTGCCCCGCATGCGCCAGTTGCGCTGCGTAGTGGTGGACGAATGGCACGAACTGTTGGGCAACAAGCGTGGGGTGCTGCTGCAGTTGAACCTGGCGGTGCTGCGCGATACCGCAACTTCGTTGCAGCTATGGGGGCTGTCGGCCACCCTGGGCAATCTGCCCCAGGCCCGCGACGTGCTGCTGCCTGACCAGCCGGACGCACCGATCGTGCAGGGCGTTCGCCCGCGCGCGATCACCGTGCGCAGCCTGCTGCCGGAACCCGGCGAACGTTTCCCGTGGGCCGGGCACCTGGGGCTGGCACAGCTGTCGCGCGTGCTGGATGCGCTGATGCAGGCGCGCAGCAGCCTGCTGTTCACCAATACCCGTGCCCAGGCCGAGTTGTGGCACCAGGCATTGGCGGCGGTCTGGCCAGAAGACGCCGATACGCTGGCACTGCATCACGGCTCGCTGGACCCGGCACTGCGCCAACAGGTGGAGGATGGCCTGCGCGCAGGCAGGCTGCGTTGCGTCGTCGCCACGTCCAGCCTCGACCTGGGCGTCGACTTCCCGGAGGTCGACCAGGTGCTGCAGCTGGGTAGCCCGAAGGGCGTTGCACGGCTGCGCCAGCGTGCCGGGCGTGCACGCCACCGCCCCGGCGCCCGCGGCGCCATCCTGTGCATCCCCAGCCATGCGCTGGAGCTGGCCGAGTACGCCGCGGTGCGCCGCGCACTGGCCGAAGGCGTGGTCGAAGCACGCAGGCCGCCGACGCTGTCGCTGGATGTACTGGCCCAACATGCGGTCAGCCGCGCACTGGCCGGCGGCTTCGACGGTGACGCGCTGCTGGCCCAGGTGCGGCGTACGCATGCCTTCGCGTCGCTCAGCGATGCCTCATGGCAGGCCGTGCTGACGTTCATCGTGCAAGGCGGCCAGGCCCTGGCCCAGTACCCCGATTTCCACAAAGTCGTGCGTGACGCCGATGGCTGCTACCGCATGCACGACCGTCGGCAGGCGCTGCGGCACCGGTTGTCGATCGGGACCATCAGCAGCGATGGCAGCGTGCGCGTGCAGTTCCTGCGTGGGGGCGGCCTGGGCGCGGTGGAGGAGCAGTTCGCCAGCCGCCTGCGTCGCGGCGACCGCTTCCAGTTCGCAGGACGCCTGCTTGAACTGGTGCAGCTGCGCGACATGACTGCGTTCGTGCGGCTGGCGCGCGGACGCGGTGACGGTGCGGTGCCGCGCTGGCAAGGGGGCCAGCTGCCGCTGTCGAAGGCGCTCGGCCGCGAACTGGAAGCGGTACTGTCCGGTTGCGATGACAGCGCGGAATCGCGCTGGCTGGCGCCACTGCTGGCATTGCAGGCACGCCTGTCAGCACGGCCCGGTGCGGATCATCTGCTGCTGGAAGACGTGAGGCGCCGCGACGGTCAGTACCTGTTCGTCTATCCCTTTGCCGGCCGCCACGTGCACGAAGCGTTGGCGGCACTGTTGGCGCTGCGCTGCACCCGCCAGCAACGCAACAGCATCGGCTATGCGGTGAACGATCACGGCCTGGTGCTGGCGCCGGCGCAGACCATCGATCTGGATACGGGGCAATGGCGCGCGTTGTTCAGCAACGACCGGTTGCTGGATGACCTGCGCACGGCGGTGAACCTGGGCGAACTGGCGCGACGCCAGTTCCGCGGCATTGCGCGCGTGGCGGGCCTGCTGGTACCCAGCCTTCCCGGTGGCATGCCACGGTCACTGCGCCAGCTGCAGGCGTCCGCCGGCCTGCTGTACGACGTGCTGCGCGAACACGATCCGGATCACCTGCTGCTGGCGCTGGCGGAACGTGAAGTGCTGTACGACAGCCTCGACCTGCCGGGGCTGCAGCAGGTACTGGAGCGCATCGGCACGCAACGGTTGTCGGTGCAGCGCCCTTCATCACTCACGCCACTGGGCTTTCCGCTGTGGGCCGAACGCCTGCGCGGCCAGTTCAGCAACGAAGACTGGCGTACACGCGTACAACGCGCGGCGCAGCAGCTGGAGCGCCGCCATGGCCGATGAACTGCCGCTGCGGCTTGCCGGAGAGTCCGTGGTTCTGCTTGGCGCGCGTGCGCTGTACTGGCCCGCGCGGCAGGCACTGCTGATCGCAGACCTGCACCTGGGCAAGGCCGATGTGTTCCGCCGTGCCGGCATCGCGCTGCCCAGCGGCGGCACCGGCGAAGACCTGCAACGCCTGCAGCGGCTTCTGGACCTGCATGCCTGCCGCGAATTGTGGATCCTGGGCGACATCCTGCATGGACCGGCGCATCGCGCCGCGTGGTACCAGCAGTGGCTGGGATGGCGCGAACGCAACGCATCGCTGGACGTGCACGTCATTCGCGGCAACCACGACCGGCAGCTACCGCATGCACATCTGCAGGTTCAGATCCACGATGACGTACAGCTGCCACCGTTCCTGCTTCGCCATGAGCCGGCGCCCGATGCAGCGTTGCACGTGATCGCAGGACATCTGCACCCGCAGATCGCTCTGGCGCCCCTGCGAAGGCGCTTCCCCGCATTCTGGTTGCGTGACCGGACGACGATCCTGCCGGCATTCTCCGCATTCACTGCCGGAATCGTGCCTGTGCCCGCTCGCGGCGAACAGATGATCGCCTGCGTGGAAAGCAGCCTGGTGGAACTGCCGGTCGCCTGACTCAGGCTGGGCGGATGCCCAGCTGCGGCATCAACTGGAAATCAGGCGTGTCATCCTCGCGCCGCCGCGGCAAGGCCTGAACCGTCGCCAGCATCTCCTGCGCGCAGGTGCGGATGCGCGCGTGGTGTTCCGGTGACGCATGGCTGATCAGGCTGCCGACATGGAACTCGAACACGTCTTCCAGTACGTCGGGCTGGTCCTCGTGCAGCATCTGCAGCAGACCGCGCAGCTTGCAGATTTCCGATTCCAGCTCCTGGACCGCGAACAACATGGCATCCTCCTCTTCAACATCAGGCGGCACGTCCGGGCCGCAACAGGCCACAACGGCAGCGCCGCCCGGGCCACGCGCGATGTTGATCACGGAAAGGAAAACGGGCGACGCGCAGTCGCGTGCAACCTACTTCTCGCATATCTGCGGTGAGGCAACCGTTAATTCACGTGACGGCACGCCTCACGCACTTGCGGTGCTCGTGCGGATGCGAGGCGTCGCCACCATGGCCATTGCCTCGATGAAGTCAGGATCCAGCGCGAGCGAACCGAACCAGCCCTGCTGTGTGCCACTGAGCACGCGCAGCATGTGGCCACGGCCTCCGGGCAGGCGCCCCATCGGGCCCAGCAGCACATCGCGCGCCTTCGCCCAGGCATCGCGGTCTGACTGGAACAGCGGCGTCAGCCAACGGCTCCAACGCTGGTACACCGCAACGTGCGCCCTGCGTTGCGCCTGGTACACCTGCAACGCTTCGGCACCACCGCCATGCGTGCGAACGGCATCGCGCAATGCCAACGCATCGAGCAGCGCCATGTTCACGCCCTGCCCCAGCTGCGGGCTCATCGCGTGCGCGGCATCACCTGCCAGCACCATGCGGCCCTGGTGCCAGCGCGTCATCACTGCATCGCGATAGACCGCACGTGCCAGCTGGCCGGCATCGCGCAGGTGGGCAAAGCGCGCACTGGCCTGCGGCCACAGTGCATGCAGCTCATCCAGCCAAGGCGTCATGCCATCGGCCTGCCAGCGCTCGAAGTCGGCACGTGGCAAGCTCCAGAAGAAGCTCAGGCGCGGCGTGTCATCGCCCGGGCGCGTACCGACCGGCAGCAGGCCGATCATCTTGCGCGCGGCCACGTAGCGCTGCCGCAGCTCCTGCACATGTGGCCAGTCTTCGGCCGGCAACAGGCACCACAGCGCCCCCCAGGGGTACACGCGATCCAGTCCGGCACCACCGGCGATCGTGCCGCGCAGCGTAGAAGCGGCGCCATCGGCGGCCACCACCAGATCGAACGGGCCGTGCGCGCGCCCTTCACTGTCGCGCAGGCGCCCGTGCACAGCATCCACCTCGGTGATGGCGGTACCGGCATGCAGCAGGCCAAGCCCACCACGGGCATCATCCAGCAGCGAGAACAGCGCCCCACGCTGCATGCCGAATCCGTGCAGGCGCGCATCCAGGCCGCCGTAGCGCATGTCCATCACCGCGCGCTCGCACGGCGTGTCGCCATACAGGCGGTGCACCGGCGCGGCATGCGCGCGTACCGCATCCAGCAGCCCCATCTGCCACAGCACCTGCAGGCCGCTGGGCTGCAGCAGGAAGCCGGCGCCCACCGGCCCCGGCGCGGGCACGCGTTCGAAGATCTCCACCTCGTGGCCATCACGGGTGAGCAGGATGGACACTGCCTGTCCAGCGGTGCCGTAGCCGATCACGGCGATACGCAGTCGTTCCGTCATGGCTGCATTGTGCCCGAGGCGGGTGGAATCGCGAACGGGCCGCGGGCATGCCACGCAAAAAAAACCCCGCCGGAGCGGGGTTTTCAACGCACTGTCGAGTGGATCACTCGGCCGGCGTGATGTTCGAAGCCTGGGCACCCTTCGGGCCCTGGGTCACGTCATAGGTGACACGCTGGCCTTCCTGCAGGCTGCGGAAGCCCTTGGAGTTGATGGCGGAGAAGTGCGCGAACACGTCGGCGCTGCCATCCTCCGGCGAGATGAAGCCAAATCCCTTGGCGTCGTTGAACCACTTGACGGTACCGTTCGGCATGGTGATGCGAGACCTTATGCAATGAATGGGTGGTGTACGCTGAACCCGCGCACAAGCTGAGTATGCAAAGCTTGCTCGGGGAAGACAATCACCCCCGCGCCAATTCGCCCACCAGTTCCGGAAGTCCGTTGCTGGCCGCCTGCACGTTGGCCAGCACTTCGGCCATCGTAATCTCCTCGCCATCACCGCAACCGGCGGCCCAGTTGGCGATGATCGCCAGGCAGGCGTAATCCAGGCCCAGCTCCCGTGCCAGCGCGGCTTCGGGCATGCCGGTCATGCCCACCAGGTCGCAGCCGTCACGACGCATGCGGGCGATTTCAGCGATGGTTTCCAGGCGCGGGCCCTGGGTTGCGCCGTAGCAGCCACCGTCGTGGACCGTGACACCGGTCACTTTGGCTGCGGCCAGGATCTTGCTGCGCAGCATCGGCGTGTAGGGGTGGCCGAAATCGACGTGGACCACGTCGGTGCCTTCTTCTTCACAGATGGTGCTGATGCGGCCCCAGGTGTAGTCGATGATCTGGTCCGGGCAGGCCAGCACGCGCGGACCAAAGTGCTCGGTGATGCCGCCGACCGTGTTCAACGCCAGCACGCGCTGCGCGCCCAGCTGCTGCAGCGCGGCCAGGTTGGCGCGGTAGTTGATCTTGTGCGGCGGCAGCGAGTGACCTTCACCATGCCGCGCCAGGAACGCGACGCGATGGCCCAGCAGCGTGCCCACGCGTACCGGGCCGGACGGGCGGCCGAAGCGCGTATCAACCTCGTGGGTCTGCACGTCGTCGAGCTTGGCCAGGTTGTAGACACCGGTACCGCCGATCACGGCCAGGGCGATCTGTTGCATTCGAAGCACTCCATGAAAAGACGAACGCCGGCACCCGAGGATGCCGGCGGTGGAAAGGACGCGCCGCGGGCGGCTGCGCCGTTATTCCTTCATTGCGTAGATGGCCGGTACGCAGCGCAGGGTTTCGTTGACGTCCATGCCGAAGCCGAACACGTAGCGGTCCGGCAGTTCGATGCCGGCATAGTCGGCGGTCACGTCCGGCAGCGCGCGGTCGTGCTTCTTCACCGTCATCGCGGCGATGCGCACGTCGGTTGCGCCCTGCTCCAGGCACCAGGTGCGCACGCCCTGCAGGGTGTAGCCCTCGTCCAGGATGTCGTCGACCAGCAGCACGCGGCGACCGAACAGCGAGGTGGCCGGCTTGTGCTTCCAGACCAGATCGCCGCCGGTGGTTTCGCCACGGTAGCGGGTGGCGTGCAGGTAATCGAACTGCACGTCCTGCCCGCGTGCGCCCAGTTCCAGCGCCAGCTGGCCGGCGAACGGCAGCGCACCGTGCATGATCGACAGGAACAGCGGCACCTCGCCCTTGTAATCGCGCGCGATGGCGTCGGCGATGCCGGCGATGGCCTTGTCGATGGTGGGACGGTCGACCAGCAGGTCAGCCTGGGCCAGGGCCTGGGAAATGGTGAGGTTGGGCATCAGACGGTTCTTCCAAGGGTTTCAAGCAGACGGGTTTGGGTGTCGCCATGGCGGGCATCGGCCAGCAGGCCATCCCAGCCAAGCGCGCCGCGGCCGACCAGGCCCAGCAGCGCAGCGGTATTGAGGGAGCGCCCCTGCACCGCGTGCAGGGCTTCATCAACCAGCTCCGGGTGGCAGACCAGCACCACGTCGCAACCGGCGTCCAGATGGGCGTGCACGCGCGCCGGTACGCCGCCGGCACTGTGCGAGGCGGCCATGCCGATGTCGTCGGAGAACACCACGCCACGGAAGCCGAGCTCGCCGCGCAGGATGTCCTGGATCCAGCGCGGCGAGTAACCGGCCGGTTCCGGCGCCACCTGCGGGTAGATCACGTGTGCCATCATCACCGCGTCGGCACCGGCGGCGATGCCGGCCTGGAACGGCACCAGGTCCTGCGCGCGCAGCTCGTCCAGTGCGCGCGGGTCGATCGCGGTATCGACGTGGGTGTCTTCCAGCACGGTGCCGTGGCCGGGGAAATGCTTGAGCGTGGCGGCCATGCCGACCGAATGCATGCCATGCACGTAGGCGGCGGTGAACGCGGCCACCACCTGCGGGTCTTCACTGAAGGCGCGGTTGCCGATGGCACGGTTGCCACGGCCAAGGTCGACCACCGGCGCGAAGCTCAGGTCCACGCCGCTGGCGCGCACTTCGCTGGCCATCAGCCAGGCGTGCCGTTCGGCCGATGCCAAGGCCTGCTGCGGGTCGGTGGCATACAGCGCACCAATGTCCTGCAGTGGCGGCAGATCGCTGTAGCCCTCACGGAAGCGCTGTACGCGGCCACCTTCCTGGTCCACGCAGATCAGCTGCGGGCGCGGCGCGGCGGCGCGGATGGCCGCGCTCAGATCGGTCACCTGCTGGCGCGAGGCGAAGTTGCGCTTGAACAGCACGACCCCGGCCACGGCATCGTGCTGCAGCCAGTCACGTTCCTGGGCGGTCAGTTCGGTGCCGGCAACGCCGATCAGCAGCATGGTCTATCTCCACAACGCGCGCCCGCATGGCGCAGTGCCGCATTGTCGCAGAACCGGCCGACAGGCGCAGTGGTCAGAAAAAGGGGAGTGTGGGGTCAGAGCCCCTGCGGGGATCCGACCCAGGGGCCGGATCCCCGCAGGGGCCCTGACCCCGATCTGCTCAGACCTTGCAGCCGTCCGGGCCGCAGGCCTCGTCGTCGCCAGCCGGGGTGGCCGGGGCGCCTTGTTCGGCGGCAATCTGGCGCAGGGCGTTGGCGAAGGCCTCGGGGGGCTGCGCCCCGGAAATGGCCCACTTTCCATCGATGACGAAGGTCGGCACCGAGGAGATGCCCAGCGCATGCGCCTCCGCCAGCTTGGCTTCGACCTCGGCCAGGCCGCGGTCGGAGGCCAGCATCTGCGCGATTTCGCCGCCGTCCAGGCCGCCCGCCACACCGGCCTTGATCAGCACCGCGCTGTCCGCCAGGTTCTGGCCAAGCTCGAAGTGGGCGCGGAACAGCGCCTCGCCCACTGCGTCCTGCACGTCGTGCTGCCCGGCCAGCCACAGCACCCGGTGCGCCGGCAGCGTGGTCACCCGCACCTGGCCCTGGCTGAAGTCCATCGGCAGGCCTTCGGCGCGCGCGGTGGTCTGGGTCTGGCTGAGGATCTGCTCGGTACGTTCAGCGCCGCCGAACTTGCGCACGTAGGCCTCGCGCAGCGGTACCGGTGTGGCGTCCGCGTCCGGATCCAGCTGGAACGGCTGCCAATGGACGTCGAGCTCAGGCGCGTCGGCGCCCAGCAACTGTACGCCCTGCTGGAAACGATGCTTGCCGATCCAGCACCAGGGACAGACCACATCGGAGTAGATGTCGATTCTCATACCACCGACATGGGGCCCGCTCCCGCCGAATAAAGGGGACGGAGGGGATTAAGTCGCTTTCCGCACAGGCGGGGTAAAGACGACTTAACCCCCTCCGTCCCCTTTTCAGGGTTCACCACTGTGAATAGGGGTGGCTGGCGAGCGCGACATTGTAGTAGCGGGCTTCGTCGGTCACTTCCGCGCCCACCCAGTCCGGCAGGTCGATGACCTGGTCAGCGCTGTCCAGCTCGACCTCGGCCACCACCAGGCCGGCGTTGTCGCCCAGGAACTCATCCACTTCCCAGGTCAGGCCGGCGTGTTCGACCAGATACCGGCGCTTGTCGATCAGGCCGCCGACACACAGCGCGAGCAATGCACGCGCATCGTCCACCGGGATCGGGTAGTCGAACTCCTGGCGGGTGTGGCCGATGGTGCGCGACTTCAGGTTCAGCGCGGCGTGATCGCCTTCGATGCGCACCCGCACCGATGCGTTCTGGGTGCCGCGATCGAGCGCGCCCATGTCGTTGATGTAGCCCTGCGCCATCGGGATCACCCGGTGCGCGGCGGTGCGCCAGCCGTCACTGCTGACCAGGAATTTGCGTTCGATTTCGATGCCCATCGCGCCATTATGCGCGATGGGCATGACAGCCGGTCAGCGCTTCTCGAACACCGCGATGCTTTCCACATGTGCGGTGTGCGGGAACATGTCCATGGCGCCGGCACTGACCAGGGTGAAGCCCTGCTCGTTGACCAGATAGCCGGCATCGCGCGCCAGCGAGCCCGGATGGCAGCTGACATAGACGATGCGCTTGAACTGCTTCAGCGGCAGCTGCTGCAGCACTTCGATCGCGCCCGAGCGCGGCGGGTCCAGCAGCAGCTTGTCGAAGCCCTGGCGCATCCACGCGGTGCTGCGCTGGTCCTGGGTCAGGTCGGCACTGAAGAACTGCGCGTTGGCCAGGCCATTGCGCTCGGCGTTCTCACGTGCACGCGCGACCAGGCCGGCATCGCCTTCCACGCCGACCACTTCGCGCACGCGGCGGGCCAGCGGCAGGGTGAAGTTGCCCAGGCCGCAGAACAGGTCCAGCACGCGCTCGTCCTCACCTGGTTCCAGCAGGTCCAGGGCGTGGGCGATCATCTTCTCGTTGAGCTTGGCGTTGACCTGGATGAAGTCCAGCGGGCGGAACGCCAGTTCCACATCCCACGGCGCCAGCCGGAACGACAGCGGCACGCCCTGCCCGTCCAGCGGCTGCACGGTGTCCACGCCGCCGGACTGCAGGTAGATCACGAAACCATGCTGCTGGCCAAAGGCAGCCCAGGCGGCGCGGTCGGCCTCGCTGAGCGGCTGCAGGTGGCGCACGGTCAGCACCACGGCCTGATCGCCGGCGATGAACTCGATCTGCGGGATGTCACGCTTGCCATCGAGCGACTCGATGAAGGTGGACAGCGCCTCGACCTTGGTGCCGATCTCGGGGATCACGGTCAGGCACTGGCTGAGGTCGGCGACGAAGCGCGGATCCTGTTCACGGAAGCCGACCAGGGTCTTGTCCTTCTTTTCGACCCGGCGCACCGAGAACCGGCCTTTGCGACGGTAGCCCCAGCTGTCACCCACCAGCGGCGGCAGCACGGCGCCCGGCTTCACATGACCGATGCGTTCCAGGTTGTCCATCAGCACGCGCTGCTTGGCGACGATCTGCTGGTCTTCGTCCAGATGCTGCAGCACGCAGCCGGCGCAGGTACCGAAGTGCGGGCACTTCGGGGTCACGCGCTGCGGCGAGGCCTGCAGCACCTCCACGGTGCGTGCCTCGTCGAAATGGCGGCTGCGGGCGGTCTGTTCGGCCATCACCACCTCCCCCGGCAGGGCGCCGCTGACGAAGGTGACCTTGCCACCCTCGCCTTCACGGCGGGCGACGCCGCGACCATCATGGCTGAGGTCGAGGATCTCGGTCTGGAACGGGGTACGGTCGATGCGGGAGCGGGATCGGGCCACGTGGCAACAGGCTGCGGGCAAAAATGGGGGCACATTGTCGCAGATCCTGACTGGCAGGGTCCGGACCCGCTTGCGCCCGCCGCCGCCGTGCTTGATGATTGCAGCAGCTGACATGGAGGCAGCCCTGATGCAGATGACCCCGCGGGCCAGCCGGCCCCGCTTCCTGCTTGTCGAGGACGACATCATCAGCCGCGGTTTTTTCAAAGCGGCGTTGGAAACGTTACCGGCGGACGTGGACACCGCAGATTCATTGGCCAGTGCGCTGGCCAGCGCCGAGCCCGGCGCGCATGACCTGTGGCTGATCGACGTCAACCTGCCTGACGGCAACGGCGCGCAACTGCTGCGTGAACTGCGCCGTTCGCACCCCGATACTCCAGCTTTGGCGCATACCGCCGACGGCGATACCTCCATCCATGCACGCCTGCGTGAAGCCGGCTTCAGCGACACGCTGGTCAAGCCGTTGGGCCGCGACCAGCTGCTGAAGGCGGTGCGGCGCGCGCTGGTGAACAGCCCGGCGGGGATCTTCGTTGCTCAGGCCCCGGCAGCGGTCGAGCTGCAGGTGCAGGACTGGGACGAGACTGCGGCACTGGCTGCGCTCAATGGCGAGCGCAAGCACCTGATCGCACTGCGTGAGCTGTTCCTGGCCGAGTTGCCGGGCGTGCGCGACGCGGTCGAGCAGGCCGTGGACCAGCACGACGAGCGCCAGCTGCGCAGCCAGCTGCACCGGTTGCAGGCCAGTTGTGGCTTCGTCGGCGCGGCACGGCTGGGCCGCGCGGTGCGGCAGCTGCATCATGCGCCGGAGTCCGGGCAGGCCCAGGACGGGTTCCGCGCCGCGGTGGCAGCGCTCCTGCATTGAGGGTTGGTCGGCAGGGCTGCGCCCTGCACCTGCAGAGGCTTCAAGCCAGAGCAACACCAAAGGCCAGAGCCAGAGCGGCTCTGGCCTTCTGCTTGTTGGGCGGGCCGGTGTGGGTGGGCAGGACACGCCGTAAACCCATCCCTGGGGGCTCGATGGCGCCATCCATGGCGCCAACGGTCCTGCCCACCCACACCGCCCCACCCCCGACAGATTTCCGGTGACGGCTGGTAGATCCACGCCATGCGTGGATGAATTTCTGTCAGATATCGAGATCAATCTGGGGTCGGATCCATTTTCCTGTGGAAAACGGATCCGACCCCGTGCCATTCCGACAACTCGCGGAAAACTGTCGAAGGCGGGGTGGGTCCGGTTGAGGGGGCGTGAGCCGCATGGATGCGGCGACCGAGCTTACATGGACGTACTTGCAGCGTCCCCCTCAACCGGACCTACCCCGCCTACCCACGGATAGCCAGCTTTTGCTGTTGCTTCGGCTTCGGCTTCGGCTTCGGCAGGTGCAGGGCTGCAAGCCCTGCCGAACACCCCCTACCGCCGGGGAGCCAGCTGCTCCAGCAGTTCCCAGGACTTCAGGCCCTTGGCCCCCAGATGATGGGCCAGCACCCGCCGCATCGGCAGGCGCAGGCTGGCCAGGTCGGCCGCATCGGGCTCCTCGTCGGCCGCCAACGCCAGCAATGCCGAGCCGGTGGCGGCGGCGCGGCGCTCGCCGCCGCGCTCGCTGAGCAGTCGTTGCGGCCCTTCCTGCGGGTCCAGTTCGTAACGTGCCGCCGGGTCGATCGGCTGGCCGTCGCTCGAACTGTCCAGTTCGAAGCCCAGGCCCAGTGCGGCCAGCAGTTCGCGCTCGAAGCGACGCAGGGTCCAGGCCAGGCCGGCACCCACCGCCAACCGCGCGCGCGCTTCGCCATAGGCCAGATACAACTCAGGCAACGGGTCCTGGCGAGGGGCCAAGCGCAGGGTCAGTTCACTCAGGTAGAAGCCGGCCAGCATCGCCTGGCCGACCAGCCGCGGTGCGGCATCCAGCGCCTCGGCGCCACGCAGCTGGGCCAGTTCACCGCGCTGCTGGGCACTGAAACGGATCCACTGCAGCGGCTGCAGGGCGGCACGCAGCACCTGCCCCTTCGCGGTTGAAACACCACGCGCGAGCAGGCCGATGCGGCCATGCTGCGCGCTCAACAGCTCAACCAGCAGGCTGGTCTCGCGGTAGGCCCGTGCATGCAGCACGAAGCCGGTGTCGTCCTCGATCATCATCGAAGCGACCGCAATGACTTACTCGTAACCGAAGGCCTTCAGCGCGGCCTCGTCATCGGACCAGCCTTCGCGCACGCGCACCCAGGTCTCAAGGAACACCTTGGCCCCGAACAGACGCTCCATCTGCAGGCGGGACTTGGCACCGATCTCCTTGAGGCGGGCGCCGCCCTTGCCGATTACGATCGCCTTCTGGCCTTCGCGCTCGACCCAGATCACCGCACCGATGCGCAACAGGTTGCCGTCCTCGGTGAAGCGTTCGATCTCAACGGTGGTGGCGTACGGCAGCTCTTCGCCGAGCTGGCGCATCAGCTGCTCACGTACCAGTTCGCCGGCCAGGAAACGCTGGCTGCGGTCGGTGATCTCGTCCTCGCCAAACATCGGCGGCGCTTCCGGCAGCAGCTTCAGTACGTCGCGCACCAGTGCTTCCAGGCCGTTGCGCTTCTGCGCCGAGATCGGATGCACGGCAGCGAAATCACGGCCCTCGGTCACCTGCTGCAGGAACGGCAGCAGCGCGCCTTTTTCCTTCAGACGGTCGATCTTGTTGACCACCAGCACCACCGGAATGCCGGCATCGCGCAGCACATTGAAGGCCAAGCTGTCTTCTTCATCCCAGCGACCGGCCTCGATCACCAGCAGGCCGGCATCGACACCCTCCAGCGAGCCGCGCGCGGCACGGTTCATCACCCGGTTCATCGCCCGCTTCTGCACCTTGTGCAGGCCGGGGGTGTCGACCAGCACGAGCTGGCCTTCCGGATAGGTGGCGATACCCAGCAGGCGATGGCGCGTGGTCTGCGGGCGGTTGGAAACGATGCTGACCTTGGCGCCGACCAGGGCATTGGTCAAGGTCGACTTGCCCACGTTCGGGCGGCCGATGACGGCCACGCTGCCGCAATGATGGGGAGTTTGTTCGCTCACTTGGAATCCAGTTGTTCTAGGACGGCCGCAGCCGCCTGTTGTTCGGCAAGCCGCCGCGAGGCGCCTTCGCCCTCGGTGCTGGCGGCCGGGTCGGCTACGTTGCAGCGTACCCGGAAGTGCTTGGCGTGGTCGTCACCGGATTCTGACACCAGTTCATACTGCGGCAACGCCTTTTGTCGGGCCTGCAGCCATTCCTGCAGGCGGGTCTTGGGGTCCTTCTCGGGGCGGCCGGAGGCCGGCAGCGCCTCGATCGAAGCGCTGAACCAGGGCAGTACCACCGCCCGGCAGGCCTCGAAGCCGGCATCCAGGTAGATCGCAGCCACCACGGCTTCCACCGCGTCGGCCAGGATCGAGTCGCGGCGATGGCCGCCGGACTTCATTTCGCCCGGGCCCAGGGTCAGCCGCTCGCCCAGCTGCAGGGTGCGCGCGATCACCGCCAGCGCGCCTTCACGCACCAGCTCGGCACGGGCACGGGTCATCGCCCCTTCGTCGGCCTTGGGCCAGCGTCGGTACAGCGCCTCGGCCGCCATCATGTTGACGATGCTGTCACCGAGGAACTCCAGACGCTCGTTGTGCGGCGCACCGGCACTGCGATGGGTCAGCGCCTGCTTGAGCAGGGCCGGATCGCCGAAGGGATGACCGATGAGGTCGCCGCGTTGGATGAATTTACTGGGCACCGCTTCGTGTCAGGTCCTGGGAAGAATCGAATTTGCCAACCACATCGAGGTTGCCGATCAGCTGGCGACGCACTTCGTAGTTGACCTTGAGGGTCCAGCCATTGTCGCGACGGTCGAACTTCACGTTGGCCGGCTTCACATTGTCCGAGTAGTTGATGTACAGGCGCTTGAAGAACAGGTCCTGGATGCGCGACGGCTCCATGCTGCCCACGCCCGGCTCGTTGGCCAGGCTCTTCATCGCCGAGCGCACGGCGTAGTACTCCTGGTACATCGGGAACAGCTTCATGCCGATGTAGAGGAAGAAACCCACCACGATCAGGACCGTCAGGAACGAGGTCAGGGTCATGCCACGCTGCGTGTTCATCGTCTTCATTGCGTTCTCCCCAGATACGCGCTGGATGTGAAGGTACTCGGTTGATGCCCGGTCAGTTGATGCTCGAGCCGATCCGCGACGGCTCGAAGCCATCCTTGCAGAACCAGCCCTGGCAGTTCAGCCAGATCAGGAAGGCCTTGCCGCGCAGGTTCTCTTCCGGCAACAGGCCCCAGAAACGGCCGTCGTCGCTGTTGTCGCGGTTGTCGCCCATCACCAGGTACTTGCCGGCCGGCACGGTCCACTGGCCCTGGCCACGCGGGTAGTCGGTCTCCAGCACCGTGTGGGTGCGGCCCGGCAGGTGCTCGACCAGGAGGTTGGCGCCTTCGCCCTGGCCCTTGTGGCCGGCGTAGATGCCCTTGTTGTCGTACTTCAGCGGCTCGCCATTGAGGGTCACGCCGTCGCCTTCGAAGACCACGGTGTCACCCGGCACGCCGATCACGCGCTTGATGAAGTTCTCGCCCTTGGCCGGGTCGTTGTCGCTGTGGCCGGGGAAGTGGAACACCACCACGTCGCCACGCGAAGGCTCGCCGAACGGCACGATCTTGGTGTTGCTGATCGGCAGGCGCAGGCCGTAAGAGAACTTGTTGACCAGGATGAAATCGCCGATCAGCAGGTTCGGCATCATCGAGCTGGACGGGATCTTGTACGGTTCGGCAATGAAGCTGCGCACGATCAGCACGATCGCCAGCACCGGGAAGAACGCACGCGAGTAATCCACCAGCACCGGCTCGGAGTCGAGCAGGCCGGCGCGCTGGGCGCGACGCTTGGCGAGGTACAGCTTGTCCGCAAGCAGGATCAGGCCCGAGGCCAGGGTCAGCACGACCAGGAGGATCTCAAACAGTTTCATTCAGGGTCCTTTGCAACGTCACCGGACGACCGGCCCCGCAGGGCCGGTGCGGGATTACTTGTTGTCCATCTGCAGCACGGCCAGGAACGCTTCCTGCGGGATCTCCACACGACCGACCTGCTTCATGCGCTTCTTGCCTTCCTTCTGCTTTTCCAGAAGCTTCTTCTTGCGCGAAACGTCGCCACCATAGCACTTGGCCAGCACGTTCTTGCGCATGGCCTTGACCGTGGTACGGGCGATGATCTGCGAGCCGACGGCGGCCTGGATGGCGACGTCGAACATCTGGCGCGGGATCAGGTCCTTCATCTTCTCGCACAGCTCCCGGCCACGGCGGTCGGCATGGCTGCGGTGCACGATCAGCGACAGCGCATCGACCTTGTCGCCGTTGATCAACACATCCACGCGCACGAACGGGCCGGCGTCGAAGCGCACGAAGTGGTAGTCCAGCGAGGCATAGCCACGGCTGACCGACTTCAGCTTGTCAAAGAAGTCCAGCACCACCTCGGCCATCGGCAGCTCATAGCTGATCTGCACCTGGCTGCCCAGGTAGTTGATGCCGATCTGGCTGCCGCGCTTTTCTTCGCACAGCTTGATGATGTTGCCGATGTACTCCTCGGGGGTGAGCACGTTGGCACGGATGATCGGCTCGCGGATCTCCTCGACCTGGTTCACCGGCGGCAGCTTGGCCGGGTTGTCCATGTTGATGATCGAGCCATCGGTCTTCAGGACTTCATACACCACCGTCGGCGCGGTGCTGATCAGGTCCAGGTTGTATTCGCGCTCCAGGCGCTCCTGCACGATTTCCATGTGCAGCATGCCCAGGAAGCCGCAGCGGAAGCCGAAGCCCATCGCCTCGGAACTTTCCGGCTCGAAGCGCAGCGCGGCATCGTTCAGGCGCAGCTTGTCCAGCGCTTCGCGAAGGTCCGGGTAGTCCTCGGCGTCGACCGGGAACAGGCCGGCGAACACGCGCGGCTGCATTTCCTGGAAGCCGGGCAGCGGCTTCGGTGCGGGGTCGCCGGCCAGGGTCAGGGTGTCGCCGACCGGCGCACCGTGCACGTCCTTGATGCTGGCGGTGACCCAACCCACTTCACCGGCACGCAGCGCCGGCAGCACTTTCCGCTTCGGCGTGAACACGCCGACGTTGTCGACCTGGTGGTTGCGGCCGGTGGACATCACCTGCAGCTTGTCACCGGCCTTGATCTCGCCCTGCATCACGCGCACCAGCGAGACTACGCCCAGGTAGTTGTCGAACCACGAGTCGATGATCAGCGCCTGCAGCTTCTCGGTGTCGCGCGGCGTCGGCGGCGGGATGCGATGCACGATCGCTTCCAGCACGTCCTGCACGTTCAGGCCGGTCTTGGCGCTGACCGGCACGGCATCGGAGGCGTCGATGCCGATCACGGCCTCGATCTCGGCCTTGGCACGCTCGATGTCGGCGGTCGGCAGGTCGATCTTGTTGATCACCGGCACCACTTCCAGGCCCTGCTCCACCGCGGTGTAGCAGTTGGCCACCGACTGCGCTTCCACGCCCTGGGCCGCATCGACCACCAGCAGCGCGCCTTCGCAGGCGGCCAGCGAACGGCTGACTTCATAGGAGAAGTCGACGTGGCCGGGGGTGTCGATGAAGTTCAGGTGGTAGGTCTGCCCGTCCTTGGCCAGGTACGGCAGCGACACCGACTGCGCCTTGATCGTGATGCCACGCTCGCGTTCGATCGGGTTGGAGTCGAGCACCTGCGCTTCCATCTCGCGGGCCTGCAGGCCACCACAAAGCTGGATGATGCGGTCGGCCAGCGTGGACTTGCCGTGGTCGACATGGGCGATGATGGAGAAGTTGCGGATGTTCCGCATCGAATCAGAAGACATAGGTGGCGGCGGCGCGCGGCGTCGTCAGGGTAACGGTCGATTATCGCATGCCCGGCGCCCCGCCGCGAAAGCGGTCTCATCGGGGCGGGCCCGGAACGGCCGAAGCCCCGCCAGGGCGGGGCTTCGGGGGACGAACAAGGGCCGCGTGGGCGGCCCCGGGCGAGCCTTACTGGCCGGCCTTCACCGCCACGAAGGCGCTGTTGCCGTTGCCTGTGCGCACCAGCAGCATCACCACATCGTCCTTCTTGTAGCTGGACAGCGCCCGGTTCAGGGCCTCCATGCTGCCAACCGGGGTGCGGCCGACCTGCAGGATCACCATGCCCGGAGACAGGCCGGCATCACGCGCTGCCTGGCCCTTGACCCCGGTGATGCGCACGCCTTCGTTGCCATCCAGGCCGAGCTGCTTGCGCTGCGGCGCGGTCAGGTCGCTCACGTCCAGACCCAGCAGGGCATTGGCGCCGGCCTGCGGTGCCGCATCGGGCTTGGCGGCAGCGGCCGCACGAACATTGCCCTGCCCGTCTTCGTTCAGCGCCGTAAGGGTGGCGCTGAGATCGCGCTGCTTGCCGTCGCGGATCACGCCCAGGGTGACCCGGCTGCCCGGCGCCATCGCGCCGATCAGCGGCGGCAGGTCGGACCAGCTGTTGACCGGACTGCCATTGACCGAACGCACCACGTCGCCGATCTGCACACCGGCCTTCTCCGCGGCACTGCCCGGCACGATCTGGTTGACCAGCGCACCACGGCTGTCCGGCAGGCCCAGGCCCTGCGCCTTCAGCGCATCGATCGGTTCGACCACCGCGCCGAGCTGGCCGCGGGTGACCTTGCCACTCTTCTTGATCTGCTCGACCGCGCTCATCGCCAGGTCGATCGGGATCGCGAAGCTGATGCCCATGTAGCCGCCGGAGGCGGAGAAGATCTGCGAATTGATGCCGACCACCTCACCGCGGGTGTTCAGCAACGGACCACCGGAATTGCCCTGGTTGATCGCCACGTCGGTCTGGATGAAAGGCACGTAGCGCTGGTCGGCACCGCCGGTGCTGCGGCCCAGTGCGCTGACGATGCCGGCGGTGACGGAATGGTCGAGGCCGAACGGCGAGCCGATCGCGACAACCCACTGACCCGGCTTCAGCGTGTTGGAATCGCCCACGCGCACGGTCGGCAGGTTCTTGCCATCGATCTTCAGCAGCGCCACGTCGTACTGCTGGTCGCTGCCCACCACCTTGGCGTTGAACTCACGGCTATCGCCCAGCTTGACCTTCACGTCACTGGCATCGGCCACCACGTGGTAGTTGGTCAGCACGTAGCCATCGGGCGAAATGATGAAGCCCGAGCCCATGCCACGGCCCTTGATGCTGGGGCCGCCGTCCTGCCCACCTGGTCCCTGCCCCGGCATCGGGAAGTCCGGGCCAAAGAAGCGGCGGAAGAACTCCGGCATGTCGTCGTCACCGCCCATCGGGCCCCGCGAAGCCTGACGGTTGTTGCGGACGATGGTCGTGTCGACGTTGACCACACCCGGCCCGACCTGTTCAACAAGGTTGGTGAAATCGGGCAGGCCGCTGACCAGCGGCTGCGCCGGTACCCTCGGCGCGGCGGCCGGCGCAGCCTGGGTCGGGGCGGCCGGAGCCGGGGCCTGCGCGCAGGCCATCAGCGGCAGGGTCAGGGCCAGCAGGCCCATGGCCTGCGTGCGGAGTCGGGGAGTCATCGGACGGCAACCTCCGGATCGGATGGAAAGAGGAATACGGGCCCCGCCGATGGCGGGGCGTGAAGGCGCCCGGCTCAGTCGCGCGGGCGCGGCGGCACCGGCAGGTCGTCCTGCAGGCGCGGCTCGAACGGGTAGAACGCGGCGCCACCGGTATGGGCCGGGAAACTGGCATTGAGCGCGCCGCCGGCGGCAGGCGCCAGGCTGGAACGCGGCCACGGCCGGGCCTGCAGCCCACTGACCTCACCAAACGGCATGTCGCGGCCGGCACTGGCCGGTACGGTCGGGATCAGCGGCGCCTGCGCAGCAGCCACCGCGCGCTGTGGCACGTCCTCGCGCTGGGCGGCACGCGCGGCCTGCTGGCTGCGGGTGGCACTGGCGCGGCGGCTGTCCTGGCGGCGACTGGCAGCGGCCATCGCCAGGGCGGGAGCCGCCGCCACGGCCATCGCCGCAGTGTCTGCAGAGGCCTCGGTCATCGGGGCAGGATCGGTCGGTGCGGCCGGAAGCTCTGCCTGGCTGGCGATCACCTGCGGTGCCAGCGGCTCGCCCGGGGTGGCTTCCTTCAGCTTCTCACCGCCCATGAACAGCGCCACCGCCGCCACCGAAGCGGCCAGTGCGGCACCACCGCCCCAAGCCCGCCAGCCACTGCGACGCACTTGACGGCGCGGCTCGGCCTGCGGCGAAGGCTCGGCGGCGATGGCGGCAGCCACGGCGGCACTGAACCCGGCAGGCGCCAGTGCCGACGCCTGCCCGCGCATCACATCGCCCAGCAGCTGCCAGCGCTCCTGGCAGCCGGCCAGTTCGGGGTCATGCTCCATCCGGCGCAGCAGGAAGCGCGCTTCATCAGCGCCCAGCTCGCCATCGACCAGGGCCGACAGCTGCTCGCGATGGCGCTGGTCCAGGCGCTGCCCGGCGGGCGATTGATGGTTCTGCGATTCGTTGAACGGATTACTGGTCATACGCGGCTCTTCTCACGGGTGGCGCTGCCGATGTCCAACAGCGGCCGGAGTTCGGTGTCGATCGCCTCGCGCGCCCGGAAGATCCGTGAACGCACGGTGCCGATCGGGCACCCCATTTTCTGCGCGATTTCCTCGTAGCTCAGGCCTTCCACCTCGCGCAGGGTGATCGCCGACCGGAGCTCTTCCGGCAGCGCGTTGACGGCCTTCATCACCGTCTGTTCCAGCTCCTGGCGCATCAACTCGCGTTCGGGCGTGTCGGTGTCGCGCAGGCGCGTACCGCTGTCGAACTGTTCGGCATCGCCGATGTCGATGTCATCGGTCGGTGGCCGTCGATTGTGTGAAGCCAGGTAGTTTTTGGCGGTATTCACGGCGATTCGATGCAACCAGGTTGAGAACTGGGCATCGCCACGGAAACTTCCGATCGCGCGGTAGGCACGGATGAAAGTGTCCTGGGCGACGTCCTGACATTCGCTCCAGTCGGCGATGTAGCGACCGACCAAGGCCACCACGCGATGCTGGTACTTGCGCACCAGGACATCGAACGCGGCGCTCTCGCCGTGCTGCACGCGCCGGACCAGCTCCAGGTCCAGCTCCTGAGGTGTATCAACATCGGCCATGAGGGGCCGCACTCCTGTCAGCCCAACCGACGTCGGGCAATGAGACTGCCAATCCCGGGAAAAGTTCAGTCGCCGATCACCTGGCGCCGCACCAGCTTTTAACCACCGTTCCGTTAGCGTCCCGGTCCACGGCCATGGATCCGGGGTCGCCACTCCCCTGCTATTGGGATTTGACGCGGGGGAAACAACCTCTGGATCATAGCCGCTTCTCCATACACAACCGGATGGAACGTCCATGCTCTCAGGCTTCGATGGTCTCCGCTTCAGCCACTGGCACCCCGAGATCCGCGACGACGGCGTGGTGGTTCTCTCCCTGGATCGTCAGGACAGCAGCGTCAATGCGATGTCGCAGGACGTGCTGCTGGAACTGGGGGACCTGCTGGAACGCATCGCACTGGACCCACCCAAGGGCGTGGTGATCCAGTCGTTGAAGAAGGCCGGGTTCATTGCCGGCGCGGATCTGAAGGAGTTCCAGGAATTCGATCGTCGCGGCACCGTCAACGATGCCATCCGCCGCGGCCAGGCCACCTACCAGAAGTTGGCCGAGCTGCCCTGCCCGACCGTGGCGGCCATCCACGGCCACTGCCTGGGCGGCGGCACCGAGCTGGCACTGGCCTGCCGCTACCGCGTGGCTTCCAATGACAGCAGCACCCGCATCGGGCTGCCGGAAACCCAGCTCGGCATCTTCCCCGGCTGGGGCGGAAGCGCGCGCCTGCCGCAGCTGGTGGGCGCCCCGGCGGCGATGGACATGATGCTGACCGGCCGCACCCTGTCGGCCTCGGCCGCGCGTGGCATCGGCCTGGTCGACAAGGTGGTGGCACCGGCAGTGGTGCTCGATACCGCCGTGGCGCTGGCCCTGTCCGGCACCACCCGCCCGTTCAAGCAGCGCGCCACGGCGTGGGCGACCAACACCTGGCTGGCCCGCACCCTGCTGGCGCCGCAGATGGTCAAGCAGGTCGCGCGCAAGGCGAAGAAGGACCAGTATCCGGCGCCGTATGCGCTGATCAGCACCTGGCAGCGCAGCGGCGGCAAGCCGATCCAGGCCCGCCTGGACGCCGAACGCCGTGCGGTGGTGAAGTTGGCCAGCACGCCGACCGCGCGCAACCTGATCCGCATTTTCTTCCTGACCGAGCGCCTGAAGGGTCTGGGCGGCGGTGATTCCGGCATCCGCCATGTGCACGTGGTCGGCGCCGGCGTGATGGGTGGCGACATCGCCGCATGGGCCGCTTACAAGGGCTTCGAGGTGACGCTGCAGGACCGCGAGCAGCGCTTCATCGAACCTGCCATGGAACGCGCGCAGGCGCTGTTCGCCAAGAAGGTGCGCGACGAGAGCAAGCGCCCCGCCGTGGCCGCACGCCTGCGTGCCGACCTGGAAGGCAACGGGGTGGCCGAAGCCGACCTGGTGATCGAAGCGATCATCGAGAATCCGGAAGCCAAGCGCGCGCTGTACCAGACGCTGGAACCGAAGATGAAGCTGGACGCGCTGCTGACCACCAACACCTCGTCGATCCCGCTGGTGGAGCTGCGCGACCACATCCAGCGCCCGGCGCAGTTCGCCGGCCTGCACTACTTCAACCCGGTGGCGCAGATGCCGCTGGTGGAGATCATCCATCACGACGGCATGGCGCCGGAGACCGAGCGACGCCTCGCCGCGTTCTGCAAGGCGCTGGGCAAGTTTCCGGTACCGGTGGCCGGCAGCCCGGGCTTCCTGGTCAACCGCGTGCTGTTCCCGTACATGCTGGAAGCAGCCACCGCGTACGCCGAAGGCATTCCAGGCCCCGTGATCGACAAGGCCGCCGTGAAGTTCGGCATGCCGATGGGCCCGATCGAACTGATCGACACCGTGGGCCTGGACGTGGCGGCGGGCGTGGGCCGTGAACTGGCGCCGTTCCTCGGCCTGCAGATTCCGGCGGCCTTGCAGACGGTGGAGCCGGACAAGCGTGGCAAGAAGGATGGCCAGGGCATCTACACCTGGGAAAACGGCAAGCCGAAGAAGCCGGACGTGGCCAGCGATTACCAGGCCCCGGCCGATCTGGAAGACCGCCTGATCCTGCCGCTGTTGAACGAAGCCGTGGCGTGCCTGCACGAAGGCGTGGTGGCCGATGCGGACCTGCTGGATGCGGGCGTGATCTTCGGTACCGGCTTTGCACCGTTCCGTGGCGGTCCGATCCAGCACATCCGTGCGGTGGGTGCCGATGCGATCGTCGAGCGGTTGAAGGCGCTGCAGCAGCGCCACGGTGACCGTTTCGCCCCGCGCCCGGGCTGGGACAACCCCGCCCTGCGCGAACCGGTGGTGTGAGTTTATCGGCCGGGCCTGCGGCCCGGCACCCGCAGAGGCAACGTCAAGTTCCACAGCAGAAGCCAGAGCCAAAGCGGCTCTGGCTTTTCTGTTTGTTGGGCGGGGCGGTGTCGGGGTGCGGGGACGCCGTAAACCCGTCCTTGGGGGCTTGGCCGCGGCATCCATGCCGCGGACACCCCGCACCCCGACACCGCCCCGCCCCTGACAGCTTCCCGGTGACGGTCGGTGAACCCCGAATCTGGTTGATGGCTACTGCGAACTGGTGGGTGGCTACCTTGGTTGCCACCAGGAGCGAAGCGACCGGCGTTTGATTTTGATTTTCTTTTTTCTTCTCCGTGGCTGGACGCACACGGAAACTGTCAGAGGCCGGGCGGGTGGGTGGCGCAGGGGCGTGAGCCGCATGGATGCGGCGATCGAGCTTACATGGACGTACTTGCAGCGTCCCCTGCGCCACCCACCCGCCCGGCCAAGCGCGGCTTCTGCTTCTGCTTCTGCTTTTGCTTCTGCCTTCAGCGACCAAGCAGCCAGCCACGAGGGGCTGCGCCGTTGGCTGGAACAACCTGTTACCCATACGGGGCATGTGCCCGTCACAGCTGCATGCGATGCTGCCCCCCTGATCCCTGCCAGCGAGAACGCCCGCATGACCACCATCATCGCCCCGCGCGTGCACGACATCGGCGGCCTCGAAGTCCGTCGCGCCGTTCCCACCCTGCAGGCCCGCAGCATCGGCTCGTTCGTGTTCGTCGACCAGATGGGCCCGGCACTCATGCACCCCGGCACCGCCATCGACGTGCGCCCCCATCCGCATATCGGCCTGGCCACCGTGACCTACCTGTGGTCGGGTGCGATCGGACACCGCGATACGCTCGGCTCGGACCAGGTGATCCGTCCCGGTGACGTCAACTGGATGACCGCCGGCCGCGGCATCGCTCATTCCGAGCGCACGCCGCAACCGGACCGCGACCATGACAACCCGATCCACGGCATGCAGACCTGGGTGGCGCTGCCGAAGTCGCACGAGGAAATCGAACCGGCGTTCTACCACCACGCGGCGGCCACCCTGCCCGAGCAGCGCCGCAACGGTGCCTGGCTGCGCGTGATCGCCGGCCGCGCCTATGGCGAGGAATCGCCGGTGAAGGTGTTCGCCGACACCCTCAACGTGGCGATCGATCTCGACCCGGATGCGGAGATCGACATCGACGACGGCCATCGCGAACGCGCGTTGTACATCCTCGAGGGCGAGGCGCAGCTGGATGGCGTGGACATCCCCGCACAGCACCTGGTGATTCCGGAAGCCGGCGCACGTGGCCGCCTGCGCGCGAAGACGCCGGTGAAGGCCATGCTGTTCGGCGGCGAGCCGCTGGATGGCCCGCGTCATCTGTGGTGGAACTTCGTATCCAGCTCGAAGGAGCGTATCGAGCAGGCCAAGCACGATTGGGAGGCCGGCCGCTTCGGCACCATTCCGGGCGACGACAAGGAATTCATCCCGCTGCCGCAGTACTGAACATCGCGTGTTGCACACATCCGAGGGTGTATCCCTGCACCCGGCGTTGACGCTACAGTCACCCGCTGATCACTGAAATGTGACATAAATCACACTTTCACCGTCAAAGGAGTGCAACACATGAGCATGGGTAAACGCTTGTCCGCCGAATTCCTCGGCACGTTCTGGCTGGTTCTGGGTGGCTGCGGCAGTGCGGTGCTGGCCGCCAAGTTCGGCGGTGATGGCAATCCGCTGGGTATCGGGTTCCTCGGCGTCGCCCTGGCCTTCGGCCTGACCGTGGTGACCGGCGCCTATGCGTTCGGCCATATCTCCGGCGCGCACTTCAATCCGGCGGTCAGCGTCGGCCTGTGGGCCGGCGGCCGCTTCCCGACCAAGGACCTCGTGCCGTACATCATCGCCCAGGTGGCTGGCGGCCTGCTGGCCGGCTTCATCCTGCTGCAGATCGCCTCCGGGGCCAGCGGCTTCGCCATCGATGGCAGCCAGGCCGGTGCGTTCGCCAGCAATGGTTATGGCGCGCTGTCGCCCGGCGGTTACAGCGTGGCCGCGGCCTTCCTGTGCGAAGTGGTGCTGACCGCCGTGTTCCTGATCGTGATCATGGGCTCCACCCATGGCAAGGCACCGGCTGGCTTCGCGCCGCTGGCGATCGGCCTGTCGCTGACCCTGATCCACCTGATCAGCATCCCGGTCACCAATACCTCGGTGAACCCGGCCCGCTCCACCGCCGTGGCCTTCTTCGCCGGCAGCGGTGCGGTCAGCCAGCTGTGGCTGTTCTGGGTCGCTCCGCTGCTGGGCGGCGCGATCGGCGGCATCATCTACAAGTGGATCGGCAACGACCGCTGAGGCCTGTGCGGACCATTGCGGCCGATCTTCGGCCGCAATGGTTACGCTTGTAACCGCAATTTGTGCGATCGCTCACGTTCCGTTAAGGTTGAGTTGACCGTCCGTGCACATGCCGGCCGGGGTGGCATCCGGGGATGGGATGCCAAGGCTGCCGGTCCATCCGGCGGAGCCAACGACACACCACCTTGGGGGATGCATGAAGTTCGCGCCTGTAGTGTTGTCGAGCCTGCTGTTCGCTGCGGCCCAGGCCGCCGCGCAGGCTCCTACCGAATGTCCTTCATTGCCGGCCAGCAGCGGCCTGCAGTGGCAACAGCAGGCACAGGCCGATTTCCTGGTCTGCCGCGCCAGCACCGGCGATGGCCGCGAGGTATTGAGCCTGATGCTCAGTACGCGCGATCCCAACCTTCCATTGAACCGCTCGCTGCGCCAGGAAAAGGGCAGTTTCGGCGGTGAATCGCTGTACTGGTACCAGCCCGACCTGGGAGGCCAGCAGCCGCCCGGCTATGCCGAGCGCCGCATCAGCGTGGTCAAGCTCGACAAAGGACGTTACGCGCAGATTTCGCTGTATCCGGACAGCGCGCAGGAACTGGGCTCGCTGCAGCAGCTGGCGCAGGGCATGAGCCTGACCCCGTCGGCCGTGGCTACCGGGAACTGACGATGGCGGGGATGACTGCCTGGCAGCATCCCCGCAGGATCCGACGCGCGGGACGT
This sequence comes from Stenotrophomonas maltophilia, assembly GCF_039555535.1. Lineage (NCBI taxonomy): Bacteria > Pseudomonadati > Pseudomonadota > Gammaproteobacteria > Lysobacterales > Lysobacteraceae > Stenotrophomonas > Stenotrophomonas maltophilia. The sequence continues at coordinate 1,338,453 of NZ_CP154630.1, read as the reverse complement.
CCGCCGGGCATGGCCCGGCGGCGTTACCGGCTTCTTTCGCCGGGCCATGCCCGGCGCAATCCCTCAGAACTTGCCTTCCTGGAAATCGACGAAGGCCTGCATCAGTTCCTGCCGCGTGTTCATCACGAACGGGCCATGGCGCATCACCGGTTCGCGCAGCGGACGACCGGCCACGAGGATCAGCCGCGCACCCTCGCTGCCTGCCGACAGATGCAGCTGCTCGCCACCGCCCAGCACCGCCAGTTCCTGTCGGGCGACGTCGCGCGCCGCATCCTGCTCACCCACCGTCACCGCACCTTCGAACACATACGCAAACGCGTTGTGCCCTTCCGGCAAGGCATAGGTCCAGGCGCGATCCGGCGCCAGCGTGATGTCCAGGTACAGCGGATCGGTGGCCGGCTGCACGATCGGGCCCTGCGTGCCATCCACGGTGCCGGCAATGACCTTTACGTCCACGCCCGCTTCCGGATGCACCACCGGAATCCGCTCAGGGGCGAATTCCTGGTACTTCGGATCCGTCATCTTCTCCTTCGCCGGCAGGTTCACCCACAGCTGGAAGCCGCGCATCTGCCCGCTTTCCTGCTCGGGCATTTCCGAATGCACCAGGCCGCGGCCTGCGGTCATCCATTGCACGCTGCCCGGGGTCAGCAGGCCCTCGTTGCCGTGGTTGTCGCGATGCCGCATGCGCCCGTCGAGCATGTAGGTGACGGTCTCGAAACCACGATGCGGATGCTCCGGGAAGCCGGCGATGTAGTCCTCGGCACGGTCCGTGCCGAATTCGTCGAGCAGCAGGAACGGATCCAGGTCCGGCAGCGTGGGGCCGCCGATGACGCGGGTCAGGCGCACGCCGGCACCGTCGGAGGTGGGCATGCCACGGATGGTCCGCAGCACGCGGGCCGGTTCGGGAAAGCTCATGGCGACTCCTGTTGGATGGATGCCACTGAAGATGGACGCCACACGGCTGCGTGCCAATGGACGGCGCCGCAACCGATTGTTCCATCCCTGATGTTCGCTGCACGTCAGCACAACAAGCGTACGACCAAAGTACTACCGCCGATTCGTCCTGTGCCAATTGACCCTGCCGAGGGCACGCGGGACTCTTTGACTGTCTTTCCGGGAGAGAGCACCTCATGAAAGGGTTTTCCAAAATAGGCTGGGCGGCCCTCGCCCTGCTCGGCGCCTTCTGTCTGGGCACCGTGGCCCTGCGCCGCGGCGAACACATCAATGCGTTGTGGATCGTCGTCGCCGCGGTTTCGCTGTACCTGGTGGCCTACCGCTTCTACAGCCTGTTCATCGCCAACAAGGTGATGCAGCTGGACCCGACCCGGGCCACCCCGGCGGTGATCAACAACGATGGCCTGGACTACGTGCCGACCAACAAGCACGTGCTGTTCGGCCACCATTTCGCCGCCATTGCCGGTGCCGGCCCGCTGGTCGGCCCGGTGCTGGCCGCGCAGATGGGCTACCTGCCCGGCCTGCTGTGGCTGGTGGTGGGCGTGGTGCTGGCCGGCGCGGTGCAGGACTTCATGGTCCTGTTCCTGTCCAGCCGCCGCAACGGTCGTTCGCTGGGTGATCTGGTGCGCGAGGAAATGGGCCAGGTGCCTGGAACGATCGCGTTGTTCGGCGCGTTCCTGATCATGATCATCATCCTGGCAGTGCTGGCGATGGTGGTGGTCAAGGCATTGGCCGAAAGCCCGTGGGGCATGTTCACGGTGATCGCGACGATGCCCATCGCGATCCTGATGGGCGTGTACATGCGCTACATCCGCCCCGGCAAGATCGGCGAGATCTCCGTGGTCGGCCTGATCCTGCTGCTGGCCGCGATCTGGTACGGCGGCAAGGTCGCCGCCGATCCGGTGTGGGGCCCTGCGTTCACCTTCACCGGCACCCAGATCACCTGGATGCTGATCGGCTACGGCTTCGTCGCCTCGGTGCTGCCGGTGTGGCTGCTGCTGGCACCGCGCGACTACCTGTCGACCTTCCTCAAGATCGGCACCATCATCGCGCTGGCCATCGGCATCCTGGTGGTGATGCCGGAACTGAAGATGCCGGCGCTGACCCAGTTCGCCGCCAGCGGTGATGGCCCGGTGTGGAAGGGCGGCATGTTCCCGTTCCTGTTCATCACCATTGCCTGCGGTGCGGTGTCCGGCTTCCACGCGCTGATCTCCTCGGGCACCACGCCGAAGCTGCTGGCCAATGAAGCACACATGCGCTACATCGGCTACGGCGGCATGCTGATGGAATCGTTCGTGGCGGTGATGGCACTGGTCGCGGCCTCGATCATCGATCCGGGCATCTACTTCGCGATGAACAGCCCGGCGGCAGTGATCGGTGCCGATGCTGCATCGGCGGCGCACTACATCACCAACACCTGGGGCTTCACCATCACCCCCGAACAGCTGACCGCGACTGCGGCGGCGATTGGTGAACCGACCATCCTGCATCGCGCAGGGGGCGCACCGACACTGGCGGTGGGCATCGCGCAGATCCTGCACGAAGCGATTCCCAGTGGCAGCGACGCGATGATGGCGTTCTGGTACCACTTCGCGATCCTGTTCGAAGCGTTGTTCATCCTCACTGCAGTCGACGCTGGCACCCGTGCCGGTCGCTTCATGCTGCAGGACCTGCTGGGCAACTTCGTGCCGGCGCTGAAGAAGACCGAGTCGTGGACCGCCAACATCATCGGTACCGCCGGCTGCGTGGCGCTGTGGGGCTACCTGCTCTACACCGGCGTGGTCGATCCGTTCGGTGGCATCCAGACGCTGTGGCCGCTGTTCGGCATCTCCAACCAGATGCTGGCCGGTATCGCGCTGATGCTGGGCACGGTGGTGCTGTTCAAGATGAAGCGTGACCGCTATGCGTGGGTGACGGCGGTGCCAGCGATCTGGCTGCTGATCTGCACCACCTACGCCGGCTTCATCAAGATCTTCGACAGCAACCCGGCACAGGGCTTCCTGGCGCAGGCACACAAGTTCCAGGCCGCCCTCGCCAGCGACACCATCACCGCACCGGCCAAGTCGGTGGCGCAGATGAAGCAGATCGTGGTCAACGCTTACGTCAACACCGGCCTGACCGCGCTGTTCCTGCTGGTGGTGGGCGCAGTGCTGGTGTATTCAATCAAGACCATCCTGGCGGCACGCCGCAACCCGCAGCGCAGCGACCGCGAGACCCCGTACGTGGCGCTGAAGCCGCATGAAATGGTGGACCTGTGATGAGCACGCAACTGGTTCCCGCCGGCCAGTACCAGGCGCACCGCCGCATCTGGCGGCGCCTGGTGCAGACCGCACGGCTGTGCTGTGGCATTCCTGATTACGACAACTACGTCCGGCACATGCTGGAGAAGCATCCGGACCAGGAGCCGATGGACTACAAGACGTTCTTCCGCGAGCGCCAGGAAGCGCGCTACGGCGGACGCAACGGCGGTCGCTGCTGTTGAGGTTCTGGGTGGGTGCCGGGCTTGCAGCCCGGCGCCCGCAGAGGCCGGAGCAACTGCAACTGCGGGAGCGTCTGCTCTGGCTTTCTGTGGGTTTGGCGGGGCGGTGTGGGCTTGCAGGACACGCCGTAAACCCCCAGGCCGGCCCAGCCACTGGCGGCTGTGCGTTCGGGCGCTTGCGAAGCAGTGCTTCGCAAGCAAAGCGCCCTCACCCATGGGGGCTCGATGGCGCCTTGCTCGTGTGCGCTGTCCTGCGCACACGGCAATACCGGGGTTGGGCATCCTGCCCAACCCGCCCGAGGCATGCCTCGGGCCCATGGCGCCAACGGTCCTGCAAGCCCACACCGCCCCACCTTCGACAGATTGCCGGTGACGGCGACACACATGCGGGGTCAGATCCATTTTCCGAAGGAAAACGGATCTGACCCCATTCTGTTTATCGATATCTGACAGAAAAATCGTGTCGACCAAGGTCGACACCTATCCAAAGCCACGCGTGCCAGCAGTCGCCGTTACCCACAGCCGCGTGAACCTGTCGAAGGCGGGGTGGGTCCGGTTGCGGGGGCGTGAGCGCCATGGATGGCGCGACCGAGCCTACATGGACGTATTTACGGCGTCCCCCGCAGCCGGACCCACCCCGCCATCCCACGGAATGCCCGCTGTAGCCGTTGCTGTTGCCGTTGCACTGAGCGGGTGCAGGGCTGCAAGCCCTGCTGGCCTACTCCACCAGTGTGATCGGCGTCAGCGTGACCCTGGCGTTGTTCGCCGCGCCCATGCGATCGGTGTACGCCTGGCCACGCTGTACCAGGTAGAAGCTGTCCACGTAATCGATGTCGTTGGAGAACCACGACGTTGGCATCGCCTTCAGAATCGCACCTGCGATATCGGCGATCACCGAATACTCCGGCGCAAACACGCCCAGTGCCGCCTTCACACCGTTGCTCAGCGCCACCAACAGGTCCTGGTAGTTGGTGTCGCCGTCATCCTCGAACAGCTGGACATTGGCCGCGTTGAAGCGGTAGTTGCCCCACAGGATCAGCGCCTGCCGGGGGGTGTAGTCGGTCTTGTCATAGTCCAGGTAGGGCATGTCGACCGTAGCCATTTCCGGCTCGGCCTTGCCGACCTGCAGCCCGGACACCACTGCGAACACCTCGGCCGCGCCCAATGCCCACGGCTCCTGGTCATCGGCCAGGCGGATGCGGTCGAGACGGGTGATATCCAGCGACGCGCGCGCGCCATCGGCCGACAGCTGGATGCGCTCGGGTGACTGCAGGCCCCGTGCGCGCAACCCGGCGTTGACCAGCGCCATGCCCTCCTGCACCGAACGGCGGGTATCGATATCGACGATCAGCACCGGAAATGACGGCGCACGCTTCGCATCCAGCACATGCGCGCGGCCCTGCGCGTCGTAGGCGGTCAAGGTGGTCCAGTCCCGGTCATTGCCGCGCGGCAGGCTGGCCACCCACAGCTGTTGCGGAGCGGTGTCCGCCAGCGACTGGCCCTCAGGAACATAGGCGCGCAGCTGCAGCAGGCCCTCACCCTGCTCCGACAATCCCTTGGCCTGGCGCAACCGTTGATCGTTGCTGGCCAAGGCGGCACTGGCCCGGGTACGAACATCCGGGTCAAAGCGCTCCATCACCGCATCCAGGGCCACGGCCTGCTCGGGCGATGCCACCAGCGTGCCGCGCACGATCTCGGCAAAGCCCGGTTGCGTGATCAGCGAAGCCACCTCGCGCGCGCTCGCCTCGGTCACGGCCTGAACCTGGGCGCCACGCGCAGTTGCAGCACCTTGTGCAGTTGCCCCCGCACTGGCCAGCAGCAGCGCCAGTACTGCAACCCCGCGAATCATCTGTCGTTGCGTCATTCCAGCCCCCGGCAACGTCGCTGCGGATGAGCGACAGGTGCTGCCTACGCTACGACGCTGACACCATGCGTGCCGGTATGTACTGCACAGTTCCACCTGCGGCCGGCAAAAAAAGAGCCGAGCATGGGCTCGGCTCCATACGGGAATGCGATCCCACGGAGGCCCGGACTCAGCCGTTGGCCATCCACTTCAGGATCAAGCCAGTGACATAGGCCAGCCCGGTGCCGGTGGCATAGCCCACCGTGCCGAGCAGCACGCCCACCGGCGCCAGCGTCGGGTGGAACGCCGCCGCCACCACCGGTGCCGACGCCGCCGCACCGATGTTGCCCTGCGAACCGATGGCAAAGAAGAACAACGGCGCGCGCAGCAGCTTGGCCACCACCCACAGCACCAGCACGTGCGTGGCCATCCAGATCGCGCCGAGCAGGAACAGCCACGGCCGATCCAGCAGCGACAGCAGGTTCATCTGCATGCCGATGCAGGCGATCAGGAAGTACAGGAACACTGTGCCCAGCCGCGACGCACCGGCCGCTTCCAGCCGCCGCGCGCGGGTGAAGCTCAGGCCCAGGCCCATCGCGGTGGACAGCAGGATCACCCACACGAACTGGCTGTCCAGGCTGAACTGACTGGCCCAGCTGACGTTGGCCTTGAACCAGCCGGACAGCGGCGCAGCGATGGCGTGGGCCAGGCCGACACCGCCCAGTGCCACGCCGACGATCACCATCAGGTCGGTCATGCTCGGAATGCGTGCGTTCTGCGCCTCGTAGGCACTGATGCGCGCCTTCATCTCGTCGATGGCACGGGTATCGGCACCGTTGCGGGTGTCGATCTGCTGTGCGCGGTTGGCCAGGAACAACAGGATGGCCATCCAGAGGCTGGCGCAGGCCACGTCGACCACCGCGAACTGGCCGAAGGTGGTGGCATCGGTGCCGAACACCTCGCGCATGGCGACCATGTTGGCGCCGCCACCGATCCAGCTGCCTGCCAATGCGGCCATGCCGGCCCAGGTATCACCGGCCACGGTTTCCGGGTGGATCAGCTTCATCAGCTGGAACGAGACGATGGCGCCGAGCATGATGCCGGCGGTACCGGCGCAGAACACGAGCAGCAGCTTCGGCCCGAGCTTGATGACCCCTTTCAGGTCGATCGACAGGGTCAGCAGCACCAGCGCGGCCGGCAGCAGCACGTCGCGTGCAACCGGGTTGTACAGCGAGGTGTTGTGGCCATCGATGACACCGGCGGTGTTGTAGATGGCGGGGATGAAGTAGCACAGCAGCAGCGCCGGCACCCAGGCGAAGATCTTCTTCAGCAGAGGGGTCGGGCCACTGGCAGCCCAGAAGATCAGGGCCAGGGTGGCGGCAATCAGGCCCAGGCCAACGATGTCGTTGCTGATCAGGGCAGTAGCGGGTTCGGTCGGCATGGGATCCTCTGTCGATCGAAAGAGCGGGAAAAAAAAGCGCCGCATAAAGCGGCGCATCCGCAGATTAACATTGTCTTCACGCCGGGTCATGCTGCAGTGCCGGCTGCCCTTTGCCGGAAGCTCTCCCATGCAGCTCGGCGCCTTCTCCGTCAGCCTCTCGGTCCGGGACCTGTCGGCCTCCCGCACCTTCTACGAAGCACTGGGCTTCTCGGTGACCGGCGGCGAGCCGGCGCAGAACTGGCTGGTGATGCGCAACAACGGCATTGTCATCGGCCTGTTCCAGGGCATGTTCGAAGGCAACCTGCTCACCTTCAACCCGGGCTGGGACCAGCACAAGCAGGAACTGCCCCACTTCCAGGACGTGCGCGAGCTGCAGGCGGAGCTGGATGCGAAGGGCATCGAACTGGCGGTGCGCACCGACCCTGATGGGCAGGGCACCGGCTATCTGCAGCTGACCGATCCTGATGGCAATGTGATCCTGATCGACCAGCACGTGGCGCGGCCAAACGGGCGTTGATGCGGACAGCCATTGCTTGGGTAGGCGTCGACCTTGGTCGATGGACGGCATGCCAACCGAGGTTGGCATCCCGCAGGACGGCCGGTTCAGGCCGGACGTGAGGCGCTGAAATCGAGCGTGGCGCGCGTTCCGCGCGGGTCACAGGGATGCAGCTGCAGGGTCCAGCCCAGGTGTTCACACAGTCGTGCGATCAGATCCAGGCCGATGCCGCCGCCACGGTCCGCGCGTTCACCACGGGCCATGCGCGCGTGGATCGCCGCAATCTCCTCCGGGCTCATGCCATGCCCCGGATCCTGCAGGGTCAACACCGCCGACGAACTCAGCCGCAGTTCGATATGGCCGCGCCCACTGTTCTCGATGGCATTGCGCAGCAGGTTGCCGATCGCCGCCTGCACAACGGCCAGCGGCGCGACGATGTCCACCGGCGCAGCCTGGATGCCGATGCTCAGGTCCTTGTCGCCGAGCAGGTGACGATGGTCGTCAACGATTTCCGGCAACAGCTGGTCCAGCGCGATGCGCTCGGCGCGCGCGGCCAGGCGCGCCGGATCACGGGCCAGCACCAGCAACAGTTCGATCAGCTGCTCCACGCTCTGCGCGGTGCGCAGCACGCGCTGCATCTGCTGACGTGCACGCTCGGGCAGCCCCGGCTGCTCCAGCGCCAGCTCGGCAGCGCCGGTCATCACCGCGATCGGCGTGCGCAGTTCATGGCTGGCGGTGCTGATGAAGACCCGCTCGCGTTCGACGAACTGCTCGTTGCGGTCCAGATAGTCGTTCAGCGCATCGGCGATGGTGTGCAGCTCCGAGCTGCCACGCGGATCGACCTCGATGCGCTGGCCCTGAACGCCCGGCCGCAGCGCGGCGATGTGCTGCGCCAGCAGGCTCAACGGACGCACCATGCGCTCCATACCGAACGACGCCATCAGCACGGTGACGAAGATCATGATCACCCCGGCCAGCATCACCCAGCGCGTGGCGAACTGTTCCAGGTCATGGAAGTCGGAGATGTCCAGAACCAGCGCGACCCGGCCCATCGACTCGGTTTCGCGCACCATCACCGCCGTCTCACGCCCCTTGACCATCACGCCGTCATGCAGCCCCGGATGCAATGTGCGCAGGCCCTGGGGCAGGTTGACCGCATCGAAGCGGTACAGGCTGAGCGTGTCCGAATCCTGCCAGCGGTAATGCGGCTCGTGCTCGACGTGCTCGACGATGCTGTCCAGTTCGGAATTGAGCAGTGCGCGCCAGGCGGCATGCTCGGCATGTTCATGCACATAGTTGCCGACGCTGAACACCGCGATCGACAGCAGCGCCAGATAGCCCAGCAACCACCACACCACGCGCCGGTACAGCGGCCCCGGCTTACGCGCCTTCATCGCCATCCTTGCTCGCATCGCTGGCGGTGGTCACCGCCAGCCGGTAGCCCACCCGCGGCAGGGTATGGATCAGTTTCTCGGCGAACGGACCATCGACGCTGCGGCGCAGTTCGTAGACATGCGAACGCAGCAGATCGCCATCCGGCGGTTCGTCGCCCCACAGGGCGAATTCCAGCTGCTGGCGGGTGACCGCGCCCGGGCTGGCGCGCATCAACACCTCCAGCAGTTTGCGGCAGGCCGGGTACAGGTGCAGCACCTGGTTGCCGCGCTGGGCTTCCAGGGTGGCCAGATCCAGCACCAGGTCGCCCACCTGCAGGCGCCTGCGCGGGTTGCGTCCCTGCGCGCGCAGCAGCAGCGCTTCCAGCCGCACCTCCAGTTCCGGCAGCGCGAACGGCTTGGTCAGGTAGTCGTCGGCGCCGGCACGGAAGCCGGCAATCTTGTCCGGCAGCTCGTCACGCGCGGTCAGCATGATCACCGGCACTTCCGATGCATGCTCGGTGCGCAGCCGGCGCAGCACCTCCGGGCCCTCCATGCGCGGCAGCATCCAGTCCAGGATGACCGCGTCATATGGATGGCTTCCGGCCAGGTGCAGTCCGGTAATGCCATCCGGCGCCACGTCGAGCACGTGCCCGCGCGACTCGAAATAGTCGAACAGGTTGGCCACCAGCTGGCGGTTGTCCTCGATCACCAACAGACGCATGCACGAAACATCCACGGAAGTTCGTACCATGGTAGCGCCGCACATGTCGGAATGCGGTCGCCCCGGCGCCGCTCTGACGCTTTTCCCACCCCTGCCACCTCAGAATGGCCGTTTTGCTCCCGGAGCCTGCCGTGCCCGTAGCCCTGCCCCGCCGTTGGCGCCTGCCCCTGTTGTGGCTGCTGATCATTGCTGCGCTGGCAGCGGGGATCGGCCTTCGGCAACCGCAGCCGCCGGACGAGCCACGCTTCGTGCTGGCGGCGAGGACCATGGTCGAGAGCGGGCAATGGCTGCTGCCGCACCGCGGCGTGGAGCTGTATGCGGAGAAGCCGCCGGTCTTCATGTGGCTGCAGGCGGCCGCCTACGAGATCGTCGGCAGCTGGCAGTGGTCGTTCCTGCTGCCGTCGTTGCTGGGCGCCCTGCTCAGCCTGTGGCTGGTGTCGGACCTGGCACGGCGGCTGTGGTCGCCACGGCATTCCATCTACGCCCTGGCGGCGCTGTTCTGCACCCTGCAGTTCGGGCTGATGGCCAAGCGCGCGCAGATCGACATGGTGCTGGTGGGCATGACCACCGTGGCCCTGTGGGGCCTGATGCGCCACCTGTGCGAACGCCGCAATCTGCCCGCCCTGTGGCTGGCCGGCTTTGCCGCCGGCGTGGGTACCGTGACCAAGGGCGTGGGCTTCCTGCCGCTGCTGATGGTGCTGCCCTGGTTTGGCTGGTGGCTGTACCAGCGTCGCCGGGGGTACACGGTGGAAGGCCCGCATCCGGCCACCCTGCTGTGGCTGATCCCCGCCTTCCTGCTGGGTGTCGGTGTGTGGCTGGCGCCGCTGGGCTGGGCCCTGCTGCACACGCCCACGGCCGAACTGCAGGCCTACGCGCATGAGCTGTTGTTCAAGCAGACCGGTACCCGTTACGCCAATGCCTGGCACCACCGGCAGCCCGCCTGGTACTACCTGCAGGTGATCCTGACCCTGTGGCTGCCGGGCAGCCTGCTGCTGCCGATGCTGTTCAAGCCCTGGTGGCGCCGTATCCGCCGAGGCGACCGCCGCCAGTGGCTGCTGCTGGGCTGGGCCGTGCTGGTGCTGGTGTTCTTCAGCGCCAGCCCAGGCAAGCGTGAGGTGTACCTGCTGCCGATGCTGCCGGCCATGGCGCTGGCCGTGGCACCGCTGCTGCCCGGCCTGTTGCGCCGCCTGTGCGTGCGCCGCTATCTGTTCGGCTACAGCGTGGTGCTGATGCTGGCCACCGGCACGCTGGGCGTGATGCTGATGACCGAACACCCGTGGGCGGTGGCCCAGCTGGAACGCCGGGCGATGCCCGACACCCTGCTGCCCGTGCTGGGGGATGGCCTGCTCACCTTTGCCATTGCCCTGGCCACGCTGATCGTGTGGCTGCGGGTACGCCGCGCGGCAACGCTGGTGCTGCTGACCCACGGCATGCTGTGGATGCTCTACGGCCTGGTGCTGATCCCGGCGCTGGACCCCTACGCCTCGGCGTCGGCGCTGATGCGCCGGGTCGGCGCGCGGATCGGACCAGACGCCGAACTGGCGCTGGTGGCCTGGCGCGAACAGAACCTGCTGCAGGCCGACCGCCCGGTACGCGAGTTCGGCTTCAAGCGCCCCTGGGCCGAGCAATGGCATGACGCCGGCCCGTGGCTGGCCGAGGCGCCAGACAAGCGCTGGCTGCTGGTGCTGGACGACGCGATGAGCCCCTGCGTGGATCCGGCCAAGGTGATCGACATCGGTGTTGCCAACAGGAACCGTTGGCAACTGCTTCCCGGTACCGCTTGGAACCCGGAATGCCACGCCGAGCGGACAGGATCGACCGCCGAAGAAGACTGAACGTTGACACGTGCAGGACGAACATTAACCCGGCACGAACGAGCGTCCGACCCTTCTCCGACATCCAGGTGACGAGCATGACCGCGGATTCCCGAACCGCCCCTTCCCAGCATGCCCGTCCGTCCACTTGATTCGGTAGCGCCGCTTGCGACATCGCCACTGGCGTCTCGATTTGCCGTAATTCACCTCTGGCTGCCTGTCGCAATCGGTCTGCCCTTGTTTACGCTGCTGATGGGCTTCGGCGGCGATCAATGGGTGGCCGATCATCTGTTCCGCCTTGAAGGCGGCCATTGGGCGTTGCAGGACGCCTGGATCACCCGCAGCGTCGTGCACAAGGCCGGCAAATGGCTGAGCACGGCAGCGGCGCTGGTCGTGATCCTGCTGTGCTTCCACCACTGGCGCAAAGGACGTGATCGCACCCTGCAATGGGCGCTGCTTTATGTCGTGATTGCCATGGCTCTGGGCACCGGCGTGATCTCCCTGCTGAAGTCGCTGGTACCGATGGAATGCCCGTGGGACCTGCTCCGCTACGGCGGCCACCAGCCTTTCATCGGGCTTTTCACGGCGCGCCCCGCAGGCATGGCCGCGCAGGCCTGCTTCCCGGCGGGGCATGCCAGCGCAGGCTACGCGTGGCTCTGCCTGTATTTCTTCGCGTTGCTGTGGCGCCCCTCCTGGCGCTGGGCCGGGCTGTGGATCGGCCTCGGCACCGGCCTGGTATTCGGCATCAGCCAGCAGCTGCGGGGCGCCCATTTCCTTTCGCATGACGTTGCCACTGCGTTGATATGTTGGCTGCTTTCGCTGGGCCTGTATGTTCTGATCCGCCGTCAGCTGGACCGTCCCAACCGCCAGGAGGCAAACGCATGAGTGCATCGGTCCAACGCCCCGCCCGCCTCCCCGCCCTTGCGGGTCTTCGCCACTGGCGGCCGCAGCTTTCCACCGAAGCACTGATCGCGCTGACCAGTCTGTTCTTCGCGGTGGCCGGCAACGGCCTGTTCTGGCACAGCGCAATGGCCAGCCATCCGGGCAGCCTGCGCTACGGGCTTTCGCTGCTGCTGTTGCTGCTGGGTGCACACGGCGTACTGCTGGGCATCCTGGTCTGGCGCTGGAATGCCAAGGTGGTGATCAGCCTGTTGCTGCTGGTGACAGCGTTCGCTGCGCACTACATGAGCCGCTACCACATCTACCTGGATGCGGACATGCTGCGCAACGTACTGGCGACCGACCCCAAGGAAAGCCGCGAGCTGATGACCATGTCGCTGCTGTGGCCGGTGCTGCTGCTGGCCATCCTGCCGATGATCGTGCTGTGGCGCGTGCAGCTGCGCCGCCGCAGCTGGGGCCGCAGCCTGCTGTGGCGCCTCGGCTTCCTGGTCGTGGCAGCGGTGACCGCCGTTGGCGGTGCGCTGATCTCGTTCCAGGATGTCTCCGCGCTGATGCGCAACCAGCGTGAAGTGCGTTACCTCGCCACCCCGGCCAACGTGCTGCTGGGCCTGCCGCGTGCACTGCGTGGCGACAACCCGGTGCAGCGCGCGCCGAAGCTGCCGATCGGCACCGATGCCAAGGCCACCCCGCGTGCACCTGCCAGCAAGCCGCGCCTGCTGGTGATCGTCATGGGCGAGACCGTGCGTGCGCAGAACTGGGGACTCAACGGTGGCCGCAACACCACCCCGGAACTGGCCCAGGCACCGGTGATCAACTTCCCCGACATGCACTCCTGCGGCACCAGCACCGAAGTGTCGCTGCCGTGCCTGTTCTCGCCGTGGGGGCGCCACGACTACGACGAAAAGAAAATACGCGCGCACCAGTCGCTGCTGCACGTACTGAACCGTGCAGGCATCGCACCGCTGTGGCGTGACAACCAGTCCGGCTGCAAGGGTGTGTGCGAAGGCCTGGAGTTCCAGTCGCTGTCCGATGCGACCACACCGGGGCTGTGTGCCGATGGCCGCTGCATGGACGAGATCCTGCTGCAGGACCTGGCCACCCAGGTGCGGGCCAAACCCGGCGACCGGGTGGTGGTGCTGCATCAGCTTGGCAACCACGGCCCCGCGTATTTCGAGCGCTACCCGGCCGCCTTCGCCCGCTTCAAGCCAACCTGCGACACCCGTGACATCGGCCGCTGCTCGCGCGAAGAGATCACCAACAGCTACGACAATGCCGTGCTGTACACCGATCATTTCCTGACCAAGACCATCGGCACGCTGCAGGGCATGGAGGATTACGACACGGCGATGATCTACCTGTCCGACCATGGCGAATCGCTGGGCGAGAAGGGCCTGTTCCTGCACGGCGTGCCGTATGCGATCGCCCCGGCCGAGCAGACCCGCGTTCCGATGACGATGTGGTTCTCGCCGGGCTTCGCCAGCAGCCGCGGGCTGGACCTGCAGTGCGTGCGCAAGCGGTCGGCGGCCTATACCGACCATGACAATTTGTTCCCGTCGGTGCTGGGCCTGATGCAGGTGAAGACCTCGCTGTACGAGCGCGACCGCGACCTGTTCGCCAACTGCGAGAGTTGAGGCTTGTTTGGCAGGGCTTGCAGCCCTGCACCTGCAGAGGCAACGGCCGACGCAACGACAACAGCAACAGCGTGCATTCCGTGGGATGGCGGGGGGGGGCCGGTGGCAGGGGACGCCGTAAATACGTCCTTGTAGGCCCGGGCGCGCCATCCGTGGCGCTTACGCACCTGCGCAACCCACCCGCCCGGCCACGGAGAGTTTCCGCGCGCGTCCGCCCCGGGATGGAACAACAGAACAAAGGCAAGAGCGGGTCGCTTCACTCCGAGACCCTGCAACGGATCAGCGCGCGGCTGTTGGGTCCGCCCTCAAGCGAGCCGAGCACCGCAGGTCCGGCGAGGGCGAAGAGGTGCCTGCGATTCTCTAGCGCCGAGCCATGCTCGGCTGCTCTCCGCACCGTCCTTCGACGGGCACAGGAGCACAGGGGACCGGTGCGCAGCACCGGCTCGCGGCCGGCGGCGCGTTTCCTTTGGTTGCTTTTCTTTTCGCGCGAAAGGAAAAGTAACGCCCGTGAACCCTCACGATCGCATTGTCATGGATCGAAGCAAAGGCCCTGCTACCGTTACCGCCTCAACGCATTGATCGCCAGCAACACCCATCCGGCCATCATGCTGGTGCCACCGATCGGTGCCATCCGCGTCGGCCACTGCCACAGCGCGCCACCCACCAGGCTGCCGGAGAACAGCAGCACGCCCAGCAGCAGCACGTACAGCGCCAGATGCGCGATCGCGCCCTGCGCGCGCGGCCCGAGCGCCACCAGCACCGCACCATGTGCGAACGCGTACAGCGCCGCCATGTTCAGATGCTGCTGCGCCAGCGGGTCGGCCACACCGTGCGATGCGTAGGCGGACAGGCCGATCGAGGCGGCCGCCAGCAGCGCGCCGAGACAGGCCAGCAGGGAAGGCTTACGTGCGCGACGTTCCAGGTTGAACATGAGGGCTCCTTGCGCAGCGCCCCTTGCCGGGCGCCAGATGAAAAAAAACGCGCCGCAGTGAGCGGCGCGTTTTCGTGTCCAACATTACATGGGTCAGCCGAGGCTTACTTGACGGCCCAGTAGATGTCGTAGGTACCTTCCGGGGTGAACGACTTGTCGATGCCGTCCTTCCAGGATTCATACGGACGGTCGATCACTTCGTTGCCCGCCGTCACAGCCCAGGCGCGCAGGCCGTTGCGGGCCACGTCCAGACCCGCCATGTGGCCGGTGTAGGCCGCATGTGCCGAGCGGTGCGGAGCGACGTGCACGTACTTGACCGGAGCGCCACCGTCGATCTTGACGGTCAGGGCTTCAGCAGCAGCGCCTTCGGCACCCTTCTTCTTCACCGGCTGGGCGATGTCGAAGGCGTACTTCTCCTGACCGAAGTCGGTGGTGATGATGCGGAACGGACCGGCGGCTTCAAGGCCATTGGCCTCCATCACGCGCTTGATCCATTCCTGGTTGTCCTTGATGGACTTGGTGATCGTGTCCTGACCGCGATCCACGTTACCGGCGTTGACGACCAGCAGGTCCTCGGCCGGCACATCGACGATGGCCAGATCGGTCAGCGGCGCTTCCGGGGTGCGGTAGTCGACGTTCGGCACGCTGGCGAGCATGTTGGCCATGCGCGACAGACCCATCTTGATGTCGTCGCCGATCTGGCGGCTGACATACAGGCCGGCGTAACGGCCGAACAGGTCGAAGCCGTACTTCACCGAGTAGTCCTGGGTGATCTTGACGTTACGGCCGCCCTTGCCGGTCGGCTCCAGGGTGAAGGTGGTGACCTTGTCGTGACCCTTGGTGCCGTCTTCGATGGCGATCGCAACGCGCTTGTTCTCTTCGGCGTCGGTGATCTTCCAGGAACCGGTGCCCAGATCCTTGGAGGTGAAGTCGAGGGTGGCGCCCTTGCCGGAGGCCGGGCCGGACAGCTTCAGTTCAACGGCGGGATCGCGCAGTACCAGCGGGTTCCAGTCCTTGAAGCGGCGCAGGCTGCTGACCGTGTCGTACACGATCGTCATCTTGCGGTTGGTCTCGATGCTTTCGGTGATGTGACGCTCGCCCGGCAGACATACGCCAATGATGACGAACAGGCCAGCCACGATCCCCAAGGCGATCAGGAACTCGATAATACGGGTCATTCAGAGAGTCTCCGGGGCCGATCCCACGGCCGGGTTGATTGAAGCGAAGCGCCAATCCTAGCAGGCTTCGCGGGCATTGTTTATCGGGATTGGCGCACCGGTTTCCCTGCCGGCTGCGTATTTGTATGGACAAAGAATTCGAAGGGTAACGCATACCGCTACCCGGCAAGTAGGGGGCAACCTTGGCCGGAACCCCCAGCTACCGCCCAAGTCTTTGTACCGAAACGGTTTTCCTCAGACCAGCTGGAGTTCGAACGCCTTCAGTACCGCGCGCGTACGGTCGCGCACACCCAGCTTGGAGAGGATGTTGGACACGTGGTTCTTGATGGTTCCCTCCGCTACGCCCAGCGAGTTGGCGATCTCCTTGTTGGAGAAACCGCTGGCCATCAGCCGCAGGATCTCGGTCTCGCGGTCGGTCAGCGGGTCCGGGCGGTCCAGGCTGACGAACTCGTTGCGCATGTGCTCCAGGCCCGACAACAGGCGCTGGGTGACCGCCGGCTGCACCAGCGAACCGCCTTCGGCCACGGTACGGATGGCACCAACCAGCTGTGCCAGGGTCACATCCTTGAGCAGGTAGCCCTTGGCACCGGCCTTGAGGCCGGCCAGCACCAGCTGATCGTCGTCGAAGGTGGTGAGGATGATGGTCGGCGGCAGCTGTTCCTGCCGCGACAGCACCTGCAGCGCTTCCAGTCCGGACATCACCGGCATGCGCATGTCCATCAGGACCACGTCAGGGCGCACCTGCGGGATCAGCTCCACCGCCTGCCGGCCATCGCCGGCCTCGGCCACCACCTCGATGCCATCGTCGAGTGCCAGCAGGGAGCGGATTCCCTGCCGCACCAGGGTTTGGTCATCAACCAGGCAGACGCGAATCATCAACGTACTCCTTCAGGAACCTTGGTAAGGGTGGCCACCAGCACCGTTGCCGGCACCGTCGCCCGCAGGCGGAAGCCTTCGCCGGGACGGGTCTCGATCTGCAGCTGGCCGCCACATTGTTGCAGGCGCTCGCGCATGCCGCGCAAGCCATTGCCCACGTTGACCATGTCCGCGCCGACACCGTCGTCGCGGGCCTCCACCACCACACGGTCCGGGGCTTCACGGTACACCTTGATCCACAGGTGGCGGGCACCGGCGTGGCGCACCGCGTTGGTGATGATCTCCTGGGTGCAGCGCAGCAGCACGTGGGCCCGCTGCGGGTCCTCCACGTTCAGCGGATCCTCGATGTCCAGCTGGATGTCCAGCGAAGGCACGTTCTCGGTCAGCGGGCGCAGCGCCGCGGCCAGATCGATCGCGCCGGTCTCGCGCAGCTGGCTGACCACCTCGCGCACGTTGCCCAGCAGCAGTTTGGCCAGGGCGTGGGAGCGCTTCACATGCTCCAGCGCCTGCCCTTCGGCCAGGTGCCCGGCCACTTCCAGGTTCAGGGTCAGCGCGGTCAGTTGATGGCCCAGCAGGTCATGCAGCTCGCGCGAGATACGGGTGCGCTCGTTGACGCGGGCACTCTCGGCCAGCAGGGCGCGGGTGGCACGCAGCTCTGAATTGAGCCGACGCTGTTCGTCGCGGGCCTCGGTCTGCTGCCGCGCCACCAGGCTGGTCACGAAGATGAACATGGAGAAGCCGCCGTACAGCAGCGACTGCATCACCGCTTCGAACAGCGGGAAGCGCAGCAGCATGTAATAGACCGGAGCGACCGCCAACTGGCTGACCAGCAGCCACAGCACCCCCAGCCGTACCGACAACATCCACGGAATGACCCCGGCGGCCACCATCATCAGGATGCTGCCCAGGCCCGAACCGCTGAGGAAGCTGACCCCCAGCGCCGAGGCTGTCAGCAACAACAGCAGGCCGCGGTCCAGCCAGCTGGTGTGGCTGTCGCTGCGCAGGATGCGGGTCAACCAGTAGTAGGCCGTACCGAAGGACAGGTAGGCGACGAACAGCAGGATCGCCCAGCCGCCCATGTCGCTGCGGCTGTGCAGGTTCTCGAACTGCGAGTACGCCAGGGGCAGGCCGACCATGACCCAGGTGAACAGGCCGGCCAGGCGGAGGACGCGGGTATGGCTGAGGACTCCCAACATGCCAGCACTCTACGGGGCCGGCCTGCGTCACGCACTCCCACGGAAGTCATGCCTCCGCGGTCGCCTGTTCATGCCGCAGCCCACCCCGGGCATGCAATAATCGTGCGCAGGGTCCCTTGATGGACCAACCGCGTTACCCCACGGAGTCACAATGTCGATTGTCATCCGCGACGTGCGCGAGCACGAGCTCGATTCCGTCCTGGCTTTGAACAACAACGCTGGCCTGGCCATCCTTCCCCTGGATGCGGCCCGCCTGCGCCTGTTCTATGAAACCGCTGAGTATTTCCGCGTCGCCGAGCGCGACGGCAACCTGGCCGGCTTCCTGATCGGCTTCGGCAGCGACAGCCAGCACGACAGCAGCAACTTCGCCTGGTTCAAGCAGCATCTGGACACCCCGTTCTTCTACATCGACCGCATCGTGGTCGCCAGCCGCCGCCGCGGCGGTGGCGTCGGCCGTGCGTTCTATGCCGACGCGCAGAGCTTTGCCGAGCTGCGCTACCCGCAGATGACCTGCGAAGTCTTCCTCGACCATGGCGCCGATGCCGCCCTGCTCTTCCACGGCAGCTTCGGCTTCCGCGAGCTGGGCCAGAACACCATGGCCCAGGTCGATGTGCGTGCCAGCATGCTGGCCAAGGAACTGTGCAGCTACCCGTGGGTCCAGGAGACCTACGGCGGCAAGCTGCCGGATGTGGCATGGACACGCGCCCGGCAACTGCCGGCGCAGGCACAGCGGCCGACGGGGACCTGAGCGTGGCGGTGAATTTCGATTACGAACAGGCCGGTGAACTGAAGATCGGCCAGGTGGGCATCGCCAACCTGCGCATCCGTACCCTTGATGTCGAACGCCTCGTGCAGGAAATGCGCGAGCGCGTGACCCGCGCGCCGAAGCTGTTCGGCCGCGCGGCGGTGATCCTCGATTTCGGCGGCCTGAGCCAGGTGCCGGACGTGGCCACCGCGCAGGCGCTGGTCGATGGCCTGCGCAGCGCCGGCGTGCTGCCGGTGGCGCTGGCCTATGGCACCAGCGCGGTCGACCTGCTCTCGCAGCAGCTCGGCCTGCCGCTGCTGGCCAAGTTCCGCGCCCAGTACGAGCGTGTTGAGGCCGAACCGGCCCCGCCGCCCGCGCCGGAACCGCGCCGCGCCGTTCGTGCCGAGCCGAAGCCGGCCCCGGCCGCACCGGTGGCCAAGGTCGCCGATGCAGCCGCACCGCAACCGGGCCGCATGCAGCTGGGCAACGTGCGTTCGGGCCAGCAGCTGTACGCGGAGAACTGCGACCTGACCGTGATGGCCACCGTCGGCGCCGGCGCCGAGGTCATCGCCGATGGCAGCATCCATATCTACGGCACCCTGCGCGGCCGCGCGCTGGCAGGGGCCCAGGGCAACACCGCGGCACGCATCTTCTGCCGTGATTTCCATGCGGAACTGGTGGCCATTGCAGGCCACTACAAGGTACTGGACGATGTACCGGACAACCTGCGCGGCAAGGCCGTGCAGGTGTGGCTGGAACAGGACCAGATCAAGATCGCTGCGCTGGACTGACGCAGCCCCAAACTAATGCAGAACCAGGAGAAGTCCTTTGGCTGAAATCATCGTAGTCACCTCCGGCAAGGGCGGCGTGGGCAAGACCACTTCCAGCGCAAGCCTGGCCTGTGGCCTGGCGCGGCGCGGCAAGAAGGTGGCGGTGATCGACTTCGACGTCGGCCTGCGCAACCTCGACCTGATCATGGGCTGCGAACGCCGCGTGGTGTACGACTTCGTCAACGTCGTGCACGGCGAAGCCACCCTCAAGCAGGCCCTGATCAAGGACAAGCGCTTCGACAACCTGTACGTGCTGGCCGCCTCGCAGACCCGCGACAAGGATGCACTGACCCAGGAAGGCGTGGGCAAGGTACTGAAGGACCTGGCCGCCGATGGCTTCGACTACATCATCTGCGACTCGCCGGCCGGCATCGAGAAGGGTGCGTTCCTGGCGATGTATTTCGCCGACCGCGCCGTGGTGGTGGTGAACCCGGAAGTGTCCTCGGTGCGCGACTCCGACCGCATCATCGGCCTGCTGGACTCGAAGACCCACAAGGCCGAATCCGGGCAGAACGTGCCCGCGTTCCTGCTGCTGACCCGCTACACCCCGCTGCGCGTGGAAACCGGCGAGATGCTCAGCATCGCCGACGTCGAGGAAGTCCTTGGCCTGAAGGCCATCGGCGTGATTCCGGAATCGGGCGACGTGCTCAATGCCTCCAACAAGGGCGAGCCGGTCATCCTGGATGTCGAATCCGCCGCCGGCCAGGCGTATGACGACGCCGTCGCGCGCATCCTCGGCGAAGATCGCCCGATGCGCTTCACCAGCGTCGAGAAGAAGGGCTTCTTCAGCAAGCTGTTCGGAGGGTAAGCATGGGCCTGTTCGATTTCCTCAAAGCGAAGAAGACCACCGCCGAAACCGCAAAGAACCGCCTGCAGATCATCATCGCGCAGGAACGCAGCCACCGCGGTGGCCCGGACTACCTGCCGCTGCTGCAGCGCGAGCTGCTGGAAGTGATCAAGAAGTACGTGAACATCGACGTCGATGCAGTGAAGGTCGACCTGGTGAAGGATGGCCAGCACGATGTGCTGGACATCTCCGTGGCGCTGCCTGAAGGCCCGGACAAACCCTGATGCCCCGCCCCGCCCGTGCCTGCATGGGCGGGGCTGCGTGACCTGCATGACCGATACGACGACCGCCGAGGACATCACCTGCGTGGGCGACATCGCCTTCACCGACGCGCAGTGCCTGCTCGCCGCGCATGGCCTGCTGCTGCACCACGTGGCGGCCGGCGAACCGATTCCCGGCAGCTACTGGGGCGAGCCCGAGGCGGGCATCATCGCCAGCAATGTCTATGTGCGCGATGACACCCCCGTGCACTCGATGCTGCACGAAGCCTGCCACCTGATCGTATTGCCGCCGGAGCGGCGCGCGCAGGTGCACACCGACGCCACCGACTCGGTGGCCGAGGAAGATGCCACCTGCTACCTGCAGATCGTGCTGGCCGGGCGGTTGCCGGGTGTCGGCAGTGCGCGGCTGATGGCCGACATGGATGCCTGGGGGTATACGTATCGGCTGGGGTCTACCCGGGCGTGGTTCGAGCAGGATGCCGAAGACGCCAGAGCCTGGTTGATCGAACGCGGGTTGCTGCAGGCGGCGTAACCGCCGCTGGTGGGTGCGGACCGTGGTCCGCACCATCCACGCATGGCGTGGATCTACTGTAGAGCCGAGCCCATGCTCGGCTGCTTTTGCATTCGTGCAGGTGACGACGAAGAGCAGCCGAGCTTGGGCTCGGCTCTACAGGATCAACCCTGCCCGGCCAGCGCGCGCAGGGTGATGCCGACGATGTAGGCCAGATAGGTGCCGGTGGCGTAGCCCATCGTGCCCAGCAGCACGCCCACCGGCGCCAGCGCCGGATGGAACGCCGCGGCCACCACCGGTGCCGAGGCTGGCCCACCGATGTTCGATTGCGAGCCGATGGCGAAGTAGAAGAACGGCACTTTCAGCAGCTTGCCCAGGCACCACAGCAGCACGATGTGCACGCTGATCCAGATGATGCCCAGCAGGAACAGCCACGGACGGTCCAGCAGCGCCAGCAGATCCATCTGCATGCCGATGCAGGCGATCAGGAAGTACAGCAGCAGCGAGCCCAGGCGCGATGCACCCGCGCCCTCGAGATTGCGTGCACGGGTGAAACTGAGGCTGAGGCCCAACGTGGTCGACAGCACCACCACCCACACGAACGGCGCATCCAGGCTGAACTGCGCAGCCCAGCTGACATTGGCCTTGAACCACGCCGCCAGCGGCGCGCCAATGGCGTGGGCCAGCCCGACACCGCCAAAGGCCACCGCCACGATCAACATCAGGTCGGTGAGGCTGGGAATGCGTTCATGCTCAGCCTGGAAGCGCGCGATGCGCTCCTTCAGCTCATCGATGGCCGAGGTATCTGCGCCGCTGCGTGCATCGATCTTCGCGGTACGCCCGGCCAGGAAGATCAGAGCGGCCATCCACACGTAGCCGACACCCACGTCGACCACCGCGAACTGGCCGAACGTGGTGGCGTTGACGTCGAACACTTCGCGCATCGCCAGCATGTTGGCGCCGCCACCGATCCAGCTGCCCGCCAACGCGGCCATGCCGGCCCAGGTGTCACCGGCCACGGTTTCCGGATGTACGGCGCGCATCAGCAGGAAAGCCACTACCGCGCCGAGCATGATGCTGGCCGAAGCGCCCAGGTACATCAGCACCAGCTTCGGGCCGAGCCGCAGGATGCCCTTGATGTCCACCGCCAGGGTGAGCAGGATCAGCGCCGCCGGCAGCAGGATGTCGCGCGCGATCGGGTTGTAGAGCCTGGTGTTCTGCCCGTCGATCAGGCCGACGGTGTTGTAGATGCCGGGAATCAGGTAGCACAGCAGCAGCGCCGGCACGAAGGTGTAGAAGCGCTTCCACAGGCCCTGCTCACGGGAGGCGGTCCAGAACACGGCGCCGAGCGTGGCGGCGATCAAACCAAAGACGACGATGTCGTTCTGGATCAGAGCAGTCGAAGGCATGCATGCGCTCATGTAGAGCCGAGCCATGCTCGGCTGCTGTTGGCGGGAAAGGAGGCACAGAGCAGCCGAGCATGGCTCGGCTCTACAACAAGCAGAGCGCCGCCCCGGGGGGCGGCGCTGGACCGGCTTATTCGCCGATGTGCTGCTTCAGCCAGGCATTGACGGTGTCGTGCCACAGGATGCTGTTGTTCGGCTTCAGCACCCAGTGGTTCTCATCCGGGAAGTACAGGAACTTCGATTCGATGCCCTGGCGCTGGGCAGCGGTGAACGCAGCCAGGCCCTGCTCGACCGGAATGCGGAAGTCCTGCTGGCCGTGGATCACCAGGATCGGCTTCTTCCAGTCGGCCACGTGGTTGACCGGGTTGAACTTCTCATAGTTCGCCGCCTTCTGGTACGGCGTACCGCCCTGCTCCCACTCGGTGAACCACAGTTCTTCGGTGGCGTAACCCATCATGCGCTGGTCGAACACGCCGTCATGGTTGACCAGGCACTTGAACGGGCTGTTCCAGTTGCCGGCGATCCAGTTGACCATGAAGCCGCCGTAGCTGGCGCCCAGCGCACAGGCCTTTTCACCGTTGAGGAAGGAATACTTCTTCAGCGCCGCGTCCCAGCCCTTCTGCAGGTCTTCCAGCGGGCGGTCGCCCCAGTGCTGGCTGATCGCATCGGTGAAGGCCTGGCCGTAGCCAGTGGAACCGTGGAAGTCGATCATCACCACCGCGTAGCCCTGGCCCGCGTAGGTCTGCGGGTTCCAGCGATAGCTCCAGCCGTTGCCGAAACTGCCCTGCGGACCGCCGTGGATCAGGAATGCGACCGGGTAGGACTTGCCTTCCTGGTAGTTGTGCGGCTTGACCACGTAGCCGTGCACGGTGTCGTTGTTCCAGCCCTTGAACTCGAACTGCTCGTAGTCGCCGAAGGACACGTCCTTCAGTACGTCGCCAGCGGCTGGGGTCAGCGCGCGCAGCTCGCCGATCGGCTGGCCCGCGGCCGGGAGCAGGCCGACCAGCACCTGGTCGTTGCTCTTCAGGCTGTTGCGGGTGATGGCCACGCTGGTGCCGGCCACGTCGACCGAGGTCACGCTGCCGTCGCCGATCAGCCTGGTAGCCTTGCCGCTGGCCACGTCGATCTGGAACAGCGGGTGCTCGCCAAGGTCATCGGCGGTGGTGTAGATGCTGGCGCCGTCGGCGGACAGGGCGATGCCACCGGCCGAACGATCCCACTGCGGGGCGATCTCGCGGGTCTTGCCGCTGGCCAGGTCCATCGCCATCAGGCCGAAGCGGTCGGCTTCGAAGCCCGGGCGCTTCATCGCACGGTAGAACAGGGTCTTGCCGTCGGCGCTGAACACCGGGCCGGCATCCCAGGCCGGGTTGGACGCGGTCAGGTTGACCGGTGCCTGCTTGCCCGCAGCGTCGAAGCGGTACAGGTCGAAGTTGGTCGACCACGGCTCCTGCTTGCCGGCCACGCGGATGCTGGCCACCACGCTGGCACCATCCGGCGACCACGCGAAATCGTCATTGCCACCG
Organism: Stenotrophomonas maltophilia; assembly: GCF_039555535.1. Taxonomy (NCBI): domain Bacteria; kingdom Pseudomonadati; phylum Pseudomonadota; class Gammaproteobacteria; order Lysobacterales; family Lysobacteraceae; genus Stenotrophomonas; species Stenotrophomonas maltophilia. The sequence goes on along the minus strand of NZ_CP154630.1, from coordinate 1,314,537 downwards.
AACGGCTTGGACGGCGCGTCGCCATCGATGGTCGCGCTCAGCGCCGAAGCGCCCTTGACCGCGCCGGCTTTGGCTGCCGGCAGCGGCGCCACGAACAGGGTGTTGCGGCGGCCGTCGTTCCAGGTATCCCAGTGGCGCACGAACAGCGAATCGAAGACCTTGCCGCTGGCCTTGGCGCCGGCTACATCCTTCAGCTTCTTTTCGGTGCAGGCCAGGTCCGAGGCGCAGGCCTGGAACACGCCGGCGCTGAACAGCACGCGGTCGTCCTGCGGCGACACGTGGTAGCTGTCCACGTCCACCGGGAAGTCGGTCAGCTGGCGCGGAGCACCGCCGCTGATCGGCTGCGCGTACAGCTGCTGGCTGCCGTTCTTGGCGCTGAGGAAGTACACGGTCTGGCCATCGGCCGACAGCGAAGCAGAATTGACGCTCCAGCCAGCCGGGGTGATCTGCTTCGGCGGCGCCGCATCGCGGGTGCGCAGGTTGCGTGCGAACAGCGCGGTGGAGGCCTTCAGGTTGGCGTCGACGCTGCGCTTGGCGAACACCACGGTGCCGCCGTCAGCGGTCAGTACCGGCGCGGAGACGCGGTCCATGGCCACCATGTCGCGGACTTCCAGGCCACGGGCAGCGGCAACGCTGGGCAGGGCGGCCAGCAGGCTCAGTGGCAGCAGGGCATGACGCAGTTTCATCGGGGTCTCCGCAGGACGGCAAAAAACCGATGTTAGGCCCGTGCGGCCGGGGCTGCCAAGGCCATCGGTCATGGCTGCGGGCGGGCAGCCGCCAGAAACAGCAAACCCCGCCGGGGCGGGGTTTGCGGGGACACCGGGGTCGGATCCGATTCCGGCGGAATCGGCTCTGACCCCAGACGCTGTCAGCGCGGGGTCAGAGCCCTTCCTGCGGGAAGGGATCCGACCGCATTGCTTACGCGACTGCGCGCTTGCCGGTGCGGTAGATCAGCCAGCCGACCAGGAACAGCACGGCCAGGCCGATCCACTGTGCGCCCGGCAGGTGGAACGGCACGGCCAGCACGTCGGCGCGGCTGCTGACCACGATCGGAATCGCGATGGCGATGCCCATCAGCGCCTCGCCGGTGATCAGGCCGGCGGCGAACAGCACGCCTGGCTTGTGCACGCGGTCGCGGCCTTCCTCGTCATCGGCACGCACCTTGTGGAAGCGCTCGACCAGGTAGGCGATCAGGCCACCAAGGAAGATCGGCACCATCAGCTCCAGCGGCAGGTAGATACCGATGGCGGCGGCCAGCACCGGCACGCGGAAGCGGGCGTTGCGCGCCTTCAGCCAGCTGTCGAAGGCGATGATGGCGGCGCCGACCACGGCACCGATGCCGATGAAGGTCCACGGCAGTTCGCCACCGAACAGGCCCTTGGCCACCGAGGCCATCAGGTTGGCCTGCGGCGCAGCCAGCGCGTTCGGATGCAGCTCGGACTTCACGCCGATGCCGTAGGCGGTGGCCAGCAGGTTCAGCACCGGGGCCATGATCAGCGCGCACGAGAACGCACCGATGCCCAGCATCAGCTGCTGCTTCCACGGGGTGGCACCGACGATGTAGCCGGCCTTGAGGTCCTGCAGGTTGTCACCGCCGACCGCGGCGGCGCAGCACACCACCGCACCGATCATGATCGCGGCCACCGCACCCAGCGGCGCACCGCCAGCACCGACCGGCTTCAGGCCATCGGCACCGAGCAGCACGACCAGCACGGCCGAGGCGAACAGGATGGTGGAGATGGTGATGCCCGAAACCGGGTTGTTGGACGAACCGATCAGGCCGGCCAGGTAGGCCGAGACCGACACGAACAGGAAGCCGGCGACGATCATGATGAGGGTCATCGGGATCGACACGTGCCACTGGCCGACGATGGCCTGGTACAGGGCCAGCAGCGGCAGCACGAAGGCCACCAGGGCGACCAGCATCCACTTCATCGGCAGGTCGCGCTCGGTGTGCGCCAGCACCGGGCCACCGCTCTTGCGGGCAGCGGCGAAGCCACTCTTGACGCCGTTCAGCAGCGACTTGCGCAGCGAGATCAGGGTCCAGATGCCACCGATCAGCATGGCGCCAACGCCCAGGTAACGCATCTTCGCGCCCCAGATGGCGAACGCGGCTTCGGTGGAGGACGCTGCGGCAACCGACGCGGCCAATGCCGGATCGGTGTTCATGAAGAACGCCTGGTAGATCGGGATGGCGATGTGCCAGGTCAGGATCGAGCCGGACACCACCACGATGCCGACGTTGAGGCCGACGATGTAGCCCACGCCCAGCAGCGCCGGCGACAGGTTGGTGCCGATGAAGGCGGTGACCTTGGAGCTGCCGACATAGGCCGAGGTGGCCCAGGCGTCCGGGATCAGGCGCATGCCGCTTTCCGCGGCCAGCTTCACGAACGCACCGATCACCGCCGACAGGCCGAGGATCTTCAGGCCCGGGCCCGGGTTCTCACCGGCCTTGAGCACTTCGGCCGCGGCCTTGCCTTCCGGGAACGGCAGCGGGTCTTCGACGATCATCGAACGGCGCAGAGGCACCGAGAACAGCACGCCCAGCAGGCCGCCCAGGCCGGCGATGCCCAGCACCCACCAGTACTTGAAGTCCGGCCAGTAGCCCATGATCACCAGCGCCGGAATCGTAAAGATCACACCCGCGGCGATCGACGAGCCGGCCGAGGCACCGGTCTGCACGATGTTGTTTTCAAGGATGGAGCCACCGCCCAGCAGGCGCAGCACGCCCATGGAAATCACCGCGGCGGGAATGGCGGTGGCGATGGTCAGGCCTGCGAACAGACCGAGGTAGGCGTTTGCGGCCGACAGCACCACCGCCAGCACGATGGCCAGGGCCACTGCGCGGAAGGTGAGCTGCTTGGGCGCAGCGTCGTGGTTCATGGAAGCCCCTGCTGGCAAAAAATCCCTGCCACGCTAGCGTTCAGGGGGCGGCAAGTCCAGTGCGGTTGGTACCGGCTGGCAAGCCCTCGCCCAGCACTGCGCCCCAGCAGGCCCTTGGCCCCTTCAGATGTGTCGTGTTTGACCAAGTTGTGCACAGTGCACCGGTTTGTCGGAGCGGGGGTCCCTTGACCCCAATCCCCCGACGCCCCCGGCCCACCGGGCGATGCGTGCCAGGCGATGGGGTTTGCGGCTCAGCGCCTGCTTGAGTCGATTCCCGGAATCCAACACCGTGCACTGCCACCAACACATCGTCGGCAAGGAGACCGCATGGCAGACGCACCATTGATCACGATGATGCGAGCCTTCCTCGTTGCAGCGGGCGCGATGCTGTGCCTGCTGCTGGGTATAGGCAACGTCAACGCCTACAGCGGGTTTGGCACCGCGGTGATCGAGGATCGGGAAGGAATACCTTGTTTCGGCCTGCCTCCGCGGGCACTGGAATGGGTCCGATCGCCCCGTATCCTGCAAGCGGTGATGGTCTATCACCACGACACGGTGAAGGCATGGTCGTTCATGTACGACCTGACTCCCGCAGAGCCTTTGGCGCCGGGCCAGTGCATCGTCTACGGTGATCTGCCAGCCTCGGCCACGCTGCGCACCTCTCCACAGCCATTGATTCCTGCAACCTTGTATGAGGTCTACCTCAACGCTCCCACCAATGGCCCAATCAGGGGCTACACGGCGAAGTTCTGCCTGAAAGCTGCGCCTGACGGATCGACTCGGGTGATCCCCATCAGGTACGACAAGCGGACGGGTTGGAGCGCAGCTGTCTGCCAACCCTGACGGGCTACGCGGCAGAACGTTATGTTATATCCTGTCACGCCGGTCGAGCATCCCACGTGGTCCCTTCCCCCTCCCTCCGCCTGGCCTCCATCGACCAGCTGCGCGGCACCGTGATGCTGTTGATGTTGCTCGACCACGTGCGCGAGACCTTCTTCCTGCAGCACCAGGTAAGCGACCCGATGGACGCGGCGACGGTCTCCCCTGCGCTGTTCACCTGCCGTCTGCTGGCGCACCTGTGTGCGCCCGTGTTCGTCCTGTTGACCGGCCTGTCGGCCTGGCTGTACGGGCAGCGCCAGGCGGATCCGCGCCGGGCCACCGCAGCCTTCCTGCTCAAGCGCGGGCTGTTCCTGGTCGTGCTGGAACTGACCCTGGTGAATTTCGCCTGGACCTTCCAGCTGCCGCCGGACACGCTGTACCTGCAGGTGATCTGGGCCATCGGGCTGAGCATGATCGCGCTGGCCGGGCTGCTTTGGCTGCCACGCCCGGCCCTGCTGGTGCTGGCAATCGCGGTGGTGGCCGGGCACAACCTGTTCGACGGCTTACGGGTGCAAGGCAATGGCCTGCTGCCGGTGCTGTGGAAAGTGCTGCACCAGCGCGACTGGATCGAGGCCGGTGCGCTGCGCCTGCGCACGTCCTATCAGCTGCTGCCGTGGATCGGGGTGATCGCACTGGGCTACCTGATGGGGCCGTGGTTCGGTCGCGAGCGCGCGCCAGAGCAGCGCCAGCGCTGGCTGCTGTGGGCAGGCATCGGCGCGCTGGCCCTGTTCGCACTGCTGCGATTCGCCAACCAGTACGGGGATGCACCGTGGCAGTACCAGACCACGACGCTGCGCACCTGGCTGAGCATCCTCAACATCACCAAGTATCCGCCGTCATTGCAGTTCCTGCTGCTGACCCTGGGCGTGGGCCTGTTGCTGCTGCGCCTGTACGAATGGCCACCTCTGGCGCGTGCGCTGCGCCTGCTGGCAGATATTGGCGCCGCGCCGATGTTCTTCTACCTGCTGCACCTGTATGTGCTGAAGGGGCTGTACCTGGCCGCGCTGGCGATCTGGGGACCGACGCACGGTGACCTGTACGCACTGGATTCGGTGGCCGGCCTGCTGCTGGTGGCCTGTGCGCTGGCGGTGGTGCTGTACCCGCCGACGCGGGCCTTCGCGCGGTTCAAAGCGCGAAGGCGCGATCTGCCGTGGTTGCGATACCTGTGATCGCCCAGACCAGTCCGGCAATCCACGCATGGCGTGGATCCACTGAAAGCGGATCGGGCCACAGGCCTATAATTCCGCGATGAATTCCACCGCTATCGCTTCCGACGATTTCCTGGGCCATCCCAAGGGTGTCTACGTCTGCTTCTTCACCGAGATGTGGGAGCGCTTCTCCTTCTACGGCATGAAGGCGCTGCTGCTGCTGTACCTGACCAAGTACCACCTGTTCGGCGACAAGGCCGGCCTGGACCTGCTTGGCGCCTACGGTGGCCTGGTGTACTGCATCCCGGTGTTCGGCGGCATGCTGGCCGACCGCTGGCTGGGCATGCGCCGGGCGGTGCTGTTCGGCGGCATCCTGCTGGTGCTCGGCCATCTGGGCATGGCCTTCGAGGGCCACGCGGCCTACCGGGTCAACGGCGAAGTGGTGCGCGATACCTCCGCGCTGGCGGTGACCTACCTGTCGCTGGCGCTGATCATCATGGGCGTGGGCTTCCTGAAGCCGAACATCTCCACCATCGTCGGCAAGCTGTACGCCAAGGACGACCCGCGCCGCGATTCGGGTTTCTCGCTGTTCTACGCCGGCATCAGCCTCGGCGCATTGTTCTCCTCGCTGGTGTGCGGCTTCCTTGGCGAGGCCTATGGCTGGAAATACGGCTTCGGCGCCGCCGGCATCGGCATGCTGGCCGGCCTGGCGATGTTCCTGTGGGGCCAGAAGTACCTGCAGGGCCATGCCGAACCGCCACAGCCGGCCGCGCTGAAGCAGAAGGTGCTGGGACTGCCGCGCGAATGGCTCATTTATCTGTGCGCGGTGCTCGGTGTACTGCCAGTGGCGTGGCTGATGTGGGCGGCCGGCAACGGCGCGTTCGCGCTGGGCGGCGAAATCAGCCTGGCGCTGATGCTGATGCTGGTGGTGCTGGGCGGCGTGCTGGTCTGGTTCGCCTGGTTCACCGGCACGAAGTGCACGCCGGTGCAGCGCCAGCAGATGATCGCGCTGATGGTGCTGATCTTCATGGCGCTGGTGTTCTTCACGATGTACGAGCAGTCCTATGGCTCGTGGGTGACCTTCACCGACCGCCTGCTGACCAAGGACATCGTGCCGTCGCTGGTGATCACCGGTGGCACGCCGCTGCCGTGGTCGATCATCTCGCTGCTGCTGGCACCGCTCGGCTTCGTGGTCAGCGCGCGGTTGTCCGAGCGCCGTCCGGGGTCGTCGGCGCCGCGCACCTTCTTCGCCGCCATCGTCGTACTGATGCTGGTGCTGCTGGTGCGCGACTGCCTGGTGATTCCGCAGACCGCCGGCTCGCTCACCTATCTCGGCGGCCTGTTCCTGGTGCTGCTGGCCCCGGCCTTCGCCGCACTGTGGACCTGGATGGACCGCCGTGGCTGGGAGCCGGGCAAGCCGGTGAAGTCGGCCTGGGGCCTGGTGATCGGCGCGCTTTCATTCGTCCCACTGGCACTGGCTGCACAGCAGGTTGGCGCCACCGGCGAGATGGCCAGCGTGTGGTGGCTGGTGCTGGCCTACTTCCTGCTGGCCAGCGGTGAAATGTGCCTGTCGCCGGTCGGCCTGTCGGCGGTGACCCAGTTGGCGGTGCCGCGGGTGATGAGCCTGATGATGGGCACCTGGTTCCTGGCCACTGCATTCTCGGAAACGCTGGCCGCACTGTTCGGCAAGCTGGCCGCGATCGAGGTGCCGGAAGGCGAATCGCTGGACATGGTCGCCGCGGCTGGTGCCTATGCGCACCTGTTCTGGCTGCTGATGTGGATCGGCCTCGGCTGCGCGCTGGCCGCCTTCATCGCCGCTCCGCTGCTGAAGAAGATGATGCACGGGGTGAAGTAAGCCCACGCAGAGGCAGGAACCGGGGCGGCGGATGAACCATCCGCCGCCCTTTGCGTTACGGCGCCTTGCCCTTGCCGTCCGCAGCCACAGTCGTGGCGGTCTTGCCACCGAGGCTGCGCGACAGGAACGCCAGCAGCTTGCCGTAGTACTCGCTGCGATGGGCCTCGGTATAGAAGCCGTGCCCTTCGGTCTTGTAGTACAGGCTTTCCACCGGCGTACCGGCACGCTTGAGCGCAGCTTCCATGCGCTCGGTGTGCTGGATCGGAGCACGCTTGTCTTGACCACCGGCTGCCAGGAACACCGGCACCTTGATCCGCTCGGCCAGGTTGACCGGCGAGACCGCGGCCAGTGTGGCCGGATCACCCAGCCACTCGCGCAGGTAGCTCATTCCGGAATCGCGGTCCTGGATGTCGCCGTCAGTAAACATCAGCGGCAGGTCGTAGACGCCCACATAGCCGGCCGCGCACTGGTACAGCCCCGGCTCGCGCGCGGCGCCCATCATCGCCGAATAGGCGCCGTAGCTGGCGCCGTAGATGCAGATGCGCTTGGGATCGGCGATGCCTTCGCTGATCGCCCAGCGCGTGGCGTCAGTCACGTCGTCCTGCATCGCGCGCCCCCACTGTTGCTGTGCTGCCCGGCTGTGGGCACGGCCATAGTTGCCCGAGCCGCGGAAATTGATCTGCAGCACGGCGTAGCCGGCGGCGGCCAGCAGCTGGTTCTCGTGATCGAAACCACCGTTGTCGAATATCCCGATCGGCCCGCCATGCGGCACCACCACCATCGGCAGATCGCGGCCGGTACTGCCATGTGGGACTGTCAGGAATCCATGGAGCTCCAACCCATCGCGCGCCTTCAGCAGGACCGGCCGCACCGACGCCGTGGTCTGCGGGTCAATCCATTCGCTGCGCGCCATCAGGAAGCGCGCCTGGTTGCGGTCGCGGTCGTACAGGTAGAACTCGCCCGGATTGGAGCCGGACCCGGTTTCCACCAGCAGGCGGCGACCGTCGCGGGTACTGGAGGTGATGAACACTGCACGCCCGGGGAAGGCCGCTTCCAGGCTCCGGTACAACCGCGCCTCCTCGGAGCTCTCGTCGAAGAACCGGGTATGCGGCGTGTTCCCCAGGAACAGAGCGCCGACCGGCACGGTGCTGCCCGGGCGGTGGATCAGTCGCGCCGGATCGACGACCTCGTCGCGCAGCACGACCTTGCGCTCCTGCGTGGCCGGGTTCCAGCTGACGATGGCATCGGGGCCGCTGGCCTGCTCGCTGAGCAGGTAGGCCAGCTGGCCGTCGGCGGAAAAGCCCAGCGACGCCTCGCTGCGGCCACTGCGTTTCTCATCATTGACCAGCACCCAATCACCACCGTTGCGGTGGTAGAGCCGATGGACATTGTCGGTTCCGGCGCCCTGTACAAAGCGCACGTCGCCTCGGGCATCCACCACATAGGAGGCACCCGGCATGGGCGCGCGGGCCAGCAGCCGCTGCTTGCCGCTTGCCAGTTCCAGCTGGGCCGCATAGCCGTTGGCATCCAGCCGCGATCCGCCTACCGCGATGACCACGTGGGCATCATCGCCGGGCAGCGCGTCACTGAGGAACGCAGCAGCCGACGTCCGGTACTTGGGCCGCACGCGCAGGCCAAGATCGCGGTAGCCCACCAGTAGTTCCGGTCGCCCGGTGCGCGCATCCAGTGTCAGCAGCTCGCCGGTGGCCCAGGGCGCATCGCGGGTGCCGAACTTCTGCGCCAGACCGAACATCACCTGATCGTTGTTGACCCAGTGCATGTTGAAGACATGCGAATTGAGGGGTGGGCGCAGGTTGCCCACCGGCGTGTTGTCGTCCGTACGGAGGATGATCACAGCGGTGAAGCCGTCCGCAGGTACGGTCGCGGCGAGATAGTCGCCTCCGGGAGACAGCACGACATCGCCGAACTTGTCCGCTCGCACATAGGCGCCCAGATCGATCGCAGCAGCGGTTCCACACCACAATCCCGCCACGATGATGGCGGCCAGCCAGCGCTTGTGCATCCTTCTCCCCCTGCCTGGACCCCTTGTCCCGGCTGGCCGATTCTAGGCAGGCTGCCGACCGGACCGCCAGTGGCCCACAAAAAACGACGGCACCGTTGCCGGTGCCGTCGTTACCACTACCTTGGAGAGAGAGTCAGGACGTGGGTTCGGGGGGCGTGCGCCGGGTCAATGGACCCCGCGCACCGCCAACGTGAGAGCCAGGATGCTGAGGATCACCGCGATCGTGCCGTCCAGCACACGCCAGGTGCTGGGCTTGGTGAACAACGGCGCCAGCAGGCGCGCGCCCAGGCCCTGCGCGGTCAGCCACAGGCAGCTGGCCGTGACCACGCCGGCGGCGAAGGCCATGCGCGCATTGCCGAAGTTCTCGGCGATGGAGCCGATCACCATCATGTCCAGCCAGAAGTGCGGGTTGATCAGCGAGAAGCCGACCGCCGCCATCAGCACCGCACGGCGGCTGCCATCGTCGCTGTCGGCCTCGCCCATGCCGCCGCCACCAGCAATCGCACGGCGTGCGGACTTCATCGCATACCAGGCCAGGAAGGCCACGCCGGTCCAGAGGACGGCGGTGGTCAGCCACGGCAGCGCCGTGGTCAGCGTGCGCAGACCGGCCACGCTGGCGAAGATGAAGATCGCATCGATGGCCGCACAGGTGGCGACCACCGGCACGATGTGCTTGCGCAGGATGCCCTGGCGCAGGATGAAGGCGCTCTGGGCACCGACCACGGCGAACAGGCCGATGCCGGTGGCTGCACCAGAGAACCAGGCACCAAGGCCGGTGCTGGCGGAGATGACCGAGAACATGGGATTCACTACCTTGTCTTGCTTGGGGGGAGCGGTGCCTCGCGAAGGCGGACAGCACCGGAACGGGCGCCATTGTCGCGCCGCAACATAGAAAAGACGAGCTAAACTTACTAAACCAACATTAGCGGAGCTTAATCTCCATGCGCATCGACCATGCCCAGCTTCGGGCCCTGGCGGCGGTGATCCGCGAAGGCAGCTTCGACCGTGCCGCGCAGTCGCTCAATGTCACCCCCTCGGCCATTTCGCAGCGGGTCAAGGCACTGGAAGACCGCATCGGCCGCCTGCTGGTCAAACGTGGCACCCCGGCAACCGCGACTGCCGAAGGCCAGCTGCTGGTGCAGCTGGCCGAGCAGACCGCCCTGCTCGAGCATGATGCACTGCACCGGATGGGCCTGGCCGACGAGGATCTGCCACAGGCCAGCATCCCGGTGGCGGTGAACCACGACAGCCTGGAAACCTGGTTCCCGCAGGCGGCCTACCAGTTCGCGCAGACCACCGGCACCACCCTGGACCTGCGCGTGGAGGACCAGGACCACACCGTCGAACTGCTGCGCCAGGGCACGGTGCTGGGCGCGGTGACGACGCTGGACGAGCCGGTGCAGGGTTGCCAGATCCACGCGCTGGGCAGCATCCGCTACGCAGCGACCTGTACGCCCGAGTTCCGCGAGCGCCACTTCGCCAAGGGCGTGACCGCGCAGGCGTTGGCACAGGCCCCGGTGCTGGTGTTCAACCGCAAGGACGACATGCAGTCGCGCTTTGCCCGGCGCATGGCCGGCGACGATCTGCCCAGCACCGCGCCGACCTGGTGGATCCCGTCCACCCGCGCTTTCGTGCAGGCCAACCTGGGCGGCATGGGTTGGACCATGAACCCCCTGCCGCTGGTCAAGCGGCACCTGGATGCTGGACGCCTGGTCTATGTGCGCCAGCGCGCGTGGGAAGACGTACCGCTGTACTGGCAGCACTGGAAAGGCGACGTGCAGACCATGGCGCTGCTGACCCGCGCGGTGCTGGACGCGTCCTCCGCGCTGATCCGGCGCAAGCGCTGAGAAAAAGGGGACGGAGGGGATTAATTCGTCTTTGCCCTGTATGACGTTTGGGCCTTAAACGACTTAATCCCCTCCGTCCCCTTTTTCTCCATCCAATCTCCATGCGCCCTACACACCAGGTCCATGCGTGATGCGGATACTGGCCGGCCGATCACTGCAAGGAAGCCCTGCATGCCTGTATTCGTCCGCGATGCGCGCCCTGAAGACGCTGCCGCCTGCATCGACCTGCGTGGGCGTACCCGCGAAAACGCCTTCAGTGCCTTGCAGCTGGCGGAGCTGGGCATCACCGCGCAGACATGGGCCGAAGGCATCTCCGGTGGCGATTTCATCGGCCGCATCGCCTGGGACGGCGAGCGCATGGCCGGCTACTGCTTCGCCGACCGCGACAGCGGTGAAGTGCTGGTGCTGGCCCTGCTGCCGGATTACGAAGGCCGTGGCATCGGCCGCCAGCTGCTGCAGGAGGTGGTCAGCCTGACCCGCGACGCCGGCCACCGGCGCCTGTTCCTGGCCTGCTCGGCCGACCCGCGATCGCGCTCGCACGGCTTCTATCGGCGCCTGGGCTGGCGCCCGACCGGAGACATCGACGAGGCCGGTGACGAGATTCTTGAGTTGGTTTGATTGACGGCGCCGCCAGGCATCGCCCGGCGCTACCGGGTGAGGATGGCGCGAAGCGCCGGATGCTGCGTTGCATCAAAAAAGGACCGGAACCGGTTAGAATCGCGTCTGGATGCTGCAAGGCGTTGTTTCTTCACGCCCTTTCCCTGCTTCATGCGCATCCTGACCTCCTCCCCTCCGCCAACGATCCCGCCCCCATGAAGAAATTTGGCAAGGCCCTGCTCGCCCTGCTCGTGCTGCTGTTGCTGGCCGCCGCGCTGTTCCTGTACTGGCCGCTGACCCAGCGCTCGGTGCCCGCCGCCAGCAACGACAAGCCCGTCGACGTTGTGCTGGTCGGCGCCGGCATCATGAGCATCACCCTGGCCACCTACCTGCAGGAACTGCAGCCGGACTGGAACATCCAGGTCTACGAACGCCTCGACGGCGTCGCCGGTGAAAGCTCCGACGGCTGGAACAACGCCGGCACCGGCCACTCGGCCTTCGCCGAACTGAACTACACCCCGGAACTGCCCGACGGCAGCATCGAGACCAAGCGCGCGGTCGGCATCGCCGAATCGTTCGAGGTCTCGCGCCAGTTCTGGTCGCACCAGGTCAAGGAAGGCCGGCTGAGCCAGCCCAGCGACTTCATCAACCCGACCCCGCACATGAGCTTCGTCTGGGGCGATGACAACATCGCCTACCTGCACAAGCGCCAGCAGGCCCTGGTGAAGAACCCGCTGTTCTACGGCATGCAGTACTCCGAGGATCCGGCCCAGATCAAGCAATGGGCACCGCTGCTGATGGAAGGCCGTGACCCGAAGCAGAAGGTCGCCGCGACCTGGATGCCGCTGGGCACCGACGTCAACTTCGGCGTGATCACCCGCCAGCTGACCACCGGCCTGCAGCGCAGCCCGAACTTCAGCCTGCATCTGAACCATGAAGTGAGCGCGCTGCGGCAGAACACCGACAAGAGCTGGAACGTGACGGTGAAGGACCTCAAGGCCGGCACCGAGTCCACCACCCACGCCCGCTTCGTGTTCATCGGTGCCGGTGGCGCCGCGCTCAAGCTGCTGCAGATGTCGGGCATTCCGGAATCGAAGGACTACGCCGGCTTCCCGGTCGGTGGCCAGTTCCTCGCCTTCCAGGGCCAGGACGTGACCTCGCGCCATGGCGTGAAGGCCTACGGCATGGCCGAGACCGGTTCGCCGCCGATGTCGGTGCCGCACCTGGATGCGCGCAAGCTGGACGGCAAGCCGGTGGTGCTGTTCGGGCCGTTCGCGCTGTACAGCACCAAGTTCCTCAAGCACGGCTCGTGGTGGGATCTGTATTCCTCGGTCACCCACAACAACGTCGGCCCGATGCTGGAAGTGGGCAAGGACAACCTGGACCTGGTGCAGTACCTGATGGGCCAGGCACGCCTGAACGATGCCGACCGCCAGGCCGAGCTGATCAAGTACTTCCCCAATGCCAAGCCGGGTGACTGGAAGCTGATCACCGCCGGCCAGCGCGTGCAGATCATCAAGCGCGATCCGCTGAAGGGCGCGGTGCTGCAGTTCGGTACCGAGATCGTGACCGACAAGGACCACACCCTCGCCGCCCTGCTCGGCGCTTCGCCGGGTGCGTCGACCTCGCCGCCGATCATGCTGGACCTGATGGCCAAGGCCTTCCCGGACCAGATGAAGGCCGGCTGGGAGACCCGCCTGCGCGAGATCGTGCCGTCGTACGGGCGCAAGCTCAACGACAGCGCGGCGCTGGTGAACGAGATCCGCACACTGACCAGCCAGACCCTGCACCTGCCCTACCTTGAAGTACCGGTGGATGGCAACGCGGCAGCGCCTGCACCGGCCGCAGTTCCGGCCCCGGTTCCGACGCCGGCCAAGGAAAAGCGCAACGCCAATGAGGAACTGCAGGCACTGTAAGCCTGCGCGTTCCTTGAGATGCAGACGGACGGCCACCTTCGGGTGGCCGTTTGCGTTTGGGCGGGCCACCGCCTGTAGAGCCGAGCCCATGCTCGGCTCCGGCAAAAAGCAGCCGAGCATGGCTCGGCTCTACAGAAAGCGATGCCCCGTGCCGGGAACCCTGCGCACAATAACGCGAATTGTAATGTTGTTAAGAAGTATTTACATTTGCACCCTGCGCAGTGACCGCGCCCCTCCCAGATGGACCTGATGTGCCCGAAGCCGCCGCCCCGGGTGCTTGACGACTGTTGCCGCCCTTCCCCCGCTTCCGAGCTTCGAGCCCACCATGTTTCCGACCCTGCCCAACCGCCTGCCCCGCCGCGCGCTGCTGCCGGCTGCCCTGCTTTCGTCGCTGTCCCTGCTGGCCGCACCCAGTGCGTTCGCTGCGGCCGATGGCGCCGCCGATGCCAAGACCCTGGACCGGGTCAGCGTCCATGCCGAGCAGTCCGCTCCGCCATCCAGCACCACCCGCCTGCCGATCACGCTGCAGGAAACCCCGCAGTCGGCCACTGCGATCAGCCTGAAGCGCCTGCAGGACGAATCGCTGTTCAGCATCAACGACGTGATGCGCAACGTCACCGGCGTCAGCGTGTCCTTCTATGACACCCAGCGCCCGCTGTACTACGCACGCGGCTTCGCCATCACTGACTTCCAGGTCGACGGCATCCCGACCTACAGCGGTTCGACCAACCAGGAATACGACACCGCCTTCTACGACCGCATCGAAGTGATCCGCGGCGCCAACGGCCTGCTCAGTGGCGCCGGCGTGCCGTCGGCCACGGTGAACCTGCTGCGCAAGCGCCCGGGCAAGGAGTTCGATGCCTCGTTCGCGGTCAGCGCCGGCAGCTGGGACTATCGGCGCATGGAGGCGGACGTGACCGCACCGCTGACCGATGACGGCCGTTTCCGCAGCCGCGTGGTCACCGCCTATACCGATCGTGGCCTGTATTACGACCGCTACGACGAGAACAAGATGGCCGGCATGGCGGTGCTGGAGGGCGACGTCACCGACAGCACGACGATCACCCTCGGTTACCAGAGCCAGGACAACAACCCGACCGGCTCGACCTGGGGCACCGTGCCGTTCTTCGACAACCAGGGCAACTTCGCCCACCTGCCGCGTTCGACCAACCTGTCGCCGAAGTGGAGCTACTGGAAGCGCGAGAGCAACACCGCGTTCGCCAACCTCGAACAGCGCTTCGGTGACAACTGGCTGCTGAAGATCAACACCGCCTACACCCGTGGCAACGTACAGAACGTGCGCCTGTACGGCACCGGCAACCCGGACCCGGTGACCGGCTCGGGCATCTTCCTGCGCGCGGCCGCCGGTGATTCCAAGGACACCCGCCGTAATGTCGATGCCTACCTGGCCGGCAGTTTCGATCTGTTCGGCCGTGATCACGACGTGACCCTCGGCGCACAGTGGTCGGACCTGGAAGGCACCACCAACACCCTGGCGCTGAACTACCCGACCGACTGGGCGCGCTGTGGCAGCGAGCGCTGCTACTACATCCCCAATGTGTACAGCTGGAACGGCGACATCTCCGAAGTGACCTACCGTCGCACCGGCGCACGCCGCGTGGCCAAGACCACGCAGAGTGGCGTCTACCTGGCCACCCGCCTGCGCCTGGCCGATCCGCTGTCGCTGATTGCCGGTGCGCGCCTGAGCCGCTGGGAAACCCTCAGCCGCTCGTACAACGCCGCAGGCGCCTACACCGGCACCAGCGGTGCGTACAAGGTGAGCGATGAAGTCACCCCCTACGTGGGCCTGGTCTACGACATCACCCCGAACGTGTCGGCCTATGCCAGCTACACCGAGATCTTCAACCCGCAGAACTTCAAGGACCGCAACGAGAACCTGCTGGCACCGGTGCAGGGCTCGAACCTGGAAGCAGGCATCAAGACCCAGTGGCTGGATGGCCGCCTGACCGCCAATGCCGCCGTGTTCGAGGCCAAGCAGGACAACTACGCGGTGCGCGACATGGGCGTGCCGGAGGGTTCGCTCAGCGATGGCACCTCCGCCTACGTCGGCGTCAACGGCACCAAGGCGCGCGGCTGGGAGATGGACGTCAACGGCGAGATCCTGCCGGGCTGGACGGTCAATGCCGGCTACACCCACGTCAAGGTCACCCGCGCGGCTACCGACCTGCTGTACGCCAATCCGCCGAAGGATCTGTTGCAGCTCAACACCCAGCTGCAGCTGCGCGGCGCGCTGGAACGCCTGAGCGTTGGCGGCGGCCTGCAGTGGCAGAGCAAGGTGCAGGGCTACAACATCGCCTACCCGCTGGGCGGCACGGTCACGGTCAACCAGCCGGCGTACTCGCTGGTGCAGTTCAACGCCAACTACCGCATCAGCGACAACTGGACGGCGACGCTGAGCGTGCGCAATGCGCTGGACAAGACCTACTGGGCCAACCTGGACTACAACAACTTCGGCGAGCCGCGATTCGTGTCGGCCAGCCTGCGCTGGAAGTTCTGAGCCAAGCGCATGCCCGGGGTCGGATACCTTTCCGCAGGAAAGGGCTCTGACCCCAAGGCAGCAAGAAAGGGCCCGCCTCCGTGCGGGCCTTTCCTTTGGGCGGGCGCCGACCGTTGGTCGGCATGCCATACCCCACGTCGTAATTATGCCGTAATTATTACAACGCCAATCGGACGCCGGTCGATGAACCCGAGCTGGGATACGTTGGAACGCAGCCGCCAGGCGCGCCTGGAACGTGCCGTGCCGTGGGCGCGCGGGCACCAGGTCGCGGCCGACGACGTGCGCGAACTGCTGCACGCGCTGCTGGAGCCGGGTGACAAGGTCTGTCTGGAGGGCAACAACCAGAAGCAGGCCGACTTCCTGGCCCAGGTGCTGGCCGGCCTCGACCCGGCACGGGTGCACGACCTGCACATGGTGCAGTCGGTGCTGTCGCTGCCCTCGCACCTGGATGTGTTCGAGCGCGGCGTCGCCTCCAGGCTCGATTTCTCCTTCTCCGGTCCGCAGTCGGTGCGGCTGGCCAACCTGGTGGCCGAAGGGCGCATCCAGATCGGCGCCATCCACACCTACCTGGAGCTGTTCGGCCGGTACTTCATCGACCTGACCCCGCGCGTGGCCCTGGTGGCGGCGCAGGCCGCCGACCGCCACGGCAACCTCTACACCGGCCCGAACACCGAGGACACCCCGGTGATCGTCGAAGCCACTGCGTTCCGGGGCGGCATCGTCATCGCCCAGGTCAACGAGATCGTCGACACCCTGCCCCGCGTCGATATACCCGCCGACTGGGTCAACTTCGTGGTGCAGGCACCGAAGCCGAACCATATCGAGCCGTTGTTCACCCGCGATCCGGCGCAGATTTCCGAGATCCAGGTGTTGATGGCGATGATGGCGATCAAGGGCATCTACGCCGAGTACGGCGTGAACCGCCTGAACCATGGCATCGGCTTCGACACCGCCGCGATCGAACTGCTGCTGCCCACCTACGCCGAGTCACTCGGCCTGAAGGGAAAAATCTGCCAGCACTGGGCACTGAACCCGCATCCGGCGCTGATTCCGGCCATTGAATCCGGGTTCGTGAAGTCGGTGCACTCGTTCGGTTCGGAACTGGGCATGGAGAAGTACATCGCTGCCCGTGGCGATGTGTTCTTCACCGGCGCCGATGGCTCGATGCGTTCCAACCGCGCGTTCTCGCAGACTGCCGGCCTGTACGCCTGCGACATGTTCATCGGCTCCACCCTGCAGATCGACCTGCAGGGCAACAGCTCCACCGCCACCCGCGACCGCATCGCCGGCTTTGGCGGCGCGCCGAACATGGGCTCGGATGCACGCGGTCGCCGCCACGCCAGCGATGCCTGGACCAAGGCCGGCCAGCAGGCCGCCCGCCCTGGCGAAATGCCGCGCGGGCGCAAGCTGGTGGTGCAGATGGTGGAAACCTTCCGCGAGCACATGGCACCGGCCTTCGTTGAACGTCTTGACGCCTGGGAACTGGCCGAGCGCGCACAGATGCCGCTGCCGCCGGTAATGATCTACGGCGACGACGTCAGCCACGTACTGACCGAGGAAGGCATCGCCAACCTGCTGCTGTGCCGCACGCCGGAAGAACGCGAACAGGCGATCCGCGGCGTATCCGGCTACACCGCCGTCGGCCTTGGCCGCGACCGCGCGATGGTGGAAAACCTGCGCGACCGTGGCGTGATCCGCCGCCCGGAAGATCTGGACATTTCGCCGCGCGATGCCAGCCGCGACCTGCTGGCCGCGCGCTCGGTGAAGGACCTGGTGCGCTGGTCCGGCGGCCTGTACGACCCGCCCAAGCGCTTCCGCAACTGGTAAGGGAAAGAGCATGGAAACCCTCGACTATCGATTCGACGGCCGCACGGCTGTGCACTTCCCGCGCGATGCGGTGCTGGTGGGCGTGCTGGCCTCGGGCAACCTGGAAATCCTGCTGGAACCGGATGATCTGGACGGCGCAATGACCGTGCGCATCATCACCGCCGCGCAGGGCTTCGGCACCATCTGGCAGGCGGTGATCGCCGATTTCGCCCAGCGCCATCCGCTGCGCGACGTGCGCGTATCCATCAACGATGCCGGTGCGACCCCGGCGGTAGTCAGCCTGCGCCTGGACCAGGCCGTGGAAACCCTGCTGGCCGGGGGCACGCCATGAGCCACGTACAGCGCCACAGCTATTACGAAGCCGATGCGCGCGAGCGCATCGCCGGACTGGTCGACGCCGGTTCGTTCCGCGAATTCCTTGGCCCGGCGCGGAGGACGATGAGCCCGCACCTGGCCCAGCTGGACCAGCCGGCCGCGTTCGACGATGGCGTCGTGGTGGGCGAAGCCACGCTGCGCGGCAAGCGCGTACTGCTGGCCGCGCAGCAGGGGCAGTTCATGGGCGGTGGCGTGGGCGAAGTACACGGTGCCAAGCTGACCGGATTGCTGCGTCGCGCGGCGGAAACCCGCCCCGATGGCGTGCTGCTGCTACTCGATACCGGTGGCGTGCGCCTGCATGAAGCCAATGCCGGGCTGATCGCGATCTCCGAAATCATGCGTGCGACCTTTGGCGCACGCGCGGCCGGCGTACCGGTCGTCGCGCTGATCGGCAGCGGCAACGGCGCATTCGGCGGCATGGGCATCGTCGCCCGCTGCTGCACCACGGTGATCATGTCCGAGGAAGGCCGGCTGTCGCTGTCCGGGCCGGAAGTGATCGAGACCGTACGCGGCGTGGAGGAATTCGACTCGCGTGACCGCGCGCTGGTCTGGCGCGTGACCGGTGGCAAGCACCGCTATTTGATCGACCAGGCGCAGGTGCTGGTACCCGACGCCATCGAAGCCTTCGCACAGGCCGCAGGCGATGCGCTGCAGCCCGATGCCGCCAGCACCGATACCGAGGCTGCACTGGCCGCGCTGCAGAAACGCCATGCGGCATTGAAAGCCCGCGTGCAGGCCTGGGGCGATTGCCGTGATGGGCTGGAAATCTGGGCCTGGCAGGGCATCGCCGAGCCCGAACGACTGCCTCTACTGGACACCGACGCCTTCCTTGCCGCCACCGCCGACCGGAGGCTGCCATGAGCGCACCGCTGCAGTCCCTGCTCGATGCACTCTTCCCGCGCGGCCACCACATCGACATCCACGACTCGGTACTGACCGGCACGGCCACCACCGAGGATGGCGAGGTGACCGTGATCGGCACCACCGACCGCATCGAGGTCGGCGTCGACCACGCGCTGGCGCTGGCCGGGACCGTGCTGGCCAGCACCGCCACCCACCCGCAACGGCCGATCGTGATGCTGGTCGACACCGCCGGCCAGCGCCTGGCCCGTCGCGATGAACTGCTGGGCATCAATGGCTACTTCGCGCACCTGGCTCAAACCCTCGACCTGGCCCGCCGCCGTGGCGCGCGCCTGGTCACCCTGGTGTACGGCGAATCGGTAAGCGGCGGATTCCTGTCCTTCGGCCTGATGGCCGACCACATCCATGCCCTGCCCGATGCACAGGTACGCGTGATGGACATACGTGCGATGGCGCGAGTGACCAAGCAGCCGCTGGAAAAACTGCAGGCGCTCAGCCAGAGCTCACCGGTGTTCGCACCGGGTGTGGCCAACTACGTGGCGATGGGTGCGGTGGAATCGCTGTGGGATGGCGATCGTGCGCAGCACCTGCTGCAGGCGCTGCGCACACCCAGCGACGGCGATGCGCGCGCCGCGCTGGCTGCACAGCGCGGCGGTCGTGCACTGGCGGCGGATGTTGCCGATGCGGTGGCCCGCGGCGATGCCTGAGCAGCCCGCCCGCCACACCCTGGCCTGGTTGTCGGCCCACGCCGACTGGCGCGCCGACGTGGCTGCGCAGGAACCCCGCCTGGCGGCGTGGTTCGCGCAGGGCCTGCCTGCAATGGTGGCGCGCCGCGCCGCGGATGACCCCGACCCGCGCCTGCGCCTGGGGGTGCCGCTGCCGCCGAGCGAGGGCAAGCTGCGGCTGGCGCTGCGCGTGGCTCCGCACGAGGCACGTCGACTGCAGCCACCGCCCGCGCTGGACGAGGTCGTTGCCAGCGGCGTACCCGACGACTGGCGAAGCGCACTGCAGGCGATGCAGCGGCTGGCACCGGCACGCGTGTTCGGTGCATTCGCCTGGCAGCATCTGAGCGGTTTGCCGTATGTGCATCCGCGCTCGGACATCGATCTGTTGTGGCAGATAAGGGCCGCAGGCCAGGCCGATGCCCTGGTCGAGCGCCTGCAGGACTGGGAACGCACGCACGCGCGCCGCGTCGATGGCGAGCTGTGCCTGGCCGACGGTGGCGCGGTGAACTGGCGCGAGTACGCCGGATGCAGCCGCGAGGTACTGGTCAAGCGTGTGGATGGTGCTGCGCTGGAAGCCCGCGATCGCTTGTTCATCGCCAACGGGGTGGCCGCATGAACGCCGTCGTCCACGCCGAGCGGCCCTGTCGCCCCCGCGTGGACAGCGCGCGACTGGGCCGCCTGGCCATCGCCAGCCTGCACGCCGAACTGGCCTGCACACCCAAGCCTGGGCTGGTCACCCCCTTTGATACCGGCAGCCATGACGACATGGACGCCGGCACCTTCCTGCGCAGCCTGTTTGCCCTGCGCCACTACTTCACCGCGATCGCCCATGCTGGCGTCGACGATGCGCCCTACGCGGTCCTGCGCATGCATGGGCTGGCCGCCGAGGCCGCGATGCTGCGGGCCACCGGCGGCATCAATACCCATCGTGGTGCAATCTTCAGCCTGGGCCTGCTGGTCGCTGCATCGGCACGCTACCGCCAACTGCACGGCCATGCGGGTTCGGCTGCACAGGTGTGCCTGGCCGTGCCGCACTGGGCAGCCGACTTCGCCAGCGCGCCACTGGATGCCAGCAGCCCGGGCCAGCGGGCACGTATGCGCCACCGCGTGCCGGGCGTACGCGAGCAGGCGGCGGCCGGCTACCCGGTGCTGCGCGAGCTGGCGATGCCCACGCTGCGTCATGCACTGGAGGAAGGCCTGACGCACGATGCGGCGCTATGCCAGACCCTGATGCAGCTGGTCGCGCAGATCGATGACCTCAACCTGCTGCACCGTGGCGGCGCCGAAGGCCTGCACTGGGCCCAGCAGGAGGCACGTGGCTTTCTGGAAAGCGGCGGTGCCTTCGCAGTCGGTTGGCAGGCACGCCTTCACGGCATCGGTGAGCGCTTCGTCGCACGCCGCCTGAGCCCCGGTGGCAGTGCTGATCTGCTGGCCTGCAGCTGGTTCCTGCTGCAACAGGAGGGCGTATGAGCCTTGCCCTGCTCTGCCCCGGACAAGGCGCGCAGCACGCCGCGATGTTCGAGCGCGTGCGCGAGCTGCCTGCCGCGAGCAACGTACTTGAGGCTGCCAGCACACTGCTTGGACGCGACGTGTTCGCGGCGGCCGCTGACGAATCGCGCTTCGACAATGCACTCGCGCAGCCCCTGCTGTGTGCAGCCAGCCTCGCGCACTGGCTGGGACTTCGCGAGGCGGTGCCAGCACCGGTGCTGGTGGCCGGCTACAGCATCGGTGAACTGGCCGCGCATGCGATCGCCAGCAGCGTTGATGCCGCCACCTGCCTGGCCCTCGCAGCTCGGCGCGCGCAGTTGATGGATAGCGCCAGTCCCGCCGATGCAGGCCTGCAGGCGGTGCTCGGCCTGGACCGCCGCAGCCTGCAGGCACTCTGCGATGCGCAGGGCGCATACGTGGCCATCGCCAACGGCCAGGATCATTTCATCGTCGGCGGCAGGCCCGCCTCGCTGCAGGGCCTTGCCGATGCAGCGCGTGCACAGGGGGCGGACATCCGCCCGCTGCCGGTGCACGTTCCGGCGCACACACCGCTGCTGGCAGCGGCGGTCGCACCGTTCGCTGCGGCCCTTGATGCCTCCGCGCTGCAGGCCCCGCGCCTGCCGCTGCTGGCCGGTATCGATGCACGACCGGTACGTGATCGCGCCGCAGCGGTGCACACCCTGTCGGCACAGCTGGCCCAGACCATCGAATGGGCGCAGGTGATGCGCCAGGCCTTCGAGCGCGGCGCGCGGGTGTTCCTGCAGCTGGGCCCGGGCAACGCATTGGCGCGCATGGTCGCGTCCGACTATCCGTGCTGTGAAGTGCGCGCGGTGGAAGAGTTCCAGAGCCTGGACGGCGCCGCGGCATGGGTCCGCAGCGCGCTGGAACGGCTGCAGTAACGGGTTCGAGCAGTACGTATCACGCAACACGCAGTACGTCGCCTTACCCCGGGATGGCGGGTCTCCATCCGCGCTGTAAGTGAGTCACGTGTCTGGGAGGGCGCATGAGTCCACAAATCGCAACGATCATCGGCCTGGTGATCATGTTCATCGTCGCCACCGCGATGCCGATCAACATGGGTGCTGTCGCCTTCGCGCTGGCCTTCATCATCGGCGGGCTGTGGGTCGACATGGGGGGCAAGGAGGTCCTGGCCGGATTCCCCGGCGATCTGTTCCTGACCCTGGTCGGTATCACCTACCTGTTCGCCATCGCGCAGAAGAACGGCACCATCGACCTGCTGGTGCACTGGGCGGTGAAAGCGGTACGTGGCCATATCGTGGCCATTCCGTGGGTGATGTTCGTCATCACCGCGGTCCTCACTGCCTTCGGCGCACTCGGTCCCGCCGCGGTGGCGATCATCGGGCCGGTCGCGCTGCGCTTTGCCAAGCAATACAACATCAACCCGCTGATGATGGGCCTGCTGGTGATCCACGGTGCGCAGGCCGGCGGCTTCTCGCCGATCAGCGTGTACGGCAGCATCACCAACGGCGTGGTGCAGAAAGCCGGGCTGGAAGTGACTGAGATGGCGGTGTTCCTGAGCAGCCTGGGCTTCAACTTCATGATGGCCACGATCTGCTTCTTCGCGTTCGGCGGTATTGCCCTGCTGCGGCGTGGCTCGATCACCGCGGCCGGAACGATCGGCACTGCCGAACTGGCAATGGTCGGCGGCCCGCAGGCATCGTCACGCCAGTTCGCCATCGAAGGCCACGGCGCGCTGGTTGCCGCTGGCGGGGGCACCCTGTCCAATGATCCGGCGGCGCTGGATGCAGTGAACCTGACCCGCGAGCGGCTGTTCACCTTGATCGGCCTGCTGGGCCTGGGCGTTGCTGCGCTGATCTACAACCTCAACGTTGGCCTGGTCTCGATCACCGTGGCGGTGGCGCTGGCGCTGCTGTCACCGCAGAGCCAGAAGGGCGCGGTCGATGGCATCAGCTGGTCCACCGTGCTGCTGATCTGCGGCGTGGTGACCTACATCGGCGTGCTGGAACATGCCGGCGCGGTGGATTTCATCGGCAACGGCGTGTCCGACATCGGAATCCCGCTGCTCGGTGCGCTGCTGGTCTGCTACGTCGGCGGCATCGTCTCTGCATTCGCTTCATCGGCCGCAGTACTGGGCGCCACGATTCCGTTGGCGGTGCCGTTCCTGATGCAGGGCCACCTCAGCGCGGCCGGCGTGATCTGTGCACTGGCAGTGTCGTCCACCATCGTCGATGTCAGCCCGTTCTCGACCAATGGCGCCCTGGTGGTGGCATCGGCAGCGAAGGAAGAGCGCGAAACCCTGTTCCGTCGTTTCCTGGTCTACAGCGGGCTGGTGGTCGCGCTGGGGCCGCTGCTGGCCTGGCTGGTGTTCGTGGTACCGGGCTGGATGTAGCCGCTACCCGGTCGTGCCGGCCGCTGGCCGGCGCGACCTGGCGTTACACTCTGCGCATGGCCATTGCCCCTGCTCCACGGTCCCCGAAGAAGCGCGCCCCTTTGTATGAAGAGGTGGCCGAACACGTGCGCGAGCACATCTACGATTACCGGCTGCCGCCGGGCGAGTGGATTGACGAGCCCGCGCTGTGCGAGGAACTGGGCATCAGCCGCACGCCGCTGCGCGAAGCGCTGAAGCTGCTGGCCGCCGAAGGCCTGGTGCAGATCGATGCCGGTCGTGGCGCGCGGGTCACCCGGCTTACGCTGGAAGATCTCAACCAGCTGTTCCCGGTGATGGCGATGCTGGAAGGCCGCTGCGCGCATGAAGCGGTCAGGCATATCGATCATGCTGGGGTACAGCGGCTGGAAGACCTGCATTCGGCGATGGAAACGGCTGCGGCCGAGGGCAATATCGCCGAGTACTACCGCAACAACTACCTCATCCACGAAACCGTGCAGCACTATGCCGGCAACCCGTGGCTGATCCGCATCACCCACGACCTGCACCGCATCCTGAAGATGCACCGTGGCCGCCAGTTGCTGACCCCGGGCCGTACCGCGCAGTCGCTGGCCGAGCACCGCGAACTGATGGAATGCTTCCGCAAGCGCGATGCCGCCGCGGCCGAACGCACCATGGAGCGCCACCTGCTCAGCCAGGGCCAGGCGCTGGCCGCCTATGTGGCCGCGGGAGGCCTGTTGAACGTGCCAGCGCCGTTGCCGACCGAGGGCGGCGGCTGAGCAGGCTTCTGTAGAGCCGAGCCATGCTCGGCTGGCACCCGACGCGAGCAGTAGAAGCCGCCGAGCATGGTTCGGCGCTACAGCCGGGCGCCGGGCTTCAATCGCCGCAGCTGCCGCTGTCACTACTCCCCCCATCACTGCTGCAGTCGGAGCTGCCGTGGCTGTGATGGCTGTAGTTGTCACCGGAATACCCACCGGAGCTGTCGTAGCTTGCGCCCCCCTCCCCGCGGCTTCCCGAGCCATCGGCGGTGGCTACCGCCATGCACAGGATTGCGCCCACCAGCGGCAACAACCAGACCAGCAACAGCTGCACCGTCCGGCCGCCCGCCGAAAGCCCGTCGCGCCTGATGATGACCACGGTGGCTACCACGTTCAGGCCCAGCACCAGCAGGACCAGCAGAAGGGCAACGATCAGCATGCGGCAGTTCCGTGCCAGGACCTGGGGGCATTATGGCCCGCCGCGCCGGCATTGGCCCTGCCTGTCATGAAGATGGGACAATGTAGGGCGCGCCGGCCTGTCTCCGGGCCGCCGGCGCCCCCCGCACCACACGGAAGAAGAAGAACAACAACATGCTGAAAGTCATTTTCGATACCGACCCGGGCGTCGACGACGCCCTGGCCCTGCTGTACCTGCACAAGCACCCGCAGATCGACCTGATCGGCGTCACCACCACCTTCGGCAACGCCTCGGTGGAGTCGACCACGCACAACGCGCTGTACCTGAAGCAGGCCTGGGGCTTTGCCGCCCCGGTCGCACGCGGCGCCGCAGGCCCGCTGCAGCCGGAAGCCACCCCGGAAGCCTGGCCGGTGCACATCCACGGCCACAACGGCCTGGGCAACCACCCGGTGCCGGCCAGCCTGGACGTGGCCGCTGATGCGCGCTCCGCCGCGCAGCTGATCATCGACCTGGTCCGCGCCCATCCGGGCGAAGTGACCCTGGTCGCCGTGGGCCGCATGACCAACCTGGCCCTGGCCCTGCAGCAGGCGCCGGACATCGCCGGGCTTGTACGTGGCGTGGTGATCATGGGCGGCGCCTTCCACGTCAACGGCAACATCACCCCGGCCGCCGAGGCCAACATCTGGGGCGATGCCGAAGCGGCCGATGTGGTGTTCACCACCGATTGGCCGGTCACCGCGATCGGCCTGGACGTGACCACCCGCGTGGAAATGGACCGCGACGGCCTGGACAAGCTGGCCGCCCTCGGCGGTACCGACGCCGAGCTGGTGCGTGCGCTGTCGCAGGACTACGTGGACTTCTACCTGCAGGCTGGCCACAAGGGCATGGTCGTGCACGACTGCTGCGCCTGCATCGCGCTGACCCGCCCGGAGCTGTTCCAGTTCGAACGTGCCAGCGTGCGCGTGGCCACCGACGGCGTTGCCCGTGGCATGACCATTCCGAAGCCGGAAGGCATGGGCTTCGGCCCCAGCGTGTGGGATGGCCACGTGCTGCAGTCCGTCGCCATCGGCGTGGATGCGGCCGCGGTACTGGCCGACATCGAGCAGACCCTGAAGGTCTGATCGGCTAGCGTCTGGCCCTGCCCGGGACGGTCTCGGGCAGGGTCCACAGCACCGGCAGCACCAGCACCGCCACCAGCGCGATCATCGCGCCCGGCGCCGCCGCCCAGCCGCTGCGTTCCACCCACCATTGCGCCAGCCACGGTGTCGCGCCGCCGAACACCGCGGTGGCCATGGTCACGCCCAGTGCCAACCCGCTGACCCGGCCTTCGCCCGGGAACTGCTCGGCCGTGGCCGGGGCCGCGACCGCACTTACACCACCGGCCACGCAGGCCAGCAGCACCGCGGCCAGCGCGATGCCCCACACCGAAGCCTGCGCCATCCACGCAAACAGCGACAGCGGCAGCAGCGCCGCCAGCAACGTCAGGCCCAGCAGCATCGGCCGGCGCCCCACGCGGTCGGACAAGGCGCCGCACAGCGGGGTGATCGCAATCACCGCCACCGCCGCAATCGTCGACAACCAGAGCGCGTCGCCTTCGTCGTGGCCCTGCGCATGCAGGAATGCCGGCACGTAGGTGATGCCCACGTAGTAGGTGATCGAACCCAGCGCCGAGATCGCGAAGGTGCGCGCCACTGCTGCCGGATGGTTGCGCAGCACATGCCGCAACGGCGTGGCGGGAATGCTGCCCTCGCGCCGCTGGCGCTCGAACTCGGGCGATTCGTGCATGCCCGAGCGCGCGACCAGGATCACCAGCGCCAGCGCGGCACCGACGAAGAACGGAATGCGCCACCCCCAGCTGTCCAGCTGCGCGGCGGGCAGCAGCGCGACCGTGAGCGCGGAAATCGCCACCGCCAGCAGCGCGCCCACTTCACTGGCGGCCGATGCCAGCGAGGTCACCAGGCCTCGTCGCCGCACGGGTGCGCTTTCCAGCAGGTAGGCCACCACGCCGGTGTATTCGCCGCCCACCGAAAACGCCATCACGCAGCGCAGCACCAGCAGCAGCACGCCGGCGGTGGCGCCGGCGGTGGCGGCGGTCGGCAGCAGCGCGGTAGCCAGCATCGCCGCTGCCATCAACGCCATCGACGCCAGCAGCATCCAGCGCCGGCCGAGCCGATCGCCCAGATGGCCAAAACACAGCGCGCCCAGCGGGCGCATCAGGTAGGACACCGCAAAGCCGGCCAGTGTCACCAGCAGCGCCTGCTCGCCACCGCCGAAGAACACCCGCGACAGCACCGTGGCGAAGTACAGGTACAGGGTGAAGTCGTACCACTCCACTACCGTGGACAGGCCGGCCACCCACATCGAGCGCTGCCGCGCCGCGGTCATTGCGTGTTCGCCTTCAACAGCCTCGTTCCCGTGGGTGCAGGTGCCAGGCAGGGTGTCACGGCCGGGGTGAAATGCCGGTCATCGGCCATCCATCGGCTGCATGTACTGGGTTTCATGCCCGGTGAAGCGCTCACCGTCAAAGCCGAAGCAGAACCGCCCCTCCTCAAACGCGCGATAGACAAGCAACGCGCCATCCAGGCAGAACTGCTGCTGGTCCACGCCCGTGTCCAGGGTCCCATAGCGGGTAGCGTCTCCGCCCTTCCCCGCCGGCCCGGTGAAAGCATCGATCGGCAATGGCGTGGCGCGTCCGGTACGGGTGTCGATCAGTACCACCGAGCGCTGGAAGAACTCGGGGCGATCATCGACCTGCACCAGCAGGTAGTGCTGGTTGAAGTTGGGTGTCTCGTTCCTGAGGGCTTCCTCGATGCGCGCCACGTGCTGCGCATCGCAGAAATCGACCGGGCTGTAGCGATAGCTGCACCCGTTGTGGTCGTAGGGCAGGTTCATGCCCGAATAGCTCACGCCTGCCTGGCTGCCCAGGTCGTCTCCCGGTTCCGGTGTGCTGCACAGCAGCCACGAGCGCTGTGCATCCTCGGGATCGGCCATCAGCTTCGGCTCCCGGCCCTGCTCGTAAGCCGTACCACCCGGAAAGTCCCGGCCGAAGCGCTGGTGAACGATCACGCGCGCGGTCTCCAACGGCAGGCCGATCTTCGCCCCGCGGAACGAAACGAGCGTCATCGTCGGCAGGATCACCTCCTCCACCGGCAATCCCTTCCATTGCCCACGCATGCAGAACGTGGCGATCTCGTTTTCCTCGTCCACCTTGCAGGGTTTCGGCGCGTTCGCGGCCAGCCAGGGATGGACCGGGCGATCGGCCTGAGGGTCGATATACCAGCCGTCCAGCGCACAGGTCGGCAGCGCATCCAGCAACGGAGAGAGGTCTGTTGCGGTGGCCGGGGCGGCAAGGGTTGTGCCCGCTACGGGTGCCTCGATTGGTGCATCCGGTGTGCGCTGGCAGGCCGCCAGCACGAGTAGACCTGCCAGCAGCGCGACGTGGCGCGGACGCCGGATTGAATGCTGCGTTCCCTGCATTGCGTGTTTCCTGATTTCGACACTCCCTGCAGATGATCGCCGATCCCGGAGCCGTGCAGGATTGCCATGGATCCGCGTTATGTGTGGATGCTCTGGTCCCGCCAGTTACCCCGGCAGCTGCAGCTCCGCCCGCAGGCCGCCACCCTCGCGGTTGTGCAACCGCAGCGAGCCGCCCAGCGACTGCGCCAGCTGCACCGCGATGGCCAGGCCCAAGCCAGTGCCGCCGGTATCGCGATTGCGTGAGCTTTCCAGCCGGTGGAACGGCGCCAGCACTGCCTGCAGCTGGTCCTCGGGAATGCCAGGGCCACGGTCGGAAATGCAGATCCACACTCTGCCGGCGTCATCACGGCCGGCCTCGATCTCGGCGGCACCGGCGTAGCGGAGTGCGTTGTCGACCAGATTGCCGACCACCCGTCGCAGCGGCTGCGGCCAGGTCTGCACGACCAGTCCAGCGGGCGCACCGCCACTGACCGGCTTGCCCATGTCCTCGTAGTCGCCGACCACACTGGCCAGGAATGCGCCCAGGTCCATCGCCACTGGCTCGCCACTGGCGACGTGGCTGCTGCGCGCATAGGCCACGCCCTCACGCACCAGTTGCCCCAGGTGGTCGAGGTCGGCCAGCAGCCGCTGCTGGGTGCTGTCTTCAGGCAGGGCCTCCACCCGCAGCTTCATGCGCGTGATGGGGGTCTGCAGGTCATGCGAGATCGCGGCCAGGATCTGCAGGCGCTCACTGACATGGCCACGAATGCGTGCCTGCAGTGCGTTGAGCGCGGCCGCCGCGCCGCCCACTTCCGCAGGGCCATCTTCAGGCAGTGCCGGCCCGTCCTTGCCCGGCTGCAGATGCTCCACCGCATGCGAGAGCTGCTGCAGCGGCCGCATGGCCAGGCGCACCGCCAGCCACGCGCACACCAGCAGCAGCGCCAGCTGCACCAGCAGCACGGCGGGCAACCAACGCGCCAGCGGCAGCCCCGACGGCGTGACTTCAATGGTCACGGGGGTGCCGTCGTGCAGGCGCAGTTCCACCTCGAACCGCTCCGGCAGGCGAGCCACCTGGCGCGCCTGCAACGGATAGCGGTGCTGCAGGCTGTCATCGATGACCGTGGTGACCTGGCGTGCGCGATCGGTCTGCAGCCCGGGTCCGGCCGCAACCGGGCGCAGCAGGTAACGGTAGGTGCGCCGCTCCAGCCGCGGCACCCAGGCCGCGCGCTGGTCTGCGGGCAGGTGTTCCAGCAACGCGACGCTCACGGCCACATCCTCGTCGAGGTTGCGCAGCATCATGCTGCGGGTGGACTGGTCGCGTTCGAAGAACAGCAGGCCGAACGACAGTGCGTGGGCCAGCGCCAGTCCGCCCAGCAGCACCAGCAGCAGCCGCGCCGACAGCGTGCGCGGCCAGCGTGGGCGGCGTGCGGTGATATTCATTCGTCCGGCCCCAGCAACTGCACCGGCACGCTGAACACGTAGCCTTCGCTGCGCACGGTCTTGATGTAGGTGGGCTCACGCGCGTCATCGCCCAGGCGCTGGCGCACGCGGCTGACCAGCAGATCGATGGAACGATCGAACAGTTCTGCATCACGGCCCTGGGTAAGGCTGAGCAGCTGGTCGCGGCTGAGCACGCGGTTGGCGTGGTCGAGAAACACGCGCAGCAGGCGGAATTCCGCACCGCTGAGCGGATAGGCGGTGTCCTGCGCATCCAGCAGGTGGCGGGCGGTGGTATCCAGGCGCCAGTCGCCGAAGGCCAACTGGCGGCCGGCTTCGCTCACCTGCAGGTTCGGCGGCAGCATCTGCGTGCGTCGGATCACCGCATTGATGCGCGCCAGTAGTTCGCGTGAGGAGAACGGCTTGGTCACGTAGTCATCGGCGCCCATTTCAAGGCCGATGATGCGGTCGGTTTCATCGTCGCGGGCGGTCAGCAGCACCACCGGCACCGCGCGATGCTTGCCGGCACGCAGGTTGCGGCACAGGCTCAGCCCGTCCTCGCCGGGCATCATCACGTCCAGCACCACCAGATCCACCGCGTGGGTATCCATCAGCGCGCGCATCGCACGGCCGCCATCGGCCTGGCTGACACGCAGGCCGCTGCGTTGCAGGTAGTCGGCCAGCATCTGGCGGATCTCGCTGTCATCGTCGACGACCAGGATGTGCGGTACGTGGTTCATTGCGTTCTCGATGAAGACGGCGGTCAGGGCCGCGCTGCGCGGCCATGGTAGCGCGGCTCAGGGGCTGGGCAGCAGGCGCTGGATCTCGCTTTCGGTACGTGCGTAGTCGCCCTCGCCGTAATGGCGGTAGACCACCCGCCCCTGCCGGTCGAGCAGGTACAGCGCCGGCCAGAAGCGGTTGCCCCAGGCATTCCAGATCCGGTACTGGTTGTCCTGCACCACCGGCCAGGTGATATCCAACCGTGTGATGGCCCTGCGCACGTTGCTGGGCAGCCCTTCATAGGCAAATTCCGGCGTGTGCACGCCGATCACCTTCAGGCCCTGCGGCGCGTATCGCGTATGCCACTGGTGGACGTAGGGCGCCACGTTGAGGCAGTTGCTGCAGGTGTAGGTCCAGAACTCGACCAGCACCACCTGCCCCTGCAACTGCTTCAGTGTGAGCGGTGGGCTGTTGTGCCAGGGTCCGCCACCGTCGAACCCCGCCATCGGTGCTGCAGCGAGCGGCTGCGCACCGGCATCCGCGCCGGGCCATGCCAGCAACAGCGCCGCTCCGCCCAGCAGGCCCAACAACAGCGGCAATGCGTACCCTCGCAGTGCGGCCATCGCTCAGCCACCCTGCTCGGCCAGCGGCAGTTCCGCCGGCTTCACCCCTGCCGCTTCCAGAATGCTGTCGGCCACCTGCGCCGGATGCGAAAGCAGCGACACATGGCTGCTGCCGATCGATTGCAGCTGTGCACCGATGCGACGTGCGGTCGCGGCCTGCAGCTGTGGCGACAGCATGCGGTCATCGCGGCTGAGCACGTACCAGCTCGGCTTGCTGCGCCACGCCGCAACGTTCACCGCCTCGCCCAGTGCACTGGCCTTCAACGGGACCTGCGTGCTGTACAGCAATGCGGCCGATTTTTTCATCACGTCCGGCGCGAAGTCCTGGGCGATGGCATCCGCCGGCAAGGTCAGGTAGCCATCCCTTTCCTGCAGTCGCGCCAAGCCCGGACCGACCGGGAAACCTTCGCCCTGTTGCGCCGAAGACTGCCCTGCATCCGGCGCGAAGGCCGCCACGTACACCAGCGCCTGCACCTTCGGGTCATTGCCCGCTTCGGTGATGACCGTGCCACCCCAGCTGTGGCCGACCAGCACCACCTTGCCGGGCGCGGCGGCAATCGCGCGGCGGGTGGCGGCGACATCGTCGGCCAACGAGGTGAGTGGATTCTGTACGGCCACCGCCGGCAGCTTCCAGTCATGCAGGGTACTGATGACCTTGCTCCAGCTGGAGCCATCGGCGAAGGCGCCGTGCACCAGGATGACGGTGGGCGGTGCAGCGGTATCGGCCTGGGTAGCGAAGGCGGGGGCGGCGGCGCCGGCAAGGGCGAGAGCAGCGGCAAGCAACGAGGTACGGATCATGGGTGGCACTCCGGTGTTGGGAGTGGCCATTTCCATCTGCCGGTGTATCGGCGCTGTTTCTCCACGGCGCGGAGTTGTACCGGACTGTAGGGCGCAGGCGGGTTTCTACAGTGGGATACATTCGCGCGCCGGTCCTTGCTGGGTGCTACCGGGTGGATCAGGCTCCCCGCACGCGTGCGCGCAACGCCCCGATGTGCATCCACGCATCGTCTTTGTATCCGACTGTACGAAACCCGGGCCGCGGCCACAGTCGCTGACAAAACCCCGGGCAACGGCACACGTTGCCGATACCTGCGCCGACTGAAATGGCCTCCATCGACCACTGGCCCGCAGGACACCACCATGATCAGCACTGCCTCTTCCGTCGTTACCCCCCGCCTGGACGCCGTCGGCCGCTGGCTCTCGCCATTGGCGCTGCGCATCCTGCTGGCTTGGGAGTTCTTTGAATCCGGCCGCGAGAAGCTGGCCGGCCAGAACTGGTTCGCCGACCTGGAAGGGCGTTTCCCGTTCCCGTTCTCCACCCTGCCTGCGTCACTCAACTGGCAGCTGGCCACCTGGCTGGAACTGGTGGGCGCTGTAATGCTGCTGCTGGGCCTGGCCACGCGCTCGGTGGCCTACATCTTCTGGGTGCTGACCCTTGTTGCCATCGCCGCTGTGCACTGGCCCGACCAGTGGAACGGCCTGGGCGAACTCTGGCAGGGCTATGCGATCACCGACCAGGGCTACGGCAACTTCAAGCTGCCGCTGCTCTTCCTGGCCATGCTGCTCCCACTGATCCTCAACGGCGGCGGTGCGCTCAGCCTGGACCACCTGCTGGCCGGCCCGCAGCGCCCCACGGCGGGCAACGACGGTCTCGGCTGGGGCGTGAGCCTGATCGCCCTGCTGCTGCCGGTCGCCGCGCTGCTGCCCGGCGTCGGCTTCGGTGGCGCGCTGCTCGGCGGCGCCCTGCTGTTGGGCTACGTACTGCGCCGTCGCCGCAACGCCTGATCCGCATCGCCCCTTCCCGCGCTTCTTCCCTTCGTTTCCGTCGCCTTCAGGCGGCGTCCATCCCGCACGCCCTGCGTGCCAATCCCAAGGAGTCATCATCATGTCCGTCTCGACCAAGAACACCGCTGCTTCCCGTCTGCCGCGCATCGGCGCCATCGGCATCGCCCTGGCCGGTGGCCTGCTGCTGGCTGGCCAGGCCGCCGCGATCCAGCCAATGGCCATCGGTGCCGTGGCGATGAGCGCCGCCGCCGAAGGCAAGTGTGGTGAAGGCAAGTGCGGCGCCAACAAGGCTGCCACCGGCAAGCCTGCCGGCAAGGCCAAGGTGGTCGAAGGCCAGTGTGGCGAAGGCAAGTGCGGCGACGCCTCGTTTGCCCGCACCGACCGAGACCACGACGGCCGGGTCTCGCGTGCCGAGTTCAACGCCGTGGCGGCCAAGCGCGCCGCCGAATTCGACCGCATCGACACCGACCACGACGGCTACATCAGCGAACAGGAAGCGCACGACTACCTGCGCAGTGTCTACACCGCCAACGGCAAGCCGATGCCGAAGGGCCTGTTCTCCCGCGTCAACGACTGATCGTTCCCCACCCGGCGCCGCCCTTGCGGCGGCGCCACTGCCCTGGAGTACCGTCGCATGTCCCTGCCCCTGTCTTCCGCCAGCGCTGGTCTCGGCCTGCGCCGTGGCCTGATCGATGAACTGCTGGCGATGCCGGCCAATGCCATCGACTTCCTCGAAGTGTCGCCGGACAACTGGATCGGGGTTGGCGGTGCCCACGGCGCGGCGCTGCGCCAGTTGAGTGAGCGCCATCGCCTGACCTGCCACGGCCTGTCGCTGTCGCTGGGCGGTCCGGATCCGCTGGATCGCACGCTGCTGGGACAGACGCGCGCCTTCCTCGATCTGCACCAGGTGCAGCTGTACAGCGAACACCTGAGCTACTGCGCCGCCGGTGGCCATGTCTATGACCTGCTGCCGTTGCCGTTCACCACCGAGGCCGTGCACCATGTTGCCGCTCGCATCCGCCAGGTGCAGGACATGCTGGGCCGACGCATCGCCGTGGAGAACATCTCCTACTACGCCGTTGCCGGTGCGGACATGAGCGAGATCGACTTCATCAACGCCGTACTCGCCGAAGCCGACTGCGACCTGCTGCTGGACGTCAACAACGTCTTCGTCAACGCCTGCAACAACGGTTACGACGCCTTCGATTTCCTGGCCCGCGTGCCGGCGCATCGCGTCGCCTCGCTGCACGTGGCCGGCCACTTCGACGAGGACGATGGCTTCAAGATCGATACCCACGGTGCGCCAGTGAAAGGCGTGGTCTGGGCGCTGCTGCGTGAGGCCTATGCACGTGTCGGCGTCCACCCCACCCTGCTGGAGCGCGATTTCAACTTCCCGCCTTTGGCCGAGCTGCTGGCCGAGGTCGAGCAGATCCGCCACGCGCAGGCCGATGTGCTGCTGCCCGAGGTGGCCCATGGCTGAGCCGCTGGCCACCCTGCAGCAGCGCTGGGCCGACCATGTACGCGACCCATCGATGCCCGCGCCTGAGGGCATCGATGCACGGCGGATGGCGGTCTACCGCCGCCTCTGCATCGACAGCCTGGACAGCCTGCTGGCAGGCAGCCTGCCGCGCCTGCAGGCGCAACTGGGTGATGCCTGCTGGCGCGACACCGTGGAGCACTACTACGCGCGGCATGCCTGCCATACCCCACTGTTCCCGCAGATCGCCGGCGAATTCGCCGCGTGGCTGGGCGTGCAGGCAGACCTCGCGCTGCCGGGCTGGGTGGCGGAACTGGCGCATTACGAAAGCACGCAGCAGGCACTGCACATTGAAGCGCGGGACACCGGCCAGCAGCCATTGCATGCGCCACAGGCAGGCAGCGTGCTGGCGCTGTCTCCACTGGTGCGGGTGCTGGGCTACCAGTGGCCTGTGCATGAGGACGCCGGCCAGAACGGCGCGCCTACCGCGATGCCGACGTTGCTGCTGCTGCGACGCCTGGGTGACTTCAGCCTGCAGGTGCAGGAACTTTCACCGCTGGCATATGCGCTGCTGTCGGCGTTCGGCGATGACGGCGCCCGTGCGGAAGACGCGCTGCAGGTACTGGCCGATCTGCATGGCGTGGCCGCCGACGAACTGCGCACAGCCTGCATTCCGCTGCTGGGCGAGCTGTGCGCGGCCGGCGTGCTGGTGGTGCCTAGCGACTGTTGAAGGTGCCGGCCAGCGGCCGGCACTACCCACTCCTTGGCCGGCCAGAGGCCAGTGCCCCCCCATCTCCATTCTTCGAGGTCTGATCATGGCTGTTTCCAATACCTCCTTCCTGCACGGCTGGCGCCTGTTCGTGGCCATCGCCGTGGTCCTGATCGCATTCGCACTGGCGGCATTCACCCTGCAGCCCGACGTGGTCGAGGGCAGCCGCACGGCGATCCGGGTGACGGCACGCACATCGTTCCTGCTGTTCCTGGCCGCCTTCACCGCCTCCTCGTTCGCCAGCCTGCTGCCCGGCCCGGTCACCCGCTTCCTGTTGCGCGAGCGTCGCATCGTCGGCCTGTCGTTCGCGTTCTCGCACCTGCTGCATGCGGTGGCGATCACCGCCTTCGGCATCCTCAACCCCGCGTTCTGGCCGGCGCGCTCGGCCCTGGCCAACCTGCCGGGCACGATCGGCTATGTAGCCATCCTCGCCCTGGCCATCACCTCGCATCGTGGCATCGCCCGCCGCATGGGCCCCACCGCGTGGCGTCGCCTGCACGTGACCGGCATGTGGATCATCGCCGCAGTGTTCACCTATTCGTACTTCAAGCGCGTGCCCGGCAACTTCGGGTACGCGGTGCCCTCCGCGTTGCTCTTCACCGCTGTCGTGGTGCGCGCGATCGCCAAGCGGGCGCAGTCGCTGCGGCGCAATGCGCATGCGCGGCCGCCGCTGCGGAGTTCTTGAGGAGGCGGTTACCTGTAGAGCCGAACCCATGCTTGGCTGCCTCTGGTTCAGCCGAGCATGGGCTCGGCTCTACAGAGGGATCCCAGCACGATAGACAGCGAATTCCTCGCGGAAAGGGATCTGACCCCACTTCAGATCACGGGGCGCGGCGCAGGGTGATCAGGGTGATTTCCGAAGGCACGCCGATGCGTGCCGGGAATCCGGCCCACAGGCCAGCGCCATTGCTCACGTACAGGGTCATCCCGTCCACCTCGTAACGCCCGGAGACATAGCCACCGTTGGCCCGCTTCACCAGCTGGTCCATGCCGATGATCTGGCCGCCGTGGGTATGCCCGGACAACTGCAGCTTCACACCGCGCGCAGCGGCCTCACGCGCATTGCGTGGGCGATGATCGAGCAGGATCACCGGCGCGGAGGGATCGGCGCCAGCCAATGCAGCGTCCATATCCGGCAGCGGCAGGCCGTAGCGTGCCGCCACCGGGTCGGTGACACCGGCGATGGTCAGCGCCGCATCGCCACGCCGCACCTGCATGTGGCTGTTCTCCAGCACCTGCATGTGCAGCGCGCGAAACGCCTGCATCCACGCCTGGTACTGCGCGTAATACTCGTGGTTGCCGGTGATGGCGACGACGCCGTCCGGCGCCCGCAGGTCCACGAGTGGACGCGCGTCGTCACGGCGGGCCTCGACACTGCCGTCGATCAGGTCGCCGGTGATCACGATCAGGTCCGGCGTCAGTGCGTTGCTCTGGTCCACCACCCTGCGCACCCAGTCACCGGTCAGCAGGCGGCTGGCGTGGATGTCGGTCAGCTGCAGCACGCGATAGCCGTCGAACGCGGCCGGCAGATCCTTGATCGCCACGTCGATCTGCCGAGGCTGGGGCACCGCCATGCCATGGCTGATGCCATAACCACTGACCAGCAGGGCCAGCAAGCCGGCCGCCGGTCGCAGACTCCGCGTGCGCAATGCGGCTACCGCGCGTGGCCAGCGCAGCAGGCGGGAAGCAAGCAGGCTCACGTCCAGCGCCAGCATCAGCAACGCCAGCAGCAACACCGCCGTGGAGCCGGTGGCCAGCGTGGCGATGGCCAGTTTCGGAATCTCGGGCGAGGCCATCGTGCCCCAGAACATGGCGACGATGCGCAGCTGCACGGCAACGCCCACCAACAGCAGTGACAGCACGACTTTCATCCAGATGGGCATGCGCAGCGGCCAGAACAGGCGCCAGGCCACATAAAGGCCCATCAACAAACCGATCGTACTCAGCACTGCAACCATCCGGGAAGGAAA
Organism: Stenotrophomonas maltophilia; assembly: GCF_039555535.1. Classification (NCBI taxonomy): domain Bacteria; kingdom Pseudomonadati; phylum Pseudomonadota; class Gammaproteobacteria; order Lysobacterales; family Lysobacteraceae; genus Stenotrophomonas; species Stenotrophomonas maltophilia. The sequence goes on along the minus strand of NZ_CP154630.1, from coordinate 1,277,814 downwards.
GCGGGCCCGCCATGGTGACGGTTGCGGGCCGTGTTGTGTAGAGCCGAGCCATGCTGCGCTGCTTTGAATGTAGAGCCGAGCGCATGCCCGGCTGCATCCGCGGAGCCGAGCATGGGCTCGGCTCTACAACGGCTGGTCGAGGCGCTCCAACCGCAGGCGGGCGATGCGGCGCTTTTCCATCGCCAGCACGGTGATGCGCACGCCGGCCACGTCCACCGCATCACCGATGTCCGGCAGGCGACCCAACTGTTCCAGCACCAGGCCGGAGATGGTCATGTAGTCGGTACTGCGCGGCAGCGACACGCCGGCCAGTCGCTGCAGGTCGTCCAGGGTCAAGGCACCATCGGCCTCCCACTGGCCTTCCCCCTGCGCGACCACGCCATAGCGCTCGTCCTGGGTATCGACCAGATCACCAGCAATCGCCGCCAGCAGGTCGTTGGCCGTCACCAGGCCTTCCACGCTGCCGTACTCGTCCACCGCCACCGCCAACGGCACCGGGTGCTGGCGGATCAGTTCCAGCGCCTGCAGCGCACTGGCGCTGGACAGCACGTACTGCGGCTCACGCAGGTTGCCTTCCAGCTGCAGCGGCTTGCCCTGCAGCAGGTCGGCCAGCAGGTCGCGGCTTTGCACCACACCGCACAGGCTGTCCAGATCACCATCGCCGACCAGCAGGCGGGTGTGCGGCGATGCCACCAGGCGTGCCACCACGTCGTCCTGTCCACGCGCCAGGTCGATCCACTGCACGTCGGCGCGCACGGTCATCACGCTCGACACCGGGCGATCCGCCAGCCCCAGCACGCTGCGGATCATCTCGTGCTCGGCCGGCTGCAGGCGCTCTTCGGCATCGACGTGTTCGTCAGCACTTTCGTCGTCGTGGCCATTGGTCGGGCGCGCGCCCAGCATGCGCAGCACCGCATCCGCAGTACGTTGGCGGAACGGCTGGCGGCGCTCGTTGCGCTCGCGGTTGAAACGTACCCACTGGTTGAATGCCTCGACCAGGATCGAGAAGGCGATGGCCGCGTACAGGTAGCCCTTCGGGATCTTGTAGCCCAGGCCCTCGGCCACCAGGCTGAAACCGATCATCAGGAGGAAGCCCAGGCACAGCACCACCACCGTGGGATGCTTGTTGACGAAGCGGGTCAGCGGCTTGCTGGCCACCAGCATCAATGCCATCGCGATGGTCACCGCGGCGTACATCACGCCCAGGTTGTCGACCATGCCGACCGCAGTGATCACCGAGTCCAGCGAGAACACCGCGTCGAGTACCACGATCTGTGCCACGACCATCGCGAAGCTGGCGTAGACCTTCTTGCCATTGTCCTCGTGCTGGCGGCCTTCCAGCCGCTCATGCAGTTCCATGGTGCCCTTGAACAGCAGGAACAGGCCGCCACCCAGCAGGATCAGGTCGCGTCCGGAGAAACTGTGGTCGAACAGCGTCAACAGCGGCTCGGTCAGCTTCATGATCCAGGCCAGCGCGGCCAGCAGCACCAGCCGCATCAGCAGGGCCAGCGCCAGGCCGATCACCCGCGCGCGGTCACGCTGGTGCGGCGGAAGCTTGTCGGCAAGGATCGCGATGAACACCAGGTTGTCGATGCCGAGAACGATCTCCAGCACGACCAGGGTTGCAAGGCCCATCCATATCGAGGGGTCAGCCAACCATTCCATTTCAGGTCCGTTTCGTCAGTAGGTAGGGAAAAAGGGAAAGCACTCAGTCAGCGTCCTGCGCCTGCGTCGGGTCATGCCCGAGCAGATCACCGGGCGTGCACTGCAGCTCACGGCAGATCGCATCCAGGGTGGAAAAGCGGATGGCACGCGCCTTGCCGGTTTTCAGGATCGACAGGTTGGCCAGGGTGATGTCGATGCGCCCGGCCAGCTCGGACAGGGTCATGCCCCGTTCCTGCAGCATGCGGTCCAGGGTGATGACAATCGCCATCAGATGACACCATCGAGGTCATCGCGCATCGCTGCGCCCACGGCGAACACGCGCGCCAGCACGAACAGCATCAGCACCGCCACCAGGCCGGTGATCGACATGCCGCCGCCCACCTCCATCCAGCTGAAGTCGGGCCCCATCCAGGCCGCGTAAGCGCCGATCAGGATCGACAGCAGCTCCATCGCCAGCATCAACCACGCCATGCGTTGCAGGCGCTGCGCGTTGGCGTGGGTGAACGGCCGCTCGCGCTCCGCCGACTTCAGCAGCCGCAGCAGATGGCGCAGGAACAGCAGGCACAGCACCAGCAGCGCGACGATCGCGCCCAGGCCGAGGCAGAAGTGCAGGAACAGGTCGTTGCCGTGCGCGGCGGCGGCGGCGCTGTCGTGCACGCTGTCGAGCAGCCAGCGGCGGTCGTGGGCCACCAGCGGCACCGCCAGCAGTGCGGCCAGGATGCCCAGCCAGCACATCGCCCGGACGGCCTGTACGGCGGCCTGGGCCAGGGTGAACAAGCCTCGCGCGGGTCTGGCGCGGGCGGGACGAGCGGTCAAGCGGCCTCCGGCATTGGGGTGGCCTCGCCGCCCCGGAGTGGATTTATCGATAAACGATATACCACATCCCGCGTGAAAGGCTGAATCGCAGGCGCGGTTCCTGTCAGGACCCGGGTGCGCCCTGCTCCAGCATCGCTTCACCTGGCGTCGCCGAGGCCATCGCCTGCACGCCCGCATCGGCGGCCTGCCGCGTGACCAGGCGGAAGCGCACCTGCAGCTTGCCCTGCCCCGGCGTGGCCCAGCCGTACTGGATGGCTACCTGATCGGCCGACAGCGGCCCACGTCCCGGCAGCGACCGCACCTGCAACGGCTTCGGCGCTGCCTGCACGAGCCGCGCGAAGCCCTTCTGCACCACCGCCGCATCGGCCTTTTCGGCGTAGACCGTGCAGGTGCCATCATCGGCCCAACTGACCGCATAACGGCCACTGGCCAGCGGCACCATCCACGCCACGCCCGATTGCCCCTGCAACAGCGTGGCGGCTTCGGCGGGCTGCAGCGGCGACAGCCCATTGGATTCCATCAGCGACTGCAACCGCGCCGGGGCACCGATGTGCTGCATGCAGGCGGTGTCGAACAGCTCGCTGAAGGGATCCTGCGCCGGGGCCTTGGCCTTGGGCGTACGCGCGGGTTGCGCCACCGCCAGGGTGGGCAGCAGGGCCAAAGCCAGCCAGAAGAACGCAGGACGCATCGGGATTCCACGCTACGGAAAACAGCAGGGAGGATGGCAAAGGCCTGGCGCGCCGCGCAATGGCCGCGATGGCCACCAGCCTCCCGCTGCCGGGTCAGACTGCCATTTCACCCTGGTCCTCGCCATCCCAATAGTGGATGCGGCTGGCGCGCACGTGAATCAGTACCAGCCCCGGTGTATCCACGCCCTGCTCGAACCAGCGCTCAAGATCCTTCACCCAGTGCGCGCGCATCACAGCGCGATCGCGAACCAGCGCCGCCCTTCCCTGCACGTGCACGAACAACGGCGGCTTGCCCAGCAGTGACCTGCTGCCGGAAAAACCCAGCGCAACGGCGGGGTCAGCCTCAATCTCGTGCACCATGTCGGTGTCTTCTGTGGTGAAGAACCAGCTGTCACCGTCGTAGTCCACGTCACCGTTGTTGCTCATCGGACGACCGGCAATTTCTCCGCCGGCGCGGGTCTGCAGCATGGTGAAATCGATGTCGGCCATCTTCTTGGCCAGTTCGGGCAGTGTGAGCTGGGTCATGGTGTCGTCCTTCATCAAGTTAAATCCCAGCGTCTGCGCAGAGTGGTGACCGAAGCGTGGAAGGTCAATGTCGGCTTCTTCACAGAAAGCGAGATAGGGCGCGTGGCGCGTGCGTGACGCGCTGCTCACCACCCCACCTGCGTTTGCAGCAGCTGCACGCCCCATCGCGCGCCGGGCGATCCTGCAGACGCTGCGACGGGTGCATGCACGCATTGGCTGACGCGTGCCATCAGCGCGTGATGCGACCGCCACCCGCGACCCGTACCCGATCGCGCCCCTGCGCCTTGGCCCGGTACATGGCCGCATCGGCGGCACGCAGCAGGGTGCGCCAGCCCAGCGCGTCGGTGCCGCCCTCGGCCACGCCGAAACTGGCGGTCACCCGCAGCACGGTGCCACCGGCCAGCGCGAAGTCCATCTGCTGCAGGGCCAATCGCAATGACTCGGCCAGCTGGCGGCCACCGGCCAGATCACCGTCGGCCAGCAGCACCAGGAACTCCTCACCACCATAGCGGGCGATGCTGTCGCTGCGGCGCAGGTGGTGCTGCAGCAACTGCGCCACCTGCACCAGCACTTCGTCGCCGGCTTCATGGCCATGGCCATCGTTGATCGCCTTGAAGCGATCCACATCCAGCAGGATCACCACGGCGCTTGCATCGCCTCCGGCGTGTCTCTGCTGCACCACCTCATCCAGCGCGCGCCTGTTCAACAGTCCGGTCAGCTCGTCGGTGCCGGCGAGCTGGCGCAGCTCGCTGGTCAGTGCCGAGCGCTCGCGCGATTTCTCACGCAGTACTTCGATGGCGTCGAACAGGCGCTGCATCTCGGCCAGCGGATGGGTGACATGCTGCTCCGGGCCAGGTGCATCCGTGGCGAGCTGGATCACCTGCTTCTGCGCCTGCAGCAGCGGCCGCAGGATCTGCCGGTGGGCAATGCGCAGGGCCACGCCCAGCACCAGCAGCGTACCCAGCACCGTCGCCACCAGCACTACCAGGCGCGTCGCTTCACGGTTGCGGGTGCGTTCGAAGCGGGCGATGGACACGCTCAGGTAGCCATCGCGCAATGCTTCCAGCGACTGCAGGGTCGGCACGTAGCGCTGGGTGAACTCCGCGGCGGTCCATGGCGGCGGCAGGCCGCGGCGACCGTCTTCGATCAGTTGCTCGATCATCGGCAGCGATTCGCCGAAGAACTGGCGGCGCGCCATGTCCCAGTGCCAGGACAGCGCCGGGTCACTCCGGAACACCGACTCATGGCTGCCCGCCAAGCGCCAGAGCTCCAGCAGGCGTCCCTCCGTCTGCGATGCGGCCCGCACCTGCTCGTCACGCCACGCCCCGGGAACCGCAACCGGTGCCATCACGTTCGAGGCCAAGCGGCCACCGTGTTCGCGCAGGTCGATCAGTACCTGGCCCTGCATCGCCGGAATCGCCGCTTCGCGATCGGCGCTGACCAGCACATTGATCTGCGCCGAGGTGAGCCGATGCAGGCGATCGACCACGGCGAACATGCTGTTGATCGCACGCTCCACCTCTTCCACCTGGCGCGCATCATGCGGCCGTGCCACAACCCGGTCGACAGCGGCACGTGCCGAGTGCAACCGGCGTCGTGCGTCGGCCAGCAACCCCTGCTCGTCGACCACGCCCGGGCCAGCCTTGAACACCGTGTCCAGCTGCAGCATCGCGGCATCCACGCGTCTGCGCGCCGCTGCCAGCTGGGCGCCAAGCCGCGCCTGCTCGGCAGCATCGTGGGGGTCGGCGCCGAGCAGGCTGTTGGCCGGGCCGCGCTCGGCCGACACCAAGTTGGCCAGATCGAAGGTCTGTCGCAGCTGGCGCAGGCTGGCCAGGTTGTCCTCGGCACCGCTGTAGCGCAGCGTGCCCTGCACCAGGGCAATGGCCATCAAGGGCAAGGTGCAGACCACGAACAGCCCGGTCAGGATCCAGACCCAGGTCCGCAACCCGATGGGCGATGCCTTGCCGGCCATGCGAATTTTCCCCTGACGTGCAGTTCACTGTAACGACCGGTCCCGGCAGCGCCAAGCCAGCGCCGTGCGAACCGTTGCGATGGATATGGCACATCGACCGCGAACGCGCCGACAAGACGGGAGGGCCCGCCTCATCGTAGCGGGAATGTCACATCAGGCCGCGTCAGATCCAGCGCTGGTCGACCAGCTCGCGCTTCACGTAGGCATAGAATACCGGCGCCGCCACCAGGCCGGGCAGGCCAAACGCCGCTTCCATCACCAGCATGGCCAGCAGCAGCTCCCAGGCACGGGCCTGGATTTCCCCGCCGACGATGCGTGCATTGAGGAAGTATTCCAGCTTGTGGATCACGATCAGGTACAGCAGCGCGGCCACGGCCACGTAGAACGAGACCGACAGCGCGACGATGGTGATGATGGTGTTGGAAATGATGTTGCCCACCACCGGCAGCAGGCCGGCAATGAAGGTGATCAGCACCAGCGTCTTGGACAGCGGCAGGTGCACGCCGAACAGCGGCAGCACGCCCAGCAGGAAGATCGCCGTGAACACGGTGTTGAGCAGCGAGATCTTCACCTGTGCGAACACCACCTGGCGGAACGCGGTGGCCAGGCGGCTGGTGCGGCCGATCAGCTCCTGCGCCAGCGGTCCCATCTGTGGCAGCGGCAGTTCGTCGTACAGCGCGATCATCGCGCCCAGCACCATGCCGATCAGTACCCGTACGCCAATCTGCACCGCCGAGGTACCGGCCACGCCCAGCTGGCGCTGGTGCTCTGCCGCCCAGTCGTTCAGCGCCGTGCGCAGCGCGGGCATGTCCTCGGGAATGTAGGGCTGCAGCAGCGCCGGCACCTGATGACGCGAGCTGTTGAGGATATCCATCAGATGCCCCAGCAGTGCATCCGGGCCACCGGTCTCGGTACGGAAGAACGAGGCGACGCCGATGCCGGCCATCACCAGCGCACTGATGATCACCGCCGACAGCACGATGACCGCGATCGCCCGCGCACGTCCCGGCGGCAGCTTGCCCTCCACCGTGGACGCCAGCACGTGGGTCAGCTGGAACACCAGCAGGCCCGACAGCAGGGTCACCACCAGGCCCAGCTTCAGCGCCAGCCACATGCCCAGCAGCATCATCAACCAGGCCGCGATCCTCGGAACAGGGGGCTTGGACTGGGCAACGAGGGCGTCTTGCATGGGGGCACGTCCGGGCGGGGTCGCCCATGGTAGAGGATTGGCGGCGACGATTCCGCGCGCAGGATGAACGGCTGTCTGGCAGCGCGTGCAGGCGCCTGCGGCCTCGACTCGTCATCTTCACTCGCCGTAGCTGGCGGTGTTCTTGCCCTGCCGCTTGGCGTGGTAGAGCGCGCGGTCGGCCAAGGCCAGCCAGTCCTCCACGCTGCCACCACGCGGGGTGGCGGCAATGCCGATGCTCACGCTGAACTCCACCCCTGGCGTAGCCTGCCGCGCCGCTTCCAGCAGGTGCAGGCGGACCCGCTCGGCTACGTGCATCGCATCCACGGGCGCGCAGTCGTGCAGCAGCACGACGAACTCATCGCCGCCCAGTCGCGCCGGGGTGTCGCCGGGCCGGGCGAAGGCGCGCAAGGTGGAGGCGATATGGCGCAGCACTTCGTCCCCGGCACGATGACCATGCGAGTCATTGATGCGCTTGAAGTCATCCACATCAAGCATCAGCAGGCAGGCGAAACCACCCTGCCCCTGCGCCTTGTCCAGGGCCTGCTGCGCACGGACGATCAGGAAGCCGCGGTTGGCCAGCTCCACCAGCGGGTCCATCCGGCTCAGCCGCTTCAACTGGCGGTTCTGCGACTTCACCCGACGCGCCAGCTGCCAGCTGAGGATGCTGAGCCCGATGCCATAGACGAACAGGAACGGCACGCTGAGCACGATCGTGCGTTGCGACGACACGGGTTGGTAAGGAAACCCGAGCGCCCACCAGGTGAGCGCGAAGCCCACCACCAGCGCCAGCGTGGCCCGCATCGCCAGGCGCACGCCGCCGGCCGCGATCTTGTCGGCCACCAGCAGTGCGGCGAACAACGCGCTGGGTACGGCGCTCAGGGCCATGAACGCGATCCAGCCGCCGCCGAACAAGGAATCGGCCACCATGCAACGGAACTGGACCGCAGCCGGCTTGCGCGAGCGTTGGGTCAGCACCAGCGCCAGCGCAGGCCATGCCAGCGCATTGAGCAGCAGCAGGACCCAGGGCAGCGCGCCATCCTGGCGCTCCAGCATGATCGAGGCGATGGGGATCGCGCCCAGGCCATTGCCCACGAAGCGCATCCAGCCGATGCGCCGTGCCGCGCCGACGCCTTCGACCGCGACCTCCGTCGAGTCAGTCAAGAACGGCATTGCCGACCCCCCTGCGCGATCGCACGTTCCACCCCGGCCCCTGCCGGGCTGCCTGTCGTGAGTCTGACAGCTTTACGTCAATTCGGGATCAAGGACTCGAACCTGCAGCGTCCCTGGCCTCACCTGGGCCCAGGCGCCGCCGTCGATCCCCGCACCATCAGGCTGAAATCCAGCGTCTGTTGAAGCGGAACGTCCACCTGTTCGATGATGGCGAGCAGCAGGTTGACCGCGCGCGCGCCGATCTCCCGCATCGGCTGCCGGATGGTCGTCAGCGGCGGCGTGAGGTAACGCGAAGACGCCAGGTCATCGAAACCGACGATGGACAACTCGTCCGGCACGCGGATGCCCCGATCGCGGCAGGCCGCCAGCGCACCCAGCGCCATCTGGTCGCTGAAGCAGAAGACTGCGGTCGGCGCCGACGCATCGACCAGCAGCGCCACGGCCGCGGCATGCCCGGATTCCACCGAGAAATCGCCCGGCACCACGCTCAGCTGGCGCAGGCGTCCGCGCGCCTTGCCGGCCGCCCGCACCCCTTCCAGGCGTTGCTGGTGCAGGGGATTGTCCGGCGGCCCGCCGACCACGGCGATCCGTTCATGGCCCAGTGCGTACAAGTGCTCCATGACGGCGCGTGCAGCGGCCACATTGTCGATGTGCACACTGGGCAGGCCCAGCGCGGGGTCGAACTCGCATCCGTTGACCACCGGCGCAGCAGCTCCCCTCTGCTGGACAATCTCGCGCGCCGTCGGTGGCAGGCGATGGCCGAGCACGATCATGCCGTCGGCCTCGTTGCGCCGGAGCATCTGCGCGTAGCGCTCCTCGCGGTCGGGTTGGTCCTGGGTATCGCCCAGCAGCACCGCATAGCCGACAGCCTGTGCGGCGTCTTCCGCCCCCTGCAGGATCTGGGCGAAGAACGGGTTGGCGATATCCGGCACCGTGACCAGGATCTTGCCGCTGCGCTGGGTCTTGAGCGTGCGCGCGACCGTATTGGGCACGTAGCCCAGCGCTGCGGCGGCCTGCTCGATGCGTGCGCGCGTCGCCGGCAGCACCTTGTCCGGCCGCGAAAGTGCACGTGACACGGTGCCGGCAGAGACGCCGACGTGCTTTGCAATGTCGTAGATGGTGGCCATGGCGTTAGTTCTCCTGCCCGCTGTGCAGTGCACAACAGGTCCTGCGTAAGCCCCTGCTAGGATAATGCAATCGATTGCATCGAGGGCGAATCACGTTGAAGACGCTCAAGGGTCCAGCGCTGTTCCTGGCGCAGTTCATCGGCGACACAGCTCCTTTTGATCGGCTGGACACGCTGGCCGGCTGGGCCGCGGGCCTGGGCTATTCTGGCGTACAAGTGCCGACCAGCGCGCCCCACCTGTTCGACCTGGCCGAGGCCGCACGCAGCCAGGCGTACTGCGACGACCTTGCCGGCATGCTGGCCGGGCAGGGTGTGCAGATCACCGAACTGTCCACCCACCTGCAGGGGCAGCTGGTCGCCGTCCATCCCGCCTATGACAGCCTGTTCGACGGATTCGCACCGCCGGACAAGCGCGGCGACCCGGCCGCGCGCCAAGCCTGGGCAGTGGAGCAGCTGCTGCTGGCAGCCAAGGCCAGCCAGAGGCTGGGACTGACCGCACACGCGACCTTCTCCGGCGCACTGGCCTGGCCGTACTTCTATCCCTGGCCGCAGCGCCCGCCCGGCCTGGTGGAAGAGGCCTTCGCCGAACTCGGCCGGCGCTGGCGCCCGATCCTCGATGCCTTCGATGACTCCGGCGTGGACCTGTGCTTCGAGATCCACCCCGGCGAGGACCTGCACGACGGCGCGACCTTCGAGCGCTTCCTCGACGTGGTCGACCATCATCCGCGCGCGAAGATCCTGTACGACCCCAGCCACCTGCTGCTGCAGCAGATGGATTACCTCGGTTTCATCGACCGCTACCACGCGCGCATCGGCATCTTCCACGTCAAGGACGCGGAGTACCGCGCCAGCGCCAGCAGTGGCGTGTATGGCGGCTACCAGGACTGGATCGATCGCCCGGGCAGGTTCCGCTCACTCGGCGACGGCCAGATCGACTTCAAGTCGATCTTCTCGAAGTTCGCGCAGTACGACTTCCCCGGCTGGGCGGTACTGGAATGGGAGTGCTGCCTGAAACACCCGGAGGACGGCGCACGCGAGGGCGCGGCCTTCATCCGCGACCACATCATCCGCGTGACCGAACGCGCCTTCGACGACTTTGCCGACAGCGGCACCGACGCTGCATCACTGCACCGCATGCTGGGACTCTGAGCCGATACCGCCCCGGGAGGGCAAGCCATGACGCACGCCATGTCGCGCTTGGGCGCGATGATGTTTCTGCAGTTCTTCATCTGGGGAGCGTGGTTCGTGACCTTGGGCACCTACCTGGTGCAGGGCCCGCTGCAGGCCAGCGCCAGCCAGGTGGCGACGGCCTTCCTCAGCCAGTCCATCGGCGCCATCGTCGCACCCTTCCTGGTTGGCCTGATTGCCGATCGCTACTTCGCCGCGCAGCGCATCCTTGCGGTCCTGCACCTGGCCGGCGCAGTACTGCTTTGGATGGCCTCCACAGCGGACAGCTTCAGCACGTTCTCCGCCTGCGTGATGGGCTACATGCTGCTGTTCATGCCGACGCTGGCGCTGGCCAACAGCGTGGCAATGCGGCACATGCAGTCGCCGGAGAAGCAGTTCCCGCTGGTGCGCGTGGCCGGCAGCGTCGGCTGGATCGTGGCCGGTGTGCTGATCGGCTGGCTGGGCTGGGAACAGGCGCATCGGCTCGAACTCACCTTCCAGATGGCGGCGGTGGCATCACTGGTGCTGGGGCTGTACGCGTTCACCCTGCCGCACACGCCGCCGCTGGCGAAGCAGCGCGATGCCGGCCTCGGGCAGATTCTGGGGCTGGATTCGCTGCGGTTGCTGAAGTCGCGCGCGTACCTGGTGTTCTTCCTGGCCTCCATCGCCATCTGCATCCCGCTGTCGTTCTACTACAACTTCACCAACCCGTACCTCAATGACCTGGGCGTGCGCGGCGCTGCGGGCCTGCAGTCGCTGGGCCAGGTGTCCGAAGTGCTGCTGATGCTGGCGATGCCATTCCTGTTCGTGCGGCTGGGGGTGAAGACGATGCTGGCGGTGGGCATGGCTGCGTGGGTGCTGCGCTATGCCCTGTTCGCCTTCGGTGATGCCGGTAGCGGCTTCTCGCTGCTGGTGATCGGCATCGTGCTGCACGGCATCTGCTACGACTTCTTCTTCGTCACCGGCCAGATCTACACCGATGCGCATGCCGGCCCCGACGCGCGCAGCAGCGCGCAGGGCTTCATCACCCTGGCGACCTATGGCGTGGGCATGCTGATCGGCACCTTCCTGTCCGGTGCGGTGGTGGAGCACTTCACCACGGCGGCGGGACCTGACTGGCAACAGATCTGGCTGTTCCCGGCCGGTGTCGCGCTGGTCGTGCTGATCGCCTTCCTGCTGCTGTTCCGCGACCGGCCGCTGGTCGCAGCGGCACCGTCTGCGTCCCGAGGAATCCAGTAGATGGCGACGCTTGGAATCGCCATCGTCGGCACCGGTATGATTGGCGCCGTGCATCGTCGCGCGGCGCTGTTGGCCGGTGCGCAGATCCGCGGCGTGGCCGCCTCGTCCGCGCAGCGTGCACATGAGGTCGCGCAGTCCTGGAATGTCCCGCGCGCCTATCGGGACATCGACGAGGTCATCGCCGATCCGCAGGTGCAGGTCGTGCACGTCTGTACGCCCAATCATCTGCACCGGCCGATGGCACAGGCCGCATTGGAAGCCGGCAAGCACGTCATCTGCGAGAAGCCGCTGGCCACCTCGCTGGAAGATGCACAGGCGTTGGCTGCGCTGGCGGCCTCGCGCGGCCTTGTGGCCACGGTCCCCTTCGTCTACCGCTACCACCCGGTGGTGCGCGAGGCGCGCGCACGCATCGCACACGGCGAGCTGGGGCCTCTGCACCTGATCCACGGGAGCTACCTGCAGGACTGGCTGCTGGACCCGGCCAGCAACAACTGGCGCGTGGATCCGGCACTGGGCGGTACGTCGCGCGTGTTCGCCGACATCGGCTCGCACTGGTGCGACCTGGTGGAATGGATCAGCGGCGAGCGCTTCGCCGAGGTCAACGCGGCGTTCGAGACGGTGATCGCCGAACGCGGCGCCATCACCGGTCAGAGCTTCAGCACGCCCACAGCCAGCGACGCGATGCAGACGGTCACCAGCGAAGACGTGGCCGCGGCGATGTTCAGGACCGGTGCCGGCACACTGGCGTCATTGACGGTCAGCCAGGTCTCCGCAGGACGCCACAACCGCCTCTGGTTCGAGATCGACGGTGCCAGGGCCAGCGTGGCCTTCAACCAGGAGGATGCCGAGCGGCTGTGGATCGGAAGACCTGGCCAGCGCGAGGAGATCTTCGTGCGCGGTCCTGGTGCAGGCGGTGTCGAACAACGGCGGCTGTCGGTGCTGCCGGCCGGTCACGCGCAGGGCTACGGCCAGTGCTTCGAGGCGTTCATTGCCGACAGCTATCGCGCCATCGACGGCGAACGGCCCGAGGGCCTGCCCACTTTCAACGACGGCGTGCGCTCGGCACGGATCGTCGACCGCGTCATCGCATCGGCCAGGACGCGTGCCTGGACCACCATCGATTGAATCCCGGGAGGAACGCCTGATGAAAACCCCTGTCCGCAGAGCCGCAGCCCTCGCACTCCTGCTGCTCACGGCACTGCCCGGCCTCGCCAGCGAAGCCGTCGCCGCGCAGAAGCCCATCGCAGTGCAGATGTACTCACTGCGCAATGCCGGATCGCTCGACCAGCAGTTGAAGATCGTTCGCGACGCGGGCGTGCACGCGGTGGAAACGGTGGGGACCCAGGGCGTCAGCGCCAGCGAACTCAAGCAGTTGCTGGACAGGTATTCGATCAGGGCGATCTCCTCGCACGTTGCGCTGGCCGAGCTGCGCAGAGACCTGGACGGCGTGGTGGCCTTCAACCGATCGATCGGCAACGCCACGCTGGTGGTGCCCTACCTGGACGCGAAGGACCGGCCCACCGATGCCGCAGGCTGGACCGCACTGGGCCAGGAGCTGGGCCGGCTTTCCAAACAGGTTCGGGCCAAGGGCATGCGCCTGGCCTACCACAACCACGACTTCGAGCTGGTCGACTTCAACGGAAGGACCGGCCTGGAACTGCTGTTCGCTGCTGCCGGCCCCGACCTGCAGACCGAACTGGACCTGGCCTGGGTGGCGCGCTCCGGACACGACCCGGCGGTGATGCTGGGCAAGTTCCGTGACCGCCTGTTCGCGGTGCACGCCAAGGACAATGCGCCCAAGGGCCAGGCCCAGGACGAAGGTGGATTCGCCGCCGTCGGCCAGGGCGTGCTGGACTGGAACGCGATCCTGCCAGCCGCGGCCGCCGCGGGCGTGCACTGGTACATCCTCGAACACGACCAACCGCGTGATCCGGCCAAGGTGATCCAGACCGGTGCGGACTACCTGCGTGAACACCTGACCGTCAGCCCGCACGCCAGCGCACAACGCTAGCCCGCGAAGGAGCCCCGCTTGAAGACGATGCTGAAACTGGCTGTGATGCTCTGTGGCGCGACGCTTGCCACCACTGCCTGGTGCAAGGACGATCCTGCCGCCGGCGCCAAGCTCTACAGCGCGAACTGCATGGCCTGCCACGGCGCTGATCGCGCCGGCATGCCGGGTGCGTTCCCGGCGCTTACCGACGTCAGCAAGCGGTTGGATCCCGCGCAGATCAAGGACAAGATCAGGAAGGGCGGCGGACTGATGCCGCCCTTTCCCCAGCTTTCGCAGCAGGAAATCGACGACATCGCCAGTTACCTGGCGAAGTAGCCAGGTGGGATCAGAGTTCCCGCACCCAGATGTTGCGGTAGCTGACCCTGGAATCATGCTCCTGCAGATAGAGCGGCGCACACGCGTGGGGTGAGTACGACGGTGCGCCGATGTACTCGGTCTTCCCCGCCAGCACGGTGTCATCCTGCACCAGCACGCCGTTGTGCAGCACCGTGATGCGCGCAGGCGAGACAAGCCCGCCGCCTGGCGAGAAGCGCGGTGCCTTCCAGATGATGTCGTAGGCCTGCCACTGGCCCGGCGCGCGCGAGGCGTTCACCAGCGGCATGGCCTGCTTGTAGATGGAGCCGGCCTGGCCGTTGGCATAGGTGGGGTTGTTGTAACTGTCGAGCACCTGCAGCTCGTAGAGTTCCTGCAGGAAGATGCCGCTGTTGCCCCGGTTCTGGCCGTCGAAACCCTTTGTTTCGGTGGGTGTAAGCCATTCGACATGCAGCTGGACATCGCAGAAGCGTTGCCGGGTGCGGATGCCCTTGCTGCCCGGCACCACGGTCATCGCGCCGTCCGCGATCTTCCAGGGCACACGCCCACCCTGCTCCGCCTCCCATGCGGAGGCATCCTTGCCATCGAACAGCACGATCGCGTCGGATGGTGCCCTGCCCGGGGGCGTCGCCACGACCGCGGGCACAGGGGTCCATACCTCGGTCTTCTTCGGATCGCGTGCAGGATCGGCAGCGTCCTGTGCGAGGGCTGGTGCAGCGGCCAGTACGCCGGCCACGATCAGCAGCGGCCTGGTCATCATCGTGCGCTCCATCAGCTGGTACCCCACGCAGGCGTACCTGGGACATAGGCCAGGTCGCCTTCGTAGCGACCCGGCACGGCGACGTACTGCAGCACCCCGGTCGCGCCGACCTTGGAGGTGAAGAAGCCGAAGATGGCCAGCTGCTTGATCATCGTGAAGTAATGCGGCATGGCCTCGCCTTCCTCGGGAGTGCCGGTCTCGGTCACGTCAGCGTTGCGTGCCTTGGCTTCGGCGTCCAACGTTCGCAGCAACCCGGTGCGGGCTTCCGGTGTGAGCGATACGAAGCGGCCGCCGGCGCGTCTGTCGATATCGGCCAGGCCGGCGCGGAACGTCGCCTGCTGCCGGGCGGTGTAGCAGTCGCTGACGAACGTCGCCATGAACGCACCGGCGCCCGCGTCCTTCGCCCCGGGTGTCCTGGTCCGCGGCAGGATGGTCTCGGCGATCTCGTCCAGCGTGCCGATTTCGGCATCGGAGAACGCGGCCATCGCGCCCGCCGCTGGCGCTTTGCCATGCACCAGCGCCGGCAACCCGACCATCGCCGCACCGGTGGCGGCCACGATCATCTTCAACAGTTCGCGACGATCCATCACAGGTTCCCCGCTTTCAGTTCGCGCACGGCATGATCGGCGGCCCGCGCGGTCAGCGCCATGTAGGTCAGCGACGGATTCACGCAGGCGCTGGAGGTCATGCAGGCGCCGTCGGTCACATAGACGTTGGGCGCATCCCAGACCTGGTTGTGTGCGTTCAATACGGAGCTCCTGCGGTCACGTCCCATCCGCGCCGTTCCCATTTCATGGATGCCCTTGCCCGGGGCGTAATCGTTGTCGTGCATCTTCACGTCCTTGACGCCGGCCGCTTCCAGCATCTCGGCAGCATCTGCGGCCATGTCCTTGCGCATGGCCAGTTCGTTGGCACGCATCGCAACGTCCATCGCCAGCACCGGCAACCCCCACTTGTCCTTGCGCTCGCGGTCCAGGCGGATCGTATTGTCGTGGTGCGGCAGCATCTCACCGAAACCGGTCATGCCGATGCGCCAGTCACCGGGCACGGTCAGCGCTTCCTTCAGGTCGGCGCCGATGTTCAGTTCGGCGATCTCGCGCGACCAGCCAGTACGGCTGGCACCGCCCTGGTAGCCGAACCCGCGCAGGTAGGCGCGCTTGTCGGCAGCGACGTTGCGGAACCGCGGAATATAGAAACCGCAGGGGCGGCGGCCGAAGTAGTACTTGTCCTCATAGCCCTCGACCCGGCCCGAAGCACCCGCACCGAAGTGGTGGTCCATCACGTTGTGCCCGAGCTCGCCGGACGAGGAACCCAGCCCTCCGTCCCAGATATCGGTTGCCGAGTTCATCAGCAGCCACGTCGAGTTGAACGACGACGCATTGAGGAAAATAACCTTGGCCGTGTACTGGTAGGTCTGGCCGGTTTCGGCGTCGATGACCTCCACGCCGCGCGCACGCTTGCGATCCTTGTCGTACAGCACTTCCTTGACGATCGAGAACGGACGCAGCGTCAGGTTGCCGGTCTTCATCGCCGCCGGCAGTGTCGCCGCCTGGGTCGAGAAATAGGCACCGAAGGGACAGCCAAGGATGCACTTGTTGCGGTACTGGCAGTTGACGCGGCCCTGCTCGGGCATCGGCTTGGTGATGTTGGCGGTGCGCGAGTGGATCATGTGCCGCGTTCCGCCGAACGCCTTCTTGATACGTGCGGCCACATCCTTCTCGACGATGTTCAACGGGATCGGCGGCAGGAACTCGCCGTCCGGCAGCACATCAAGTCCCTCGCGCGTACCGGCGATGCCGGCGAACTTTTCCACATGGTCATACCAGGGCGCGATATCGGCGTATCGGATCGGCCAGTCAGCGGCGATACCGTCCTTGAGGTTCGCCTCGAAATCCAGATCGGAGAAGCGATAACTCTGCCGCCCCCACAGCAGCGAGCGACCGCCGACGTGGTAGCCGCGGAACCAGTCGAAGCGCTTGGTCTCGATGTAGGGCGAGTCCTGTTCGTTGGCCCACATTCCATCCAGGTTCTCGGCCAGTCCGTAGTCGCGCATCAGCACCGGGAACGCGGCCTTCATCGCCTGCGTTGGCCGGTTGCGGTGCGGGAAATCCCACGCCTCCTTCATCGCGTTGACGTAATCCTTGACGTGCTCGATGTTGCGTCCGCGTTCCAGCATCAGGACCTTCAGGCCCTTCTCGGTCAGCTCCTTCGCCGCCCAACCGCCACTGATTCCCGAGCCAACAACAATGGCGTCGTAGTGATTATCTGCCATGGGTTTCTTACCTGGGTGGATATCGTTTCAGACGTCGCAGAGGCGGATCGCCTCGCGCAATGAGGCAACGGGATCGGGCGCGGCAGGCGTGAACTCCTGCGCCAGATACCCCTTGAAACCGGTGTCGCGGATCGCGCGACAGATGGCCGGATAGTGGAGCTCCTGCTGGTCTCCGATCTCGTTCCGGCCAGGCACGCCTGCGGTGTGGTAATGCTTGAAGCAGGCGTGGTGTTTTCCAATGGTAGCGATGATGTCGCCTTCCATGATCTGCATGTGATAGATGTCGTAGAGCAGGCCGAAGTTGTCCGAGCCCAGCCGCTGGCACAGCTCTACGCCCCACGCAGAGTGGTCGCACAGGTAGTCGCGGTGGTCGACCCTGGAGTTCAGCAGCTCCATCACCAGTACCACACCGCGCTTCTCGGCATGCCCGAGGATGCGCTTGAGGCCAGCCTCCGCATTGGCCATGCCTTCCTGCGGATCCATACCGTTGCGGTTGCCTGAGAAGCAGATGAGATTACGGTAACCGGCATCGGCCACCAGATCGATGTGCCGCGTGTAGCGCTCCACCAGCTGGTCGTGGAACTCACGGCCGGCAAAGCCCTTGGTCAGGCCCAGCTCCGCGCCGTTGCACATCGAGCTGTACACGCCATTCGCCTTCAGCGTGGGCCAGTCTTCCGGGCCGACCAGGTCGATCGCGGCGAAGCCGATGTCCTTCACCGTCGCGCAGAGCTGGGCGACGGACAGCTGCGGGAAGGTCCAGCGGGCGACGGAGTGCTTCAGGTTACCCTTCAGCGGTGCAGTGGCGGCGAATGCGGGCAATGTCCCCGCGATCGTCCCGGCCCCCAGGCCAATGCCGCCGGCAACTGCGATGCGCAGCGCATCGCGCCGCGTGAGCCCCCTCGGAGGAGCCGGTCTGATCGAATGGATGGTCATCCACCTTCCGGCCTCCCAACCGGTATCAAACGCAACAATTCACAGCGATGCAATCGATTGCACCATAGGGGAGGAATTTGCCTGTTTGCAAGTCGCGGTGCACGAAAACTGATGCTGCGAAGCACAACGCAGTCGACATCGCGCAAAAAGAAAAGCCCCGCATGAGCGGGGCTTACTTTTCTGCTGCGAACGAGCTTTCGATCAGAACGGTTGTGCACATTTGATGACTCAGCTCCAAACCCGTCGAGCGGTAAAAACACTGAATCATTCACTTAAAGAGCACGTCGACCGTTCCTTCTTCAACAGACCAAACGGAATCCGTAGATCCCCCACTTCCTTGTCGACGCGTAGACCGTGGAAAATTTCAACTCAATCAGTCTCATTCTGGCCAGTCCCTCCACCCATTTCTGCTTCCCGATACCGTGTCAGGCAAGAGGCATCACCAACTGCATCAACATGTGCTGGTGCAGTTCCAACGTTCATGACCTCGTGATCTCGAAACCTCTGACCAAAGGGTTCTTCAGCGCAGTTCTCCACGACCAACCGCAACCGCTGAGATAACCCAGCATCATTGTCACGCGCCCGAGCCGGCGCTCTATGGATGCAATGGTGTAGCCGGCTGGCATGCCGGTCGCCGCCATCCATTCAACCAACTTGGCCAGCTTTTGATTGGGTGTAACGATCTCAACCGTGTCCCCCGACTGCAGCTCACTGATTAGGCAGGTCTTCAACGTGCTCCTCGCCATCACACCCACGTTCGAAATTGAGGGTTTGCGCCAGAACACTTGCATGCGAAAAATTCGGCAGCAGCGTTTGTGATGTCGAGGCGTGATGTGCAGGCCATATCGCGATCGGCCGATCTCTTCAAGGTTGTATCTGTACTGATCGCGAGCTTCGCCCCCCTCAAGCTCTGGTTTCGAGGCTACCATGACCCGTCCCACAATGATTACACCCACAAGCCATACGCCCAGGGGGATCAGTGGCCCGAAGTAGAACAGCAACGCGACATCAAACTGATACGAGTAGATCGCACCGTTGACGATCCGCATCGCAATCGGCGAGAACAACGAGATCAAGACGCCAGCGAAGAGCAGCTCCATCGCTCGAGTCGGCGTGATTGCATAGGTTCGGGCATTGCACAGGCGTTCGGCCACCGCATACGCTGCGAGACTCCCCCCTGCCGCTATCAGCGCGCACCCGGTGAAACTGATCCACATGGGCAACGCCTTGAGCACTGCAAACTGGTGCTGGATCCATTCTGTCATTGCTTGCCCTCCATCAGTTTACGTTAGCGGCACGAAGCTCAATAAAAAAAGCCCCGGCAGATGCCAGGGCTTTTTTTGTGACTCGCGTGTTCCTTAGAACGGAATATCGTCGTCAGCGAAGTCGTCCATCGGCGGCGCCTGCTGCGGCTGCGGGCGCTGGTTGCCACCCTGGTTGCCGTAGCCACCGCCCTGGTTGCCGCCCTGGTTGCCGCCCTGGTTGCCATAACCACCGCCCTGGCCGCCACGCTGGCCGCCGCCACCGCCGCCGTACTCCTGGCGCGGGGCCTGCTGGCGCTGCGGGCGATCGCCGCCGTAGTTGCCGCCACCGCCACCACCGCCGCCTTCACCGCGGCCGCCCAGCATCTGCATTTCATCGGCGATGATATCGGTGGAGTACTTCTCCACGCCGTCCTGGCCGGTGTACTTGTCGTAGCGCAGGCTGCCTTCGACGTAGACCGAGCTGCCCTTGCGCAGGTACTCGCCGGCGATCTCGCCGAGCTTGCCGAAGAACACCACGCGGTGCCATTCGGTACGTTCCTGCTGATTGCCATCCTTGTCCTTGCGGACGCTGGTGGTGGCCAGGCTGATGCGGGTGATCGCCATGCCGCCCTGGGTGTACTTCACGTCCGGGTCGTTGCCGAGATTGCCGACCAGGATGACTTTGTTGATGCCGCGCGCCATAGGTACCTTCGTCCGTTGTCCAAGGGCAGACCGCCAGTGATAGCACAGCCCCGGGCAGGGGTGCAGTACGCTGGGCCGCCCCTGTTGAAATTTGGGGGAATGCGAGAACGATGCATCTTAGCATTGCCGCCGCCATCCGCCCGGTCAGAAGTCCCTGACCGCAGCCAGGGCTCAGACTGATTTCCTTGTACGGCAATGACTTAGCGCCGCCCCGACGGACGCCTGCAAGGGCATTCGCGTCTGCCCATGGCATCATGCCCGGGCACCTTCCACCTGCCCCCTGCCGTTCGCACATGACCATCAAAGGCAAAGCCACCTCCCTGGACATCGCCCACCTGGCCGGGGTCTCCCAGCCGACCGTGTCGCGGGCCCTGCGCGGCAGCCCGATGGTCAACGCCGAGACCCGCGAGCGCATCCTGCGCATCGCCCGCGAGCTGAACTACAAGGTCGACAAGAACGCTTCCAGCCTGCGCCTGCGCAACGCCGGCACCCTGGCCCTGCTGTTCTTCGAAGACCCAACCAACGACGATTCACTGATCAACCCGTTCTTCCATTCGATGCTCGGCTCGATCACCCGCGCCTGCGCCCTGCACGGGCAGGACCTGCTGGTCTCGTTCCAGCAGCTGTCCACCGACTGGCAGGCCGATTACGAGGACAGCAACAAGGCCGACGGCATCATCCTGCTCGGCTATGGCGACTACCACGAGTCGCGCGACCGCCTGCAGCGGCTGGTCGAACAGGGCACGCATTTCGTGCGCTGGGGCGCCGCCCTGCCCGGCCAGCCCGGCGTGTCGATCGGCAGCGACAACTTCCAGGGCGGGCACGACATCACCACCCACCTGCTGCAGCAGGGCTGCCGCCGCATCGCCTTCCTTGGCCACGCATCCAGCCACTACCCGGAATTCCAGGAGCGTTACCGCGGCCATGTGGCGGCGTTGCAGGAACACGGCCTGGCCGCCGAACCGGCGCTGCAGCACGATGCGATCACCACCGAGGCCTCCGGCCAGGAGGCCTGCCAGGCGCTGCTGGCACGCGGCGAGCCGATCGATGCGATCTGCGCGGCCAGCGACCTGATCGCCATCGGCGCAATGCGTGCCCTGCGCGAGGCCGGGCTGCGGGTGCCGCAGGACGTGGCAGTGACCGGTTTCGACGACATCCCGCTGGCCGCCTCGGTATCCCCGGCGCTGACCACGGTGCAGCAGGACACCAAGCAGGCCGGGCAGCTGCTGGTGGAACGCCTGCTGGCGCTGATCGGCCGGCAGCCGGTGGACAGCCAGAGCATCCCGGTGAAGCTGGTGGTGCGGGAATCGTCGCTGCGCCGGTAAGCGCCACCAGACCTCCCGCCACGCCTCAACGTGCGACGGCGGAATTCTCCCCCCATGACCAACGGCGGATGCGCACGGAAGCCGATGCGCGGATAACGCGCAGACATCGCCCACGGAAAGGTGTACGTCGCATGCTGAAGATCGATTCGCTGTCCAAGACGTACGCCAACGGCGTGCATGCTCTCAACAATGTCAGCCTGGACATCCCGCGCGGGATGTTCGGCCTGCTCGGGCCGAACGGCGCGGGCAAATCCTCGTTGATGCGCACCCTGTCCACCCTGCAGGAAGCCGACAGCGGCTCGGCCGTGCTCAGCATCCCCGGCGAAACTCCGATCGACGTACTGCGCGACAAAGACGCCGTGCGCCGCCGGCTGGGCTACCTGCCGCAGGATTTCGGCGTGTACCCGAAGGTCAGTGCGCTGGACCTGCTGGAGCATTTCGCGGTGCTCAAGGGCCTGACCCAGCGCGCCCAGCGCCGCGAAGTGGTCGATGGTCTGCTGCAGCAGGTGAATCTGTGGGACGCGCGCAAGCGTAAGCTCGGCACGTACTCCGGCGGCATGCGTCAGCGTTTCGGCATCGCCCAGGCACTGCTCGGCGACCCGCGGCTGGTGATCGTCGACGAACCCACCGCCGGCCTCGATCCCGAGGAACGCAACCGCTTCCTCAACCTGTTGGCGGCCATCGGCGAGAACGTGGCGGTGATCCTGTCCACCCACATCGTCGAGGACGTGACCGACCTCTGCCCGACGATGGCGATCATGAACAAGGGCCAGGTGCTGCTGACCGGGCGCCCGGCCGATGCCATCGACGCGCTGCAGCAGCAGGTCTGGCGCAAGCAGGTCGATCCTTCGGAACTGGCCGACCACGAGGCACGCTACGTGGTGCTGTCCACCCGCCTGGTCGGTGGTCGCCCGGTGATTCACGTACACAGCGCCAATGACCCCGGCGACGGTTTCGCAGCCGTGGCCCCCGATCTCGAGGACGTGTACTTCCAGCGCCTGCGCCTGCAGGCCCGTGCCCGCGCGGCAGCCTGAGCGGAGCACGCCATGATCTTCAACTTCTTCCGCTTCGAGCTGCGCGAGCAGCTGCGTTCCCCACTGCTGTGGCTGCTGGCCGGGCTGTTCGCCCTGCTCGCCTTCGCCGCGGCCTCCAGCGATGCGGTGCAGATCGGTGGCGGCACCGGCAACGTGCATAGCAACGCGCCGACGGTGATCGCGCAGATGCTGGGCATCTTCACCCTGCTTGGCATGCTTGTCACCGCGCTGTTCGTCAGCAATGCGCTGCTGCGTGACTTCGAGCTCGGCACCGCCGAACTGATCTTCGCCAGCCCGGTGAAGCGCCGCGACTATCTTGCCGGACGCATCGCCGCAGCACTGGCGGCTGGACTGCTGGTCTATGTAGTGATCGCGTTCGGCCTGTGGCTGGCGCCGTTCATGCCCTGGGTCGATCCCGAACGCG
Source organism: Stenotrophomonas maltophilia (assembly GCF_039555535.1). NCBI lineage: Bacteria > Pseudomonadati > Pseudomonadota > Gammaproteobacteria > Lysobacterales > Lysobacteraceae > Stenotrophomonas > Stenotrophomonas maltophilia. The sequence continues at coordinate 1,255,239 of NZ_CP154630.1, read as the reverse complement.
TGGGCCCGATCAGTTGGCAGGGCTATGCCTGGACCTTTGCGGTCATCGTCATTCCCAACCTGCTGTTCACCACCGCGCTGCTGTCACTGCTGGCCGCGGTGACCCGCTCGATCCTGTGGGTCTACATCGGCCTGGTGGCCTACCTGGTGCTGTACGGCGCCAGTGCCGCCCTGCTGCGCGACATCGACAACACCTGGATCGCGGTACTGAGCGAGCCGCTCGGCATGCGTGCACTGGGCCGCACCATCCGCTACTGGTCCACCGCCGAACGCAACAGCGGCATTCCGGCGCTGGCCGGTTACCTGCTGGCCAACCGCGCCCTGTGGCTGGGCGTGGCCGCGGTGCTGTTCGCCGCCACGTTCGCGCTGTTCCGCACCGAACGCAGCGGCAGCGGCCGCCGGCGCTGGGGACGCAAGCTCACGCTGGCGGCCGCCGATACGGTGACTGTTCGTCCTGCCCGCGCAGCCCTACCCCGCGTGGTACCGGCGTTCACTGGCAGCACCGCATGGCACCAGTTCCTGCGCCAGGTGCGTTTCGACACCGGCGGCGTGCTGCGCAGCGTCCCGTTCATCGTGCTGCTGGTGCTGGGGCTGGCCAACTTCCTGCCCAGCGCCCTGTTCCGGCAGACGCTGTATGGCACCTCGATCTGGCCGGTCACCTCACAGATGATCATGGGCCTGCAGGGCGCCTTCAGCTGGCTGCTGATCATCATCGTGCTGTTCTTCGCCGGCGAGCTGGTCTGGAAGGAACGCGGCGCGCGCATCAATGAAGTGACCGACGCCATGCCGGTGCCGAACTGGGTACCGCTGCTGGCCAAGTTCGTCGCGCTGGTGGCGGTGATCGCCTGTTTCCAGGCGGCCGGCGCGCTGGCCGCGATGAGCGTGCAGCTGGCCAAGGGCTATACGCACCTGGAGCCGCTGCTCTACCTGCGCAGCCTGGCGCTGGATTCGGTGGTCTACATCCTGATGGGGGGCCTGGCGCTGGTGCTGCAGGTGCTCACCAACAACAAGTTCGTCGGTTACGCGCTGCTGATCGTGGTGATGATCGGCCAGGGCGTGCTGGGCATGCTCGACTACACGCAGAACATCTACAACTTCGGCAGCTGGCCGATCGCTCCCTATTCGGATATGAACGGCTACGGCCACTTCCTCACCGGACAGCTGGCGTTCCAGGGCTATTGGGCGTTGTTCCTGCTCGCGATGATGTGCGTGGCCTCCGCGTTCTGGGTGCGTGGTGTCAGCCAGGGCCTGCGCCAGCGCCTGGCCCTGGCCCGGCGTCGCCTGTGGGGTCCGACCGGTGTCTTCGCCGCAGTGGCCGCCCTGGCCTTTGTCGGCGTGGGCGGCTGGCTGTACTGGAGCACCAACATCCGCAACGAGTTCCTTTCCCCGGATCAACAGCTGGACCTGCAGGCCCGCTACGAGCGCGAGCTGTCGAAGTACCGCAACCTGCCGCAGCCGCGCATCGTGGCGGTAGACAACCGCGTGGACCTGTCCCCCGAATCGCAGTCGATGGTGATCGATGCGAACTGGACGATCCGCAACCTGCACGCGCAGCCGATCCCGGAACTGCATGTCTCGATGGGTGATGACAAACAGCTGGTAGCCGCCGATCTTGGCGGACAGACGATGGCCTTCCATGACAAGGACCTGGGGTATCGCATCTACCGGCTGGACAAGCCCCTGCAACCGGGCGAAAGCCGCCGTGTCCATTTCCGGGTGGTGCAGAAGCCCAATGGCATCACCGCCGGCCAGGCGCCGAGCAACCTTGTGGACAACGGCACGTTCTTCAACAGCCGCGTGCTGCCGTCATTCGGCTACAACGAAGGCGCGGAGATCACCGACCGCAACGAGCGGCGCAAGCGTGATCTCGGCGAGCCGCGGCGCATGCCCAAGCTGGAAGACGAAGCGGCGCGCGCCAACACCTACATTTCCAATGATGCTGACTGGCTCGATTTCCGCACCACCGTCTGCACCGCGGCTGACCAGGTCGCGCTGGCCCCGGGCTACCTGCAGCACGAGACCACGGTGAAAGGCCGGCGTTGCTTCAGCTATGCCATGGACCGGCCGATGCTGAACTTCTATGCCTACCTGTCGGCGCGTTGGGACGTGCGCAAGGCGAAGTACAAGGACATCCCGATCGAGGTCTACTTCGACCCGGCGCACGGCTACAACGTGGACCGGATGATCGAGGCGGTGCAGAAGTCGCTGGCCTACTACGAAGCGAACTTCACCCCGTACCAGCACCGCCAGGTACGCATCATCGAGTTCCCGGGCTATGCGCGCTTCGCGCAGTCGTTCGCCAACACCATCCCCTACTCCGAGGCCATCGGTTTCATCGCCGACCTGCGTGACCCGGACAAGGTGGACTACGTTTTCTACGTGACCGCGCACGAGATCGCACACCAGTGGTGGGCGCACCAGGTAATCGGTGCCAACGTGCAGGGCGCGACGGTGCTGTCCGAATCGCTGTCGCAGTATTCGGCACTGATGGTGATGGAGCAGGAGTACGGCCGCCAGCACATGCGCCAGTTCCTCAAGCGCGAACTGGACGGCTACCTGTCCGGGCGTGGTGGCGAGGCCATCGAGGAACAGCCGCTGGAACGTGTGGAGAACCAGCAGTACATCCACTACCAGAAGGGTTCGCTGGTGTTCTACCGGCTGCGCGAGGAGATCGGCGAGCAGGCGCTTAACCGGGCATTGAAGCGTTTCCTGCAGGACAAGGGTTACCAGCAACCGCCCTACACCACCTCGCGCGAATTGCTGGGCTACATCCGCGCCGAGACCCCGGCCGACCGCCAGCAGCTGGTTACCGACCTGTTCGAGAAGATCAGCTTCTACGACAACCGGGTGATGGCCGCCAGCGCCCGCAAGCGCGATGACGGCCGCTACGACGTGACCGTGGACCTGCACGCGGCCAAGCAGTATGCCGACGGCAAGGGCCAGGAAAGCGACGGGAAGATGGATGACTGGGTCGAGATCGGCGTGTTCGCCAACGGCCCTTCCGGCAAGGAACGCGACCAGAAAGTGCTGTACCTGCAGCGCCACCACATCACCAGCGCCGAGCCGAAGATTACGGTGACCGTGGATGAAAAGCCGGACGAAGCAGGCTTCGACCCGTACAACAAGCTGATCGACCGGGTGAGCGACGACAACCGGCGCAAGGTGACGATGTGAGGCCCCAAGCAGGCGAGCATGGTTCGGCTCTACTGTAGTGCCGAGCCATGCTCGGCACATGGCCCGGACTGGCCGCGCGGATTCAGCGCGCGGCCTTCGGTCCCAGCAACGCCAGCAGTACGTACACCACGATCGAGGCGACGGTACCCAGCGCCGCCAACAATCCGAATGCCCACGCCGAGCGCCCCTGCTGCCGCGCCCACTGGGCCAGATGCCAGGCAGCGCCCAGGTTGATCAGCCAGGCAATGACGAACACCGGCCACAGCACCATGCCCACCGCGCGCAGCAGCGGCATGGCCACCAGGGCGGCAACGATGGCCGCGATCAGGAAGATCAGGGCCGAGCGGGAATGGCGTGATCGTGCCGGCGCGTCGGCGGGTAGTCCTCTGAGTTCCATGGCGAAGCCTCGATCCCGATGTCGCCCAAGGGGATCACGGACGGCGTTCGAAAGGAAGCCTTCTGTAGCGTCGAGCCGTGCTCGACTGATCAGGCATTGCGCGGAAGGCAGCCGAGCATGGGCTCGGCTCTACAGGACAATCAGCCCTGGGCGAAGTCCTTCAGGATTTCGCCGATACCGCTGGGCGAGATCTCGAAGCCCAGCGACGTGCCGGGGTTGATCACCACGCCGTAGCCACCCGGTACGCGGCGCAGCACGTCCAGCATCAGCCAGCGGATCTGGTGGGGGACCTGCTGGCTGTAAATGCCGACCCGCGACGGGTCGGTGAACACTGCCACGTGCAGGGTGCCCTGCTTGTCGAACAGCAACGGGTCGAAGCCGCTGCCGTCGGGGGTTACCAGGCTGCCGGTCAGCAGCACCACCTCGGAGGCAACGAAGGCCTCCATGAAGGCGCGGATCGGCACGGCACCGTCCATCGCCGCCTTCAGCAGGGTTTCGATCGGGGTCTGCGGGGCGAGGTCGGTCATGGCAACGGCGGGGAGATAGGGGCTCCTATTGTAGAGCCGAGCCTGCTCGACTGCTCGAAGAGCGTGCCAACCAAGGTTGGCATCTACCAGAGCGGGAGTGCCAACCGAGGTTGGCACCTACCAGAGCGGTAGCGCCGGGCCATGCCCGGCGGCGCCCTCACCGTCCCAGACGCTGGTCCCGAGCCTTCTGGTCGGTCATCGCCTTGTCCAGCTCGACCTGCAGCGCTGGCTGCTGCACGGCGGCATCCAGCACGTACACCTTCACGCCATGCGCAGGCACTTCGGCCTTCAGGGAGGCATCCACCTGCAACGAACCGCCGTCCAGCGCATCACGCCAGCGGCCAGCCTGGACGTAACGCGCCACGGTGAAGCTCCTGGCCTGGTCGCCCTTGTTCAGCAGCACCAGCGCGGTCTGCGCCACCTCGCCCTGCTGCAGCACACGGAAGAACACCGCCTCATCACCCTGCAGGCGCTCGTTCACCTGCAGGCCGCGCTGCAGCGCCGGGGTGGCTTCACGCAGTCGCGCGATACGCTGCAGCGGCGCGAAGATGGGGCTCTTCGGCGCCGCATCCACACGCGGCTGGCCGAAGTAGGCGCGGTTGCCGGCGTGCTCGGCGCGGCCACGCATGAAACCGGTCTCCGAGCCGTAATAGAGCACCGGAATGCCACGCGCGGTGAACAGCCAGTTGTGCGCGTCGATGAAGCCGTTGTCACTGGCCTGCAGGCGCGGCATGTCGTGGTTGTCGTAGAAGCTCATCAGCTCGTACGGGTTGGCGTACGGACCACCGCTCAGGTGCAGCGGCTCGGCCAGCATCTCAAAGCCTTTTCCGGCAGTGCCGAAGGTCTGCTCCAGCGCGCCACGCAGCGGGAAATCGAGCACGCTCACGTTCGCATTGGCCGGCCAGGTGTGCTCGGCGATGCGCGCGGCATCGTAGTCGAACGCTTCGCCGAACATGAACATGCCCGGGTGCTCGGCGCGGATTCGCTTGACGAAGGCGTGCCACCACGGGTGCGGCAGCCAGCCGATGGTGTCGATGCGCAGCGCGTCCACGCCCTGCGCGGTCCATTGCAGATAAGCACCGACCAGGTAGTCCATCACCGCCGGATTGTCCTGGTTGAAGTCGGACAGCTCGGCCAGGTTGCCATCGAAGATCGAACCGTCCTTGCTGTCGACCGGACCGATGTTGTTGTAGAACGCGTGCAGCGGGTTGTGCTTCGGGTCCAGCTTCTGCGGCGGCAGGTTCTGGTGGTCGGCAATCAGCGTTCCATCCTTGTCGAAGATCTGGCCGAACTGCGGTTGCCGCGTGGGCATGGTCCAGGCCGGCGAACCGTGGTTGCCGACGATGTCCAGCACCACCTTCAGGCCGGCGCCGTGCAGGCCCTTGGTCAGGCCGGCGAAGTCCAGGTCCTTGCTCGGCAGGTGCTCGTCGAGTGTGTAGAAGTTGATGCCCCAGTAGCCGTGGTAGCCGGTCTTGCCGCGGTCGGTCAGCGTGCTGGTGCAGCTGATCGGCTTGCTGCCGGTGAAGGCTTCATCCGGGTTGTCGACGATCGGCGTGATCCATACCGCACCGAAACCCAGGCTGCGGATGTACTGCGCATTGTCGAGCACGCCGCGGAAGTCACCGCCGAGGTAGCCGATGTTGCCGTCCACCTTGTCCGGGCACGGCACCGGGATATCGAAGGTGCGGTGCTTGCCACCCTGGTCGCGGTGATCGTTGGAGGGATCGCCATTGACGAAGCGGTCGGTGACCACGAAGTACACCGCATCGCTGGCGAACGGCTCGGTGGTACCAACGTAGTCCGGGCGCGGAGTGGCCACGGCCTGGCCGGCGAACAGGGCAAGGGAAACAGCAACAGCCAACGCAGCACGCATCACACCACCTCCGGACGGGACGGAACCCGCAGCACGCACAGGCCGGCGACGAACAGGCTGCAGCCGCCCAGTACCAGCACATGCATCGGCTGGCCACCCAGCCACGCGCGCAGCGCAAAGCCGAGCGCGCTGGCCGCGACCAGCTGCGGGATCACGATGAAGAAATTGAAGATGCCCATGTACACGCCCATCTTCGACGCCGGCACGCTGTCGGACAGCAGCGCATACGGCAGCGACAGGATCGACGCCCAGGCGAAGCCGACGCCGACCATCGACAGCAACAGCCAGTGCGGGTCGCGGATGAACATCAGCGACACCAGACCGGCGCCACCCAACCACAGGTTGACCAGGTGGCTCCAGCGCAGGCCGATGGCACGCACCATCGGTGGAATCAGTACCGCAGCCAGCGCAGCGAAGCCGTTGTAGGCGCCGAACAGTACGCCCACCCAGTTGGCGCCCTCGTTGTAGGCCGCCGTCTTCGGGTCGGCCGAACCGAAGTGGACACCAGCCACCGCCGCGGTGGTGTAGATCCACATTGCGAACAGCGCGAACCACGAGAAGAACTGCACCCAGGCCAGCCGCCGCATGGTCACCGGCATCGCTCGCAGGTCGCCGACGATGGCGGCCAGCATATGCGTGCCAGGCAGCGCGCGGGCCACGGCCAGCAGCAGGCCGTAGCCTGCACACAGTCCCGCCAGCACGTACAGCATCCTGTCACCCTGGCGCCAGGCGATCAGCAGGGCCAGCAGCACGCCCAGCCCCAGCCACAGCGCCACCTGCGTCCACGGTGCCGGTCCGCTGACAGCGCGCGCGGCATGGTGCGAAGGTGGCTCGGCATCATCGAATGCAGCCAGCTGTGCCGGCGAATACTCGCGGGTACTGACCACCGTCCAGGTGATCGCCGCCAGCAGCACCACCGCGCCGAAGTAGAACGCATAGCGCACGGTGTCCGGCACTTCACCGGCGGCAGCCGTATTGGCCACGCCGAAGTGGGCAAGGATGAACGGCAGGAAGCTGGCGACAATCGCGCCCACGCCGATGAAGAAGCTCTGCATCGCATAGCCGGTGGGCCGCTGCCGCGGTGCCAGCTGGTCGCCCACGAAGGCTCGGAACGGTTCCATCGACACGTTGATCGAAGCGTCGAGCACCCACAGCGTGCCGGCGGCGATCCACAGCGTCGGCGAGTTCGGCATCACCAGCAGGGCAAGCGTGGTCAGCACCGCACCGATCATGAAGAACGGACGGCGGCGGCCCCAGCGCGTCCACGTGCGGTCGGACAGGTAGCCGATCACCGGCTGCACCAGCAGGCCGGTCAGCGGTGCGGCGATCCACAGCCCGGGCACCGCCTCGATGTCCGCGCCCAGCGTCTCGAAGATGCGGCTGGCATTGGCATTCTGCAGCGCGAAACCGAACTGGATGCCAAGGAAGCCGAAACACATGTTCCAGATCTGCCAGAACGACAGCTGCGGTTTGGCGGGACGATTCATCGTGCGCCCTCTTCCACGGCCACCTGCACCACCTTCAATGCCAGCACCTGCGCCTGGTTGAGCACACCGTCGCGCCCGCCCTTGCCACCGGTGTAATGCGCGAAGTGTTCCAGCGCGCTCATGTTGAAACCCTCTTCAAGCGTGACCGTGCACGGTCCCTTGGGTACTGCGAACGTCGCCGCCGTGGAATCCTGAACGGCCACGCTGTGCGGCAAGGCAACCGTGTGCCGTTGCAGCGGCTGGCCCGCGCACTGCAGCGCCAGCTGCTTCACCGCAGCGGTGACGCCCGTATTGATCGGCCCGTTCGGGTTGGCGTACTGCAACCGCAGGCGTACGTGCCCGGCCTTGGCCGAAGTGAACTGCCAGCGCTGTCCCCCTTTCAGCCGCTGCTCCGGCCCGACACAGACCATCGGGCTGTGCAGCGATTCCAGCCGGCCTTCGCGGCGGGTCAGGCTGAGGCAGTGCTGCAGGCCATCGTCGCTGATGCGCGCCACGCCGTTGCTGGCAGTGACTGCCTTGCCGTCCTTCCACAGCACCTGATCGGCTGCCACCGCAACGTTCCAACCCGCGCCCTTGCGCAGGGCCTGCGGTGCCACCGGCGTGACCGGCGCACGGGCGTTGGCATCCGCAGTCGTGGCAGCGAAACCAGTTGCTGCCGGGGCGGCGACCAGCTGCACCGTCGTGATGCTGCCACGCGTGGTGGTCCTGCCTGACACCAGCAGGCCATCGCTTACGGTCTGCGGGCGCTCCAGCACGTAGCGCTTGCCGTTGGCCTCCAAGGTGATGCGGCGCTGCTTGCCGAACAGCTCGGGCACCAGGCTGGCCGGCAGTTTGGGCTGCACGCTGCCATCGTCCTGCACGCCGAATACACCTTCGACCACCATCGACAGGTACCCCGCCACCGACCACAGCTGCCGCTCGGAATTGACCACCGGGCCGCTCAGCGCGCCTTCCTCGACATGCACCGCCTGGCTGACCAGCTCGTAGTTCTCCATGTTGGAACCGGCCAGCGCGGCACCCTGCATCAGCGAGCGGATCTCGGCGGCGATGCGCGGCGCATCGTCCAGCTGCCGCGCTGCACGCAGCGAATAGGCGCTGACGAACGGCCAGATCGCACGGTTGTGGTAGATCGGCTGCTGCGCTTCCTGCGGCCAGACCACCGGGCTGCCAGCCGGCCCGATCGGGTACGCCGCCAGCGCACGGCGCGCACGCTCGGGCGGCAGCACGTCGGCCAGGATGCCCAGCGACAGGCCGAGCAGATCCACCTTGGCATACGGCACCGGGTGCGCGGCTTCACCGATGTAGCTCATGTACAGGCCGATGTCCTCGCGCCAGAAGCGCGCATCGATCTGCTGCGCCAGCGCGTCGGCCCAGGCCCTGTATTCGGCCGCACGGGCGTCACCGCGTTGGGCGGCCAGCTGCTCGGCCAGGCGCAGCGCCTGGTAGTGCAGCACGTTGGTGGACAACGCATAGGAATCACCGATGAAACGCACATCCTCGCGGGTCCAGTCCGGATAGGTCTGCTCACGCCAGTCCAGGAACGAGGTCTCGCCGCGGTACAGGCCCATCTGCGCGTCGAACACCATCGCCCGGTCCTGCGCCAGCGTACCCTGCAGCGCCTGCCAGACCTGATCGGCAAACGCCGGATCATCCAGCAGGTGGCGCGCGGCCAGGAACCACACCACGCGGTCGCTGCTGATCGGCCAGCTGCCGCCGGAACCGGTGTCCTGCGCCACGAACAGGCCGGGCGTGTGCCCGTCGCGCGCCGCCGACAGCTTGAACTGCAGCGACTGACGGGTGCGCAGGGGGTCCAGCCGCGCCAGCGCCAGGTCGGCGGCGAAGCTGACATCGCGGGTCCAGACATAGGGCCAGCGTGCGCCGGTCTGGAAACACTCGCACGGCACCGGCCTGCCTTCGTCGAAGGCAGGATCACGGATCGCGTCCACGCGGTCCTGGTCCATCTCCTGCTGGGCAAGCGCGAACAGTGCATCGAACATCACGCTGCCGGTGCGGCTGCGCATCGGTGCGGCTGCGATCTGGACTGCCCCCTTCGGCGCATGCAGCACGAAGCTGCCGTTGGCAGCGGCTTCGGCGCGCGCGTGGCGGCCGTCGAATTGCAGGTCGGCCGCCTGCGCGGTCGATCCCAGCGCTGCCCCAAGGGCAGCGGTCAGGCAAATGATCTTCAGCATCGAAGCGGCGGACCGGCTTGCGCCCGTCGGCCTCCCTCCCTCTCTGCACGCGTTGTAGGTCCGTACCGTCGTTGCCGGCGGGCGGGCGCGGCCCCTCCCTCAAGGGGCCTTGGCCCCATGGTAGACGCGGGGCTGTCGACTGCGCCCAGCTGCATACGTATTCATGGCGCTGCGCGGTAGCGCGCCGGCTGCGCTGGCTTATGGTCCGGGTCTGCCAACGGCGCCTTGGGAGGGGAAATGCCGATGTCACCCACTGCTGTACGCAGCGCGCTCGCGCATGTGTTCGGCCTGGCATTGCTGGGAATGGCGGCGCTGTCGCAGGCTGCGCCGCAGGTTGTCAGCGTCGAATCGCCGGGCAAAGTGCTCAGGGCCAGCCTGGTGCTGGACGGCGGCACGGCGCGCTATCGCGTCGAGCGTTTCGGCCAGACCGTGGTGGAGGATTCGAAGCTGGGCTTCGCCCTGCGCGACGGCCGGCTGGATCGTGATTTCGCGGTGATCGGCCAGCAGCAACGCAGCGTCGACGACCGCTGGGAACAGCCCTGGGGCGAGCGCCGGCTCACCCGAAACCACTTCAACGAACTGACAGTTCAGCTGGCCGAGAACACCGGCAACAAGCGCCGCCTGGATGTGGTGTTCCGCGTCTATGACGACGGCCTCGGCTTCCGCTATGTGTTCCCCGAGCAGCCCAACCTGCGCGAGGCGATCATCGATGACGAGCTGACCGAGTTCGCCATCGCGCCGGAATCGACCGCCTGGTGGATTCTGGCCGGCGAGCCGATCCACTACGAATACCTGTACCAGCGCACCCCGCTGCGCGAAGTGCCGCTGGTACATACGCCGATGACCCTGCGCAGCCGCGATGGCCTGCACGTGGCAATCCACGAGGCCGCGCTGGTGGACTACGCCGGCATGTGGCTACGCCGCACCGAGGGCCAGCGCCTGCGCGCGCAGCTTTCGCCTGCGGCCGAAGGCTGGAAGGTGCGCCGCGCCCTGCCCTTCGCCACACCGTGGCGCACGCTGCAGATTGCTGACCGCGCAGGTGGGCTGGTCGAATCGGACCTGATCCTCAACCTCAACGAGCCCAACGCGCTGGGCGACGTGAGCTGGGTGAAGCCAGCCAAGTACCTGGGCGTGTGGTGGTCGATGCACCTGGACAACGAGAGCTGGGCGACCGGGCCGAAGCATGCGGCCACCACCGCCAAGACGAAGAAGGTGATCGACTTCGCCGCTGCGCACGGCTTCCGTGGCGTGCTGGTGGAAGGCTGGAATCCCGGCTGGGACGGCATGTGGGTGGGCAACGGCTACGAATTCGATTTCACCCGCGCCACGCCCGATTTCGATATCGACGCGCTGTCGGCGTATGGCCTGAAAAAGGGCGTGCACCTGATCGGCCACCACGAAACCGGCTGCGCCATCGAGCACTACGAGGATCAGCTGGGCGCCGCGCTGGACCTGTACGCACGGCTGGGCGTGGACCAGTTCAAGACCGGCTACGTCTGCGACGATGGCCAGGTCGACCGCCGCAACCCAGCCGGCGGCCCGCTCTGGCGCGAGTGGCACGACGGGCAGTTCATGGCCCGCCATCACCTGAAGGTGGTGCAGGAGGCCGCGCGCCGGCACCTGTCGGTGAACCCGCATGAGCCGATCAAGGACACCGGCCTGCGCCGCACCTACCCCAACTGGATCTCTCGCGAAGGCGCGCGCGGCATGGAGTACAACGCCTGGGGCCAGCCGCCGAACCCGCCGGAGCACGAGGTCAACCTGGTCTTCACCCGGATGCTGGCCGGGCCGATGGATTACACCCCCGGCATCCTCAGCCTGAAGGGCCGCCACGGCCTGGCCATCCCCAGCACGCTGGCCCGCCAGCTTGCCCTGTACGTGGTGTTGTACAGCCCGATCCAGATGGCCGCCGACCTGCCCGAGCACTACCTGCAGCACCGCGAGGCGTTCCGCTTCATCGAGGACGTGGCGGTGGACTGGGAGCAGAGCCGCGTGCTCGATGGCGAAGTGGGCGACTACGTGACCATCGTGCGCCGCGACCGCAACAGCCGCGACTGGTTCCTCGGCAGCATCACCGATGAACACGGCCGCGTGCTGCCGGTGTCGCTGGGCTTCCTGGAACCCGGCGTGCGCTATCGCGCAGAGATCTACCGCGATGGTGACGGCGCCGACTTCCGCAGCAACCCGTTCGCATTCGCCCGGGAAACCCGCGAGGTGACCAGCGCCGATGCCCTGACGCTGGTGCTGGCGCCGGGCGGTGGGCAGGCCATCCGCTTCACGCCGATCCGCTGAACGTTTTCCTGCCTGCGCCCCCGTAGCGCCCGAGCCCACGCTCGGGCGGCGGTGCGCAGCACCGAAATGCAGCCGAGCATGGGCTCGGTTCTACAGAACGAGACACTTGAAAGCGATTACACCCCTGCAAACGCCATTGAATACGTATGCAGGGTGATTCCCGCGAAGAATGCGCTGCCTACCATAGCGGCGACGACAGCGGCCACCGCGTCGCACGTTCACGGCACCGCCGGAACGCTCACAGATCGATCTGCAACATTGCCTGGGAGGGGAAAATGTTGAACCACAAGCACAGTGCGCTGAGTCTCGCGCTGGCCGTTGTGCTGGCGCCGACGCTGGCGTCGGCACAGTCCACGCAGAGCACCACCACGCCGGCCGGCACCGCCGCCACCAACCTGGATACGGTGCAGGTCACCGGCATCCGCCGCGGCATCGAGAGCGCGATCGCAGTCAAGCAGGACGCCACCTCGGTGGTCGAGGCGATCTCCGCCGAAGACATCGGCAAGCTGCCCGACGTCAGCATCGCCGAATCCATCTCGCGCCTTCCCGGCCTGGCCGCCCAGCGCGTTGCCGGCCGTGCGCAGGTGATCAGCGTGCGCGGCCTGTCACCCGACTTCGCCACCACCCTGCTCAATGGCCGTGAAGTGGTCAGCACCGGCGACAACCGCGGTGTCGAGTTCGACCAGTACCCGTCCGAGCTGGTCAACGGCGTGACCGTCTACAAGACCCCGGACGCGGCCCTGGTCGGCCAGGGCCTGTCGGGCACCATCGACATGCAGACCGCACGCCCGCTCAGCTTCGGCGAGCGCGTGATCGCGGTCAGCGGCCGCTACCAGAAGAGCTCCCTGGGCCGCGCCGCCAACATCGATCCGTACGGCAATCGTTTCAGTGCCAGCTACATCGACCAGTTCTTCGACAACACCCTGGGCATCGCCATCGGTTACGCGCACAGCGACATGCCGATCCAGGAGAACCAGGTCGGCCTCTACGAGCCCTGGACCACCGAGCACACCGACAAAGGCCAGCGTCGCGGAATCGCGCCAGGCACCTACTTCACCGACGGCATCAAGGCGTTGCGCCGTACCGGCAACAACAAGCGCGACGGCGTGATGGCGACGATCCAGTTCCGCCCGAGCAACAGCTGGACCAGCACCTTCGACGCGTTCCACACCGAAGCCGAGCAGATCGACACCGCCAACCAGTTCGAGCTGAGCCTCAGTGGCAATGGCGAGGACAGCAACAATCCCAACGCGATCCTGCCGGTGTTCAGCAATGTCGGCCGCAATGCCGATGGCAGCTTCACCGGTGGCACGATCAGCAATGCGTACCCGCTGGTCCGCGGCATGTACAACAAGCGCAAGGACAAGATCGACGCGTTCGGCTGGAACAACGAGTTCAACGTCGGCGGCGTGAAGCTGGTCGCCGACCTGAACTACTCGAAGGCGACCCGCCGCGAGATCAATCTGGAAAACAACCTGCAGCTGGTGCCGCGCCCGCAGTTCGACACGATCGGCCTGGTGGTGAACAACAACAGCTTCTCGCAGATCACGCCGGGGCGTGACTATTCCAATCCGGACAGCCTGTTCCTGACCAACACGATCTATGGTTCCGGCTACGGCAAGGTGCCGGAGGTCGAAGACCGTTTGAAGGGCGCAAAGCTGGCGGCGACGCTGCCGGTTCCCGAAGCCATGTCCAGCTGGTTCTCGGATGTGGACGTGGGCGTGAACTATGCCGACCGTCGCAAGCAGAAGGCCCAGGCCGAAGGCAACATCCTGCTCGGCGCCCAAGGCGAATCCACCATCGCCCCGGACCTGCAGTACCGGCCGGTCAACCTCGGTTTCGCCGGCATCGGCTACATCCCGTCGTGGAACGTGCCGGCAGCGGTGGGTCGCTACATGACCTTCAATCCGGTCGACAACCTGGACTACCTGATTCCCAAGTCGTGGACGGTCGAGGAGAAGATCACCACCGCGTGGGCACGCCTGAACATCAACACCGACATCGGCGTGGTCGGCGTGCGCGGCAACATCGGCGTGCAGATGCAGCACACCGACCAGAGCTCGGATTCGCGCTACTGGGACAGCTCGCAGCCGGCGGGCAGCAACATCCAGCCCTTCTCTGCCGGCAAGACCTACAAGGATTGGTTGCCGAGCTTGAACCTGGTGTTCATGTTCCCGCACCAGCAGACGCTGCGCTTTGCCGCCGCCAAGCAGGTGGCGCGCCCGCGCGTGGACCAGATGCGTGCCGGCCTGGAATTCGGCGTGGATACCAACAACGGCCGCCCCGGTGGCAGCGGCGGCAATCCGCTGCTGGATCCGTGGCGCGCAACCGCGCTGGACCTGTCCTATGAGAAGTACTTCGGCGAGAAGGCCTACGTGGCTGCGGCGATCTTCTACAAGGACCTGAAGAGCTACGTCTACACGCAATCGGTGGACAACTATGACTTCAGCGGCCTGCTGGGCAACTACCTGCCGCCACCGGGCATGACCGCACCGGTGCTGACCACCGGCACCTTCTCCACGCCGCAGAACGGCAAGGGCGGCACGTTGAAGGGGCTGGAACTGACCGGGTCGTTCCCGCTGGAGATGCTGACCGACAGCCTGCGTGGCTTCGGCGTGCAGGCCAGCGCGACCTTCAACAAGAGCGACATCACCATCCTGGATCCGGAAAGCGCCTCCAGCGTGGGCAGTGACCCGATCAGCCTGCCCGGCCTGTCCAAGCGCGTGTACAACTTCACCGCCTACTACGAGCGCAGTGGCTTTGAAGCACGCGTGAGCCAGCGCCGCCGCTCGGACTTCATTGGTGAGATCGGCAACTTCAACGGCAACCGCACGCTGCGTTACGTGGTGGGCGAGAACGTGACCGATGCACAGATCAGCTACACCTTCAGCGACAGCAGCAGCCTGCGCGGGCTGACCCTGCTGCTGCAGGGCAGCAACCTGACCAACGAGCCGTACCGCACCTATGCCGGCAGCAAGGACCGCCCGCTGGAGTACATCGAGTGGGGCCGCACCTACATGCTGGGCGTGAACTACAAGTTCTGAGGTCGTGCCGGGCCCTGCCCGGCGCCCCGGACTCGGTAGTGCCGGCCGCTGGCCGGCAACAGAAAACAGGGAGCAGGACCGGAAACCCGCTGCGCAGGCAGCGGGTTTTCTTTTGCGCAAAGGCTGGCCGTTGGTCGACAGGGCCCCGCCCACAAAAAAGGGACGGGGCGCTTCGGCCCCGTCCCCGCAAGTACCGCCACCGGAGAAAACGGTCAGCTGCGTCGGGCGCAATACACCGCGCGCGGCGGCAGCTGGAGTTCATTGCCCTGCACCGTGCCCGCATCCGGGCCCGGCACCGCCACCTGCTGCCAGTTGCCCGGCGGCAGCGGATGGCGCACCGCCTCGGCCGACAGGTTGAAGGCCAGCAGAAGGGTTTCATCTGCAAGCATACGCTCGAACAGCAGCACTGGCTCGGTACTGTCGATGAAACGGATGCTGCCATGCAGAAGTGCCGGCTGACTGCGCCGCCAGGCCAGGAATGCCCGGAACGCGGTCAGCACCGAGTGCGGGTCGCGTTCCTGCACGGCCACCGCCGCCGCCCGGTGCTCGGCCGGAATCGGCAGCCACGGCTGGCCGGACGTGAAACCGGCCAGCGGCGCATCGGTCCACGGCATCGGCGTGCGGCAGCCATCACGGCCCTTGAAGTTCGGCCAGAAGGTGATGCCGTAGGGGTCCTGCAGGGCCTCGAACGGCACCTCGGCCTCGGCCAGGCCCAGCTCCTCGCCCTGGTACAGGCACACCGAGCCGCGCAGCGAGCACAGCAGCGCCACCAGCATACGCGCCAGCCGCGGGTCGGCCGGGTGCCCGCCCCAACGGCTGACCGCCCGCTCCACGTCGTGATTCGAAACCGCCCAGCACGGCCAGCCTTCGGTCATCGCCGCTTCCAGGCGGGAGACCGTGTCGCGGATGTAGGCCGCGCTGTAGTCGTCCACCAGCAGCTCGAAGCTGTAGCCCATGTGCAGGCGGCCGCCCCGGGTGTACTCGGCGGTGGTGGCCAGCGAGTCCTCCGAGGAGATCTCGCCCAGGCTCACCGCGCCCGGGTACTCGTCCAGCAGCGCGCGCAACTGCTCCAGGAAGGGCAGGTTCTCCGGCTGCGTGTTGTTGTAGTAGTGGTACTGGTACGCGTAGGGGTTGTCCGGGCTGAAGCCGCGGCCCACGCGCTTGTCGGCGGGCTTTGGCGGGTTGTCGCGCAGCTGCGCGTCGTGGAAGCAGAAATTGATGGCGTCCAGGCGGAAGCCGTCCACGCCGCGGTCCAGCCAGAACCGTACGTTGTCCAGGGTGGCCTGCTGCACGTCCGGGTGGTGGAAGTTCAGGTCCGGCTGGTCGACCAGGAAGTTGTGCAGGTAGTACTGCTCACGGCGCGGCTCCCACTGCCAGGCGCCGCCACCGAACAGCGACAGCCAGTTGTTCGGCGGGGTGCCGTCCTCGCGCGGGTCGGCCCACACGTACCAGTCGGCCTTCGGATTGCTGCGGTCCTGACGGCTCTCGCGGAACCAGGCGTGCTCGATCGAAGTGTGGCTCAGCACCTGGTCGATCATCACCTTCAGGCCCAGGCCGTGCGCCTTGGCCAGCAGGCGATCGAAGTCGTCCAGACTGCCGAACAGCGGGTCGACGTCGCGGTAGTCGGCGATGTCGTAGCCGAAGTCGGCCATGGGGGACTTGAAGAACGGCGAGATCCAGATCGCGTCCACGCCCAGCGCGGCAATGTGGTCCAGCCGCTCGATGATGCCCGGCAGGTCGCCCACGCCATCGCCGTTGGCATCGAGGTAGCTGCGCGGGTAGATCTGGTAGATGACGGCTCCGCGCCACCATGGATAGTGCGACATCGACAGCCCCCCTCCGGGCATGCAGGGCCCGCCGGAAGCGGGCCGAAATCCTGTTCCGGCAAGCTTAGCGGCGGCCTCCCGGGCATGGCGCGGCCTGCATACGTATTCACGCAGGCGGCAGCCTTGGCGGGGCCGCGGACGCCGGCCAGCCCGGTTTGCGCCCGAATTCACGGCCAGCGCCTATAATCAGTGGTGAGCCTGAAAGCCTGATCGCATGACCATCACCGAAGACACCCGTCCCGCCCTGGGCCTGCCCCAGATCCAGTCGCTTGCTGCGGCCGACATGGCCGCCGTCGATGCCCTGATCCGGCGCCGGCTGTCTTCGGACGTCGTGCTGATCAACCAGATCGCCGATCACATCATTTCCGCCGGCGGCAAGCGCCTGCGCCCGATGCTGGTGATGCTGGCCGGCCGTGCGGTCGGCAATGTCGGCGCGGACCACCACCAGCTGGCCGCGATCATCGAATTCATCCACACCTCCACCCTGCTGCACGACGACGTGGTGGACGAATCCAGCCTGCGGCGTGGCCGCAGCACCGCCAACGCGCTATGGGGCAACGCGCCGAGCGTGCTGGTCGGCGACTTCCTGTACTCGCGCAGCTTCCAGCTGATGGTCGAGCTGGAGCGCATGTCGGTGATGCAGATCCTGGCCGATGCCACCAACCGCATCGCCGAGGGTGAGGTGCTGCAGCTGCTGCACGTGCACAACCCGGACACCGACGAAGCGGCTTACCTGCGCGTGATCGAGCGCAAGACCGCGGTGCTGTTCGCCGCCGGCACCCGCCTGGGCGCGCTGGCCAGCGGTGTGGACGAAGCCACCCAGCAGGCCCTGTTCGACTACGGCATGCACCTGGGCTACGCGTTCCAGATCGCCGATGACGTGCTGGACTACTCGGCCAACGCTGACGAGCTGGGCAAGAACCTGGGCGATGATCTCGCCGAAGGCAAGGCGACGCTGCCACTGATCCACGCGATGGCGCACTCCGACGATGCCACCCGTGAGCGCCTGCGCACCATCGTGCAGGACGGCGACGCCTCGGCGATGCCGGAAGTGCTGGCCGCGATCCGCGCCACCGGCGGCCTGGAGTACAGCCGCGCGCGTGCCGAGGAATACGCCGACGCCGCCGAGCGTGCGCTCGATGGCCTGGGTGATAACGATGCGGTGGCCGCCCTGCGCGGCCTGGCACGCTACGCGGTGCAGCGCTCGCATTGACCAACTCCGGTAGTGCCGGCCGCTGGCCGGCATTCCCGCCGCTGTGGGTGGGTGCCAACCTTGGTTGGCACGCCTTTGTTTACCGGAAACGCTCCTCGAAGAACTCATCCAGCGCCTTCCAGGCGCGCTTGGCCGCCCGTTCGTTGTACTGGCAGCCCGGCGGGCTGTTCGCATCGCGCTCGGCGAAGCAGTGCACCGCACCGCTGTAATTGGTGAACTCCCAATCGACCTTGGCCGCGTCCATTTCCTTCTGGAAACCGGCGATGTCCTCGGCGGTCACGCTCTTGTCGTCGGCACCATTGAGCACCAGCACCGACGGGTGCGTGCCACCGGCCTGCGCCGGCAGCGGCGAACCCAGCCCACCATGCAGGCTGACCACACCGGCCAACGGAGCGCCGGCCCGGGCGAGCTCCAGCACCGTGGTGCCGCCGAAACAGAACCCGACCGCGCCGATCCGGCTGGCATCCAGCGGCACCTTGCCGGCCTGCGCCTTGAGCACGTTCACCGCCTCCAGCGCGCGGGCACGCAGCAACGGCCGGTCGTTGCGCAGCTTGGTCGCTACCGGCCCGGCCTCGGCATCGGTCTTCGGCCGCACACCCTTGCCGTAGACATCGGCCACCAGCACCACGTAGTCGTCACCGGCCAGCTGCTTGGCCTTCTCGATGGCCGATTCGTTCACGCCCTTCCAGTTCGGCACCATCACGAGGCCAGGGCGCTTGTCATGCTCGCCGTCGTCATAGACCAGCACGCCACTGAAGGTCGTTCCCTGGTGCTTCCATTCCACCGGCTGCGCCTTCATCGCCGCCCACGCCGGCAGCGCCGCCAGGCCCAGGATCACCGCCACACCGCATCGCCAACGTTTCATGCGCCTGCTCCGCAAGAAAAAGGGGACGGAGGGGATCAAGCCGTATTCGCCCCTCCCGCGTCGCATTCTGCATTGGCGACGTGACGCAGGTGTGGTTGGATACGACTTGATCCCCTCCGTCCCCTTTTTTCGCATGAACCTTGTTGATCGCTTTCTGTCTGGCCTGATCCCGCGCCTGCCTGCCGACGATGCCCCGCAGTGGGCCCACGTACGGGGCGCCAGCGCCGAGGACCTGCAGCGCCTGCGTGTGCAGTGGCCGCAGGTGCCGGACAGCCTGGTGGAACTGCTCTCGCGCGTGGATGGCACGCACTTCCGCGAATACCCCGGCGGCGAGGTCTGCGTGCTCATGCTGGGTTCGGACGTCGAGGACGGCGGCTATCCCTACTACCTGCGCTCGGTGGCACAGATCTTCGAGGACCAGCAGCAGTGGGACGACAGCATCCGCTCGATCTACGAGGAGTGGCTGGATGACGAACCGGAGATCCTCGGCGACGGCATCGACGCCGACGTGCCGATGAACCGCCGCCTGTGCTTCTCGCACTGCATGAACAATGGCGGCACCTCGATGCTGTACCTGGATTTCGATCCGGCGCCGCGCGGCACCGTCGGCCAGGTGGTTCGCTACCTGCATGATCCGGACAGCTATGCGGTGATCGCGCCGAGCTTCGATGTGTACCTGCAACAGTTGATCGATGGCGGGTACGCGTTCCTCGATCAGGACGACTGAAATCCAGCCGAGCATGGGCTCGGCTCTACAGTAGATCCACGCCATGCGTGGATGGCGTCCTCACCCGCGCTCGATCCAGTGCAGCGTCCCCGGCGCGAAGGCCAGCAGATCCGCTGCCTCCAGCGACGCGCGCGGCCAGTGGCGTTCCGGCGGCTTCGGCTGCCGGGCACCCACCGCACCGTCGTAGTCACGCACCAGCAGGCCGATACGCGCGGCACCGGCCTGCAACAGCGCTTCGATACGCTGCAACCACTGGCCGGCATCCCCCAAGGCTTCATCGCGGCGTGCCTGCTGATCCTGTTCATGCCGCGCCAACTGCGCCGCCAACGCGCGCGCGATTTTCGCTTCGCTCCAGCCCTTCCTGCGCCAGCGTTCGGCATCGCCGTTCCACTCACGAACCGCCTGCGCCGAGGCCAGCGACGTGCCGCAATCGCAGTGCACGGCACTCAACCACGGCTGCCAACCGGGCCCGACCGCTGACTGCAGGCTGGGCGAATCCTGCGCAAACAGGCGCCGGCCACTGCGCTGCATGATCGCGGCGGCATCGACCTGCGCAATCGACGCAGGAAGGAACAAGGTGATGAACGTGCACATGCGGCTATCCGGGTCCGTCCGGGGATGCGCCCCATGGTAACTCGCCGGGGTCAGAGCCCTTTCCTGAGGAAAGGGATCCGAGCCCGATCCGGCGGATCAAGCGATGCCCAACCCCGGGATCGCGCTGATGCTGTCCGGGTCGAATCCGGCCAGCTCGGCGAAATGGCGGCCACGCGCCACGTAGTCGCGGTAGGCACCAAAACTCGGCGCGCCCGGCGACAGCAGCACCACCCCGCCCTGCGCCCCCAGCGCGCTGCGAGCCAGCGCCATCGCCTCGGGCAGATCGCCCGCCGCGTGCAGGCCGAAGCGGCCGGCATCGGCCAACGGTTGCAGCATCGCGTGGATGCGCGGGCCGTTGCTGCCCATGGTCACGATCTCCACCGGCGGCACGTCGTGCGCCATGTGCTGCATGAAATCGGTCCAGTCCAGCCCACGATCGTGCCCGCCCACCAGCAGCGCGATGCGCTGGCCGGCAAAGCACTCCAGCGCGGCCAGGCTGGCATGCGGCGTGGTGCTGATCGAATCGTTGACGTAGGTCAGGCCCTCGGCCACGCCGATGCGCTGCAGGCGGTTCGGCAACGGACGGAAATCCTGCACCGCCGGAGCGAGCGCCACCGCGTCCAGGCCCACCGCTTCCAGCGCGGCCAGCACCGCGCACAGGTTGCCGCGGTTGTGGCGGCCCGGCAGCGGCGTGTTGCAGGTATCGAATACGGGCTGTTCACCGCGATGCACGACGTCACCGCGCATGTGCCAGCCCTGCGGCTGGTTGAACCAGACCACTTCACTGTCGGGCAACGACAGCGCGGCCAGGTGCGGATCGGCGGCATTGAGCACGGCGATGCGCGGCGCAGCTTCGGTCACCAGCCGCAGCTTGTCTTGGATGTAACGCTGTTCGCTGCCGTGCCAGTCCAGGTGTTCCGGGAACAGGTTCAGCACCACCGCCACCTGCGGGTGGGCGCCACTGCGCGCCACTTCCCCGGTCTGGTAGCTGGACAGTTCCACCGCCCAGTATTCCGGCGCCGGCTGCGGATCCAGCACTTCCAGCAGCGGCAGGCCGATGTTGCCGACCAGGCCGGTGCGGTGGCCGGCGGCACGCAGCAGGTGCGCGACCAGCGCGGTGGTGGTGCTCTTGCCCTTGGTGCCGGTCACGCACACGGTGTCGTGCACGATGCCATCGTCGGCGGCGTGTTCGGCGAACCACAGCGCGGTGCCACCGATGAACGTGGTGCCCTGCTCCGCCGCCGCCAGTGCGATCGGCTGGTAGGGGCTGATACCAGGCGATTTGATCACCACATCGAACGCGGCCAGCGCTTCGGCAGTGGGTTCACCGCGCACGTCCAGCAATTCCTGCGTTTCCGCACGCGCCGCCTCGGCCTCAGCGGCCGGGCAGAACAGGCTCAGGGCCAGCGCGGGCAGGCGCGCACGCAGCACCGAAAATGCCGCACGGCCCTCACGCCCCCAGCCCCACAGCGCGACGCGCTTTCCTTCAAGCTGCGAAATCTTCACGCACCTGTTCCCACAACGCGGTCGGAATGCGGTGCTCGCCCTGCAACAGCAGCAGCGGTGCCAGTTCCAGTTCGGCGGCATCCAGCTGCGGCTGGATCTCATTGCAGAAGCGCTTCACCAGCACGTCTTCCTTCCATTCCGGGCGCTGCGCCAGGGTCGCCATCGCCGCACGCGATTCGCGGCCTTCGCCGACGCACTCGAACGGCTTGTGGTCCTGGAACTCCAGCAGTGCATCGAAGCCACCGGCCTGTTCGGCATCATCCAGCAGGTTGCGGCCAAAGATGCGCACCAGGCGCGTCTTCGGCATGAACGGGGCCAACGCCAGGAACACGAAGTGGCACTTCGGGCAGACGCCGCACCAGCGGTTCACCGGGCGCTCGCCGAGGATGTGGAAGTTGCGGTTGCAGCTGGAGAAATGCGCGTCGTAGAAATCGGTCTTGGCGAACTGGCGGGCCACCGCCAGCTCGGACATCGGGCGCAGCAGCGAGTAGTACTGCAGGTCCGCCGCCACGTGCTTCTGCACATGGCTGCCGAACGCCTGCTCGAAGGCCCAGCCCTTGGACCACTGGTGGTTCACTTCGCCGGTGCCCGGAATCTGGCTGCCGTAGCTGGCCGAGCGCTCGTTGGAGAACACCACCTGGTCCACGCCTTGCAGAAGCGCGGCCAGCACCATGATCGCCGAGTTCACCGCGGTGACCGGAATATGCCCGTTCCACGCGCCCTGGCGGTTGAGCTCGAACAGTTCCGGCGCCAGCGCGCGGCCCAGGTTCAGCGTCGGCAGGCCGGTGCGCTCTGCGCAGGCGCGGATCAGCTGCGAACCGCCAATCCAGGTCACCGTTTCGTCCACGCCGGCACGGCGCAGCGCTTCGATGCTGACCAGCGAATCCTTGCCGCCACCGATGGCCACCAGCGCATGCGCCTGCAGGCCCAGCACCGGGGCCTGCACCGCTTCGCCCTGCACCGGCAGGCGGAAACGCCCACGCAGGTTCAGGCCGTTGCGGTAGGCGAACTCGCCCAGGCCGTTGAGGTAGACCGTCTCCACCAACGCCGCGGTATCGGCATCGATTGAATAGCTGTCGATGCTGACCGTCTCCGGCACGCCGGCCTTGTAGTAACTGACACCGGCAATCAGGTGCAGCAGCTGCAGCGCACGCTGCACGGCGGCGGCGCGCGCCTGGTCCAGTACGAACGGGGCGCCCGGCACGGTGATGGTTTCCACCATCTCCGGGCCGTCATCGAAGGCGTAGACCAGCTTGGCCACGCCGGTTTCCGCAGCGAATTCGCAGCGGACGAAGCGGAAGCGGGAAACCTGGTGTTTATCGAAAGCAGTCATGGTGTATCCGGTCAGGCACGGGCCCGCGCAGCAGCACGGGGCGTGTCGGTGGGCGGGTGCAGGGCGCGGGTGGCGATCACTCGATCACGTCTTCGCGCGGCATCGCCCGCTGGTTGTAGGTGTTGGACATCACATAGCCGTAGGCACCGGCATCAGCGATCAGCATCACATCATCCGGTGCGGTGGACACCGGCAGCTTGCGGCGCTTGCCGAACACATCGCTGGATTCGCAGATCGGGCCGACCACATCGAATGCCGCCTCGGCATAGCCGCCCTGGCGGCTGAGGTTCTCGATGTCGTGCCAGGCGTCATACAGCGCCGGGCGCATCAGGGTGTTCATGCCGGCATCCAGGCCGACGCGGCGCACGCCGTCCTTTTCCACAACCTGAGTGGCGTGGGTCAGCAGCACGCCGGATTCGGCGACCAGGTAACGGCCCGGCTCGATCGCCAGGCGGAACGCCGGATGCAGCGCTTTGACCTCGGCCAGACCCTCGGCCCACGCATCCAGGTCGAACGGCTCGTCCTCGGCGGAATACGGAATCGGCAGGCCGCCGCCGATGTCGATGGTCTGCACGCTGCCGATGCGGCGGGCGAAACCGGCCAGCTCATCGCACATCAGGCGCCAGTGCTGCGCAGTCTCCACGCCGCTGCCCAGGTGCGCGTGCAGGCCGACCACGCGGCTGCCCAGGTCGGTGGCCGTGCGCACGAATTCGTCGACGCGGGCGATCGGCAGGCCGAACTTGGAGTCCTTGCCGCCGGTACGGACCTTGGCATGGTGGCCTTCGCCACGGCCCAGGTCGACACGCAGCCACAGCTCGCGGTTGCGGAACAGGTCCGGCCAGCGCTGCAGTGCTTCGACGTTGTCGACGGTCACGGTCACCCCGAGCGCGAACGCCGCTTCGTATTCGCTGCGCGGGCAGAAGCTGGGAGTGAACAACACGCGCTTGGGCGACAGTTCCGGCAGGTGCTGGAACACGTGCTTCAGTTCGCCGTGCGAGACGCACTCCAGGCCGAAGCCCTCGGCTTCCAGCAGCTGCAGGATGGCCGGGTGGCTGTTGGCCTTGATCGCGTAGTAGCGCTGGTCGATCGGCTTGATCGCGGCCAGCGCGCGGGCACGGGCGCGCACGGTCGGCAGGTGGTAGACGTAGCGCGGCGTACCGGCATCGGCCAGCTGCAGCAGGTGCGCGCGCTGGCCACGCCACCAGGGCGTGCCACGCGGGCGCACGGTGCCGGCGATCTCGCGCCAGCGCGGGCCGAACACCTCGGTCTCTTCCACCGGCATCGCACCGCTGTCAATCAGCTCGGCGTGCAGGATCGGCAGCAGGCCGTCAGCATCGGCCTCGTCGATGACGAAGGTCAGGTTCAGGTCGTTGGACGACTGCGAGATCATGTGCACGCGCTCGCGGCCAAACGTGGCCCACACGTCCGACAGCTTGTGCAGCAGCGAGCGCATGCCACGGCCGACCAGGGTGATGGCCGCGCACGGCACGATCACCTTCACCTTGCAGATCTGCGACAGGTCCGCCGACAGCGCGGCCAGCACATCGGTGTTGACCAGGTTCTCGGACGGGTCCAGCGACACGGTGACGTTGGTTTCGGCCGAACCGATCAGGTCCACCGACAGGCCGTGCTTCTTGAACAGGTTGAACACATCGGCCAGGAAGCCGACCTGCTGCCACATGCCGATGCCTTCCATCGACACCAGCACGATGCCGTTGCGGCGGCTGATCGCCTTCACCCCCGGGACCGGCGCGGCACTGCCATCGATGCTGGTACCCGGCAGTTCCGGGCGCTCGGTATCGAGAATGGCCATCGGCACGCCGGCATCACGGCACGGCTTGATCGAGCGCGGGTGCAGCACCTTGGCGCCGGTCGTGGCAATTTCCTGTGCCTCGTAATAGTCCAGGCGGGTCAGCAGGCGCGCGTCCGGCACATCCTTCGGGTTGGCGCTGAACATGCCCGGCACGTCGGTCCAGATCTCCACGCGGCTGGCACCCAGCAATGCACCGAAGTACGCCGCCGAGGTATCCGAACCGCCGCGACCGAGGATGGCGGTGCCGCCATCGGCGTGACGCGAGATGAAGCCCTGGGTGATCAGCAGGCGGGTCGGCTGCGCGCGGAAGCGCTGCATCCACTCTGCGTCGGCGCGCCACTGGCAGTTCACCGACAGGCGCTGCGACCAGTCGCTCTGGTTCGGCTGCGGCGGCATCGCATCCAGCCACTGGCGGGCATCCATCCAGCCCATGTCCAGACCTGACGCGCGCAGGTAGGCCGCACCCAGTGTGGAGGACAGCAGCTCGCCCTGGCCCAGCACTTCGGCCTGCCAGTCCAGCGGACGGGTGGCCGCGCGCGCGTCGTCCAACAGGCCCTGCAGCGCCGCCAGACGTTCGGCCAGCACCTCGCGGCCCAGGCCCAGTTCAACCAGGAAGCCCTCGTGGCGCTCTACCAGCGCGGCCACGCGATCACGGCTGTCCGGCGCGCCATCGGCGATCGCGGTCAGTTCGTTGGTGACCCCGGACAGCGCCGACACCACTACCAGCACGCGCGAGCCGGTCTCTTCCGCACGTTTTTTCGCCAGCTTCCCGATCGTGTCCCAGCGATGACGACGCGACACCGAGGTGCCGCCGAACTTCAGTACGATCCAACGATCGACAAGGGGGGAAGCTGACATGGATTGGCTATGTAGAATGTGGGGAAGCCGCCCTCGGGGGCGGAACCTTTGATTCTAAGCGCAATATCCCCGTAGATGGCCGTCCTTCGTTACCTGCAGCTCGATGTCTTCGCCCCCCGCCCCGGCACCGGCAACCCACTGGGCGCCATCCTGGACGCCGACGGGCTCTCCAGCAGCCAGATGCAGGCCCTGGCCGCCTGGCTGAACCTGTCCGAGACGGTGTTCTTCCTGCGCCCCAGCGCGCCCGGCGCCGACTACCACATCCGCATCTTCACCCCGACCCGGGAACTGGCGTTCGCCGGCCATCCCAGCGTCGGTGCGGCCTGGGTGGCGGTGACCTGTGGCCTGGCGACTCCACGTGACGGTGCCCTGCTGCAGCAATGCGCGGCCGGGCTGTTGCCGGTAAAGGTGAGTGGGCCGGCCGAGGCGCTGGAGATCCAGCTGGCCAGCCCACCGGCCCGGCAGCTGGCAACCGCCGCCGACGCGGCACCCGCAACGCTGCTTGCGCTGGCTGCCGACGGCCATGCACCGGAGCTGTGGGACAACGGCGCACGCTGGTGGCTGCTGCCGCTGCGCGATGGCGCCGCCGTGCGCGACCTGGAGCCGGACATGGCATCGGTGGCCGCCTGGAGTCTCGCCACCGATGCCACTGGCGTGGCGGTATTCGCCGACGAAGCCGGCACCGACCACAGCCGCGTGGTCCGCGCGTTCTGTCCTGCTGATGCGCCCAGCGTGCCCGAGGACCCGGTGACCGGCAGCGCCAATGCGCTGATCGGCGTCTGGCTGCGGCAGCGCGATGCCCTGCCCGGCCGCGAGGGCCGCTACGTGGCCAGCCAGGGCCGCGAAGTGGGCCGCGATGGCCGCGTGCAGGTGCAGGTCGACGCGCAGGGCACGGTGTGGATCGGCGGCCAGGTGCAGTGCGTGATCGACGGCAGCATCCATTGGTAGCGCCGGTCCACGCCCGGCGAACGCAGTACACGGACGCCGGGCATGGCCCGGCGCTACCGTATCCCCTCTCGTTTACGGAATCTGCCCCCTATGACCACCCGCCGTTTCCTGCAGCTGGATGTGTTCTCCCCGCGCGCCGGCGCCGGTAACCCACTGGCCGTGGTACTCGATGCCGAGGGCCTGGATGACGCCAGCATGCAGGCCATCGCACGCTGGACGCGCCTACCGGAAACCACCTTCGTGTTCGCGCCGCAGGCACCTGGTGCCAGCTACCGGCTGCGCATGTTCAGCCCGCAGAAGGAAGTCCCGTTCGCCGGCCACCCCAGCGTCGGCACCGCGCATGCGGTGCTGCAGGCGGGCCTTGCTACACCGGTCGAGGGCGTGCTGGTGCAGGAGGGCATTGCTGGTGCGCTGCCGCTGCGCGTCAGTGGTGAAGGTGCGCAGCAGCGCATCGCCATCCGCACCCCGCGCGCGCAGCTGGCCGAAACCGCCGAAGCCACCGATCCACGCCTGCAGGCCGCATTGAAGGGCTGGCCACTGGGCACACTGCCGCCGGCACGCATGCAGGGTGGCCGCAGCTGGTGGGTGGTGCAGGTGGCCGATGAAGCCGCATTGCGCGCCCTGCAGCCGGACTGGGATGCGGTGGCGGCAGTGGCTGAATCCACCGACAGCATGGGCGTGTTCGCCTATGCCTTCAGCGATGGCAGCGAGGGGTTCGATCTTGCGGTACGCGCCTTCGTCGGCAACGGTCGCCGCTTCGAAGACGCCGCCTCGGGTGCCGCCAACGCCGTGTTGGCCGCGTGGCTGGACCTGCGCGAGGCACTGCCGCGGGGCCGTGCGCCGTTCGAAGTCAGTCAGGGCCGCGAAGTCGGCCACGATGCGCGCCTGACCCTGTTGGTCGATGAGGACGGCGAGGTCTGGTCGGGCGGTCAGGTGCAGACGGTGATTGCCGGCACCCTCGATTGGTAAAGGGGCACTGTACAGCCGAGCCCACGCTCGACTGCTCTTCGGCCAGATCACGGCAGCTGCAGAAGCCGAGCGTGGGCTCGGCTCTACAAGAGCATCCGGCGCTCAGCCCAGCTCGGCTTCCAGGCTGATCGGCACCGCACTCAGCGCCTTGGACACCGGGCAGTTCTGCTTGGCGTCATCGGCAATGGCGCGGAACTTGGCCGCGTCGATACCCGGCACTACGGCCTTTACCTTCAGGCGGATCTGAGACAGCTGCGGGCCGCCTTCCAGCGACAGATCGACCTTGGCTTCGGTGTCCAGCGAGGTCGGGGTGAAACCGGCTTCGCCGAGCTTGGCCGACAGCGCCATGGTGAAGCAGCCAGCATGCGCGGCAGCGATCAGTTCTTCCGGATTGGTGCCCTTCTCGTCGCCGAAGCGGCTGTTGAAGCCGTAGCGGGTCTTGTCCAGCAGGCCACTCTGCGGCGTGCTCAACTGCCCCTTGCCCGACTTCAGGTCGCCTTCCCAGTGCGCGGTGGCGTGTCGCGAGATTCCCATGTGCTGCTCCTGCGTGACGGTGATGAACGATCACCCTCGCACGTGGCGCGTTAGCCCTGCGTCGCTCCGCCGCACGCGCCACGTCGCTCCGGCGCCGGGCAGATGGACACTTCCTCGCCAGCCGGAAACGCATTTCCCCCTTGTTTTCAGTGGTTTCGCGCATTCCTCCAATGACCGGGCGCTGGCGGCCAGCCGCGTCCCGACACCCCCGCCCCCATCGCCGGCCATGTACTGAATCGGCCTGGATATGAAAAAACATGCACTTTCCGCGCTTCGGGCTATTGGCGGCGCCCGAGAGTTGCCCTACATTGCGCTTGCCGACGGGGTTCGGCGCCGACCAAACAACCAACCGTTCACGGAACAGGAAACCATGGCAAAGACCGCTAAGAAGGCTGCCCCGAAGAAGGCAGTGAAGAAAGTCGCGACGAAGGCAGCCGCCAAGCCGGCCGCTCCGAAGCCGATCAAGGAAGTGCTGACCAAGTCCGGCCTGGTTGCACACATCGCTGAAGCCTCCGGCGTCATCGCCAAGGACGTCCGCGCTGTGCTGGCCTCGCTGGAAAGCGCCGTCGCATCCTCGGTGCACAAGAAGGGCGCTGGCTCCTTCACCCTGCCGGGCCTGCTGAAGATCACCACCGTCAATGTGCCGGCCAAGCCGAAGCGCAAGGGCATCAACCCGTTCACCAAGGAAGAACAGTGGTTCGCCGCCAAGCCGGCCACCACCAAGCTGAAGGTGCGTCCGCTGAAGAAGCTGAAGGACGCCGCGCTGTAAGCGCGCGCCCCAACGCGGATTCCGACGGGACGGCTCTGGCCGTCCCGTTTTTTTTGTCCCAACCACGGCCCGCAACACAGCGTTGCCGCATCCCAGGGAATGCCCGTACAGGCCCGTCGCCATTGGCTGGGCCCCGCCTGCGGCGGTGCCGGAACGTACCGGGTGGAACACTGCGTGCAGCGCCGGCCGTCGCCGCCGACCGTGGCCTTGCCTATGGTTGGCACATCCTCCACAGCTACGGCGAGCATCTCCTCATGGCCAGCCCCTCCACCCGCTACCGGATCTCGGTGACCCCCATCGAAAAGGACGGGGTGCAGTGCACCGGGCGTTGCACCATCGAACTGGAACATCGCGCCAGCCGCGACCTGATGCGCCTGCTGGAAGCGGCACCGCGGACGGCAGGGCTCAGCGGCGATGAACGCGCGACCCTGGTGATTGCCACCCAGCTGCTGCGCGACATCGTGCAGCGCCACGCCGAAACCGATGGACATGCGTTGGCCGCCATCGCCGGGCAGGTGCTGCCGGCGCTGGATGCACTGGAACAGTTGCCCTCCTCCCGCTGATTCCCGCGCAGCCGATACACTGTCAACCCACATCGCCTCGGGGAGGAGGCATGCGCAGGACGCTTTTCCTGATCGCGCCACTGGTGCTGCTGGGCTGTTCCAGACCCACTGCACAACCGGAGGTTGCGCCAGTGCCGGCGCCAGCGAGCGCCGATGCACAGGCCGTTGCAGACACCGACGCAGCACCGCTGCAGCGAGCAACGATCGATCCGCTGTTCGCCGCGGTCGCTGCCGACGCCGAACCACCATCGGTGATGCTCAACCGCTACGTGATCGCGCTGCTCAACCGCAACCGCAGCGCCAGCGACGCGGCATGGGCGATTCCACCGGTCGATCCGCACCGCGCAGATGACGCTGCCATACGCCAACTGCAGGACCTGCGCACGCTGCGCCTGGACAGTGGCACCCCGCTGGCACGCGATGGCCGGCAGCCATCCCGGTTGCTGGAGGTGCCGGTGCGGCTCCGCGCGACCACCGCACAAGGCACCTTCCGCTTCCGCGGCTGGTATCGCGTGCAGCCCAGCCCGGACGGTCGCGCCTGGCAGATCCAGTCGGCGCAACTGCGGCCAACGCTGGACTGAACCGTTGCAGCGGCATGCACGCACGATTCAGCCGACCCGGCTACTCTTTCCTCCATCCATTCCCTGTCCAGCGGCCACCGCCATGCGCCTGCGTTCCCTGATGACCCGCCTCGCCGCCTCCACCGTACTGATCGCAGCCGCGATCGGTGCCCAGGCCGCCCCTTCCATTTCCGGCCGCGAACTGTCGGTGGGCGCCAGCGATGTGCAGCAATACCTCGATGGCAGCTTCCCGCGCACCCAGGACGCCCTGGGCGGACTGATCGCCCTGACCATGAGCCACCCTCAGCTGAGCCTCCCGGCCGGCGAGCGTTTGAACCTCGGCATGGACGTTGCACTGGCCACTGCCGGTGGCAATCCGGCCAAGCTGGGTACGGTGAAGCTCAGCAGCGGCCTGCGCTACGACGCACAGACCCAGGGCTTCCACCTGCAGCAGCCCAGCGTGGATGACTTCACCCCGGCCAACCAGGGTGGTCGTCTCGACTCCCGTACCCGCGGCCTGCTCAACGCCTGGCTGAGCGACTACGCCCAGCGGGAGCCGATCTACAAGCTGGATCCGGCCGTGGCCGGCGTGCTTGGCGCGCTGCAGGTGCAGTCGGCACAGGTGAAGAACGGCAAGCTGGTGGTCACCTTCAACCAGAACCTGGGCAACCTGGTGCCGGCAGGCGTGCTGGGCAAGTAAGGTGGTGCCGGCCAGCGGCCGGCACTACCGCTAGCGCATCAGGCGGCAAGTGCCTTGACCACCGCCTCACTGAAGGCCGGGATGTCATCCGGCTTGCGGCTGGTGATCACGTTGCCGTCGACCACGACCTCGGCACCGCGCCAGTTCGCCCCCGCATTGGTCAGATCCTGCTGCAGGGAAGGCCAGGACGTCAGCTCGCGGCCATCGGCGAGGCCACTGTTGATCAGCAGCCACGGGCCATGGCAGATCGCCGCCACAGGCTTGCCGGCCTCGTCTACTGCGCGGACGAAGCCGAGTACAGCCTCGTCGGTACGCAGCGTGTCCGGATTGATGACCCCTCCCGGCAGCACCAGCGCATCGAAGCTGGCCGGATCGGCCTCATCCAGCGGAATATCCACCGCGACGGCGTCGCCCCAGTTCTTCTCTTTCCAGCCCTTGATCGTCGCCTCCTTTGCAGGCGACACGACG
Source organism: Stenotrophomonas maltophilia (assembly GCF_039555535.1). NCBI lineage: Bacteria > Pseudomonadati > Pseudomonadota > Gammaproteobacteria > Lysobacterales > Lysobacteraceae > Stenotrophomonas > Stenotrophomonas maltophilia. Next base: position 1,224,011 of record NZ_CP154630.1, on the reverse strand, counting down.
CTGACGCGCGCGCCTTCGGCTTCCAGCAGACGCTTGGGTTCGGTCAGTTCGGACTGTTCAAAGCCGTGGGTGGCAAGGATGGCAATCTGCTTGCCCTTCAATCGTTCTGCCATGGGTGCACTCCGGTTGGGGGTGCCGACAGAATGGAAGAACGGCCCTTGCACGGCGGTGACCCTGCCGTGCACGGCAGGTGGAGAGCCTCCGGGTGGCGCCGGCCGCTGGCCGGCACCCGGATTGCGCCTTGCCGGCCAGCGGCCGGCACTACCCGGTACCGGTCAGCGCTTGGGCTGCAGCATGGTGCCAGTGCACTTGGGTGAGCCGCAGCGGCACTCCCAGATCTTCTTCAGCTTGGCGGTGTGGCGCTCGGCCAGGGTGATGCCGTAGTTGTAGGTCAGTTCCTCACCGGCCTTGATGTCACGCAGCGCCTCGATGAACACCTTGTCACCTCGGCTGTCACCGTCCTCGTCTTCCTCGATCACTGCCTCGCAGTTCGGGTCGCAGCTGTGGTTGATCCAGCGCGCGTCATTGCCCTTGTAGTTGGCATCGATCACCCAGTCGTCGTTGAGGGTGAACAGGAAGGTATGGCCACTTTCGACGTCGCCGCTGTCATCGGCATCAACGTCGCCGTGGCTGCGCAACAGGCCCTTGTACTGGATCACGCGCTCGCCCTGCTTGATCGGGGCCACGGCGAACACGCCGTTGCCATGGATGGCGGACTTGCGGGCTTGGATCTTCTTGGGCATCGGCAAGGGAGGTCTGCAGCGAAAGGAACGTTGATTCTCGCCCATTCCGGGTGATTGCGAAAATCACCCCGTTGGCGCAGCATGGCGCCCCGGCAATGGCCCCGGTGTGTCGTCCCGGTCCGTCCCAGCGCCGGCTGAATGTCCGGGTTGGATGCCGGCGAATAAAAGCGTACAATTTCAGTCCGCTTTAAGAACCGCTCGCATTCCCATGTTGCGTGTCACCAAGCTCACCGATTACGCCACCGTGGTACTGACCGTGCTTGCCGCCCGTCCGGGCGAGGTGCTCAGTGCCACCGAGCTGGCCGAATTCACCGGCCTGGAGCCGCCCACCGTCAGCAAGGTGCTCAAGCCACTGGCCCAGGCCGGCCTGGTCGAAGGCCTGCGCGGTGTCCGAGGCGGCTACCGCCTGACCCGCCCGGCCATCGAGATCTCGCTGTTCGAAGTGGTCGAAGCGATGGAAGGGCCGCTGGCCCTGACCGAATGCAGCCACGACCACCACCAGTGCGGCATGGCGCCCAAGTGCGGCGCGCGCAGCAGCTGGCGGCTGATCAACGACGTGGTCTCCGAGGCCCTGCGCGATGTCACCCTGGCGCAGATCCTGCCCCCTCTCCCCCTTGCCGATGACGAACAGCGCCGCACCATCGCTGTCGACGTCGTCTCCTGATCCGTAGGCAGCCCCCCATGGCCACCGAAACCATCGAAAACGTCGCCCACGACGACACCCCCAACCGCGAGATCCACGAGCAGCTCGGCCGCAAGTATTCGGCCGGCTTCATCACCGAGATCGAATCGGACTCCCTGCCGCCGGGCCTGGACGAGGACACCATCCGTGCCCTGTCGGCCAAGAAGGAAGAGCCGGAGTGGATGACGCAGTGGCGCCTGGACGCCTACCGCCACTTCCTGACCATGCCGATGCCGGACTGGGCCAAGCTGGAGATCGCCCCGATCGACCTGCAGGCGCTGAGCTACTACTCCGCGCCGAAGGGCCCGAAGTACGCCTCGCTGGATGACGTGCCCAAGGAACTGCTCGACACCTACGACAAGCTGGGCGTGCCGCTGCACGAGCGTGCCAAGCTGGCCGGCGTGGCGGTGGATGCGGTGTTCGACTCGGTGTCCGTCGGCACCACGTTCCGCAAGGAACTGGCCGAGAAGGGCATCATCTTCTGCTCGATGTCCGAGGCCATCAAGGAACACCCGGAGCTGGTGCGCCAGTACCTGGGCACCGTGGTGCCGGTGGGCGACAACTACTTCGCCGCGCTGAACTCGGCGGTGTTCTCCGATGGCAGCTTCGTGTTCATCCCCAAGGGCGTTCGCTGCCCGATGGAACTGAGCACCTACTTCCGCATCAACGCCGGCCACACCGGCCAGTTCGAGCGCACCCTGATCGTGTGCGAGGACAAGGCCTACGTTTCCTATCTGGAAGGCTGCACCGCGCCGATGCGCGACGAGAACCAGCTGCACGCCGCGGTGGTCGAGCTGGTCGCGCTGGAAGACGCGGAGATCAAGTATTCCACCGTGCAGAACTGGTACCCGGGCGACGAGAACGGCGTCGGCGGCATCTACAACTTCGTCACCAAGCGTGCCGAATGCCGTGGCGCGCGCAGCAAGGTCACCTGGACCCAGGTCGAGACCGGTTCGGCGATCACCTGGAAGTACCCGTCCTGCGTGCTGCTGGGCGACGATTCGGTCGGTGAATTCCATTCCGTGGCGCTGACCCACCACCGCCAGCAGGCCGACACCGGCACCAAGATGATCCACGTCGGCAAGCGCACCAAGAGCAAGATCGTCAGCAAGGGCATCAGTGCCGGCCGCGGCCAGAACACCTACCGCGGCCTGGTGAAGGTCGACCGCAACGCCGATGGCGCACGCAACTACACCCAGTGCGATTCGCTGCTGATCGGCAAGCAGTGCGGTGCCCATACCTTCCCCTACATCGAGGTGAAGAACCCGGGCGCCACCGTCGAGCACGAGGCCACCACTTCGAAGATTTCCGACGACCAGCTGTTCTACTGCCGCGCCCGTGGCATCAGCCAGGAAGACGCGGTGTCGATGATCGTCGACGGCTTCTGCAAGCAGGTGTTCCGCGAACTACCGATGGAGTTCGCGGTGGAAGCCAAGAAGCTGCTGGAAGTCTCGCTGGAAGGGTCGGTCGGTTAACACGCCAACCACCTTCGTCTGAATATTTCAGCCACGCGTGGCGTGGCTCTACTGGATTCATACCATGCTGAAGATCGAAAACCTCCACGCCCGCATCGGCGACAAGGAAATCCTCAAGGGCCTGTCGCTGGACGTGAAGCCCGGCCAGGTGCACGCCATCATGGGCCCCAACGGCGCCGGCAAGTCCACCCTGGGCAATGTCCTGGCCGGCCGTGACGGCTATGAAGTGACCGAAGGCAGCGTCCAGTTCGAGGGCGCCGACCTGTTGGACCAGGACCCGGAAGCCCGCGCCGCCGCCGGCCTGTTCCTGGCCTTCCAGTACCCGGTGGAAATCCCGGGCGTGAACAACACCTACTTCCTGCGCGCCGCACTGAATGCACAGCGCAAGGCGCGTGGTGAAGAAGAACTCGATTCCATGCAGTTCCTGAAGCTGGTGCGGCAGAAGCTGGCCGTGCTGCACCTGAAGGACGAACTGCTGCACCGTGGCGTCAACGAAGGCTTCTCCGGTGGCGAGAAGAAGCGCAACGAGATCTTCCAGCTGGCCGTGCTGGAGCCGAAGCTGGCGATCCTCGACGAAACCGATTCGGGCCTGGACATCGACGCGCTGAAGAGCGTGGCCGACGGCGTCAACGCACTGCGTGCGGCCGACCGTTCGTTCCTGGTCATCACCCACTACCAGCGCCTGCTCGACTACATCAAGCCGGACGTGGTGCACGTGCTGGCCGATGGCCGCATCGTCAAGACCGGCGGTCCGGAACTGGCCCTGGAACTGGAAGCGCACGGCTACGATTTCCTGAAGGATCGCGTGGTGCGCGAGGCGGCGGTCTGATGAGCGCCCTGCTCGACTCCATGGCCCAGGCCTTCTGTGGCAGCGATGCGCGCCGCGAAGTGCTCGACGCGGCCCTGCGCGACGGCCTGCCGGCCGCACGCAACGAAGCCTGGAAGTACACCTCGCTGCGCCAGCTGGAGCGCCGTGCGTTCGCAGCTGCACCGCTGGCCCCGCCGGCACTGGATGCCGCACTGCTGGAGGACATCCCGGCACCGCGCCTGGTGTTCGTCAATGGCCGCCTGGATGCCGCGCTGAGCGATGCGCAGGCCCTGCCGGCCGGCGTGCAGGCGCAGCCGCTGTCGGCCGCACTGGCATCCGGCGAAGACGCCGTGCGTTTCCTTGGCCGCCGTTACGAGCGCAGCGAGGAGATCTTCGCCCGCCTCAACGCCGCACTGGCCGATGAAGGCGTGGTGCTGCGCGTGGACGAAGGCGTGCAGGTCGAAGCGCCGCTGCAGCTGGTATTCGCCAGCGTCGCCGGCGAGACCGATCTGGCCTGGCACCACAGCCACCTGATCGAACTGCGTGCCGGCGCCAGCCTGGGCGTGGTCGAGCACCGCTTCAGCGTCGGCGATTCGGCCCACCTGGACAACACCGTGCTGCACGCCCATGTCGCCCGCGATGCCGTGCTCAAGCACGCCCGCGTGCAGACCGGCAGCGCACGCCAGACCAGCTTCCTGCGTACCGACGCGGTGCTGGCCCGCGACGCGCAGTACCACCGCGTCGACCTGGAACTGGGCGCCGCACTCAGCCGCCACGAACTGAACGTACGCCTGGAAGGCGACAACGCCCAGCTGACCGCCAACGGCGTGCTGCTCGGCAATGGCCGCCGCCACGTCGAGACCCGGCTGGGCATCGATCACATCGCGCGCGACACCAGCTGCGAACTGCTGTGGCGCGGCGTCGCCGCCAACCGCAGCCGCGTGGTGTTCCATGGTGGCATCCAGATCCGCGAAGGCGCCGATGGTACCGACGCGAACCTGTCCAACAAGAACCTGCTGCTGTCGGCCGACGCCGAGATCGATACCCAGCCGACGCTGGTGATCGACGCCGATGAAGTGAAGGCCGCGCACGGCGCGACCGTCGGCCAGCTCGATGCCAATGCGCTGTTCTACCTGCGCTCGCGCGGCCTGCCGCAGGCACAGGCGCAGGCACTGCTCAGTGCCGCGTTCTGCCACGAACCGCTGAAGATCCTGCCGGAAGCCCTGCGCGAACAGCTGGCACGCCGCCTGGACAAGGCCCTGGCCGAGGCGGGTGTGGCATGAACCTGTCCACCCCGCGCCCGATCGAAACCCCCAACGGCGCGCCCGACTGGGACCGCGTCCGCCTCGACTTCCCGCTGCTGATGCGCGAAGTGCACGGCAAGCCGCTGGTCTATTTCGACAATGCCAACACCGGCCAGAAGCCGGTGCAGGTGATCGGCGCGGTGGACGAGTTCTACCGCCGCTACAACGCCAACGTCAGCCGCGCGGTGCATGCACTGGGCAGCGAAGCCACCGACGCCTACGAAGGCGCGCGCAACAAGCTGGCGCGCTTCCTCAACGTGCGTGCCAGCGACCTGGTGCTGTGCAGCGGCACCACCTTCGCCATCAATCTTGTGGCGTATTCGTGGGCGCTGCCGCGGCTGAAGGCCGGCGACGTGATCCTGGTCTCGCGCATGGAGCACCACGCCAACATCGTGCCATGGCAGCTGGTCGCACAGCGTACCGGCGCCACCATCCGCGTGGCCGAGATCACCCCCGATGGCGCGCTGGACCTGGATGCGCTGCGTGCGGCGATGACCCCCGAGGTCAAGCTGCTGGCGGTCACCCATGTGTCCAACGTGCTGGGCACGGTCAACCCGGTACGCGAGATCTGCCGTGAGGCGCGCAAGCGCGGCATCATCACCGTGGTCGACGGCTCGCAGGCGGTGCCGCACCGCAAGGTCGACGTCGCCGCGATCGGCTGCGACTTCTACGCCATCACCGGCCACAAGATGTGTGGCCCGACCGGCACCGGTGCGCTGTGGGCACGCCGCGAGCACCTGGACGCGATGCCGCCATTCCTCGGTGGCGGCGAGATGATCAAGGAAGTCAGCTTCGACGGCACCGTGTTCAACGATGCCCCGCACAAGTTCGAAGCCGGCACCCCGAACATCGCCGGCTTCATTGGCCTGGGCGTGGCCGCCGACTACCTTCAGCAGCTCGGCCAGGACAACGTGGAAGCGCGCGAAGCCGAACTGCTGGCGCACTTCACCGAAGAGCTGCGCCGCGTCGATGGCCTGCGCATCATCGGCGAAGCGCCGGAAAAGGCCGCCGTGGTCTCGTTCCTGATCGACGGCGCGCATGCCCATGACCTGGCCACGCTGCTTGATCTGGAAGGCGTGGCCGTGCGCTCGGGCCAGCACTGCGCGCACCCGCTGCTGCAGTACTTCGGCGTCGCAGCCACCTGCCGCGCCTCGCTGGCGTTCTACAACACCCACGCCGAGATCGAGCGCTTCATGACCGCACTGACCAAGGTGCGCAAGCTGTTGGGGTGACCCGGCACACCGGGGTCAGATCCCTTTCGCATCGCGAAAGGGCTCTGACCCCGCTAGCGAACCGGCCAGTCGTCGCTGCGACTGCAATGCTCGCCGGATCGCCGCCACATCCGCGGCAGGAATACCCTCCTCGATGAACTCCGCATAGCGCCTGCGCCGTTCATCCAGATCCAGGGCAATCAGCTCGAATGCCGAATGCGGCTCGAGCAGCGCATTCGGCCTGCCCTGCGCATTCGCCCGATAGCTCGACCAGCGATAGTCCCCTGGACGCGCCACCCTCCCCGCACGGACAGGGTTGAGCTCGATGTAGCGCTGGCAAGCCAGCAGATAGCGATCCGTATCCACCAACGTGGAATGGAAACGCCCCTCCCACAGGGTTCCCGTGCGGCCCTGCCGATCATTCACCCGCCGCACGTAGGTCCGGCTTACGGCCTGCATCATCCGCGACAGCCCGCCGGAGACATCAGGCGTCGCCAGGAGATGAACGTGATTGTCCATCAGCACATACGCGTGGACCCGGCAGTGCTGCTGGCCTGCGTGATGACACAGCAGGCGCAGGTAGGCCACGCGGTCGCCATCGGTGAAGAACACGGGCTGGCGATTGTTGCCACGTTGAACGACATGTTGCGGGTAACCGGGCGCATCGATGCGTGGTGGCCTTGGCATAGGTGTCTCCTGGGAATAGGGGTCAGAACCCATCGCTGCGCAAAGGGATCTGACCCCGAGCATCTGCTGATTCCGTGCCCGTACCAGTCGGTCCATGACCTGCCGCTCGGTCGGTAGACGCCGGGGTCAGAGCCCTTTCGCCCGGCGAAAGGGATCTGACCCCACGCCGCGCCCCCATTTGCGCCCGCCCCCACCCCACCTAGAATGTGCCCATGAGCACCCTGACCTTCCGCGCCGCGACGTCGGCCGACATCCCCGCCCTGATCACCCTGGTCACCTCGGCCTACCGTGGCGACGCCAGCCGCGTCGGCTGGACCACCGAAGCCGACCTGCTGGATGGCGCCCGCATCGACGCCGAAGGCATCCAGGGCGACCTCGACCGCCCGCGCTCCACCATCCTGCTGGCCGAACGCGAGGGCCAACTGGTGGCCTGCGCCCACGTCGCCGATGTCGACGGCAAGGGCTACTTCGGCATGTTCTCGGTCGACCCGGCCCAGCAGGGCGGTGGCGTCGGCAAGCAGCTGATGGATGCCGCCGAAGCGCACGCCGCGCGCGAATGGAACGTGCCGGTGATGCAGATGACCGTCATCGACGTGCGCGACGAACTGATTGCCTTCTACGAGCGCCGCGGCTACAGCCGCACCGGCATCAAGAAGCCGTTCCCGTATGGCGACGAACGCTTCGGCATTCCCAAGCGCGACGACCTGCGCTTCGAGATCCTGGAAAAGCCGCTGGCCGGAGCCGCCGCGTGAGCGAGGCCTGGACCTTTGTCTGTGCCGGCAACGAGCTGCTGCCGGGTGAAATGAAGAGCGTGTTCGACGAAGTGACCGGCACCCCGATCGTGGTGTTCAACCTCGACGGCGAGCTGTACGCACTGGAAGACCAGTGCACGCATGAAGAGTTCGAGCTGTCCTCGGGTGAGTTCGACACCACCGAAGGCAGTGTGGAGTGCGTGCTGCACGGTGCGCGCTTCGACGTGCGCGATGGCCGCGCCCTGTGCGCCCCGGCCTATACCCCGGTGCCCAAGTTCCCGGTGAAGCGGGAGCACGACGCGGTCTGGACCCGCGACGACCGCGATTGAGGCCGCGCGCCCGCCCCAGGGCACCACCCATGGGGCGGATCTACGGAAGCGCCTTGAGGGCCTTCCCAAGGCGTTTCGGGGACACCCCGGCGGCTGGCCACATTCCGTACATGCGAATCATTATCGTTGATGTTATTCTACGTAACATCTTCGTAACGACTCCGCCCCTGCGCCATGGCTTCGCCCGCGCCCACCGCCACGCTGTGCCAGCTCGCCCGCCACGGGTGGCCGCTGCTTGTGGCCGTGCTGCTGACGCTGCTGCTGGGCTGGTCGGCGTTGCACGAGGGGCGCGGCAGCGATCCGGCCGCACACGGCTGGCAGGCCCACGCGGATGATCTGCTGCAGGCCCTGCCGCTGCCGGAAGCGCCGGCCGACGAATGCCCGCAACACGCCGCCCCTGCCCCCGAGCCACCGCTCGATGGCGAGGGCAGTACACCCTGCACCGGCCTGGCGTCACCGCGCGCCGCGCTTGTCGCACACATCCCGCTGTGGCGCTCCGACGCCCTGCGCTGGCAGCTGCACGATCCCGCACTGCGGTTGAACCCCGGCCACGCACCGCCCGCACCGCACGCCAGCTGAGGCGCCCTGCGGCCTTTGCCGTGCGCCTCATTGCGTTTCGGGCAAGCCGAGCATCGGCTCGGCTCTACAGCACCCGTCTCCTGCCTGCCGCCACGCCTGCGTGCCGGCCCGCGCCCTTTCCTGATCCAAGCCACCGCCACCCAGACCATGACCCACATCAAGACCCGCAAGTACGCCCCGCGCGTTTCCCTGCTCGCCTCGGCCACCCTGGCCGCCGGCTTCGCACCGCTGGCCGCACAGGCCGCCGACGGCGCCGCCTCCGGCACCAACAAGGCCACCGACCTGGACAAGGTGCAGGTGCGCGGCAGCTGGTTCAATCCGTCCTCGCCGAAGTTCACCGCCGAACTGCTGGACACCCCGAAGTCGGTGTCGATCGTCTCGGAGAAGCTGATTGCCGAGACCGGCGCGACCAACCTGCAGGATGCGCTGCGCATGGTGCCGGGCATCACCTTCGGTGCCGGCGAAGGCGGCAACCCGACCGGCGACCGCCCCTTCATCCGCGGCTTCGACTCCCAGAGCAACATCTTCGTCGACGGCCTGCGTGACGTCGGCTCGCAGACCCGCGAGATCTTCGACCTGGAGCAGGTGGAAGTGGTCAAGGGCCCGAGCTCGGCCTACGGCGGCCGTGATTCCGGTGGTGGCAGCCTGAACCTGGTAAGCAAGACGCCGAAGCTGAAGAACGAAACCAGCGCCAGCATGGGCATCGGCACCGACAGCTACGCGCGCGGCACCGTGGACGCCAACTATGTGCTGGGCGATGGCGTCGCCGCCCGCCTGAACCTGATGAAGCACGCGTCGGACATCGCCGGTCGTGATGCGGCCAACGTCAGCCGCTGGGGCATCGCACCGTCGATCGCGTTCGGCCTGAACGGCCCGGCGCAGCTGATCGCCAGCCACTACCACATGCAGAGCGATGACCTGCCCGATGCCGGCGGCTTCCCGTACAACAACCCGTTCACCAGCGGCCCGAACGTGGCCAAGAACGGCGACGGCCGCCCGATGGTGCCGGACCGCAACAACTACTACGGCCTGGTCGACCGTGATTTCCAGCGTACCCGCGCCGATATCAGCACCCTCGACGCCAGCTACGATTTCGGCGGCCACAAGCTGCGCAACATCGCGCGCCTGGGCAACACCAGCAACGACTACCTGTGGACCCAGCCGGACGACAGCAAGGGTAATCCGAACAACTACGGCACCCTGTGGCGCCGCACCAACAGCCGCGCCGTCGACGTCAAGAGCTTCGCCGACCAGCTGGGCCTGACCGGCGCCTTCCAGACCGGCGCGCTCAAGCACAGCTACAGCGCGGGCGTGGAGTACAGCGACGAGAAGATGACCCGCGGCAGCTATCAGATGACGCCGGGCACCGCCAATCCGCTGGAACCTCTCGCGGCCAACAGCTCGGTGTGCCGGGTGTCCGGCGCTGCCACCAACTTCAACTGCACCGACTTCAACAATCCGAACCCGAACGATCCGTGGGCGGCCGGTCAGATCGTCTACCGCAGCAACAAGGCGCTGGACGTTGAACAGCGCACCAAGACCAAGTCCGCCTACCTGTTCGACACCATCGAGCTCAATGCACAGTGGAGCTTCAACGTCGGCCTGCGCTATGACGATTACAGCACCACGCTGACCACGCCGGTGCTCAACGCAGCGCCGACCCGCCTGCGCAACGACAACGATTTCGTGAACTACCAGGCCGGCGTAGTGTTCAAGCCGGTGGCCAACGGCAGCATCTACCTGTCCTGGGGCACCTCCTCGACCCCGCCGGGTATGGACGGTGGCGATGGCTCCGACGGCCTGACCGGGCTGGTGGCCGACCTCAAGCCGCAGGACACCAGGAACCTCGAACTCGGCACCAAGTGGGACCTGCTCGACAACCGCCTGAACCTGACCGCCGCGATCTTCCACACCGTGATGAACAACGCACGCGTGACCGTCGACAACGGTACCAGCCAGAACGCCGGCAAGAAGGAGATCAACGGCTTCGAGCTGGGCTTCAACGGCCAGCTGACCGACGCCTGGAGCCTGTATGGCGGCTACACCTACCTGGATTCGGAGCTGAAGGACAACGGCTTCGTCTGCGCCGTGTCGGGCCGCACCTGCCCGAGCGGTATCTACGTACCGTCGCCGAACAACGGCAACATGTTCCCGAACACCGCCAAGCACAGCGCCAACCTGTGGACCACCTACCGCTTCCCGATCGGCCTGACCATCGGCGCCGGCGCGTTCTACTCGGACAAGCAGTACGGTGATGTCGCCAACACCAAGTGGATCGCCAGCTACACCCGCTTCGATGCGATGGCCAGCTACGCGATCCAGGACAACATCAGCCTGCAGCTGAACGTGCAGAACCTGACCGACAAGACCTACTTCACCAAGGCCTATGCCTCGCACTACGCGAGCATCGCCCCGGGTCGCTCGGCCACCCTGGCACTGAACGTGAAGTTCTGATGTAACTTCGCTCCACCACGGCGGCAGGCTCTCCTGCCGCCGTTTTTGTTTCCGGCGATACTCACCCCATGGCGACCCTTACCCCCATCGACAGCGACGCCCTGGCCGAACTGCTGCAGCACGACCCGGCAGCCGCGTTCGTGCACATCCGCGATGCCGCGCAGGCCGGCCAGGTCGATGCACAACTGCTGCTCGCGCAGATGCACATGGAAGGCAAAGGCACCGCGCAGGATGCCTCTGCCGCGCTGCTCTGGTACGAAACCGCCGCCAACAACGGCGTGCCGATGGCGATGAACATGCTCGGCCGCTGCCATGAGCTGGGCCAGGGCACTGCGCCCGACCCGGCGCTGGCGGCCGTCTGGTACCGCCGCGCGGCCGACACCGGGCTGGACTGGGGCCTGTACAACCTGGCCAACCTGCTGGCCACCGGCCGCGGCGTGCCGCTGGACCGCGCGCAGGCGCTGGCGCTGTACACGCGCGCCGCGCACCTGGGCCACGCCAAATCGATGAACCTGCTGGCCCGCCATCTCGAGGACGGCCTGGAGATCGAGCGCGATCCACAGGCCGCGCTGGACTGGTACCGGCGCGCCGCCGAGACCGGCGATTTCCGCGGCCAGGCCAACTACGCCTCGATCCTGCTGCAGGCCGGCCAGGTCGATCAGGCCGTGCACTGGCTGCGGCTGGCGCTGGCCCACGGCAGCCCGGCGTTCATGGCCCACATCGTGCCGGAGCTGGCAGCGTCCCCGCATCCGCAGGTGCGCGCCCTGGTCGCACCGCCGTCCCACTGAGGAGTTCCGCATGCTGCTGCACATCCCCGACATCCTCAGCGCCGCGCAGGTGGCCGAGTTCCGCCGCCGCCTCGACGTCGCCGACTGGACCGATGGCCGCGAGACGGTTGGCCATCTGGGTGCGCAGGCCAAGCACAACCAGCAGCTGCCCGAGGCCTCGCCGCTGCGCCGCGAGCTGGGCGAGACCGTCCTCGTCGCGCTGGCCCGGCACCCGCTGTTCTTCAGCGCGGCGCTGCCACTGAAGTACCTGCCGCCACGCTTCAACCGCTACAGCGGTGGAGGCACCTACGGTTTCCATGTCGATGGCGCGGTGATGAACCTGGCCAACGGCGAGCAGCTGCGCTCGGACATCTCCTGCACCCTGTTCCTGTCCGATCCGGACGAGTACGAGGGCGGCGAGCTGATCATCAGCGATACCTACGGCGAGCATGAAGTGAAGCTGCCGGCTGGCGACCTGATCGTGTATCCGTCCAGCAGCCTGCACCAAGTGCGGCCGGTGACCCGAGGTGCGCGCGTGGCCTCGTTCTTCTGGGTGCAGAGCATGATCCGCGACGACGTGCAGCGGCGCCTGCTGTGGGAGATGGACAGCTCGATCGAACGCCTGCGGCAGACTGGCGGCGACACCGAAGCGGTGCTGCAGCTGACCGGCGTGTACCACAACCTGCTGCGGCGCTGGAGCGAAGTCTGAGCCCCATCTGGCCGGCCTGCGACATTTTGGCAATCATTCTCATTTGCAACAGCTAACGGCTCTCATTACAATCACGCCCCGTTGATGCTGGCCGCTGCCGGCAAACCACCTGGGGACCCTTGCTTGCTGCGCCCGCTTCGCCCTCGCCCACTGATCCATCGCAAGATGGGTGCCGCCATGCGCGGCCAGCGTCCTGCGCTGGCCAGCCTGCTGGCGTGGGTGGCGATGCTGGCGTTGCTGCTGGGCACCCTGCCGCTGCTGCCGCACCCGGCGACAGCAGCGACCGTGCAGGTACCGCTGGAAGAACGCGGCGGCGAAGGCCCGTTGCAGGAAGAAGCCCCGGCCAAGCTGCGCCGCTGTGCTTCCACCCCGGTGAAAGCGGCCGAGAAGGCACGTCCGCCGCTGCTGCTGGCCAGCCAGTGGCTGCGTACCGAACGTGAACTCGTACCCGCCACGCCGGCCATGCCCGGCGTGCGCCCGGACTGGCCGCTGGCCGCTCCGGACACGCCTTGGGCCGACGCGCCCGGGCGTCGCCAGCAACGCGGCCAGGCGCCGCCGCTCGCCTGATCCACGGCCCGACGTGACCGCCTGCGCGGTCGCACCCGCACGCCGCTGCCTGCTTCATCCCTGCCGCCCCTGACCGGGCTTCCCGTGCATGCCGCGCCCTTCGCGCCCGGCATCGCACCTCTCTGCATCTTTCGAGGTAACTGCCATGGCCCAGCGCCATCGTGTCCGTTCGTCCCTGTCCCGCCCCCTGCTGACCAGCGCCGTGCTGGCGGCGATGGCGGCCCCTGCTTTCGCACATGCAGAGATCGCCGGCGCCCCGCAGACGCTGGACAAGGTGGTGGTCACCGCCTCCGGCTTCGAACAGAAGGTGGTCGATGCGCCGGCCAGCATCAGCGTGGTCAGCCGCGAGGAGCTGAGCAAGCGCCCGTATACCAACCTGGTCGATGCGCTGCGCGACGTCGAAGGCATCGACGTCGGCCTGGAGGCCACCGACAAGAACGGCCGCGCCACCATCTCGATGCGCGGCCTGCCGTCCGAATACACCCTGGTGCTGATCGACGGCCGCCGCCAGAGCAATGTCGGCCAGCTGTACCCGAACAACTTCGGCGGCGGCCAGTTCGCCTACCTGCCGCCGCTGGACGCGATCGAACGCATCGAAGTGGTGCGCGGCCCGATGTCCACGCTGTACGGCTCAGATGCGATGGGCGGCGTCATCAACATCATCACCCGCCGCAACCAGCACAGCTGGCACGGCGCCGTGACCCAGGGCTTCACCGTGCAGCAGGATGACCAGTTCGGTGATGCACGCACCACCGACCTGTACCTCAGCGGCCCGCTGCTGAAGGAGCGCCTCAGCCTGGCAGTGCGCGGCAGCTACTACGATGCCAAGGCATCGAATCCGGAATGGGATGCACTGACCCTGCCCGACGGCACGCTGTGGGAGCGCAGCATCGGCTTCGGTGGCGGTGGCAAGTCGGTGGCCAACACCAACTGGAACACCGGCGTGCGCCTGGACTTCCGCGTCAACGATGACCACGAGCTGTGGCTGGACTACGACGTGTCGCGGCAGAAGTACGACAACAGCGAAGGCCAGACCGGCACCCTGGACAGCCTGGCCAGCCTATGGCGCGTCGGCAATGCGGTCATCCCGAACCCGAACGGCAGCGGCACGGTCACCCGCCGCGTGGTGCAGCCGCGCGTGGGCTACACCGCCTACCAGCGCTACGAGCGCGACCAGCTGTCGCTGACCCACCAGGGCCGCTACAGCTTCGGCACCTGGCAGACCTCGCTGACCCACAGCAAGAGCAGCAACCTCGGCCGCTCGCTGCCGTTGACCCTGGACGAGCGTGCCAACCTGCAGACGCTGTGGAATGACGTCTGCCGTCGCACCGGCGCGGCCAACAACTGCGCGGCCGGCCGTGGCAATGCGCTGACCGCACTCAATCCCAGCGAAATGGCGCGCCTGCAGGCGTTCCTGCCGCGTCCGCTGCGCACCATGGAACTGGAAGGCTACGTGCTCGACACGATGCTGGATCTGGACTTCGGCGCGCACAAGCTCGCTGTCGGCGGCCAGTACAACGACACCGACATGATCGACGGCGTGTTCGGCATGGACGGCGCCGGCTACCGCAGCAACACCAAGCAGAAGCACCGCATGTGGGCGCTGTTCGCCGAGGACAATTGGGCGCTGACCGATGCCCTCACTGCCACCTTCGGCCTGCGCTACGACGACCACAACATCTTCGGCAGCCATCTCAGCCCGCGCGGCTACCTGGTGTGGAACGCCAGCGATGCGTGGACCTTCAAGGGCGGCGTCAGCACCGGCTACAAGACCCCGCGTCCGGACCAGCTGTTCCCGGGCATCACCGGCTTCGGTGGCCAGGGCGTGCTGCCACTGGTGGGTTCGCCGAACCTGAAGCCTGAAACCAGCACCAACTACGAACTGGCCGCGTACTTCGAAGGCCAGCGCTGGGGCTTCAACGTCACCGGCTTCTTCAACAAATTCGAGGACAAGATCGCCAGCGGTGGCACCTTCCCGAACTGCGAAGTGGCGCCGGCCAGCAGCGGCTACTGCGTGGACATCGGCCCGGGCTGGGCCGCGCTGGGCTACAGCACCTTCACCCAGAGCGTGAACATCGACAAGGCCGAGACCCGCGGCGCCGAACTGGCCGGCCACATCGACCTTCTCGACACCCTGCAGCTGCGCGGCAACTACACCTGGACCAGGAGCGAGCAGACCAGTGGCCCGCAGAAGGGTCTGCCGATCACCGGCACCACCCCGGCCAGGCACATGGCCAATGCCAGCCTGAACTGGCAGCTCAACGAGGCCATCAGCCTGTCGCTGATCGGCGAGGGCCGCTACGACCGCTACCGCGACACCCTGCTCGACGCCAACGGCGTCAGCCAGACCCGTTACTACGAGGACTACACCCTCTTCCACCTGGGTGGCAGCTGGAAGGCCACGCCATGGCTGACGGTGAACGCGCGGGTCAACAACCTGTTCGACAAGAACTTCGTCTCGCAGTCGTGCCTGCTGATCAGCCAGAGCGAGTTCAACTGCGTGGACGACTACGCGACCAAGGACCAGCGCCGCAGCTACTGGATTTCGTTGAACGCGAAGTTCTGATCACCGCGCTCCTCCCTGCTTCGGTGGGTGCCGACCTTGGTCGGCACCGCTTCATCCACGCATGGCGTGGATCTACCGCCTCCGGGATACAGAACGACACGCAATTGCGAGCTATTCTCACCAATGATGTAATGGGCAGTCCCCGTCCGCCTCGAACCGTGCCGTGAGCCGTCCTGCCTCTTCCACCGTGCAGCAGCAACAAAGCCGTGGCTTCTGGCTGCGGACGCTGCACCAGTGGCACTGGATCAGTTCGGCAGTGTGCCTGATCGGCATGCTGCTGTTCGCGGTGACCGGCCTGACCCTCAACCACGCGGCGAAGATCGAGGCCAAGCCCCAGGTGCAGAACCAGCACCTGGAACTGCCAGCCGATCTGCTCGGCCAGCTGGGCACGCGCGAAGACGGCAATGCGCCGATCCCGCGACCTGTCCGGCAATGGCTGGACACGCAGCTGGGCATCGCCATCGGCGGCCGCCCGGCCGAGTGGTCGGCCGAGGAGATCTATCTGTCGCTGCCACGCCCCGGCGGCGACGCCTGGCTGAGCATCGATCGCGAGACCGGCGCGGTGGAGTACGAATCAACCTCGCGCGGCGTCGTGTCCTACCTCAACGACCTGCACAAGGGCCGCAACGCCGGACCGGCATGGGGCTGGTTTCTGGACGTGTTCGCCGTGGCCTGCCTGGTGTTCTGCATCACCGGCCTGTTCCTGCTGCACCTGCATGCGCGGCAGCGGCGCATGACCTGGCCGCTGGTCGGCCTCGGTCTGATGATCCCGCTGCTGATCGCCCTGCTGCTGATCCACTGACTTTCCCTCGTTTCCGGAGCCGCCCCATGCGCGTCACCCTCACCATCGCCCTCAGCGGCCTGCTGGCCACCTCGCCGGCCTATGCCACCACCCTCGACATCAACGTCGAAGTGCCCAAGCTCAACGTGGCCGAATACCACCGCCCGTATGTGGCCGTGTGGCTGGAAGGCGCCGACCAGAAAGTCGCGGCCAACCTGTCGGTCTGGTACCAGCAGACCAGCAACAGTGAAGGCCATGGCACCAAGTGGCTGCCCGACCTGCGCCAGTGGTGGCGCAAGAGCGGCCGCACCCTGCAGGTGCCGGTGGACGGCGTGACCGGCCCGACCCGCCCGGCCGGCAAGCACGCGCTGTCGTTCAACGACAGGCAGCCGGCGCTGAAGCAGCTGGCCCCGGGCAACTACACCCTGGTGGTGGAAGCGGTGCGCGAAGTCGGCGGCCGTGAACTGCTGAAGATTCCCTTCACCTGGCCGGCCACCGCCGCACAGAACGGCAAGGCGCAGGGCGCCACCGAACTGGGCCAGGTCACCCTCGCCGTCAAACCCTGACCGTTTGTTCCGGGGTCAGATCCCTTCCACAGGAAGGGCTCTGACCCCATCGCCACATCCCCGGGATCAGAGCCCTCTCCGTTGGAAAGGGATCCGACCCCTTCCAACTGGAGTCCTCCGCATGAAGCGCACGCTCGTCCTCGCCGCCGCCCTGGCCGCTGCCCTTCCCTTCTCCGCCCTGGCCCACAAGGCCTGGCTGCTGCCCTCGCAGACCGTGATCGCCGGCAGCGCGCCGTGGATCACTGTCGACGGTGCGGTCTCCAACGACCTGTTCTACTTCAACCACGTGCCGCTGCGCCTGGAGTCGGTGGTGATCACCGCGCCGGACGGCAGCACCGTGCAGCCGCAGAACGCGGCCACCGGCAAGTACCGCAGCGTGTTCGACCTCGAACTGAAGCAGGCGGGCACCTACCGCATCGCCTCAGTCAACGACGGCCTGTTCGCCACCTACGAACAGAACGGCGAGCGCAAGCGCTGGCGCGGTACCGCCGCCACCTTCGGCGAACTGCCCAAGGACGCAAAGAAGCTGGAAGTGAGCCAGTCGGTGGGCCGCGTGGAGACCTTCGTCACCAACGGTGCGCCGAACGACACCGCGCTGAAGCCCACCAACCGTGGCATCGAGCTGGTCGCCGTCGGCCACCCGAACGACCTGTTCGCCGGCGAGGAAGCCACCTTCCGCGTGCTGGTCGACGGCAAGCCGGCCGCCGGCCTGGAATTCGAGATCGTGCGTGGCGCCACCCGCTACCGCAACGCGCAGGACGAACTGAAGGTCACCAGCGATGCCAAGGGCGAGATCAAGGTGACCTGGCCGGAAGCTGGCATGTACTGGCTGGAAACCGGCACCGAGGACAACAAGACCTCGGTGAAGCAAGCCGCCAAGCGCCGCCTGAGCTACGTGGCCACGCTGGAAGTGCTGCCGCAGTAATGACGTGGAACGCGATGCCGGGCAGCCCCGGCATCGCATCTGCAGCACACCACCATGACCGATCCCCAGCTCGACATCGCCCGCCTCGGTGGCACCACCATGGGCACCACCTGGAGCGTGTCGCTGGTCGCGCCGCGCCAGCGCGACCTGCACCCGCTGCATGCCGGCATCCAGGCGCGGCTGGACGAGGTGGTCGCGCAGATGAGCACCTGGGAGCCCGGCTCGGACCTGAGCCGCTACAACCGCGCCAACGCTGGCCAATGGTGCGTGCTGCCGGCTGAGACCCGCCAGGTGCTGGCCTGCGCACAGGCCATCGCCGCCGCCAGCGATGGTGCATTCGATCCCACCGTCGGCCCGTTGGTGGCACTGTGGGGTTTCGGTGCACATGCTGGCGAACGCCGCCAGCCCAACGACGCTACCCTGCAGGCCACGCGTGATCGCTGCGGTTGGCAGCACCTGCAGTGGCAGGACGATGCGCTGCTGCAACCGGGTGGACTGGAACTGGATCTCTCTGCGATCGCCAAGGGCTTCGGCGTCGATCACGTGGCCGCCTGGCTGCGCGATCAGGGCATCGCTGCTGCACTGATCGAGGTCGGTGGCGAACTGGCCGGCTACGGCCGCAAGCCCGACGGCCACCCCTGGCGCGTACTGGTGGAATCCGCACCGGAAGAAGACGCGCACACCGAAACACCACCGCGGGTGCTGGCGCTGGAGGACAAGGCGGTGGCCACCTCCGGTGATCGCTGGCACCAGTACCAGGCCGATGGCGAGGCTTACAGTCACAGCCTGGACCCGCGCTCTGGCAGACCGGTGCGCCAGGTTGCAGCGGCAGTGACGGTGGTCGCCGACGACGCGATGCATGCTGATGCCTGGGCCACCGCACTGACCGTACTAGGCCGCGAGCACGGCATGGCGCTGGCCGAACGCGAAGGACTGGCCGCACGCTACCTGCATCGCGCAGCGGATGGCCCGCACGAATTTCTCAGCAGCGCCTTCCAGCGCCTGCTCGACGAGCAGGACGCATGAGCGCACGGCCGTCGCGCGCGCTGCTCGGCAACGCGCTTGTACTGATCCTGCTGGCGCTGATCGCCTGGGCGCTGTTGCGCCTGCACCTCAGCGAAGCCTGGTGGCAGGGCGCGCCACCTGCACGGCAAACGCAGGTCGCGATCATCGCCACCGCGTTGTATGCGCTGGCCTGTGCCGCACTGTGGTGGCGTGGGCGACCGCGCGACGATGCTGCCTCTGCCGACGTCGCACCGATCCTGCTGGTCTGGTCCAGCCAGACGGGCTTCGCCCGCGAACTGGCCGAACGCAGTGCCGAGGCATTGCGTGGTGCCGGCGTGCCGGTGCGCGTGCGAGGCCTGCATGAGGTCGACGCCACCTTGCTGGCCGGTAGCCAGCGTGCATTGTTCATCGCCAGCACCACTGGCGAAGGCGACCCACCCGATCATGCCCTGCCGTTCCTGCGCGGGGTGATGGCCGCGCCGCCTTCGCTGCAGCACCTGCACTACGGCGTGCTCGCGCTGGGCGACCGCAGCTATGGCCACTTCTGCGGATTCGGCCACCAGCTGGACACTTGGCTGCGCCAGCACGGCGCGCATCCGCTGTTCGACGCGATCGAAGTCGACAACGCCGATCCGGCGGCACTGCGCCATTGGCAGCAGTTGCTGGGACAACTTGCCGGCGGCGCCAGTGAACTGCCCGACTGGAGCCCGGCCGAGTACCAGCCGTGGACGCTGCTGCAACGTGAGCATCTGAATCCGGGCAGCCCCGGCGGCCCCGTGTATTGGCTGCGCCTGCAGCCTCCGGCCGATGCAGATGCGCAGTGGCAGGCCGGTGACATCGCCGAGATCGGGCCACAACACGCCCGCCACATCGCGCGCGCGTGGCTGGACGCGCAACGCTTCGATGCGGATACCGTGCTGGATGATGGGCAGACGTTGCTGGCACGCGTCGCGCGCTCGCACCTGCCCTCATTGGTTCCCCCAGGTGATCTGCCCGCATTGCTGGCGACCCTGCAACCGCTGCCCCATCGCGAGTACTCGATCGCCTCGGTGATGGCCGACGGTGCGGTCGAGCTGCTGCTGCGCCGACAGCTGCGCGCGGACGGCACGCCTGGCATCGGCAGCGGCTGGCTGTGCGACCACGCGGCCATCGGCGAACCGGTGCAGCTGCGGCTGCGTCGCAACGACAACTTCCATGGCGTGGCCGCCAACGTGCCGCTGCTGTTGATCGGCAACGGCACCGGCATTGCCGGCCTGCGCGCGCATCTGCACGAACGTATCCGCAGTGGCGCACGACGGACCTGGCTGCTGTTCGGTGAGCGCACCGCCGCGCATGACTTCCACTTCGGTGAAGAACTGCAGGCAATGCTGGCCGACGGCTCACTGGCGCGGTTGGATGCCGTGTTCAGCCGCGACGGCGGCGCGCATCGCTATGTGCAGGACCGGCTGCTGGCCGAAGCGGCAACGCTGCGGCAGTGGGTGGATGAAGGCGCCACGATCCTGGTCTGCGGCAGCCTGCAGGGCATGGCCCCGGCGGTGGATGCGGTGATCGAGCAGGTGCTGGGTATTTCGGGCAAGGAAGCGCTGCTGCTGGCCGGTCGCTACCGGCGCGATGTGTATTGAACGAACCCTCGGGGTCGGATCCCTTTCCGCAGGAAAGGGCTCTGACCCCAACCACAAATGCTCTCTGGTGGGTGCGAACCTTGGTTCGCACCATGACGCCGGGCATGGTCCGGCGCTACCCGGCGCTCGCCACCCGTATCGCCAACAACTCGCCACCGCCCTGCAACGCGTGCCGCTGACGCTCGCCGGCCGCCAACCACGCGGTATCGCCGGCCCGTAGCGCGGGCAGGCCGCTGTCGGCACCGAACTCCGCCTGACCGGACAGCAGATGCAGCGCCCAGGCCACGCCCGGTTCGCAGAAGAAGAACATCGCGCCCACCAGTGGCCGGTGCAGCAGTTCGGCCTGCAGCAGCTCGCGCTTCCACATCAGGTTGAAGTCGTGGGTGGTGCCATCGACCAGTTCACCGTGCAGGGTTTCCTCGCCGGCAAAGCGCACCCGTCCATGCGGCGGCAGCACCTCGGCAACGCGGCCATCGTCGAAGCGCAGGCGCACGCCATTGCCCTGCAGCAGCACCAGCTCGCGCTCCACGCCGGGGAAGGCGGAGAACGCGGCGTCCTGCTCGATCTCGGCCACCGACAGGCGCAGCGCCCAGTCATCGCCCTCCGCAGGCAGGCGCAGGATCTCGCGGGTCCAGCCAAGTCCATTCCGCCAGCGTTCGCGGCGATAGTCCAGGCTGGAAATGACCTGGCTCGGAGTGTGCAGCAGGGAGTCGATGTTCATCCACGCATTGCATCATGCCGCGCGCCGTCGTGCATCACCGCGTGGCGAGCGTGCCCTGGCCACCGCACCCGCCGGCCAGCAGCTGCGAGTGCTTCAGCCAATCCTGGTCGGGGTAGTAAGCAAACACCATCGTGCCACCACGCAACGCATCGATCAGCGGCTTGGCCACCGACAGCCGCACCGCCGGGCAACCCAGGCTGCGTCCCAGCCGCCCCTGCAGCTGCGCGGTAGCCGGGTTCACGTACGGCGCACCATGGATGACGATCGCTCGGTCACGCGCGCGGTCATTGAAGCCCGGTTCCAGACCGGCCAGGCGCAGCGAATATCCATTGCCGCCCATGTAGGTCTCCTGCGCGGTGAACGCGCCGAGACTGGACATGAAACTGCCGTCGCGGTTGGAGAAGTGCTCGGTGCGGTTCTCGCCGCTGTTGCGGCCATGCGCCACCCATTCTTCGAACAACAGGCGCTGATGGGCCAGGTCGAACACCCACAGCCGCGGCTCGGTGGACGGGCGCGAGTAATCGATCACGCTGAGGCGATCACCATTGATGCCCAGTTCCGGCCGCTGCAACGCACAGCGCATGGCGTGCGCCGCCAGCTGCAGCACGTGGCGGTCGGCCTTGGGCGCACTGCGCGACAGCAGGGCAGCCAGATCATCGGCAGAGGTGGCGAGGGCGGGCGTCTGTGCCAGCGCCGGGGCGCTGGCCGAGGTCGCCAGCAGGCCGAACGCGGCCAGCCGGCACAGGCGGGATGCAGTCATGGGCACAACGAGGGGACTCAGTTGCCCTTGAGGGTGGACCCTGGCGGCTCGGATTCCAAGACCGGCTGCATTCCGGATTCAGCCGGGCTTGGGCGGACCGCCGGCAGCGAGGTGACCAGCAGGGTCGTGCCCGGCACCAGCACCTGGTACAGCTGGCGAGCGAAATCGGTCGGCAGCGCCATCGGCAGCGAGGGCGTGGCCAGCAGGTCCGGCGTGGCCTGGGCACGGTCCTGGCCCAGCAGCGGGTAGGCCGTCCACTGGTGCAGGCGCTGGTTCGCGTCCAGCGGGCTGGGGGTATCACTGTAACCCTGCCCCATCACGAACAGGGTGGTGCCCTGGAACGCCGGCAGCGCGTCGGCCTTCAACGGCGACTCGCCGATCATCACGCCATCGCGCAGCACGTACAGGCGCTGGTCGTGCAGGCTGACCAGGATGCCGACCTGCCCGGCCGGGGCCGCGCTGTCATCCCACCAGGCCTGCGCCGGCGCGCCGCCCTCGGTCTCCGGCAAGGCCTGGCCACGTGCGTTGACCGGCGCCAGCACCGACGGATAGGCCAGAGTCATCGGCGAGCTCTTGGCATCGGCCACGACCACGGTATCGCCGCGCTGGGTTTCGCTGAACAGCTTCTGCGCGAAGGCCTGCGGCAGGCGCACGCAGCCATGCGAGGCCGGATGCCCGGGCAGGCTGCCGCCATGCAGGGCGATGCCGTCCCAGGTCAGCCGCTGCATGTACGGCATCGGCGCGCTGTTGTAGAGGTTGGACTTGTGGTCCTTGTCCTTCTGCAGGATGGTGAACACACCGGTTGGTGTTTCGTGCCCGGCCTTGCCCGAGCTGATCGTGGTCAGGCCGATGGCGATGCCGTTGCGGTACACATAGGCGCGCTGCTCATCGAGGCTGACCACCAGCACGATCGGGCCGGTCGGCGAGATTTCCGGATGCCACAGGTATTCGCCCGGCTTCAGGTCGGTCGGCCCGCGTACCTCGGGGGTGGCCGCAGCGGCAGCCGCGGGTTTGGCGGCCGGCGTCGGTGCAGCGGCCTGGGCCAGCAGCGGCAGGGCCAGTGCAAGGGCGAGCATCAGGGTCGTGGGGCGATGCGGAAACATCCAGCGGGTGTCCTTTCCATGCGGAGCGGCCACCGTACACCATCGCCCCGTGGTGGCCGCGGCAAAACCGGGCGCCGGAAATGAAACTGCCCGGCGACACAGCCATGTGTCGTACCGGGCAATCGTTACGTCCCTGTCGGCCTGCTGCCGCCCCCTCGCATCCTGCGCTCTGGGGGTAGCGTTGCATCCTGCACGCGGCCGCGTCGGTCCTGTTTGTATCTCAGCCCCTTCCACAGGTCTGTGATGCCACCATCCTGGTGATTGGTGCCGCGTCCTGCGGCGGTCGGTGGGCACAGGCGTCCTGCCTGTGTCCGGTGAACCAGCTTCCTGCCGGTTCCGACGATTCCTGCTGTCAGCGCCTGGGTACGGTTCGCACCGGTACCGATCCGGGTACCGGATCCGCCGGCAACAACCTGTTGCCTACGGTGATCCGCTGTCGATTCCGTTCGACGATTGCATTCCCTATTCCCTTCACCTGCGTCAGGTCCTCGACGCGATGAAACGGGCCGTGTCTGCGCCGGTGCTCGACGATCGCCTCGGCCTTGGCGGCTCCGACCATCGTCAATCCCTGCTGCAGCGCCTGGGCATCGGCGCGGTTGATGTCGATCGGTTCGGCGGCATGCGCCCCAGCGATCCCCACTACCAGTACCAGCACCCTCAACACGACAAACCAAGGCACAACGTGTATCTCCTTGTGATTCTGGCCGTCCCGACCGGCAATCCCGTCGGCAGGAACAGTGTCCGTCACCACATGTGCACAGCCTATCGGTTTCCCGTATTTCCGTAAGCCAGCCAAATACCCGACGTGATGTAGGAAAAACCCTACCCCGGCACAGGCGTAGAATGGCGCGATCACAGCCCATGCAACCGGAGTTTCAGATGGACAGCGCCAAGCTCGGCCAATTCGTCAATGACAAGTGGGACAGCGAGATCGTCCCGCAGTTGGTCGACTACATCCGCATTCCCAACAAGTCGCCGATGTTCGACGCCAATTGGGTGCAGAACGGCTACATGGAACAGGCAGTCACCCTGATGGAGAACTGGGCCAAGGCCCAGCAGCTGCCGGGCCTGAAGGTTGAAGTGGTGCGCCTGGAAGGCCGTACCCCGCTGATCTTCCTGGAAATTCCGGCCACCGGCGCCGAAACCGGCGACGACACCATCCTGCTCTATGGCCACCTGGACAAGCAGCCGGAAATGACCGGCTGGGACGACGACCTCGGCCCGTGGACCCCGGTGCTGCGCGGTGACAAGCTGTACGGCCGCGGTGGCGCCGATGACGGCTACGCCATCTTCGGCTCGCTGGCCGCCGTGCTGGCGCTGCAGGCCCAGGGCCTGCCGCACGCGCGTTGCGTGGTGCTGATCGAAGCCTGCGAAGAATCGGGCAGCTACGATCTGCCGGCCTACGTCGACCACCTGGCCGACCGCATCGGCAAGCCCTCGCTGGTGGTCTGCCTGGATTCGGGCTGTGCCAACTACGACCAGCTGTGGTGCACCACCTCGCTGCGCGGCCTGACCGGCGGCAATTTCACCGTGAAGGTGCTCAACGAAGGCGTGCATTCCGGCGATGCCTCCGGCGTGATCCCATCCAGCTTCCGCCTGCTGCGCCAGATCCTTTCGCGCATCGAGGACCAGGATACCGGCCGTATCCTGATCGAGGGCATGAACGTCGAGATCCCGGCCGAGCGCCAGGAGCAGGCCAAGCGTGCCGCCGAAGTGGTCGATACCGAGATCTTCGAGAAGTTCCCGATGGTCGACGGCCTGCGCCCGATGAACGAGGACCTGACCGAGCTGGTGCTCAACCGCACCTGGCGCCCGGCGCTGTCGGTCACCGGCGTCGGCGGCATGCCGCCGCTGGAATCGGCCGGCAACGTGCTGCGCCCGCAGACCTCGGTGAAGCTGTCGCTGCGCCTGCCGCCGACCGCCGATGGCAAGACCTGCGGCGAGCTGCTGAAGGAAGCGCTGCTGCGCGACCCGCCGAACGGCGCACAGGTCACCCTGGACCTTGAAAAGGCCTCCACCGGCTGGAACGCCCCGGCCATGGCGCCGTGGCTGACCCAGGCCATCGACGACGCCAGCCAGGCCTTCTTCGGCAAGCCGGCGATGTACATGGGCGAGGGCGGCTCGATCCCGTTCATGGGCATGCTCGGCGAGAAGTTCCCGGGTGCGCAGTTCATGATCACCGGCGTGCTCGGCCCGCACTCCAACGCGCACGGCCCGAACGAATTCCTGCACATCCCGATGGGCAAGAAGGTCACCGCCTGCGTATCCAAGGTGATCAGCGAGCATTACGCCGCCAGCCTGCGCGGCGAGACCAGCGGTTCGCCGGTGGCCGCCGATAGCGGCACCCGCCACGGCGACCACGGCTGCTGCTGATCCGGCACCCGTGACGGACGCAGCCTGGCCTTGCTAGGCTGCGTCCACACTCAAGCGGAATCCGCGCGCATGAATGGTCTGTTCGGCAGCAGCAGCTGGCTGTACATCCTGCTGGTGGGCTTCTTCGTCGGCCTGCTCGGGCGCTTCTTCATGCCCGGCAACAACCGCATGGGCTGCCTGTTGACCATCGTGCTGGGCATCCTTGGCGCGCTGCTGGCCGGTTGGTTCGGCCAGTACATGGGCTGGTACGCCCCCGGCGAACCGGCCGGTTTCCTCGGTGCGGTGGTGGGCGCGGTGGCCGTGCTGGCCGTCCTGCGCCTGTTCAGCGGCCGCCGCTGAGCCCGCATCCCCTTCCCTTCCTGTTCCCGACGTTGGCGCGCCCGGCGCGCCCGGATATGCCTGCATGACCGAACCCGCCTCCGATCCCCAGCGCAGCGCGCAGCGCCTGCAGTGGGCCCGTACCCAGCTCGAAGATGCCAATGCAGTGGTCGAACGCGCCTCGGTCGATGCCGGCATGCGCAGCTACTGGCGCACCACCAGCACGCGCGGCAGCCACATCGTGATGGACGCCCCGCCGGGGCTGGAAGATCCGCGGCCGTGGCTGCGCATGCGCGGCCTGCTGCACGACAACGGCCTGCGCGTGCCCATGCTGCTCGCCCAGGATCTGGAGGCCGGCTTCCTGCTGCTGGAAGACCTCGGCGGCCCGACCCTGGCGAAGATCCTCGACGAGCGCAATGCCGATGAATGGTTCGACCGTTCGATCGAACAGCTGCTGCGCCTGCAGGCGATCCCGGTGCCGGCCGACTTCGGCCAGTTCGGCGAAGCGCTGCTGCAGCGCGATGCCGGCCTGTTCGACGAATGGTTCCTGCAGCGCCACCTGAACCTGGAACTGGACTGCGGCGAGATTGAAGGGCTGCAGCTGGTGCACCGCCGCCTGATGGACAACGCGCTGGGCCAGGCCCAGCTGATGACCCACCGCGACTACATGCCGCGCAACCTGATGCCAGTCGACGACGGCCCAGCGGTACTGGACTTCCAGGACCTGGTGCGCGGTCCGATCGCCTACGACGCGGTAAGCCTTTTCAAGGACGCCTTCCTGAGCTGGCCGCTGCAGCGCGTGGACGAGTGGCTGGCGCAGTACCACGAGCGTGCGTGCGGTGCCGGCCTGCCGGTGCCCGACCGCGCCACCTTCCTGCGCGATGCCGACTGGATGGGCATCCAGCGCCACGTGAAGATCCTCGGCCTGTTCTGCCGCCTGCGCTACCGCGACAACAAGGGCCATTACCTCGACGACGCGCCGCGCTTCATCACCTATCTGGATGAAGTGCTGCCACGCTATCGCGAACTGGCGCCGCTGCAGCAGTTGCTGGACGACCGCATCAAGCCGGCGCTGGCCGAGCTGGCCGCACCGATGCGCGTGGCCCGATGAAAGCACTTGTCTTTGCTGCCGGCCTCGGCGAGCGCATGCGCCCGCTGACCCTGCACACGCCCAAGCCGTTGCTGGAAGTGGCCGGTAAGCCGCTGATCGCCTGGCACCTGGAACGCCTCGCCGCACTCGGCGTGCGCGAGGTGGTGGTCAATACCGCGTGGCTGGCCGAGCAGTTCCCGACCACGCTGGGCGATGGCAGCCAGTGGGGCCTGCAGTTGCACTTCGTGCACGAAGGCGAGACCCCGCTGGAAACCGGCGGCGGCATCCTCAACGCACTGCCGGTGCTGGGCGACGCCCCGTTCCTGGTGGTGAACGGCGACATCTGGACTGATTTCGATTTCGCCACGCTGCCACGAGAGCCACAGGGCCAGGCGCACCTGGTGCTGGTCGACAATCCGGTGCAGCACCCCGACGGCGACTACCGGCTGGACTCGCAAGGCGTGCTGCATCACGACCGCGAGGGCCCGTGCCTGACTTATGCCGGCATCGGCGTCTATCGCCCTTCCGTCGTGGCCGATTGGCGCGCGGTGATCGGTGATGCGCCGGGCAGCGAGCGGGTGCCGCCGAAGTTCTCGGTGGTGCCGCTGCAGAAGCATTTCATGGCGCAGGGGTTGATGACGGGGCAGCACCATCGCGGGCGTTGGACCGATGTGGGTACCGTGGATCGCCTGCGCGCGCTGGATGTTGAGTTGGCGGCGAACGGCTGAGCCCCTCGTGGCTGGACGTTTTGAGAGCAGAAGCCTTGCTTGGCCGGGCGGGGTGGTCCCGCGGGGGACGCCGTGAACCCGTCCCTGGGGGCTTGGCCGCGGCATCCATGCCGCGGCCCCCCCCGCGAACCCACCCCGCCCGGCCTCTGACAGTTTCCGTGGGCGTCCAGCCACGGAAGAAAGAAAGAAAAGCAGAAGCGGGTCGCTTCGCTGCGCTTGCTCAGGTGTCGACCAAGGTCGACACCCACCAACAGCTGCGGGAACCTGTCGAAGGCGGGGTGGCTCAGGTTGCGGGGGCGTGAGCGCCATGGATGGCGCGATCGAGGCTACATGGACGTACTTGCGCCGTCCCCCGCAACCTGAGCCACCCCGCCTCCCCTCAGGAAGCCAGCCTTTGACGTTGACGTTGCCTCGGCTTCGGCTTCGGCGGGTGCAGGGCGCAGCCCTGCAAACAAACCCCACCCTCAGTAACGAGGCCGGCCTTCTTCCAGCACCTGGCGCAGGAACGGCACGGTGATCCGCCGCTTCGCCGCCAGCGACTCGCGGTCCAGCCAGTCCAGCAGCGTGATCAACCCACCCAGCTCGCGCCCGGTGTGCGACAACAGCCACTCGATGGCCGCCTCGTCGATCGCCAGCCCACGGCGCAGCGCACGCTCGCGCAGCACCGCCGCACGGCCCTCTTCGTCCAGCGGCTGCAACAGCACGCGCACGCACTGGCCCAGCCGCGAACGCAGGTCCGGCAGCAACAGGCCCAGTTCTTCCGGCGCCTTCTGCGCCGTGTACAACACGGTCACCCCCGCGGCGCGTGCGCGGTTGTGGAAATCGAACAGCGCAATCTCGTCCTCGCGATGGCCGGCAACCTCATCCAGGCCATCCAGCGCCACCAGCTCGCGCACCTCCAGCCCATCCAGCGCCGCACGCACGCGGCCGGCCGCACTGGCCAGCGGCACGTAGGTCGGCAGGCGCCCGGCCTGCTCGGCGCTGGAACACATCGCCAGCGCCTGGTGGGTCTTGCCCGTGCCCGCCGCACCTTCCAGGTAGACCCAGTCGTGGCTGGCACCCACCGCGATCGCGCGCAGCTGCGCCAGCGCGCCATCCGGCGCGCCGATGAAGGTCTCGAGGCGCTGGTCCCGCGGGTAATGCAGGGCCAGCGGCAGTTGCGGCACACCCATCACTTCAGGTCGGGGCCCTTGTCGTTCGGAATGATGATATGGGGGGCATCGACCACGCCATCAAGCACGATCGAAGGCTTCTCGCCCACGTACAGCTCGCTCTGGCGATAACGCTGGTGTGCATAGCGCAGCAGCACGTTGGTCACCGCCGCCACCGGCAGCGCCAGCAGCATGCCGAGGAAGCCGAACAGCTGGCCACCAGCCATCACCGCGAAGATCACCGCCACCGGGTGCAGGCCGATCTTGTCGCCGACGATGCGCGGGGTCAGTACGTAGCTTTCCAGCAGCTGGCCCACGGTGAACACCACGCCGACCAGGATCAGCAGCTTCAGGTCAAAGCCCTGCGCCTGCACCAGTGCGGCGATGATCGCCATCAGGATGCCGGTGGTCGCGCCCAGGTAAGGGATGAAGCTGATCAGGCCGGCAATCAGGCCGATCAGCAGGCCCAGCTTCAGGCCAACCAGCGACAGGCCACCGGCATAGATCACGCCCAGCGCCAGCATCACCAGGAACTGGCCGCGGATGAACGCGCCCAGCACCTCGTTGGATTCACGCGCCAGCGCGCTGATGGTGCCGATCTGGTTGCGCGGAATCACCGACGCGACCCGCTCGACCAGCTTGTCCCAGTCGCGCAGGAAGTAGAACGCCAGGATCGGCAGCAGCAGGATGTTGACCACCCAGGTCACCATCGCAAAGCCCGAGCGCGAGACGTAGCCCATGAACGTGGTGGCGAAGCCGCCGGCCTGCTGCCAGTGGCTGCGCACCCATTCGATCAGGCGGTCCGGGTCCAGCCACTGCATCACTTCCAGGCCGGTCTTCTGCTCGAACCAGGGAATGCCCTTTTCCATCAGCCACGCCTGTGCCTGCGGCGCGACCGCGATCAGGGTGGTGATCTGGCGCTCGATCATCGGCACCAGCACCAGCAGCAGCGCCACGATCACCAGCACCATCGCCGCGAACACCAGCACCACGCCGGTCATGCGCGAGCGGCCGGTGGCCTCGATGCGGTCCACCAGCGGGTCACCCAGCCAGGCCAGCGCCAGCGCCAGCACGAACGGGGTCAGGATCGGCGCCAGCAGCCATACCACCCAGCCGATCAGGCCGGCGAACAGGATGTACTTCAGGCGACGCAGGAACTGCGCGATTTCCGCTTCCGGGGTCAGAGTCATCGCAGGCGGTACTCGTTGCTGACCGGCGGGGCCACCGGAGCCCCGGTGGTGTCATCGATTGGCGTCGGCAGGGCAGGCAGCGGTGCGCTCGGCACCAGTACGCCGTTGTCGCCCAGCATGCGGTTGAAGCCTGCCAGGCCGGTGGTCATCTCCAGGCTCAGCTCCAGCTGGCCGGCCGAAGCGTGCAGCGGGGTGACGTTGCGCACCACCGGTACCTCGCGTAGGCCGGCAGCCAGCCGCAGGTAGTCGTCGGCACTGTTGATGCCGGTGACCACCACACGGTAGGTCCCGGCCTGGCCGACGGCGGCGCCCGCCTTGGCATAGCGCTTGACCAGCGCATCGGCGGCGCCGTCGGCACCGGCGGCCATCGCACGCATGGCGTTGGCGTCCTTGCTGGTCCACTTGTTCAGTTCGCGGCCGTTGTCGACGAACACCCAATCCGCCTGCCAGCCGCCATTGGCCCGGTACAGCTTGCCGATCAGCTGCATCGGCGGCGAGTAGCGCGAGGAGGCACGGGCCACGGCGGCACTGTCCTGGCGCCAGATGGCCCCGGCCAGCGCCTGTTCGGCAGCCCCCCCAGTGGGCAGCCCCAGCTTGTAGCCACGCTCGATGGCGCGGTTCAGCAACGGCCGAGCGGCGTTGGCCTGCTGCACGCTGACCAGGCGCGGGCCGCTGCCATCGTCGACGGCCAGCCACAGCACCGGCTTCGGTCGCGGCTGCGGCCACAGTGGCAGGCCCAGCGCCGACACCAGCGAATCCACGTCGTCCTCGCGGAAGCGGGCCACCAGCAGGGTACGGAAGCTGGGGGCGCCGTTGGCGCTCACGCTCTGGTCCTGCTTGTAGTCGTAGCTGGCCACGTAGTCCTTGGCGTTGCGCAGCGCCTGCACCACGCCAGGGCGGGACATCACGCTGCGGTCGCCGGACAGCTTGCCCAGTACCACGCTCAGGGCGCGGGCCAGGGCGCCGTTGCGATCGGCCTCGGCTTGGCTGTTGACGGGCACTTCGGCCTCGTACGCGCCACTGGCGGTGGCGACATCACCCTCGGTGCGAAGGCCGCTCTGGGCCATCGTGGCCACCGGCAGGCTCAGCGCAAGGAGCAGGGTCAGAATCAGGCTGCGGCGCATCAGGACATCCATTGGCTCGACGTATCCGGGGGAATTGTTGCCCGAATACGGTCTTTGCGCCAATGCGGCCTGTTAAAATCGCCCGTTCAACCCCTGCCAGCGCCGACGCCCGTGACCAACACCCCGTCTTCCGCCCCCTCCCCCCTCACCTACCGTGATGCGGGTGTCGACATCGACGCCGGCAACGAGCTGGTCGAGCGGATCAAGCCCCTGGTCAAGCGCAGCTTCCGCCCGGAAGTGATGGGCGGCCTGGGTGGCTTCGGCGCCCTGTTCGACCTGTCCAACAAGTACCGCGAACCGGTACTGGTGTCGGGCACCGACGGCGTGGGCACCAAGCTGAAGCTGGCCCACCAGCTGAACCGCCACGATACGATCGGCATCGACCTGGTCGCCATGTGCGTGAACGACGTGCTGGTGCAGGGTGCCGAGCCGCTGTTCTTCCTGGACTACTTCGCCACCGGCAAGCTGGACATCGACACCGCGGCGGCGGTCGTGGGCGGCATCGCCAACGGCTGCACCGAGGCCGGCTGCGCGCTGATCGGCGGCGAAACGGCTGAAATGCCCGACATGTATGCCCCGGGCGAGTACGACCTGGCCGGCTTCACGGTCGCTGCGGTAGAGAAGAGCGAGCTGAAGGACGGCGCCAGCGTGGCCGCTGGCGACGTGCTCATCGGCATCGCCTCCTCCGGCCCGCACTCCAACGGCTACTCGCTGGTCCGCCGCATCTACGACCGCGCCGGCCGCCCGGCCGATCTGGAGCTGGAAGGCGGCGTGAAGCTGGTCGATGCGCTGATGGCACCAACCCGCCTGTACGTCAAGCCGATCCTGTCGCTGCTGAAGTCGCATGGCGAGGCCATCCATGGCATGGCCCACATCACCGGTGGCGGCCTGACCGAGAACATCATCCGCGTGGTGCCCGACGGCCTCGGCCTGGACATCCAGGCGTCGTCCTGGACCCTGCCGCCGGTGTTCCAGTGGCTGCAGAAGGAGGGCGCGGTAGCCGACAGCGAGATGTGGCGCACCTTCAACTGCGGCATCGGCTTCGTGCTGATCGTCGCGCCGGACCAGGTGGCTGCGGTGTCCGAGGCGGTCAAGGCGCAGGGCCTGGAGCACTGGACCATCGGCCAGGTGGTCACCGCCGAAGGCGCCGAGCGCGTCCACATCGGCTGAGCCCGGCAACCAGGAGCCCGCATGGACGCATCGCCCCCCTTGTCGCCCGCCCCCGTGCCGCCGCCGCTGGTGACGGTACCGCCGTTCAGCGCGCAGGATGCCGACCACCTGCGCATGCTGGTCATCGCACACTACGTGGTCGGTGGCCTGATCGTGCTGTTCTCGCTGATCTTCATCCTGCACATCGTGATCGGCATCGCTGCGTTGACCGGCAGCCTGCCGATGAAGTCCGGCGGCGAGCCCTCCTCGCCGGAGGAACAGCGCCTGATGGGCTGGGTGTTCACTGTTCTCGGCTGCGTCGTCGTGTTCGGCGGCATCGCGCTGGGCGCGTTCGTGGCCTATGCCGGCCGCTGCCTGGCCCGCCGTCGCCGCCATCTGCTGTGCCTGATCGCGGCTGGCCTGGCCTGCCTGTTCACGCCGGTCGGCACGGTGCTGGGGGTGTTCAGCCTGATCACTCTGCTGCGTCCGCAGGTCAAGGCTGCCTTCGACGCTCCCACCACGACCGCATGACCGCCTCAGGCAATCCACCGCCACTGCCGCATCGGACCCTGGCGCAGCTGCAGCGGGTCAGCCATCTGCAGACACTGAGCGTGCTGTTCTACGCCCTGGCCGGTTTCCACTGGGTCGCCGCAGTGGCGTTCCTTGGCCTCAGTGGATGGGTGGCCCACTCACGCGGGCTGGACGATGCCTGGCTGCTGACCACAGTCTATGCCTCGATCGCCCTGCTGGCTGCGTTGCTGGGCTTCGTGCAGCTGCATACCGCGCGCCTGCTTTCACGCCGCACGGGCCTGGCCTGGTGCCAGCGCGCGGCGTGGCTGGCTGTGCTGGCTGGCCCACTGGGCATGGCGTTGACCGCCTATGCCTGGGTGTTCCTGTGCAAGCCGGAGATGGCTGCGCTGTTCGACCGCGGCGACCATCTCAGTGTCTGAGCCCGTGGGCAGACAGCCGCCCTTCCCTGATCGACCCGACATGTCCTCGCCCGCCTTCTCAACGACCGTCTCACCCACCCGCCACCGCTTCTCGGGCCCGAAGAAGCTGGCCTTCGCCGCCGTACTGGCGGTCTTCGCGATCAGCTGGATCCACCCGCTGTGGCCCACCGAGCAGGCCCTGCACAGCACGTTGACCGTGGTCGGGCTGGTCGCCCTGCTATGGGTCGACCGTCGCGGTGGCTGGCTGGGCGATGGCGCTTTCATCGCCATCTGCGGCTTCATCGCTCTGCACTGCGTGGCGGCGCGCTGGCTGTATTCCAACGTGCCCTACGACGCCTGGGCGCAGGCGCTGACCGGCTGGTCACCCAATGCGGCGTTCGGCTGGCAGCGCAATCACTTCGACCGCCTCATCCACTTCCTGTTCGGTGTCTGCTTCACCCCCGCGCTGCTGCAGCTGGCGCGCCACGCGTGGCCAGCACTGCGGCTGGGCCAGGCCTTCACCCTGGCGGTGATGACGGTGGTGTGCGCCAGCCTGGTCTACGAATGGTTCGAATGGGCCATCGCGCTGGCGCTGTCTCCGGATGCCGCCGAGGCCTACAACGGCCAGCAGGGTGACCTGTGGGATGCGCATGCCGACATGCTGATGGCGACCGTCGGCAGCCTGTTGACCTGGCCACTGATCCGCCGGAGTTCCCTGCAATGACCGCCCCAACCCGCATCGCCGTGCTCGCCTCGGGCCGCGGCAGCAA
This sequence comes from Stenotrophomonas maltophilia, assembly GCF_039555535.1. Lineage (NCBI taxonomy): Bacteria > Pseudomonadati > Pseudomonadota > Gammaproteobacteria > Lysobacterales > Lysobacteraceae > Stenotrophomonas > Stenotrophomonas maltophilia. The sequence goes on along the minus strand of NZ_CP154630.1, from coordinate 1,190,073 downwards.
CCTGCAGGCCATCCTCGACGCGATCGGCAGCGGCCGCCTGCCGGCCAAGGTGGTCGGCGTGTTCTCCGACCGCCCCGCTGCAGAAGCACTACAGCGCGTCGCACCGCCCCTGCGCTGGGCGCATGCGCCGAAGGCGTTCAGCGACCGCGCCGCCTACGAGCAGGCACTGGGCAATGCGCTGGCAGCAGTACAGCCGGACTGGATCGTCTGCGCCGGCTACATGCGCATCCTGGGTCCGGCCTTCGTGCAGCGCTTCGCTGGCCACCTGGTCAACATCCACCCGTCGCTGCTGCCGCTGCACAAGGGCCTGGACACCCACGCGCGGGCGCTGCAGGCCGGCGATGCCGAGCACGGTGCCAGCGTGCACCTGGTAGTGCCGGAGCTGGATGCCGGAGCCGTACTGGCGCAGGCACGGGTTCCCGTGCTGCCGGGCGACGACGCGCGCAGCCTGGCCGAGCGGGTACTGGCGGTGGAGCACCCGCTGCTGATCGCTACGCTGCAGCTGCTGTGCGCGGGTCGCCTGGCTGAACGGGAGGGCCAGCCCTGGTTGGACGGTCACCCCCTGTTTAGCCCCCTGGCCCTAGATTCCGCCGGAAACCTGAACCAGTAACGCCCTTGCACACGCCCCGCTGACTGCGGGGCTGGCATCCTGCCCCCTCCTGCGGCCCCTGTCCCCCATGAAGACCACGACGCTGCTGTCCACTTCACTGCTGTTGTCGCTTGCCGTGCTTCCCGGCGTGGGCTGGGGCCAGGCGCAGCCGCCTGCTGCTTCACCGGCACCGCCACCCGCACCCACTGCGCTGCCACCGAACGAGCCCAGCGTGCCGCTGTTGCCGGCACTGGCCTGGGAGCCGCCGCCGCTGCAGCCGTTCACCGCCACCTACCAGGCCTTCTACAAGGGCAAGGAAGCAGGTGATGCCAGCATGCAGGTCACCCACACCGGCGGCAGCCAGTGGCGGGTGGACATGCAGGTGGTCGGCCGCCGCGGCTTTGCCAGCGTGCTCGGCCTGAACATCGAGCAGAGCACGGTGTTCGAAGAGCGCAGTGGCGTCTACGCACCGCTCAGCCAGAGCACGGTGCGCAAGGGCCTGTTCCTCGGCAAGAAGGCCGTGGGCACCTACAACTGGCAGGCCGGTACCGCGCAGTGGACCGGTGACGTCAAGAAGGAACGTGCGCAGCCGATCCCGCTGCAGCCGGGCGACCAGAGCGCACTGCTGATCAACCTGGCGATCATGCGCGACGCCCGCCCGGGCGCCGCCATGCATTACCGCTACGTGGACATGGGCAAGGTCCGCCAGCACGATTACCAGGCCGCGCCGCAGACCGAGAACGTCGAGGTCGGCGACCTGTCCTACAACGCGCTGCGGGTCTACCGGACCAACGGCGGCAACAACGAAACCATCCTCTGGATCGCCAACGGTGTCCCCACCCCGGTGCGCATCCTGCAACGCGAAGACGGCGAAGACCGCGTCGACCTGCGCCTGATCGAATACCAAGGAGTCTGAGCATGAACACCCTGACCCGCCCCCTCACCTGGATCGCAGCCGCTGCCCTGACTGTGGCCAGCCTGCCGGCCATGGCGCTGGAGCCGTTCAAGGCCGACTACCTGGCCAGCTACATGGGCATGCAGGCCAACGGCACCATGACCCTGTCCAGCGAAGGCGCCAACAAGTGGCGCTACAGCCTGCAGGTGAAGAACCAGCTGGCCGACCTCAGCCAGAGCACCGTGTTCGAGGAAGTGCGCGGCCAGCTGCGCCCGCTCAGCAGCCAGGACCGTTCGGCCCTGCTGGTGAAGAAGCGCAACGTGCAGGCCACCTACAACTGGAGCAGCAACCAGGCCACCTGGACCGGCGACATCAAGCCGGACCGCGCCGGACCGATTGCTCTGAAGTCCGGTGACATGGATGCGCTGCTGATCAATCTGGCGATCGCCCGTGACCTGGCGGCCGGCAAGCCGCTGACCTACCGCATGGTGGACGAGGGCCGGATCAAGAACATGACCTACCGCGTGATCGGCAAAGAGTCGATCACCGTGGGCGGCAAGAGCTACGAGGCCACGAAGGTCTCGCGTGCCGATGGCAACAAGGAGCTGATCGCCTGGATCGTACCGGACTTCCCGGTGCCGGCGCGGATGCTGCAGCGTGAGAGCGGCCGCGATGCGCTGGACCTGACCATCAAGGCGATGAACTGAGCGCCCGCGGTCTGATCCCTTTCCAACGGGAAGGGCTCCTGACCCCGACAGCGACCCGGCGCCTTCATCCACGCATGGCGTGGATCTACCGTAAAAAAACGCCCGCTTTCGCGGGCGTTCTGCTTACTTCTTTTCGTCGGCCGCGGCCGGCGTGAACTCGGTGCGGCAGTCCACGCGGATCTGCTCGCCGGTGCTGCGCCAGACAAACGTACGGCAATGGCGGTTGCCGTCCTGGCTGTCGTTCACCGCAACCGCATAGAACGACTCGATGATCTCGTCACGCGTGACCGTGCCGTCGCCGTTCCAGTCCATGTCCTTCTGCTCGATGCCCTGGGTGATGGCGATGTTGGCGTACCAGGCGTAGCCCAGCCACGCCAGCACGATCAGCACCAGGGCCAGCAGCGCCTTGCGGCGCGGGCTGAACTTGCCGCGCAGGATCATGGCACGCGCCGGATGGTGGCGCCGAGCGAAGACAGCTTCTCTTCGATGTTCTCGTAGCCACGATCAAGGTGGTAGATGCGGTCGATGGTGGTGTCGCCGCTGGCCATCAGGCCGGCCAGGATCAGCGACGCCGACGCACGCAGGTCGGTCGCCATCACCGGTGCGCCACTCAGGTGCTCGCTGCCACGCACGATGGCGGTGTGGCCTTCGACCTGGATGTCCGCGCCCAGGCGCAGCAGTTCGTTGACGTGCATGAAACGGTTCTCGAAGATCGTTTCGTTGATCACGCCCACACCGTCGGCCACGCAGTTGAGTGCCATGAACTGCGCCTGCATGTCGGTCGGGAACGCCGGGTACGGCGCGGTGGTCAGGTTGACCGCCTTCGGCCGCTTGCCCTGCATGTCCAGGGTGATGCTGTCGTCGGTGGTGTCGATCTTCGCACCGGCCTCGACCAGCTTGGACAGCACGGCATCCATGGTGCTCGGGCGCGCACGGTTCACCGTGACCTTGCCGCCGGTCATCGCCGCAGCGACCAGGAAGGTGCCGGTCTCGATGCGGTCGGGCAGCACTTCGTGACGGCCACCGGACAGGCGCTCGACGCCTTCGATGACCAGGCGGGCGGTACCCAGGCCTTCGATCTTCGCGCCAAGGGCGATCAGGCAGTGCGCCAGATCGGTCACTTCCGGTTCCATCGCGCAGTTGTCGAGGATGGTGGTGCCTTCAGCCAGCACCGCGCCCATCAGCACATTCTCGGTGCCGGTGACGCTGACCATGTCGAAGGTGAAGTGACCACCCTTCAGGCGCTTGGCGGTGGCCTTGATGAAGCCGTTCTCGACCACGATCTCGGCGCCCAGCGCCTGCAGGCCCTTGATGTGCTGGTCAACCGGGCGCGAACCGATCGCGCAGCCGCCGGGCAGCGACACTTCCGCCGCGCCGAAGCGCGCCAGCAGCGGGCCCAGCACCAGGATCGAGGCGCGCATGGTCTTGACCAGCTCGTACGGCGCAACATGCTGGTTCACCGAGCGCGGATCGACCACGATCGCACTGCCACGCGACAGCGTGCCCTGGTCGATGGTGACCTTGGCGCCCAGCTCGCCCAGCAGCTTCACCGTGGTGACCACGTCGTGCAGGTGCGGCACGTTGGTGATCTCCACCGGCTCATCGGCCAGCAGGGTCGCGCAGAGAATGGGGAGGACGGCGTTCTTGGCGCCGGAGATGCTCACTTCACCGTGCAGCGCAGCGCCGCCGGTCACAACGATCTTGGCCATGTATTCGGGATCTTCTGCGGTTCAGCCGGCTTCGGCCGGGGTCACGGTTTTCAGCGCCAGCGCGTGGATCGCGCCGCCCATCAGGTCGCCCAGGGTGGCATACACCATGCGGTGGCGGGCCAGCGGCATCTTGCCGGCGAAGGCCTCGCAGACCACGGTCGCTTCGAAATGCACGCCATCGTCGCCCTGCACGTCGGCGCGGGCGCCGGGAAGGCCGGTTTCGATCAGATTGCGGATGGTGTCGGCGTCCAACGGGCTTTCCTAATAAAATGTGCCTCCATTCTACTTCCGCTGCGTGGCGTCCGCATGGCCGAATCCCTGTTGCCCCCCCGTTCCGTCGATCCTGCCGGCCTGATCGCCAGCGGCCGCCGCGTCTTCGAGATCGAGCGGCAGGCGCTGGATGCGGTGGCCGACCGCCTCGGCGAGGCCTTCCAGCAGGCCTGCCAGGCGATCCTGGCCAGCCGTGGCCGGGTGGTCGCCACCGGCATGGGCAAGTCCGGGCATATCGCCCGCAAGATCGCCGCTACCCTGGCCTCTACCGGAACGCCGGCGTTCTACGTGCACCCCGGCGAAGCCGGCCACGGCGATCTCGGCATGATCACCGAGGACGACGTGGTGCTGGCCCTGTCCTATTCGGGCGAATCGGACGAGGTGCTGATGCTGCTGCCGGTGCTCAAGCGCCAGGGCAACGTACTGATTTCCATGACCGGCCGTGCGCAGTCCAGCCTGGCTACCGCCGCCGACGTCCACCTGGACGTGAGCGTGCCGGCCGAGGCCTGCCCGCTGGCGCTGGCGCCCACCTCCAGCACCACCGCCTCGCTGGCGATGGGCGATGCGCTGGCCGTGGCCCTGCTCGACGCACGTGGCTTCACCGCCGATGACTTCGCCCGTTCTCACCCGGCCGGCAGCCTCGGCCGCCGCCTGCTGCTGCACATCACCGACGTCATGCACACCGGCGACGACCTGCCCAGCGTGGGCGCCGACGCCAGCCTCAGCGAAGCGCTGATGGAGATGAGCCGCAAGCGGCTGGGCATGACCGCCGTGGTCGACGCCGACGGCGTGCTGATCGGCCTGTTCACCGACGGCGACCTGCGCCGTGCGCTGGACAGCGCGCTGGACGTGCGCACCGCGAAGATCGCCGATGTAATGACCCGCAACCCGCGCACCATCGGCGCCGACCAGCTGGCAGTAGAGGCCGCCCGGCAGATGGAAACCCAGAAAATCAATGGCCTGATCGTGGTTGATGGCCAGGGCCGCGCAGTCGGCGCCCTGAACATTCATGACCTGTTGCGGGCCCGGGTGGTTTAACCGACAGTCCATAGACCCCATTCAGTCTGTAACGCCGCACCCGCCCACAACGAGCCTGCCGCCCTGATGCCCTGGTCCCCCCTGCCCGCCTTCCCCGCCCACCTGCATGCCGCTGCGGCCCAGATCCGCCTGGCCTGCTTCGACGTGGACGGCACCCTCACCGACGGTCGGCTGTACTACGACAAGGACGGCAACGAGAGCAAGGCGTACTTCGTGCAGGACGGCCTGGGCCTGAAACTGCTGCAGCAGCACGGCATCCATCCCGTGCTGATCACCGCGCGCAACAGCCAGTCCGCGCTCAAGCGCGGCGCCGACCTCGGCATCGATACCCAGATCGCCGTGGGCGACAAGCTGGCCAGCGTGCAGGCGCTGTGTGCGCAGCACGGCATCGGCCTGGAACAGGTGGCGTTCATGGGCGATGACCTGCCCGACCTGGCGCCGCTGGGTGCGGTCGGCCTGGCCGTGGCCCCGGCCAACGCCCACCCGTGGATCGCCGAGCGCGTGCACTGGCAGACCCGCGCCGATGGCGGCCGTGGCGCAGCCCGTGAGCTGTGCGACATCCTGCTGGCCGCTCAGGGCCGCGTGGATGCGGTGCTGGCGAGGTTCGGCGCATGAACCTGCCCACCTTGAACTGGCGCACCCTGCTCGGCATCGGCCTGCTGCTGGCGGCACTGCTCAGCAGCTGGGCGGCGCTGCGCAACCGCGACAAGGGCCCGGCCAGTGCCGGCCAGGAGGTCGGCGTGGATTACATCCTGCATGACTTCCAGATTGTCGCCCTGGATGAGCACGGCAAGGAATCGACCACCCTGCGCGCACCGCTGCTGGAACGCCAGCGCGGCGACCAGACCATCAACATCGCCACCCCGCTGTTCGAGATGCCGGACAAGGATGGCAAGCACTGGACCCTGCGTGCCGAGACCGGCTGGCTCAGCGCCAAGGGCGACGAGATGAAGCTGCGCGGCAATGTCGCCGGCGACAGCCCGGCGGGCCCGGGCGTGGTGCCGACCACCTTCCGCACCGACCACCTGGACGTGTTCCCGAAGGAGAACCGTGCCCGCACCGATGCGCTGGTCACCATGACCCGCCCGGGCATGGAACAGTCCGGCGTCGGCTTTGAGGTGGATTCGAAGAACAACACGTATCATTTCCTCAGCCAGTCCAAGGGCCGCTACACGCCCAAACGCTGATTCCGCCGCCAGCCCGCGACGTCTCCGGACAGGCGCAGGGCCGGCAGCCCCACCCTCCGCCCCCGGCCCGCCCGGGAGGCCCTCACCGGTAGAACGGACCCCGATGAAGATTCCCTTTGCCGCCGTACTCGCGCTCGCTCTTCTTGTCCCCAGCGCCGCCTTCGCCAAGTCCACCGACCGCAACGAAGACATGCACATCGATTCCGGCGCCCAGTCCGGCATGCTCACCGGCGACGGCAAGACCGTGCTGTCGCAGGGCGTGATCATCACCCAGGGCACGCTGGACCTGCGCTCGTCCGAGGCCGAGATCTACCTCAAGGACGGCGAGGCCGTGCGCGTGGTGTTCACCGGCAAGCAGGCCAAGATGAAGCAGCAGCTTGATGACGGCACCTGGATGGACGCGCTGGCTGACCGCATCGATTACGACATCAAGACCGAGATCATCACCCTGACCGGCAACTACAAGGTCACCAGCGCGCGCGGCACCAATGCCGGCCAGCGCATGGTCTACAACACCCGTACCGGCGAGATGAACTCCGGTGGTGACGGCAGCCGCGTGCGTACCGTCATCCCGCCGAAGAACAAGACCCCGGCCGCGCCGGCGGCACAACCCAGGGCCGCCACGCCGGCACAGCCGGCCGGGAGCAAGAAGTAATGCTCGTCGCCAAGGGCCTGCGCAAGACGTACAAGCAGCGCGAAGTGGTCAAGGACTTCGGGCTGACCCTCGATGCGGGTGAAGTGGTGGGCCTGCTCGGCCCCAACGGCGCCGGCAAGACCACCTGTTTCTACATGATCGTCGGCCTGGTCGCCGCCGATGCCGGCAGCATCGTGCTCGACGGCAAGGACATCACCGGTGACCCGATGTACACCCGCGCCAAGCAGGGTGTGGGCTACCTGCCGCAGGAACCCTCGGTGTTCCGCAAGTTGACCGTGGCAGACAACATCCGCCTGGTGCTTGAACTGCGCGAGGACCTGGACTCGGCCGGCCGCGAGCGCGAATTGAACGGCCTGCTCGACGAACTGCAGCTGGGCCATGTCGCCGACCAGCTCGGCGCCAGCCTGTCCGGTGGCGAACGCCGCCGCTGCGAGATCGCCCGCGCACTGGCCGCGCAGCCGCGCCTGATCCTGCTCGACGAACCGTTCGCCGGTGTCGACCCGATTTCGGTCGGCGAGATCCAGCGCATCGTCACCCATCTCAAGCAGCGTGGCATCGGCGTGTTGATCACCGACCACAATGTGCGCGAGACCTTGGGTATCTGCGACCGCGCGTATATCCTCGCCGAGGGCAGCGTGCTGGCCCAGGGTTCGCCGGAGGCGATCCTGGACAATGCCGACGTGCGTCGGGTCTACCTTGGGGATTCCTTCAAGCTGTGACTGCGGTCGCCGGGTCCCTTTCCTTCCTTTCGGCACAGGCATGAAGACTCGGCTGCAGACATCGTTGGGACAGCAACTGGTGCTCACGCCCCAGTTGCAGCAGGCGATCAAGCTGCTGCAGATGTCGACCACCGAGCTGGAGCTGGAGATCGCGCAGGCAGTGGAGAGCAACCCACTGCTGGACTGGGCCGACAGCAATGACAGCAGCGCCGCCAATGAAGGCAGCGATGGCAACGACAACGAAGCGCCTGCAGAACGCAGCGATGAAGGCGACGATTGGGCGCCGGCCGAACTGGACTGGACGGCGACCGGCAGCGGTGGCAGCTTCGATGATGACGACGATACCGGCAGCGCCGCCGAACGCGTGGCCGAAACCGAGACGCTCGCCGACCACCTGCTGTGGCAGCTGCACCTGTCGCATCTTTCTGCCAGCGATCGCAGCATCGGCGCGGCGCTGATCGATGCACTGGACGATGACGGCTACCTGCGCGAACCGCTGGGAACCATCGCCGAAACCCTGTTGCCGGCGATCCACGCCGACGAGGACGAGATCCTTGCCGTGCTGCATCGCATCCAGCGTTTCGATCCGGTCGGTGTGGCTGCACGCACGCTCGGCGAATGCCTGCAGCTGCAGCTGGACGTGCTGCCCGATGAAACGCCGGGCCTGCTGCTGGCGCGACAGATTGCCGCAGGACCGCTGGAGCGGTTGCCGCGCAGCGGCGTCGCCGGGCTCGCCCACGAACTGAAACAACCCGTGGACGAGGTCGAGACGGCGGTCGCCCTGCTGCGCTCGCTGGACCCGCGCCCGGGTACCCAGATCGCCCCCCTGTCGCAGGACACCTACGTGGTGCCGGACGTGGTGGTGTGGCGGCAGAACGGCGTGTGGTGTGCGGCGCTGGCCGGGCACGCCGGGCCGAAGGTGGTGATCCATCGCGGCTACGAACAGCTGATCCGTCGCTGTGGTGACGCCGACGCGGGCTACCTGCGCGCCCAGCTGCAGGAAGCGCGCTGGCTGCTGAAGGGCCTGCAGCAGCGTGGCGAGACCCTGCTGCGGGTGGTGCGCAGCCTGATCCTGCAGCAGGCCGGTTTCCTGGAGTTCGGCGAGCAGGCCCTGCGCCCGCTGACCCTGCGCGAGATCGCCGCCGAGCTCGGCCTGCACGAATCCACAGTGTCGCGCGCGATCGCGCGCAAGCACGTGCGTACCCCGCGCGGCACCCTGCCGCTGCGCGCCTTCTTCGCCTCGGGCATCGATACCGAGGGCGGCGGCGAAGCATCCAGCACCGCCATCCAGGCGATGATCCGCCGCCTGATCGACGACGAGAACCCGCGCAAGCCACTTTCTGACGCCAAGCTGGCTGACCTGCTCAAATCGTCGGGAATTCCAGTAGCGCGACGCACCGTGGCGAAGTATCGTGAAGCCATGAACATTTCCGCCTCGCACGAAAGGGTCAGAATCGCTTGACGCGCCGCCGCGCCCGGCGGAGAGGTTCATTGGCACATCCGAACACAGGAGAAACCCGATGCGCATCGAAACGTTTGGCAAAGATGTCGAAGTCACCCCGGCCCTGCAGTCCTATGTAGAGGAGAAGCTGGCCCGGATCGGCAAACACTTCGACCAGCACTGCGAAGCGCGGGTGACCCTCAAGCTGCAGAAGACCGAGCACCACGTCGACGCCAGCCTCAATATCCCGGGACAGACCCTGCACGCCGAGGCCGGCGGCCAGACCATGTACGCCGCAATCGACCTGCTTGCGGACAAGCTTGACCGCCTGGTGATCAAGCACAAGGAGAAAAAACAGCAGCACGCACCGCTGCCGGTGGGCGACAATGGTGGCTGATCGCCACCGTTCCCCGCAGACATGCCCCTGACTGACCTCCTGGCGGCCGTGCAGACCCAGCTCTGCACGGCCACCGACCGTGACAGCGTCCTGCAGGCCGCCGCCGGGTTGCTGGCCTGCCGCCAGGCCAACGCCGAACAGATCTATCTGAACCTGTGCCAGCGCGAAGCGCTGGGCAGCACCGCGATCGGCCACGGCATCGCCATTCCCCACGGCCGCGCGCCGACCCTGGACCGCCCGCGTGGCGCCCTGTTGCGCCTGACCAGCCCGGTCGACTTCGGTGGCGACGAGCCGGTGGACCTGGTGTTCGCGATGGCCGTTCCCGCCCACTACACCCACCAGCACCTGATGCTGCTGTCCGAGCTTGCCGAATTGTTCTCGGCGGCGGATATCCGCCAGGCCCTGCGCCAGGCAGGCGACGCGCGGGCCCTGCGCAAGGCGCTGGACATGACCCCACCTGCGAGTGCCGCATGAATACCAGCATCACCGCCCGTGAACTGTTCGAACAGCAGCGCGAGCGGCTGGGGCTGCGCTGGGCTGCAGGCAAATCCGGCGAGAAGCGCGAGCTGGAGGCCGGCAATACGGTCTCGCGGCGCCCCTCGCTGGCCGGCTACCTCAATGCGATCTATCCCAACAAGGTGCAGATCCTCGGTACCGAGGAACTGTCCTGGCTGGATGCGCTGGAACCGCGCCAGCGTTGGGAAACGATCGAAAAAATCATGCAGTCGCACCCACTGGCACTGGTGCTGACCCGCAACCAGGCGTGCCCGGAAGACCTGCGTGCCGCCGCCGATGAATCCGGCACCCCGTTGTGGCTCTCGCCCAAGCGCGGCCACGAACTGCTCAACCACCTGTCCTACCACCTGGCGCGTACGCTGGCGCCGCGGGTGATCCTGCATGGCGTGTTCATGGAGATCTACTCCATCGGCGTGCTGATCACCGGCGAAGCGGGGTCCGGCAAGAGCGAGCTGGCGCTGGAGCTGCTCAGCCGTGGCCATCGCCTGGTGGCCGACGATGCGCCCGAGTTCACCCAGATCGCACCCGACGTGCTCGACGGCACCTGCCCCGAACTGCTGCAGGACCTGCTGGAAGTGCGCGGCCTGGGCGTGTTGAACGTGCGCGAGATGTTCGGCGACACGGCTGTAAAGAAGAACAAGTACCTTCGGCTGATCGTCCACCTGACCAAGCCGATGACCGAACCCACTCCGCATGGCTACGAGCGCCTGACCGGCGATTCGGGCACCCGCCATGTGCTGGACCTGGACGTGCCGCTGATCACGCTGCCGGTGATGCCCGGCCGCAATCTGGCCGTGCTGACCGAGGCGGCCACCCGCCTGCATATCCTGCGGACCAAGGGCATCGACCCGGCGGCGATGTTCATCGCCCGCCACAGCAACCTGCTGGAACGGCGAACGCCCTGACCCCCTGCCCTTCGAAGAGCCTGTCCATGAGCACCGTCCCCCCCTCCGCCCCGACCCTGATCATCGTCAGCGGCCTGTCCGGCTCGGGTAAATCCGTCGCCCTGAAGACCTTCGAGGACCAGGACTACTACTGCTCGGACAACCTGCCGATCAACCTGCTGCCGGACTTCGTACGCAGCCTGCTGGCCAATCGCGGCCGCAGTGCACCGCGCCGGCTGGCCGTAGGCATCGACGTGCGTGGGCAGGCCGACCTGAGCCAGCTGGGCGACTGGCGGCAGCTGGCCGCCGACGCCGGCGTGGAGGTGAAGGTGCTGTTCTTCGAAGCCAGCGACGAGACGCTGCTCAAGCGCTACGCAGACACCCGCCGCCGCCATCCGTTGAGCCAGCTGGGGCTGTCCCTGCCCGAAGCCATCGCCCGCGAACGCGAACTGACCGCGCCGCTGCGGCGCGACGCCGATGCGGTGATCGATACCAGCAGCCTCAATGTGCACCAGCTGCGCCGTCGCATCGTCACCGAGTTCGCGATGGGCCATGCCACCAGCCTGTCGCTGTTGTTCGAATCGTTTGCCTACAAGCGTGGCGTGCCGGCCGAAGCAGACTTCGTGTTCGACGCACGGGTGCTGCCCAACCCGCACTGGGATCCGGACCTGCGGGCGATGAGCGGTCGCGAACCCGGCGTGCGCGATTACCTGGAAGCACAGCCGGATGTGCAGCGCTACGTGGCCCAGCTGATGGACTTCCTCGATACCTGGCTGCCGAAGCTGGGGGATGGCACCCGCAGTTATGTAACCGTGGCGTTCGGCTGCACCGGCGGCAAGCACCGGTCGGTGTTCCTGGCCGAGCGCATGGCCCGGCATGCCCGCGAGATGGGCTGGGAAGACGTGGCGACCTACCACCGCGAACAGGATTGAGGGGGTCGGCCGGGCTGCGCCCGGCACCCGCCGAGGCCAAGGCAACGGCAACGGCAACGTCAAACGCCTGCATTTCGAGGGATGCGGGGCGGTCTGGATCGGCAGGACACGCCGTAAACCCGTCCCTGGGGGCTCGATGGCGCCATCCATGGCGCCAACGGTCCTGCCGATCCAGACCGCCCCACCTCTGACAGATCTCTGCTGCTGTTGGTAGGTGTCGACCCTGGTCGACACGGTAGATCCACGCCATGCGTGGATGAATCTCTGTCAGGCATCAAAAAACGGGCAGGGTCGGATCCCTTTTCAACAGAAAAAGGGCTCCGATCCGAGCATCGCTGAATACGGGACACAGTGCCCCTCTCCTGCTGCTATCGCCAATTCACCTTGACCTGTTAACGTGCAGTAATGACCTGTGGCATTCTCCTCGTAACACATCCCGGGGTCGGGACCGCCCTGCTTGACGTGGCGACCCGGCTCCTGCGGCAATTGCCGCTGAAAACCGAAGCTTTCGAAGTACCGTTCGACGCAGACCTGGACGCCCTGCTCCCGCTCGCCTCGGCCGCCCTGCGGCGGGTCGATGGGGGTGACGGTGTGCTGATCCTGACCGACCTGTACGGCGCCAGCCCCGCCAACCTTGCCGGGCAGCTGGCCCGGCTGGGGACCCCGGTTCGCCGGGTGTCGGCGCTGAGCCTGCCGATGTTGCTGCGGGTGATGAATTATCCGGAACAGGGACTGGATCAACTGCCCGCCACAGCCGCGGCGGGTACCCGTAATGGAGCGATAGTCGACGATGCTTGAACGAGAACTCACCGTGAGCAACCGCCTGGGCCTGCACGCCCGGGCCACCGCCAAGCTGGTGCAGACCCTGGCGCCGTTCCGCTGCAACGTGACCATGGCCGCCAAAGGCCGTGAGATCAACGCCAAGAGCATCATGGGCGTGATGCTGCTGGCCGCCGGCCAGGGCACCCCGGTCACCGTGCGCATCAATGGCGAGGACGAAGCCGCCGCGATGGAGGCGGTGGTCGGCCTGTTCGAACGCCGTTTCGACGAGGACAGCTGAGCGTGCCACGCGCACGCGCCGGCCAGCCCCCTTCCGGCCAACGGCCGGTACTGCTGCTGGCGGGCCACGGTGCCGCCCGCGGCACGGCAATGGGCCGCGCCCGCGTGCGCCTGCCGCATGCACTGGAAGTGGCCGAGCAGCGCGTTGCCGCCAACCAGGTCGAGGCCGAGCTGGCCTGCCTGCATCGCGCGGTGGATGCCGCACGCACGGAGATGCACGAGCTGCGCCAGCGCCTGCATGGGGCCCTGAACCAGGAAGTGGGTGAGTTCCTCGACCTGCATGCGCTGCTGCTGGACGATCCCGAGCTGCTCTATGGCCTGGACGAACTGATCCGCAGCGGACCGTACAGCGCCGGCTATGCATTGCGCCTGCAGCGCGACCGCCTGGCCAAGGTCTTCGACGGGATGGACGATGCCTACCTGAAGAGCCGCATGGACGACCTCGACCATGTGATCGGCCGCATCCATGCCTTCCTGCAGCCCGAACGCCCACCTGCGGTGAAAGGCCTGGCCGGCGAGATCCTGGTCTGCGACAACATCGCGCCCTCTGAACTGGCACAGCTCCAGGCACAGGGCGTAGTCGGCATCGTCACCGCCGCCGGCAGCGCGCTCTCGCACAGCGCGATCCTTGCGCGCAGCCTGCACCTGCCCTTGATCGTCAACGTGCCGCAGCTTCTCAGCCGCATCGCCGATGGCGACGTGCTGATCATCGATGGCGCCGACGGCAGCATCACCGCCAATCCACAGGCCGATAATCTGCGCGACTATCGCGCACGACTGAAGGAACACGCGCGCGAACAGCGCGAGCTCGGCCGCCTGCGCAGCAAGCCCAGCCGCACCCGCGACCAGGTCGACATCGCCCTGCTGGCCAATGCCGAATCGCTGGAGGACGTGACCCAGGCGCATGCGCTGGGCGCCCACGGCCTGGGCCTGTACCGCACCGAATTCCTGTTCCTGCAGCGCAACGAGCTGCCCGACGAAGAAGAACAGTTCCAGACCTACCGCGATGCCGCCCTGGGCATGAGCGGGCGACCGGTGACCATCCGCACCCTCGACCTGGGCGCGGACAAGGCTGATCGCACCGGCCTGACCCTGAGCAACGAGGAAAACCCGGCGCTCGGCCTGCGTGGCGTACGCCTGTCGCTGGCACGGCCGAAGGTAGCCGACACCCAGCTGCGCGCGATCCTGCGCGCCTCGGCCTACGGCAAGCTGCGGGTGCTGGTGCCGATGGTCAGCACCCGCGAGGAGCTGCTGGCGGTGCGCCGGCGCATGCTCAAGCTGACCGAACAGCTGCGCAACGAAGGCCACATGGTGTCCGACCACGTGCCACTGGGCGCGATGATCGAAGTCCCGGCCGCTGCACTGGCGCTGGAAAGCTTCATCGACCTGGTCGATTTCCTGTCGATCGGTACCAATGACCTGGTGCAGTACCTGCTGGCGGCCGACCGCAACAATGAAGCGCTGGGCGAGCTGTATTCGCCGTTGCACCCGGCGGTGCTGCGGCTGCTGCAGATGGTGATCGAGACCGGCGCGCGCCACCGCATCCCGGTGGCGGTCTGCGGCGAGATGGCCGGCGATGCGCGGATGACGCCACTGCTGCTGGCACTGGGCCTGACCGAATTCAGTCTGCATCCCGGCACCCTGCTCGAGGTCCGCCGCGCGATCCGCGAGGCCGATCTGGCGACGTTGCGTGCACGCGCGCCCAAGCTGCTGGCCGCGCGCGACCGCCGCGCCATCGAGCGCTGGCTGGCGCTGGTGGCGGACGCGTCCTGATTTCCGCGCCACGCGCTCGCCGGGCATGGCCCGGCGGAATTTGTGGACCCCGCTGGCCGCTGGCCCGACGCAGATTCGATCCGCAGAAACAGCCCCTTGTTGTTCAAGGGGCGCGCCGACAGGCGCGGGGATAAGGTTGAATGCGTGGACCCCGGTGGCCGCAGGCCAGCGGGGTATGCGTTGAAACATCCCCTTGCGATAATGACGCGCTGAACACCCCTGTTGCCGCATCCTTGCCGGGATCGCGGCTTTTCTTATACCCGCGGGAGCTGCGATGGCTGAAGCTGTACGCCACGACAAGACTGCGCGCCAACTGCGGATGTTGTCCGATGCACTGGACAGCGGCCGGCTGGGCCCGGTGCGTCGCCTGGTCAACACCCTGGCCCCGGCCGAGATCGGCAACCTGCTCGAGTCACTGCCACCGGGCAAGCGCGAGGTGGTGTGGGGCCTGGTCGATCCGGAAGATGACGGCGAGGTGCTGGTCCACGTCGGCGACGACGTGCGCGAAAGCCTGCTCGCGGACATGGACCCGGACGAGATCATCGCCGCGGTCGAAGACCTGGACATCGACGACCTGGCCGACCTGGTCGAGGACCTGCCGGATACGGTCATCGACGAAGTCCTCAAGTCGATGGACCGCGAGAACCGTGAGCGCCTGGAACAGGTGCTGTCCTATCCAGAGGACAGTGCCGGCCGCCTGATGAACCCGGACGTGGTGACCGTGCGCGCCGACGTCAATGTCGACGTCGTGCTGCGCTACCTGCGCCTGCGCGGTGAACTGCCCGACCACACCGACCACCTGTTCGTGGTCAGCCGCCGCCACCAGTACCTCGGCCGGGTGTCGCTGGCGGCACTGGTGACCCACGAGGACACCACCCCGATCAACCGCCTGATCGACGACGAGCAGCCAGCCATCGACGTCGGCGAGAGCGACCAGGAAGTCGCCCGCCAGTTCTCCGACCACGACTGGATCTCCGCGCCGGTGGTGGATGACAACAACATCCTGGTCGGCCGCATCACCATCGATGACGTGGTCGACATCATCCGCGGCCAGGCCGAGCACCAGGCGCTGGGCGCCGCCGGCCTGGACGAGGACGAGGATCTGTTCAGCCCGGTCTGGCGCGCGATGCGCCGCCGCCTGATGTGGCTGTCGGTGAACCTGTGCACGGCCTTCCTGGCCTCCAGCGTGGTCGGCCATTTCGAAGGCACGATCGACAAACTGGTGGCGCTGGCGGTGCTGATGCCGATCGTCGCCGGCCTCGGTGGCAACGCCGGTACCCAGGTGCTGGCCCTGATGGTGCGCGGCCTGGCGCTGGGCCAGGTGGGCGCCTCCAACGCCCGCACCCTGCTGTGGAAGGAAGTGCGCGTCGCGCTGCTGAACGGCGTGATGCTGGGTTCGGTGCTGGGCCTGATCGTGCTGGCCTGGTTCCACTCGCCCGGGTTGTCGGCGGTGATCGCCATCGCGCTGACCTGCAACCTCCTGTTCGCTGCATTGGCGGGCGTGCTGGTGCCGTTGACGCTGAAACGCTTCGGCTTCGACCCGGCGCTGGCCAGCGGCATCTTCCTGACCGCGGTGACCGACTCGATGGGCTTCTTCACCTTCCTCGGCCTGGCCACCCTGGTGCTGCTGCACTGACCGTCCCATGGGTCGGATCCCCGCTGCGCGGGGCTCTGGCCCGATCCCAACTGGATCCCCCATGGCAACGACAATCGAAAACTACTTCCTGCCCGGCTGGCGCGACCAGCAGCACACCTGCCCGGCCTGTGAATGGAAGGGCTGCTCGCGGGCCATGGTGATGGAGCTGGACGAGGACGCCACCGAGTACGACTGCCCGGTCTGCGAGAACCCGCTGCTGGTGGTGCTGCATCCGGACATGGCACAGGTACAGGCCGCCGCTGCCGAAGGCAATGCAGAAGCACAGGAGCAGCTGGACATCATCGCCAGCTTCCCGCGGCCGGAGTGACGCGGCGCATGATGCTGCGTTGACCCACGCCGGACTACGATGCGGGTGACCCTACCGCCTCGGGAACGCCCATGGTCCGTTCGATGTCGCGCTGGCTGCCGCTGCTGGCCTTTCTGATGATGACGGGCTGTGCCTCGCTGCCGGACAGCGCGCGCGGTCGCTTCGAGGCCCGCGCAGTGAAGGTGGATGGCGAAACGGCTTACTACCAGGTGTTCATTCCGGCGGCATCGGCGCGCACGCCGGGCTCGCTGCCGGTCGTGCTGTTCCTGCATGGCTCCGGCGAGCGCGGCGGCGATGGCGTCAAGCAGACCCACGCTGGATTGGGACCGTACCTGCGCGCGCATGCGGCCGATTTCCCGGCGCTGGCCGTATTTCCGCAGGTGCCGGGGCGCGAGGAATGGAGCGGACGCAACAACCGCGTGGCGCTGGCTGCGCTGGACGCCGCCATCGCCGAGTTCGGTGCCGACCCAGCGCGCCAGTACCTGACCGGCATGTCGATGGGAGGCTATGGCAGCTGGGACATCGCGCTGGACGACCCACGCCGCTTCGCGGCGATCGTGCCGGTGTGCGGCGCGGTACTGGCCCCGCGTGCGGTGCGCCCGACCCTGTTCGTCGAGCAGGTCGCGCAGGAGCCCGACCCGTACGCGACCATCGCCCAGCGCCTGCGGCACACCCCGATCTGGATCTTCCACGGCGCACTGGATGACGTGGTCCCACCGGACGACGACCGCCGGCTTCACAGCGCCTTCCTGGCCACCAATGCACGCGACATGCGCTATACCGAGTACCCGGAAGGCAACCACAACGCCTGGGATGCCACCTATGCGGACCCGGCAATGTGGGCGTGGCTGTTCGCGCAGAAGCGCTGAGCCACAGCCCCTGGTAGCTGCCAACCTTGGTTGGCATTGACTGCTCTGGTAGTTGCCAACCTTGGTTGGCACTGGCCTACCTGAAACCAAGCCAGTCCCCGATGTTCATTGGAAGCAGGCCTGTCCATGCTTGCTCCATGCAGAACACACGTCTCCTGCTCGGTCGTCGCTCCAGCATCGGCCTCAGCTATATCCTCACCACCGTCGTCCATGACCGCGCACCGCTCTTCACCAACGCCGCAGCGGCCGCCTTGGCAATGCGCGAATTCCAGCGACTGGATCAGGAAGGCTTCACCCGCTCGATCGCCTACGTGGTCATGCCCGACCACATCCACTGGCTGGTCGAACTGCGCGCGGGGACGCTGGAAACCGTCATGAAGCGCTTCAAGTCGCGCACAGCCCAGCAGGCAAATCGCTTGCTGGGGCGGATCGGGCGCGTCTGGCAGGCGTGCTATCACGATCATGCAATCCGCTCTGACGAATCGTTGCACCGGCATGCGATGTATCTGATGGGAAATCCGATCAGGGCCGGGCTGACGACGCGGCTGGGGCAATATCCCCACGCATGGTGCGAATGGGAGCTCGGGGCTTCGTGTGATCCGCTCGACAACTTGGGCGCGGATAGATAGTGCCAACCAAGGTTGGCATCTACCAGAGCGGTGCGCGGTCAAGCCGCGCGGTAAGTGTGTCAACCAAGGTTGACACCTACCAGAGCGGGCATCAGCCCAGCAGGGTTTCCAGCACGGCCATGCGCACGGCGACGCCGTTGGCGACCTGGCGCAGTACCCACGACTGCGGGCCGTCGGCCACCTCGTCGGTCACTTCCACGCCGCGGTTGATCGGGCCCGGGTGCAGCACCGCGGCATCCTTGCCGGCGCGTGCCAGGCGCTCATTGGTCAGGCCGTACTGTGCGTGGTACTGCTCCAGCGACGGCACCAGGCCTTCTTCCATGCGCTCGCGCTGCAGGCGCAGCATCATCAGCGCGTCGACGCCTTCCAGCATCGCATCGAAATCATCGCCGACCACACAGCCCTTCAGCGTCTCGTCGTCCGGCAGCAGCGACTGCGGGCCGCACACGCGGATCTCGCCCACGCCAAGCGTGCGCAGCGCGTGCAGATCCGTGCGGGCCACGCGCGAGTGCTTCACGTCGCCGACAATCACCACCTTCAGCTTCGAGAAATCCGGGCCCTTGGCCTGGCGCAGGGTCAGCATGTCCAACAGGCCCTGGGTCGGGTGCGAACTGCGGCCGTCACCGGCGTTGATCAGCGCAGTGCCCTCGCCCGCCGCTTCGGCCAGGGCGGCCACGGCGCCGTCATCGGGATGGCGCACGACGAAGCCACGCACGCCCATCGCTTCCAGGTTGCGCAGCGTGTCGCAGGCGGTTTCGCCCTTGCGCGTGGACGAGGTCGAGGCATCGAAGTTCAGCACGTCGGCGCCCAGGCGCTGCGCGGCCAGCTGGAACGAACTGCGGGTGCGCGTGGACGGTTCGAAGAACAGCGTGCACACCGCCGAACCGCCCAATACGTGGCGCTTGTTGCCGACGCGACCGACCGCAGCATCGCGGATCTGCCCTGCCCGGTCCAGCAGCTGCAACAGGGTTTCGCGCGGCAGGGCCTCCAGGGTCAGCAGGTGGCGCAGGCGTCCGGAGGCATCGATTTGCTGGGCAGTCATGGCGGGTGTCGGTAGTCAGGGAATGGGGGTGGCGTCGTCCGGCGACGACAGCCAGCGGTCGATGATCACCGCCGCGGCCACGGCATCGAGGGCGGCCGCATCGCGGCGGCGCTTGCGCCCTTCGGCGCGCTCGACGGCGAAGCGGCGGGCGGCTTCGACCGAGCTGGAGCGCTCGTCGATCATCACCACGGGCAGCTTGAAGCGTTCCCGCAGCTGGCGGGCAAAGCCCTGCGCGCGCTTGCGGTTGGGCTGGTCCTGGCCGTCCAGGGTCAGCGGGTCGCCGACCACCAGGCCATCGGGCTTCCATTCCTTGAGCAGGCGCTCGATCGCGGTCCAGTCCGGGCCGTTGCCATGCACATCGACCACCGCCACCGCGCGCGCATGCGCCGCGAAGGCACTGCCGATGGCCACGCCGATCCGTCGCGAGCCGACATCGAAACCCAGAACGGTGCCGTCACGGCGGATCGCCGGGGCAGAAGATACCGGTGCGGGCGCGGCCGGCTCAGACATGGCCGCTGTAATCCGTCAGCCGGAACAGGTCCACGCCGATACGCGAGGCCGCACCCTGCCAGCGCTGCTCCAGTGGCAGCTGGAACACCAGCTCGGCGTCGGCCGGCACGGTCAGCCAGCTGTTCTCGGACAGCTCGCTTTCCAGCTGCCCTGCGCCCCAACCGGCACAGCCGAGGGTGACCACGGCGTTGGCCGGGCCTTCGCCTCGCGCCATCGCCTCGAGGATATCGCGCGAGGTGGTCAGGTACAGGCCATTGCCCACGGTCAGGCTGGAATCCCACGCCCGCGCGTCGTCATGGATGACGAAGCCGCGCTCGGGATGCACCGGGCCGCCGTTGAGCACCATGCGCGCCTGCAGGTCGCCATCGCCGGTGGTGATGTCCATCTGTGCAAGCACTTCACCGAGCGTGTACTCGGAAGGCTGGTTGACCAGCACGCCCATCGCCCCGTTCTCGTCGTGCTGGCAGATCAGCGCGACGCTGCGGGCGAAGGTCGCGTCGAGCAGCGACGGCAGCGCGACGAGCAGGTGATCGGCAAGGGAGGTCGGCGTTACAGGCATGGCCCCATTCTAGCGGCTGGGCGCGCCGGGCGCCTCCACTCGACGGTCACGGCGCGCATAATGACGTCCCACCGCGCAGGAGTTCGACGTGTCCGGTTACTGCCTCATCGCCCCGGGCCATCCGGTGCACGACTACTACCACGCCAACGAGTACGGCTTCCCGCAGCGTGACGAGCGCGAGCTGTTCGAACGACTGGTGCTGGAGATCAACCAGGCCGGCCTGAGCTGGGAAACGATCCTGAAGAAGCGCGAGGGCTTTCGCACGGCCTATGACGGTTTCGATGTGGACCGTGTGGCAGCCTATGCCGAGCAGGACATCGAACGCCTGCTGTCGGACGCCGGCATCATCCGCAACCGGCTGAAGGTGCTGGCGGCGATCCACAACGCGCAGGTGATCCAGCAGCTGCGGGCCAGCCACGGCAGCTTCGCGTCGTGGCTGGATGCGCACCACCCGCGCAGCAAGGCCGACTGGGTGAAGCTGTTCAAGAAGACCTTCCGCTTCACCGGCGGCGAGATCACCGGCGAGTTCCTGATGAGCTTGGGCTACCTGCCCGGTGCGCATGCCGAGGACTGCCCGGTGCATGCGCGGCTGCTAACGCTGTCGCCGCCGTGGTTGCAGGCCGCCACCCGCTGATGGATATCCGCCGGGCATGGACCGGCGTTACCACGCGTGGGTTCCGGTAGTGCCGGCCGCTGGCCGGCAACCCCGTTGAACGGTCACACGCCCATGTAGCGGCCAGGGCGGTGGTTGAACATCAGCACCAGGCTGAGCACCACCGCGCCGATGGCCGAGTACAGCACCTTCGACGGCGACAGCACGAAGAACGCGGCCACCATCAGGCAGGCGTCGTAGGACATCTGCACCTTGCCCGCGCTCCAGCCGCGGGTGCGCTGCAGGTACACCGCCAGGATGCCGATGCCACCCAGGCTGGCACGGTGGCGGATGAAGAACAGGATGCCCAGGCCCGACAACGCGCCACCGACGATCGCCGAGTACAGCGGGTGGATGTGCGAGAAGTCGATCCAGCGCGGCAGCAGGTCGGTCAGCACGCCACAGGCGGTGACCGCGGCGAAGGTCTTCAGGGTGAATTCCCAGCCCATGCGCCGCACCGCCACCCAGTAGAACGGCAGGTTGACCAGCACGAACACCACGCCGAAGTTCCAGTCCAGCGCGTAGTGCAGCAGAAAGGCCATGCCGGCCATGCCGCCGATCATCAGCCCGCTCTTGGCGAAGATGGCCAGCCCCAGCGAGGCCACCATGGTGGCCAGCACCATGCCCTGCACGTCCTCGGCGATCGAGTGGCGCAGCGCTTTTCCGTCGGCGGTGGTGCCGGCGCTGTCGGGCGGCGGGGTCAGCGGACCAGCGGTGACCAGGTGGCCGTCAGCGTCGTCGCACGGCGCGGGGCCATGGGAGGGAAGGGACATACGGGTGGGGAACAGCAGGTGGGGAGCGGTATTAGACACGATCTGCATGACAGTTGCAGATGAAATCGTTCAGCTGAATGCGCCCCACCCCGTTCTCTGCCGGCCGCCGATCAGCCTTTTCCGGCCAGGTGATGCGCCACCAGCGCGTTGGCGTGGCCATGGCCCAGGCCATGCTCACTTTTCAGGAAGCTGACCAGTTCCATGTGTTTCAGGCCCTTCTTCCCGGCCAGCAACCCGAACCAGTGCGCCACCGGCTGCCCGTAGGTCTTCTCGATGGAGGGAAAGTACGAGGCCGGGCCTTTCGGCTTGGTGTCAGTGCTCATGTGCAGCTCCCGTTGAAGTCATTCATTCGACGAACCACAGTCCCTGAGATCGACATCCCCACACGTCTACACAGAATGGGATCGGAGCCGTTCCAACAGCTCGCGGGAAACTGTCGAAGGCGGGGTGGCTCAGGTTGCGGGGGCGTGAGCGCCATGGGCCCGAGGGCATGCCTCGGGCGGGTTGGGCAGGACGCCCAACCCCGGTCTTGCCGTGTGCGCAGGACAGCGCACACGAGCAAGGCGCGACCGAGGCTACATGGGTGAGGGCACTTTGCTTGCGAAGCACTGCTTCGCAAGCGCCCGAACGCACAGCCGCCGGCGGCTGGGCCGGGCCCCGGAGGGGTACTTGCGCCGTCCCCCGCAACCTGAGCCACCCCGCCTCCCACAGGAAGCCAGCTTTTGACGTTGCCGTTGCCGTTGATTCGGCAGGTGCCGGGCGCAGCCCGGCCGTATCATTCCCGCATGCCCCGTGAAAACCTCAACGACCTGCAGGCCTTCGTCCACGTCGCCCGCGAGGGCAGCTTCACCAAGGCCGCCGCGCAGCTGGGCGTCTCCCAGTCTGCGCTCAGCCACGCCATGCGCGGCCTGGAACAGCGCCTTGGTGTGCGCCTGCTGACCCGCACCACCCGCAGCGTGTCCACCACCGAAGCCGGCGCCCACCTTCTGGAAACGCTCGCCCCTCGCCTGGCCGGGATCGAGGATGGGCTGGCCGCGCTGGCCGAGTACCGCGAGCGCCCGGCTGGAACCATCCGCATCAACGCCACCGGCCATGCCGCGGAGTACATTGCCTGGCCGCGGCTGGCACCACTGCTGCAGCAGTATCCGGACCTCAAGGTGGAGCTGACCGCCGACTACGGGCTGGCCGACATCGTCGCCGAGCGCTACGACATCGGCATCCGCCTGGGGGAGCGGCTGGCCCGCGACATGGTCGCCGTGCCGGTCAGCCCGCCGCTGCGCATGCGCGTGGTCGGCGCCCCCACTTACTTCCGCCAGCACGTGGTGCCTCGGCACCCGGACGACCTGGCCGCGCACAACTGCGTGACCCTGCGCCTGCCCACCCATGGCGGGCTGATGCCGTGGGATTTCGGCCAGGACGGCAACGAACTGAGCGTGCGGGTGAGCGGTCAGTGGATCTTCAACAGCATGGGCATGACCCGGGCCGCCGCGCTGGCGGGCAGCGGGCTGGCGTGGCTGCCTGAAGACCAGGTGCAGCCGATGCTGGAGGATGGGCGGCTGCAGTCGGTGCTGGACGACTGGTGCCCGCACTTTGATGGCTATTACGCGTACTACCCGTCGCGCCGGCATGTAACGGTGGCGATGCGCACGGTGCTGGACGCGCTGCGTGGGCCGATGAAGGACTGAGCTGGGGAGTGCGGACCAACGGTCCGCACCCACCACACTCTGCACCCACCCGAGGCAGGATGGCGCGGTGATCAGCCCTTCGCCTGCGCCGCACGCTGTGCGTTGTAGCGCTCGCCGACGATCGACACTTCATCCAGCGCCTGCGCGATGCGCTGCAGTTCCTCCGGCGCCAGCTGCAGGTCAGCCGCGCCCAGGTTCTCTTCCAGGCGGTGGATCTTGGTGGTGCCCGGAATCGGCACGATCCACGGCGCCTGCGCCAGCAGCCAGGCCAGCGCCACCTGCGCCGGGGTCGCGCCGCGTGCTGCAGCAATCGTACTGATGCGATCCACCAGCACCTGGTTGGCGCGGCGTGCTTCCACCTCGAACCGCGGCACGCTGTTGCGGAAGTCGTTGGCGTCGAAGGTGGTATCGGCATTGATCGCACCGGTCAGGAAGCCACGGCCCAACGGACTGAACGGCACGAAGCCGATGCCCAGTTCCTGCAGGGTCGGCAGCAGTTCGCGCTCCGGTTCACGCCACCACAGCGAATACTCGCTCTGCACGGCCGCGACCGGCTGCACCGCGTGCGCACGGCGCACGGTGGCGGTGCTGGCCTCGGACAGGCCGAAGTGGCCGACCTTGCCCTCGGCGATCAGGTCGCGCACGGTGCCGGCCACGTCCTCGATCGGCACGTTCGGGTCGACACGGTGCTGGTAGAACAGGTCGATATGGTCGGTGCGCAGGCGTTTGAGACTGGCTTCGGCCACGGCGCGGATGTTCTCGGGGCGGCTGTCCAGGCCGGTATCGGTGCGCGCATCCTTGAAGCCGAACTTGGTGGCGATCACCAGCTTGTCGCGGTAAGGCGCCAGGGCCTCGCCGAGCAGGTCTTCATTGGTGTACGGGCCGTACACTTCGGCGGTGTCGAAGAAGGTCACGCCGCGTTCAACGGCAGCGTGCAGCAGGGCGATGCCCTGGCTGCGCTCGACCGGCTGGCCATAGGCATGGGTCAGGCCCATGCAACCCAGGCCCAAGGCGGAAACCTTCAGACCGCTGCGGCCGAGTTCACGTGTCTGCATCGTGGTGCTCCAGAGGGGGAACGCTGACGATACGCCTGCAGGGGCTGCCGATTGAATGGGCAGCGTTGCAGTTGGTCATGACTGGAATTCATCAATCGCCCGCGCGCGGTAGCGCCGACTGTCAGTCGACTGCTTTCCAACGGCCAGGGAAATCCCGCGCTGCGCGCGAGAGTCGACTGGCAGTCGACTCTACAGATCTGCAGGTCACCGGACCTCGGAGATCTCAACGCCATCCAGGCCCTGTGACAACGTGCGTGCGTCGCCGCCCTGGCTGAGCTTGATGCGCAGGCGCACTTCGTTCTGCGAGTCAGCATAGCGCAGCGCGTCCTCGTAGCTGATCTCACCGGCCTGGTACAGCTCGAACAGGCTCTGGTCGAAGGTCTTCATGCCCAGCTGGACCGAGTCCTTCATCACTTCCTTCAGCTTGTGGATCTCGCCGTCGCGGATGTAATCCTGCACCAGCGGCGTGCCGAGCAGGATCTCCATGGCGACCTTGCGCGAACGGCCATCGGGCGACGGCACCAGCTGCTGCGCGACCACGCCCTTGAGGTTCAGCGACAGGTCCATCAGCAGCTGGTTGCGGCGGTCTTCCGGGAAGAAGTTGACGATGCGGTCCATCGCCTGGTTGGCGTTGTTGGCATGCAGGGTGCACAGCACCAGGTGACCGGTCTCGGCGAACGCGATGGCGTGGTCCATGCCTTCGCGGGTACGCACCTCACCGATCATGATCACGTCCGGCGCCTGGCGCAGGGTGTTCTTCAGCGCGGCTTCCCAGCTGTCGGTATCGATGCCGACCTCACGCTGGGTGATGATGCAGCCTTCGTGCTTGTGCACGAACTCGATCGGGTCTTCGATGGTGATGATGTGGCCGGTCGAGTTCTGGTTGCGGTAGCCGATCATCGCCGCAAGCGAAGTCGATTTACCGGTACCGGTGGCACCGACGAACAGGATGATGCCGCGCTTGGTCATCGCCAGCGTCTTGATGATCGGCGGCAGGCTCAGTTCCTCCACGGTCGGAATGCGCGTCTCGATGCGACGCAGCACCATGCCGACCTGGTTGCGCTGGTAGAAGCAGCTGACACGGAAGCGGCCAACACCGGACAGGCCGATGGCGAAGTTGCATTCGTGGGTCTTCTCGAATTCCTCGCGCTGTGCCGGGGTCATCACGTTGAGGACCAGGTCGCGGCTCTGCTGGGGCGTCAGCGGGGTCTGCGTGATCGGCGAGATCTTGCCGTTGACCTTCATCGCCGGCGGCATGCCCGCAGTGATGAACAGGTCAGAGGCGCGCTGGTGCGCCATCAGCTTGAGGAACGAAGTGAAATCGATGGTGGTCGCGGTTGTGTTCACGGCGGGCTCCCGGAAAGCGGTTTACCAGGTAACGGTCGGTGGAGGAAACAACGCGGAGCGGCCGCGCCATTGCGCGCGCCGTCCGTTGCTGCCCCGCCTTACTCGAACAGGCGCTTGTCCTTGGCGTACTCGCGGGCCTGGTTGCGGGTGATCAGGCTGCGCTTGACCAGGTCCTGCAGGTGCTGGTCCAGGGTCATCATGCCGTACTGCTGGCCGGTCTGGATGGCCGAATACATCTGCGCCACCTTGTCCTCGCGGATCAGGTTGCGGATGGCCGGAGTGCCGACCATGATTTCCCACGCTGCGGTACGACCGCCGCCAACCTTCTTCAGCAGCGCCTGCGAGATCACCGCACGCAGCGACTCGGACAGCATCGAGCGCACCATCGGCTTTTCGCCGGCGGGGAACACGTCGATGATGCGGTCGATGGTCTTCGCTGCCGAACTGGTGTGCAGGGTGCCGAACACCAGGTGGCCGGTTTCCGCGGCGGTCAGTGCCAGGCGGATGGTTTCCAGGTCACGAAGTTCGCCGACCAGGATGATGTCCGGGTCCTCACGCAGCGCAGAACGGAGCGCTTCATTGAAGCCGTGCGTGTCTCGGTGCACTTCGCGCTGGTTGATCAGGCACTTCTGCGAGGTATGCACGAATTCGATCGGATCCTCGACGGTGAGGATGTGGCCGTATTCGTTCTTGTTGATGTAGTCGATCATCGCCGCCAGCGTGGTCGACTTGCCCGAGCCGGTCGGCCCGGTCACCAGGATCAGGCCCTGCGGCTGCTGGATCACCTCGCGGAACAGCGGTGGGCAGGCCAGGTCCTCGAGGGTGAGCACCTCGGACGGAATGGTACGGAACACCGCACCCGCACCGCGGTTCTGGTTGAACGCATTCACTCGGAAGCGCGCCAGCGACGGGATCTCGAACGAGAAATCCACTTCGAGGAATTCTTCGTAATCGCGGCGCTGCTTGTCGGACATGATGTCGTACACCAGCGCGTGGACCTGCTTGTGGTCCAGGGCTGGAATGTTGATCCGGCGAACATCGCCGTCCACGCGGATCATCGGCGGCAGGCCTGCGGACAGGTGCAGGTCGGACGCTTTGTTCTTTACGGAAAACGCCAACAGTTCGGCGATATCCATGAGCGGCTACTCCCCAATAACGGCTTCGACTGGAAGGATCTTTCCCCGGGAGGCAGTATAGCCTCCCGATTCAACGGAACGCGTTACGTGGCCACTCCCCTGCCCCAGATCCTGAGCAACCTGCATGCCGCCGCCGAGGCCGCTGGCAGGCCCGACCCGCGCCTGCTGGCGGTGTCCAAGACCCAGCCGGCTGAGGCCGTGGCCGCGCTGGCCGCACAGGGCCAGCACGCCTTCGGCGAGAACTACGTGCAGGAAGCGCTGGCCAAGATGCAGGCGCTGCAGCACCTGGCGCTGGAATGGCACCTGATCGGCCACCTGCAGTCGAACAAGGCCGATGCCGTGGCCATCCACTTCGACTGGGTGCAGAGCGTGGACCGGCCCAAGCTGGTAGCCGCACTGGCGCGCCATCGTCCGGCCGCGCGTGGCCCGCTGAACGTACTGATCCAGGTCAACATCGACGACGAATCCAGCAAGCACGGCTGCGCGCCGGAGCAGGTGGAGGAACTGGCCACGGCGATTGCCACCGAGCCCAGCCTTCGCCTGCGCGGCCTGATGGCGATTCCCGCGCCGTGGCCCGAGGCCGAGCGCCGTCGGGATGCGTTCGTGCGCATGCGCACACTTTTCCAGGCGCTGACCGAGCAGTACCCGCAGGTCGACACGCTGTCGATGGGCATGAGCGGCGACTACGCTGAAGCCATCGCCGAAGGCGCCACCCTGGTGCGCATCGGTACCGCACTGTTCGGCGCACGCCCGCGCCCAGCCTGACTTTTCGAGGAGATTTCCATGGCAGCTGATTCCATCACCTTCATCGGGGGCGGCAACATGGCGCGCAGCCTGATCGCCGGCCTGATCCGCCAGGGCACACCCGCCGCGCACATCCACGTCGCCGAACCGGTTGCAGCGCTGCGCGAGTCGCTGGCTGCCGACTTCGGCGTACAGGTGCACGACAACGCGGTTGATGCTGCCGCACAGGGCAGCACCTGGCTGCTGGCGGTGAAGCCGCAGGTGCTGCGCGAGGTCTGCCAGTCGCTGCAGGCGCTGGCACAGGCGAACCGACCGCTGGTGGTATCGATTGCCGCGGGTATCACCAGCACGCAGCTGGAGCGCTGGCTGGGTGGCAACCTGCCGGTGGTGCGTGCAATGCCGAACACGCCGGCCCTGCTCGGTGCCGGCGTGACCGGCCTGTACGCCACGCTTTCGGTGGATGCGCAGCAGCACGCGCAGGCCGAGAAGGTGCTGGCCAGCGCAGGCCGCACCGTGTGGATCGACAGCGAAGCACTGATGGATTCGGTCACTGCCGTATCCGGCAGTGGCCCGGCCTATGTATTCCTGCTGGCCGAAGCGATGGAAGCGGCGGGCATCGCCCAGGGCCTGCCAGCCGACGCCGCGCGCACGCTGGTGGTGCAGACCCTGCTGGGTGCCTCGCGCATGCTGGATGAGGCCGGTGAAAGCCCGGCCGAGCTGCGCCGCCGCGTGACCTCGCCGAACGGAACCACCCAGGCCGCGATCGAGAGCTTCCAGGCTGGGGGTTTCGAGGCGTTGGTGGACACGGCGCTGCGCGCCGCGCAGGTGCGTGGACAGGAATTGTCTGCGGCGAATGATTGATCCCCTGGGGTCAGATCCCTTTGCCGAGGCAAAGGGATCTGACCCCATCTACCGCCCCAAGTTGGCCATGACGAAATCAACGAAGCACTGCAACCGCGGGCGCGGCCTGCGATCAGGCAGGTAGATCAGGTGCATCGGCCGTGGTTCGGGCAGGTAGTCGCGCAGCAGCGGCTTCAGGCGCCCGGCGGCAATTTCGCCCGCCAGCAACGCGGTCGGTTGCAACACCAGGCCCGCTCCGGCCACGGCAGCTTCTCGCAGCGCGAAACCATCATTGCAGGTCAGGCGCGCCTCCCAATCCACCTGTTCGCCATTGGCCAGCTGCCAGCCGTGGCCACCACGCCAGGCCAGGTGGCTCAGGCAGTCGTGCCCTTCCAGATCGGCGGGTGTGCGCGGCGTGCCGCGCCGGCGCAGGTACGCGGGCGCCGCGCACAGGCTCATCGCGTACGGCGGCAGCGGCCGCGCCACCACTTCCTGCGACGGCAGCGGCCCGACCCGGATCGCCACGTCGAATCCCTCTTCGATCAGGTCCACGCGGCGGTTGCTCAGGTCCAGCTCGATGTTCAACTGCGGCTGTGCGCGCAACAGCGTGGCCAGCTGCGGAGCCAGCACGCAGCTGCCCCAGGTGGTCGGTGCGCTGACCCGCAGCAGGCCGCGCGGCTGCACCTGCAGGCCGGCCACATCCGCCTCGGCCTGCTGCACCTGCTCCAGCACCTGCCGGCAACCGGCCAGATAGGCCCCACCGGCTTCGGTCAGGCGTTGGCGGCGGGTGTTCCGCTGCAGCAAGGCCGTGCCCAGATGCGCCTCCAGCTGCTGGATGTACTTGCCGACCATCACCGCCGACACCTGCAGCTGTTCGGCAGCCCCTGCAAAGCTCCCGCGCTCGGCCACGGCAACAAAGGCCTGCATGCAGCGCAATGTATCCATTACTAATCCAGAGTTAGGAATCAGCGAAGCATACGCCCCTTACCTAACCCCTTTGTGAGAGCGCAGACTGCGACCATCTCCTCGCAAGGAACGACCATGAAGATTCTCCTCGTCGGTGCCAGCGGCACCCTTGGCCAGGCAGTTGCCCGCCAGCTGGGACAGCAGCACCAGATCCTGGCCGCCGGCCGCCGCAGCGGTGAGCTGCGCGTGGACCTGACCGACGACGCCAGCGTTGCCGAGCTGTTCGCACGCACCGGCCCGGTCGATGCGGTCATTTCCACCACCGGCTCGGTGCACTTCGGCCCGCTGCAGGCGATGACGCCGGCTCAGTTCAACCTCGGCCTGCAGGACAAGCTGCTGGGGCAGGTGCGGTTGGCACTGGCCGCGCAGCATCACCTCAATGCAGGCGGTTCGATCACCCTGACCAGCGGCATCATCAGCGCGCAGCCAATCCGCGACGGCGTCAACGCCACCGCCGTGAACACCGCACTGGAAGGCTTCGTGCGTGCGGCGGCGCTGGAGCTGCTGCCCCGTGGCCTGCGCATCAATGTGGTCAGCCCGAATGTGCTGATCGAATCGATGGCGGCCTACGGCCCCTACTTCCCGGGCTTCGAAGCCGTGAGCGCGCAGCGCGCGGCAATGGGCTACCAGCGCGCAGTGGAAGGCATCCAGAGCGGCGAGACGATCACGGTCTGGTGATCCGCCGGGCATGGCCCGGCGCTACCGGGAGCCGGGCGCTTTATTGCCGGTCATTCCCAGCGCATCGGGCCGTCGCCGCGTTCACCGAGGACGTCTTCGGGATTGGCCAGGCGGCAGCGCTGCAGCGACAGGCAGCCGCAGCCGATGCAACCCGTCAGCTCATCGCGCAGCAGCTGCAGCATGTGGATGCGCTCCTCCAGCTCGGTGCGCCAGCGCGCGGACAACCTGGCCCAATCCGCCTTGGTCGGTGCGCGGCCGTCGGGCAGGCTCTCGAAGGCACGGCCGACCGCTTCCAATGGCATGCCCACGCGCTGCGCTACGCGGATCACCGCCAGCCGGCGCAGAACGTCGCGGCTGTAGCGGCGCTGGTTGCCCGAAGTGCGCAGGCTGCTGATAAGCCCCTTGCGCTCATAGAAGTGCAGCGCCGAAACCGCCACGCCACTGCGCTGGGAGACTTCGCCAACGCTCAGTTCCTGGGACACCATTACTTGACCTCAACTGCAGTTGAGGTGTCATGCTGCTATCTTCGCCGCCTGTTGACAAGCGCGGCCCGCAGCTGACCCGCATGACCCCCACGCTCTCCCCCGCCAACGCCAGTACACCGGCCGACACTTCGATCCTGTCCGCGCGCTACCGCGCCACCACCATCGGCATGGTCGCGCTGGTCGCGCTGCACGCCTTTGAGGCCTTGGCGGTAGCTGCCGCCATGCCGACCGTGGCCGTGGCACTGGACGGCCTGCGCCTGTACGCACTGGCCTTCGGCGGCACCCTGGCCACCAGCGTGATCGGCATGACCCTGGCCGGGCGCTGGGCGGACCGCCATGGGCCGGCACGGGCGCTCTGGTACGGGTTGGCCTGCTTCGTGCTGGGCCTGCTGCTGGCCGGCTTTGCCATGCGCATGGGCATGCTGGTGGCAGGACGCCTGCTGCAGGGCCTGGGTGCGGGCGCGATCTCGGTCTCGCTGTACGTGATGGTCGGCCGCAGCTACCCGGAGCACCTGCGGCCGAAGGTATTCGCCGCCTTCTCGGCCGGTTGGGTGGTGCCATCGATGGTCGGCCCGGCGTTGAGCGGCCTGATCGTGCAGCACCTGGGCTGGCGCTGGGTGTTCCTGGCGGTGCCATTGCTGGCGGTTCCGGCGGCCCTGCTGCTGCGCCCCGCGCTGGCACGCATGCAGCCCAGTCCTGCCGGCAGCGCCGATGATGGAGGCGGCAAGGTGGTGCGCTGGGCCAGCGGTGCCTCGCTGGCAGCGTTGTTGCTGTACTTCGGCGGCCAGCAGCAGGGAGCAGCGGCCTTGCTCTGTATCGGCGTGGCGATGCTGGCGCTGCTGTTCTGCGTACATCGACTGCTTCCGCCCGGAACACTGATCCTGCGCCGTGGCCTGCCCAGCGTGATCGCGCTGCGTGGCATCGCGGCGGCCGCTTTCTTCGCCTGCGAGGCCTACCTGCCGCTGCTGCTGCAGCGCGAACGTGGCCTTTCGCCCAGCTGGGCCGGTGCCGTACTCAGTCTCGGTGCGCTGGGCTGGTTTGCCGGCTCGTGGCTGCAGGGCCACCAGCAGCGTGGCTGGTCACGCCAGCAGCTGCTGCGCGCCGGCACGACGATGATGACCGTCGGCATCGCCGCCACGCTCGCAGTGCTGTTCAACGTGGTGCCACTGCCGGTGTCGCTGCTCGGCTGGGCCGTGACCGGCTTCGGCATGGGCATGATCTACGCAAGCCTGTCGGTGCTGACGCTGTCGCTGTCGGCGCCGCAGGAGCAGGGTGCCAACACCTCGGCACTGCAGCTGAGCGAGGCCCTGTCGGTCACCACTGCGCTGGCGGTCTCCGGCGCCTTGTTCGCGCTGTTCGTGGAATCGGCACCACACACCGGCTACCTGCTGTGCCTGGCCATCACCCTCGGCCTTGCGGTGTTGGCCACGGTGATCGCGCGACGGGTGTAACGCCACCGGGCGGATTCCGCCGGGCCACGCCCGGCGAAGGCAGCGGTCAGGGTGTCCTGTCGGCTCCCACATCATCGATGTCCCGATGCAGGATGCGCCGCACTTCCAGCACCGCCTGCGGGGTCTCCTGCACGCTGTGGCCGGAGATGATCACCTTCTCCGACAGCGCGCCCGGCAGGTGCGCACTCCAGTACGGCACCAGCCCGTCATCGGACTTTTCCACCGGCAGTTCCGGCTTGCGCTGGGCGATGATCGAGTGGTACTTCAGGCCCGCTTCGATCGGCAACTGCGCGGCCGCCTTCACGAACGGATCGCTGGCCTTGAGGTTGTCGATGCTGTTGGGGATCTTCGGCTTGGCGGTGCCATCGACCTGCTGTTCGGCCTGCGCGAGCGCCATGAACACATCCTCGAACTTGCCGAGTATGGTCAGAGGCAGGCGCACCAGGCGACCGATCAGGCGGCCAACCTTGTTGCCGGCGATGTCGGTACCCTGGTGTGGCGCGGCGATGAAGATCGCACGCTCCACGTTCGGCTGCGCCTTGAAGTGCAGCAACGGCCCCAGCTTGTTCTGCACCCGCTTCAGGCGCTCACCCTTCAGATCGTAGTTGGCCAGCAGGTCATTCCACAGCACGTCGCCCGAATCGCTCACCAGCAGGCGCGCCAGCACGCCGCCCATGCTGTGGCCGATGTAGACCATGTCCTTCGATGCACGCGTGCTGCCGTTGGTGTCGAAATGCTTCAGCGTATCGTTGAACGCATTGGCGATCTCGTAGCGGTTCAGTGCGATCGGCGCATTGGTCGGGTAATAGACCTGCCAGACCTGGAACTGCTGGCGCAGTTCGGGGTCGCCCATGATCTCGTTGGCCAGGTTCACCCAGGCTTCCGGGCTGCTGGCCAGGCCATGCAGCATGAAGATGATGCGGCGGTTCGGATCCCACGGCTGCATCAGGTAGATGTGCGGTTCGCCGATGCCCTCGCTCATGCCGAACAGGGTGCGCAGTGATTGCCGGGCGAAACCGCTCTGCGCCAGCCACAGGCCGTAGGCCGCCGTGAAATTGCCGGCCAGCGGCACCTGTTCGCCATGCAGGGTGACGCGCTCGGTGGCTTCCGGCGAATAGGCATCCAGCTCGACCCGGCGCGTGCGCATCACGTCTTCCAGGCTGCTGCCTTCGAAGCGCAGCAGCGCTGTGACGTTGATCGAGGACATCTCGCTGAACTCAGGCACCGAGTCGTCATGGCGATGGCGGCGGCCACGGCGTGCGTCGTCCTCATCCTCCTGCGGCGCCTCGGCCTTGGGGCCATCGGCTGCAATCACCGGCGCGACCAGCTTCGGCGGGTCCATCACCATCACCAGCTCGGCACCGAAGCCATCGCGGCGATAGGTGCTGCGCAGGCCGACGAAGCTGACGGTGCCGGCCGGCACCAGCTGCGCCGGGATGCTCTTCAGGTTCAACTGCTGGTAGTTGGAAGCCAGCGACCAGCTGCCGACCGAGACCGGCTTCGTGTAGTCCTCGCCGGCAAGTGCCGCAGCACGCGCGCGCACGAACAGCACCACTGCCGCCTTCTCGGCCGCGTAGTTGTAGTAGTCGCGTACCTGCGTCTGCCGGTCCTCGAAAGCTCGATCAGACGGAGACCGGCCGCTGTAGAACAGGTAGGCATAGGCATAGCGCGCCGCTTCCAGCCATGCATCCAGCGCCGCATCGCTCATCGGCGGATCGCCGGCCGCGGTCTTCTTCGGGGTCAGCGCCAGCGCTGCTTTCACCCACAGTTCGGACAGCGCCGACAACCGCTGCTCGACATTGAGATCGTCGGTCATCAGCAGCGTGCTGCGGCAGACCATGAAGTCCTTTTCGCACTGCGACTCGTCCAGGCCTGCCGCGCTGAGCGTCTCGCGCGCGGCCGGGCTGAGCTTGCCGGTGTTGAGCACATCGGCACGCTTGTTGACCAGCGAATCGCTGGACTTGACCTGCTTGACGGTGACCATCGCGCAACCGCTGCTGCCCAGCAGCAGGAAGGCGGCGAACAACACCGGCAGCAGACGCTGCCAGCGGCTTGGGAAGAATCGGGTCATTACTGCGGGTCCTGCTCGGTGCCGGGCACGCCCTGGCGGATCACGGTGGAGAAGTGCGGGCCATCGCCCAGGTCCAGCGCACGCTGGGTGATGCGGCCCTTGTCGTGCAGCTCGGCGTACGGCACGCCTGGAGTGAGCGCGCCGACCTCCTGCGCGTATTCGGCCAGGTAACCGGACAGCAGCAGGCGGTAATCCAGCGGCAGGCGCGGTGCGATGTGGCGGGCCAGGTCGAAGACGATCGTGGTGCAGTTGCTGGTCAGCGTGTTGTAGAAGCCCGGCCTGGCATCCAGTTCACGGGCCTGTTCGATGTAGGCCGCGAACAGTTCCTTCAGCTGCGTGCGGTCCATACCATGCAGCCGGTACAGGTAGACATCCTCACCACGCGCATTGGTGCGGGTGCGGATGATGTCGGTCTCCTCCGACGCCACCAGGGTCATCTCGAACTTGCGGAAGAAGCCGCCCAGTGCCGAGAACGATTCACCGCGTTCCTTGCGGATCTCCAGCGAGAACACCACGTGGCGGCCATCCTCGAAGCCGAACGAGATCAGCGTGTGGGCGATGGCCGGTCCCATCCAGTAGGACAGAACGAGGTCGGCCGAGCGCAGCTGGTCCAGGTCGTACCCGCGGCGCACCCAGTGCGCGTCATAGTCGGTCTCGGTGCGCCAGGTGAAATCACGCACGTTGTCGAACACTACGTGGTGGCCATCGAAGGACACCACGTGCAGGCGCTGCGCGACGTCGTCGGCCCATACGCGGTCCTGGCGCGGGGTCAGCAGCAGCCACCACAGCACGGCCAGCGCCAGCGATGCGCCGAACATCAGACCCAACCTGCGTGACCCACGGCCACGCGCGATCCGCCACGACGCCCACAGGGCAACCAGCAGCCACAGCACGGCCACGCCGACGGCCAACCAGTCCGGGCCGGGCAACTGGTATGCCAGCAGCCCGGTCACCCACAGCGCCGCCAGCGCCATGGCACTTCCTGTCATCCAACGTCCTGCGGCGTTCACTGGCATCCTGTCGCGGTCTTGTAGCCGCATAGTTAGCCACAAGCCGGATCAGCGTGGCATCTACGGCCCGTTCAGGCAGGCCGGCGCAGGGTCGACAGCGGCCGTTGCGGCCGCCTTCCCCCCCCCCCAGGAGAAACGATGGGTATCACGTCCGTGGCCGGCGTTCCGGTCCAAGCCCGGCACCGCGCCACCTGCCACTGCGGTACGGTCGAACTGCTGCTGGACCTGCCTGATGGCATCGTCGACCCGCGCCGCTGTGACTGCTCGATGTGCCGCCGCCGTGGCGCCATCGCCGCCAGCGTCACCCGCGCCGGCCTGCAGGTGGTGCGCGGGCAGGACCACCTGCGGCTGTACCAGTTCAACACGCATGTGGCCGAGCACTACTTCTGCGGCGTGTGCGGCATCTACACCCACCACCGGCGTCGATCCAACCCGGACCAGTACGGCTACAACGTGGCCTGCCTGGAGGGCATCGACCCGTTCGCACTGGGCATGATCCCGGTCAACGACGGGGTCAATCACCCCGCCGACCGCACCGCCTAGTGACGTGTGCGCCGCGGCGGTGCGGCGACCTTCTGCCAGGGCGCCATGCCGCTGCGCCCGGCCCGCACCGGGCGTTTCAGCCAGGGGCGACGGGGCGCGGCCTGCGGCTCGGCCGCGACCGGGGGAGGTGAGGGTCTGCGGCCAGGCCAGAGATGGTCGAGCAGCCACATGGCGGGTCTCCGTGGGGGACGGGGACGACCAACGCTAGCCCTGCATCGGCAAAGAACGGGTGAGGATGCCGCGGCAGGCAGATGACAGGTGGCCCCTCAGTCCTGCGGCCGGGATCGGCCAAGGCTGCGGACCAGCACGAAGAAGAGCGGCACCAGCATCACCGCCAGCACCGTGCCGGACAGCATGCCGCCGATCACGCTCATGCCGATTTCACGTCGACTGACTGCACCCGCACCGGTCGCCAGCGCCAACGGAATCACGCCGGCCACGAAGGCCAGCGACGTCATCACGATCGGCCGCAGGCGCAGGCGTGCGCCCTGCAGCGCGGCCTCCACCGCTGAGCTGCCCGCGCGATAGCGGGCCTCGGCGAACTCCACGATCAGGATCGCATTCTTCGCCGACAGGCCGATGGTGGTCAGCAGGCCGACCTGGAAGTAGATGTCGTTGACGAAGCCCGCCGCGGTGGTCGCCAGCACCGTGCCGATGACCCCCAGTGGAATCACCAGTACCACGGCCACCGGTACCGTCCAGCTTTCATAGAGCGCAGCCAGGCACAGGAAGATGAAGGCAATCGAGGCCAGGTACAGCCACAGCGTCTGGTTGCTGGCCAGCCGCTCCTGGTAGGACAGGCCACTCCACTGCAGGTCGAATCCCGGCTGGTCCGCAACCAGCGCCTGCATGCGCTGCATCGCCTCGCCCGAACTGCGCCCTTCCGCGGCACTGCCCTGGATCTGCATCGCCGGCAGACCATTGAAGCGCTGCTGCAGCTGCGGCCCACGCGCCCAGTGGCTGCTGGCGAAACTGGCGAACGACGCCATCTGGCCGTTGCCACCACGCACATACCACTGGCCGATGTCGTCGGGCACGCTGCGGTAGGGCTGGTCGCCCTGCATGTACACACGCTTGACCCGGCCTCGATCGAGGAAATCGTTGATGTAGCTGCCGCCCCAGGCCGCTGACAGGGTGGAATTGATGTCGGCCTGGGACAGCCCCAGCGCGCTGGCCTGCGCATGGTCGATGTCCAGCCGCAGCTCGGCCTTGTCGCCCAGGCCGTTCAGGCGCACCGAGGTGAGCCCATCATCTTCGCCGGCCGCACGCACCACCTGCTCCTGCGCCGCCTGCAGGGCCACGCGCCCGGCGGCGCT
Source organism: Stenotrophomonas maltophilia (assembly GCF_039555535.1). NCBI lineage: Bacteria > Pseudomonadati > Pseudomonadota > Gammaproteobacteria > Lysobacterales > Lysobacteraceae > Stenotrophomonas > Stenotrophomonas maltophilia. Next base: position 1,152,977 of record NZ_CP154630.1, on the reverse strand, counting down.
GGTGTCCTGCAGCCACAGTTCGAAGCCACTGGACTGGCCCAGTCCGCGCACCGCCGGCGGCGCCAGCACATTGACCCTGGCATCGGGCAACCCGCGGAAGTAGGCATTGGCACGCGTGATGATCGCCGCAGCGGTGTTGTCGCCGGTACGCTCATCCCAGGGTTTCAGTGCGAGGAATCCCTGTCCGGCATTCTGGCCGGTGCCGGCATTGTTGCGGCCGACCACCACGAACACCACGTCCAGGTTCTGCTTCTCGTGCTCCATGAAGTAGCGGCTGATCTGCTCGCCCAGTGCTTCGGTACGCGCCATCGGCGTGCCCTCCGGCGTGGAGAACTGGAAGGTCACCTGGCCCTGGTCTTCCACCGGCAGGAAGCCGGTGGGCATGCGCGCGTACAGCGCAATCATGGCGACCACCAGCAGCAGGTAGAACGCCATCCAGCGCCGCGGCCGGGCGACCACGCCACCGAGCTTTCCCTGATAGGCCAACTGGCTGCGCTCGACACCCCGGTTGAACGCCCTGAAGAAGCGGCCCTGCGGTTTCTGCGCCGAAGACGGCTTGAGCAGGGTCGCGCACAGCGCCGGAGTCAGCGTCAGCGCAACCAGCGCCGACAGCGCCATCGCCGAAGCAATGGTGATCGAAAACTGGCGGTAGATGATGCCGGTGGAACCACCGAACAGGGCCATCGGCAGGAACACCGCGCCCAGCACCACGGTGATGCCGATCAGCGCGCCGGTGATCTCGCCCATCGATTTTTCGGTGGCCTCGCGTGGCGGCAGGTGCTCGTCGTGGATGATGCGCTCCACGTTCTCCACCACCACGATCGCGTCGTCGACCAGCAGGCCGATCGCCAGCACCATCGCAAACAGGGTGAGCGTGTTGATCGTGAATCCCGCGACCGCCAGCACCCCGAACGTGCCCAGCAGCACCACCGGCACCGTGATCGCGGGGATCAACGTGGCACGCAGGTTCTGCAGGAACAGGAACATCACCACGACCACCAGCACGATGGCTTCGATGAGGGTATGGATGACACCTTCGATCGAGACCCGCACGAACGGTGTGCTGTCGCGGGGATAGGCAACCTGCAGCCCGGGCGGGAACGTTGGCCGCAGGCGTTCGATCTCCTCGCGGACCGCATCCGCGGTGGCCAGCGCGTTGGCCCCGGAGGCCAGCGTGACCGAGAAACCCGCCGCCGGATAGCCATTGAGATAGCTGCTGGTCTGGTAATTCTCGGCACCGATCTCCACCCGTGCCACGTCGCCCAGGTGCACGGCAGCGCCGCTGGGAAGCGTGCGCAGGATGATCGCGCGGAACTGTTCGGGCGTCTGCAGGCGCGACTGCGCGGTAACGGTCGCATTCAGGCTCTGCGTTGCGCTGGATGGCAACGCCCCCAGCTCACCGGCGGTGACCTGGGTGTTCTGGGCCTGGATGGCCGTGCGCACGTCGGCCGGCATCAGGTCGTAGGCGCGCAGCTTGTGCGGGTCCAGCCACACGCGCATCGCATACGCCGAGCCGAACACATTGATCTCGCCCACACCGGGAATGCGGCTGATCGGATCCTGCACGTTGCTGACCAGGAAGTCGGAAACGTCCGCCCGTTCCATGCGCCGGCTGGTGTCATACAGCGATACCACCATCAGCGAGTCGCCCTGCGACTTCGCCACGGTCACGCCCTGCTGCTGCACTTCCTGCGGCAGCCGGTTGATGGCCTGGTTGACGCTGTTCTGCACCTGGACCTGGGCGATATCCGGATTGGCGTTCTGGTCGAACGTGACCGTGATCCGCGCCTGCCCCGATGACGAACTGGTGGAGGAGAAGTACAGCAGGTGATCGATGCCCTTGATCTGCTGCTCGATCACCTGGGTGACGCTGTCTTCCACCGTCTGCGCCGAAGCACCGGTGTAGTTGGCGGTGATGTTGACCTGCGGCGGTGCGATGTCCGGGTACTGTTCGACCGGCAGCTGGCTGACGGCGATCGCGCCGAAGGCCATGATGCAGATCGCCAGCACCCAGGCGAATACCGGGCGATGGATGAAGAAGCGCGGCAACATGCTCAGCCCTTCCCGGCGGCTGCCGGAGCGATTGCCGCCGCGGGCTTCACCTGCACCGCCATGCCATCGGAGAGCCCCTGTGCGCCGGCCACGACCACCCGTTCACCTGCAGCGATGCCATCAAGTACCAGCCACTGGTCGCCAATCGCCCGCGCGGTACGGAACAGGCGCAGCTTCGCCTTGCCCCCCTCATCCACCACCCACACCTGCGCCTCGCCCTTCGGGCTGCGGTCCACCGCAGACTGCGGCACCAGCAAGGCCTGCTGCTGCGTGCCCTGCCCCACCTGCGCCCGCACATACATTCCCGGCAGCAGCTGCCCGGCGGGATTGGGAAAACGTGCACGCAGGGTGATGCTGCCGGTTTCCTGCTGCACATCGATATCGGCAAATTCCAGGGTGCCGGGCAACGGATATTCACTGCCATCGGACAGCCGCAGCCGCACCGCAGCGGTGGTGGCCTGCACGCCTCCATCGGCGATCGCGCGGCGCAGGGCCAGGTACTCGTTGCTGGACTGGGTGATGTCAACGTTCATCGGGTCGACCTGCTGGATCCGCGCCAGTGGGTTGGCCTGGCCCGAGGTGACCAGCGCACCCGGTGTGAACAGCGCGCGGCCGATGCGACCGGCGATCGGCGCGGTCACCGTGGCGAAACCAAGCCGCGTGCGCGCGGTATCCAGGCTCGCCTGTGCCGCCTGTACCGCGGCTGCGGCCTGCTGCCCGCTGGCGATGGCGTCATCCACGTCCTGGCGCGCGGCCAGCTGCTCGCCGCCCAGCGCCTGCATCCGCTGCGCGCGCAGGCGTGCGGTCACTGCCGCTGCTTCGGCGGTCTTCAGGTTGGCTTGCGCCTGGTTCACTGCCGCCTGGTACAGGGCCGGCTCGATCTGGAACAAGGGCTGCCCGGCACGCACGGATTCGCCCTCTTCGAACAGGCGTTTCACCAGCACGCCATCCACCTGCGGCCGCACGTCAGACTCCCGCGATGCGATGGTCCGCCCAGGCAGCTCCTGTTCCATCGCCAACGGCTTCTCCTGCAGGGTCAGCACTTCCACCTCATGAAGCCTGCCGGCCGGCTTGGGCGCATCCTTGCCGCAGGCCGACAGCAGGCTGAGCAGAACGAGTGCAAGCAGCGCCGGCCGGCGCATCCTCAGTGGTCGGGCGTGGCGTGGCAACGGGGTGTGCAGGAGGTTCATCGGTGGCCGGGATTCCGTGCGCCGGGGGGAGACGCTCGGCGCCGAATATAGAAGACCCGTGCGTGGATTCCGGCGAATCACGCATGAAACATTTTTCATTTGCAGTCACCGCGCGCGGTTGCGAGGATGGCAGCCATCCAACCTGCACAATGGCCCATGCCGCGCGTACTCACCATCGAGGACGACCTTGTCACTGCGGAGGAAATCGCAACCGAATTGCGCAGCCATGGCTTCGAGGTCGACGTTGCCGTTGACGGAACTGCCGGCCTGGCATTGGCGCGGGCGGGCGACTACGCGGTGATCACCCTGGACCGCATGCTGCCCGGCATCGATGGCCTGGCGCTGGTCACTGCCCTGCGGCGCGAAGGTATCGTCACGCCCGTACTGATGATCAGCGCGCTGTCGGACGTGGACGAGCGCGTGCGTGGCCTGCGAGCAGGTGGCGACGATTACCTGACCAAGCCGTTCGCCTCGGATGAGATGGCCGCCCGCGTGGAGGTATTGATCCGTCGTCAGAGCCAGGCCGGTCCTGCCGACAATGTCCTGCGCGCCGGCGACCTCGAACTGGATCTGATGACCCGTTCGGCCCGGCGTGGCGGGCAGGAGATCAGCCTGCTGCCGACGGAGTTCAAGCTGCTCGAGTTCCTGGTCCGCAATGCCGGCCAGGTGGTCACCCGCAGCATGTTGTTCCAGGAAGTCTGGGGCTATCACTTCGATCCCGGCACCAACCTGATCGACGTCCACATCGGCCGTGTCCGCAGACGCATCGAGCAGCCCGGCCGCCCGCAACCCATCACCACCGTACGTGGAACCGGCTATGTCTTCGATGCGCAACCCTGACCAGTGGCGCTCGTCCAGCAGCCGCCTGCTCGGGTTGTACTGCATCCTGTTCGTGGCGTGGTCGAGCCTGCTGCTGGGCGTGATGTACTGGCGCATCGCGGATTACCTGAGTGACCTGACCGAATCGGGCCTGCAGCAGCGCGCGCACCTGTTCATGAGCTTCGACGGCCCGGCACTGGATGAAGCGTTGCGCGACAGCCAGCGCTTCGATCTGCACCAGGTCTATACCTATGGGTTGTTCGACAAGACCGGCATGCCGATGGCGGGCCCGCTGACAGCGATCCCCGAGGGACTGCCGCTGGATGGCAGCTCGCATCCGGTCGAGGGTTGGACGCTGGCCGATGGGCCGCACGAGGACGGTGGCAGCGCGCTCGGCGTGGTGACCCGGGATGGCAGGACGCTGGTGTTCGTGCGCCAGAACGGCAAGCTCATGGCGGTCAACAGCATCATCCTCGATGCATTGCTGTGGGGTGTGTCGCTGACCGTCATTCCCGGCCTGGTGGGCTGGCATCTGCTCCGCCGGCGGCCGTTGAAACGGATCCAGCAGATCGAAGCCGCCACCAGCCGCATCGTTGCCGGCGACCTCGGCCAGCGCCTGCCGGTCTCCAGCCGCCGCGACGAGATCGACCGGCTGTCGAGCATAGTCAACGCCATGCTGGAGCGCATCGAGCAGTTGATGACCGAGGTCAAGGGCGTGTGCGACAGCATTGCCCACGACCTGCGCACGCCCCTGACCCGCCTGCGTGCCCACCTGTACCGCATGCGCGCGGGCCTGGACGAACAGAACCCGCATGCCGATCCTCTGGACAAGGCGCTGGCCGAGACCGACATGCTGATGGCGCGCTTCGCCGCGCTGCTGCGGGTGTCGGAGCTGGAGAGCCACCAGCGACGTTCGGCCTTCGACGCGGTCGACGTCACGGAGCTGCTGCAGGAACTGCACCAGTTCTACCTGCCACTGGCCGAAGAGAAGCAGCAGTTGCTGGAGCTGCAGGTGGACCCGAAGGTCGGCCCGCTGCGTGGCGACCGCGAGCTGCTGTTCGAAGCGCTGGCCAACCTGCTGTCCAATGCCCTGCAGTTCACGCCGGCGCAGGGCCACATCCTGCTGCGCGCGGTGGACGATCAAGGTGTTCCCAGGATCGATGTGATCGACAACGGGCCGGGCATCCCACCGCAGGACCGCACGCTGATCTACCAGCGCTTCTTCCGTGGCAGCAGCAGCGTCGGCCAGGGACCTGGATTCGGCCTGGGCCTCTCGATCGTGGCCGCCATTGCCGGCCTGCACGGCTTCCGTGTCCGCGCCGGCAGCGCCCCCGGCGGCGGCGCCTGGATGAGCATCCGCGGCGCGACGGATGGCCTGCCCTGAGCAACGGCCTTCGAGCCAATGCGCAGCCCCCGCAGGAAAGGAAAAACCAGCTGGCAACCGACACACCCCCTGCTGCCCGCGCGCGGTGACCGGCGCCTTCAGCCCTCGGTTCTGATCACAGCCAACCTGGGCCGTCGCAGCAGCAGGTGCAACAGCACAGCGCATGCGGCGGTCAGCAGCGCCAGGACCCGCAGCAGTATCGCCAGCGCCTCGGCACTGGCCTGCTGCAGCTGTGCGCCGCTCATCGCCGGAAGCAGTGCCTGCGCCTGTGCCTGCGCCCCCGTGGCCAGATAGGCACCAGCGCGCGCCAACGATGCGGGCGATGCTCCCTGCAGCTGGTGGCCGATCAGCAGCGCAAGCAAGGCAGTGACTGCGGCCAATGCGATGCCTTCACCGGCCACCCGCACGGTTCCGAAGATGCCGGCGGCCATGCCCGCACGCTGTACCGGCACCACACTGACCGACAGCCCATCCATCAGGCCCCACGGCAAGGCCGTTCCTGCACCGACCAGCATCAGCAACGGCACCCACTGCGAGGGCGACGGATGCGATGCATGGCGCGACAACAGGTACAGGCCAGAAGCACAGACCAGCAGGCCCAGCGTGCACAGCCGCGCACTTCCAACGCGCTCCGCCCATTGCGCAGTCAGCATCGGCAGCACCAGCATCGGCGCAGACAGGGCCAGCATCTGCAGCCCGACCAATGTCGTGCTCTGTGCATGCACGCCCAGCAACTGCAGCGGCAGTACCACCAGCAGCACCACGTAGCCGAAGCAGGTTGCGACCGGCAGCAGCTGGACACCGAGGAACGCCGGTTGCGAGAACAGCGAGAGGTCCAGCAACGGTGAGCGGTGCAGCCGTTCGATGCAGACGAATACCCCGCCCAGCAACAGCGTCGCCAGCAGCGCCAGTTGCACGCGCATGGCATGCAGGCCGAATTCACCCAGCCACAACAGGGCCAGGGTCAACGCCGCCAGCATCAGGCTGAAGCCCAGCATGCCGCCAACATCCAGCCGCCCGCGTTCGCCATGGCTTTCGGGCAACGCGCGCGCGCCCAGGGCGAACGCCGCCAGCGTCAGCACACCGCCCGCGGCGAACACACTGCGCCATCCCAGAGCATGCAGCAGCAGGCCCGCGAGCAGCGGCCCCAGTGCCAATCCTGCACCGAACGTGGTGCCCAGCAGGGCGAACACACGGGCACGCACCGGACCCTGCCAGGCATGCGCCAGCGCGGCGGTGCCGGATGCCAACGCCGCTGCAGCGGCAACGCCCTGCAGGCCGCGCGCCAGATCCAGCCACAGCAGCGTGGGCGCGAGGCAGACGACGATCGTGGCGACAGTGAAGCCTGCCGTGCCCAGCAGGAACAACCGTCGTCGGCCATAGCGGTCGGCGAGGCCACCGGCAGCAAGCAGCAGGCTGCCGAAGGTGAGCATGAACGCGTTGGTCACCCACGCCAGCGCGGTCGGCGACGACGCCGCGGAACGGGCCAGCGCCGGCACCGCGACCGCACCGGCCGAAAAGGACAACGGCAGCGCCAGCGCGGCCAGGCAGACGGCAAGCAGCGTCCAGTGCTGCTGCGCGCGGACGGGTACAGGGCGTATCGAAACCGGGGCCATGCGGGCCTCCATCCATCAGGGGCATTGATGATGGACAGGCCGCTATTCCCGAAAAACAGGCTCGATGGACGTTGATTGCGGCTTACTGTTCCGCAATCATGACTACATGGACTCCATCTCCGCCCTGCTTGCCTTCGTTCGTACCGCCGAGGCCGGCAGCATCGTCGGCGCCGCACGCGTGCTCGGCCTGTCCGCCTCGGCGGTCGGCAAGCGCATCGCCCGCCTTGAACAGGAACTCGGCACCCGCCTGTTCCATCGCACCACCCGCCGCGTGCACCTCACCGACGAAGGCGAACTGCTGCTGCAGCGCTGCCGGCGTGCACTGGACGAGCTTTCCGAAGCACAGGCGGACCTGGCACAGCGCCAGCATGCCCCCAGCGGACTGCTGCGCATCGGCCTGCCCACCATCGGCTACCGCTTCCTGCTGCCGGTGCTGCCCGGCTTCCAGCAACGTTATCCGCAGGTGCAGCTGGAACTGGACTTCAACGACCGGATCGTCGATGTGGTCAGCGAAGGCTTGGATGCAGTGATACGCAGCGGTGAACTGGCCGACTCCAGCCTGACCGCACGGCGGCTGGGCGGCTTCCGTTTCATCCTCTGTGCGGCGCCGGGCTATCTGCAGGCGCACGGCACTCCCGGCGACGTGAGCGATCTGCGCATGCATGCGGCTCTGCGCTTCCGCTACCCGACTACCGGGAAGCTGCATCCCTGGCAGCTGCCGGGGGTGGAAGGCGATGCGGGCGCACGCCTTACGACGGCGATGACCTGCAACAACATGGAAGCCGTGCTGGCCGCCGCCATCGGTTGCATGGGCCTGGCCTGGATGCCTGACTTCCTTGCCGCCGACGCATTAGCCGACGGCCACCTGCAACAGGTGCTGCCCGCGCTGCCCACGCACAAGGGGCAGTTCTCGCTGCTATGGCCCGGTGGACGCCATCCCAGTGCGCGCCTGCGGGTGTTCATCGATTATGCTGCCGCACACCTTTTCCGCGACGCTCCGTCCCCGTTTGTGTTCAGCGGCTGAAACGGCGCGCGCCGGCGACGCAGATCACCGCGACCACGGTCACCAGCACCATGCTGACGCTGACCGCTTCATGCAGCAACAGCGCAGCCAGCGCCAGGCCGAAGAACGGTTGCAGCAGCTGCAGCTGGCCGACCGCGGCGATACCGCCCTGGGCCAGCCCGCGATACCAGAACAGGAACCCGAGCAGCATGCTGAACACCGCCACGTAGCCCAGCGCCCACCACGCGGATGCCCCCACCTCAACGAACGAGGGCGGGCGCGTCAGCACCGTCAGCGGCAGCATCACCGGCAGTGCCAGCAGCAGCGCCCAGCTGATCACTTGCCAGCCGCCGAGATGGCGGGCGAGCCGACCGCCTTCCGCGTAGCCCAGTCCACACACCACGATCGCCGCCAGCATCAGCAGGTCGGCCTGCAACGAGGCCTCAATGCCGTTGCGCGCGGCATAGCCGACCACGCAGGCACTGCCCAGCAGCGAGAACAGCCAGAACGCCGGGCGCGGCCGATCGCCACCGCGCAGTACGCCGAACACCGCAGTACTCAGCGGCAACAGGCCGAGGAACACGATGGTGTGCGCTGATGAGGCGTGGCGCAGGGCAAGCGCGGTCAGCAGCGGGAAGCCGACCACCACGCCAAGGCTGACCACCGCCAACCCGGGCAGGTCGCTGCGTCGCGGAAAGGGTTGGCGCAACAGCAGCAACAGGCCGAGGCCGAGTATGGCGGCGATGGTGGCGCGTGCGGCGGTGACGAACCCGGCGTCCAGCTGCAGCACGGCCAGGCGGGTGGCCGGCAACGAGCCCGCAAAGATGACCACACCGATGAAGCCATTGATCCAACCACTCGCCGACCGTTCCACGCCTGTACTCCTGGGTGCCGGGCGGTGCCCGGCGGGATCTCCATGGAAGCACCTGCGGCCCGCGCTCCCCAGCTACAATCCAGTACAGTTTCAAATAACTGTACTGCCCACACTTCCAGCACACCTTCACCATGACGCGCCCACTTACCCGTATCGAGTCGGTCATCCAGGCCGTCCGCAACCGCATCGGCACGCGTGTGGATGGCGCCGGTTCGCGCCTGCCCTCGGTACGCGCGCAGGCGGCGGCGATGGGCGTGTCGGTCTCCACCGTGGTCGAGGCCTACGAGCGCCTTGCCGCTGAAGGGCTGATCAGCGCGCGTGCCGGTTCCGGCTTCTATGTCAGTGGACCGGCCGCACCGCTTGCCCTGGCCGAGATGGAACCACGCCTGGACCGCGCGGTGGACCCGCTCTGGGTGTCGCGGCAATCGCTGGAAACGCCGCCCGCGCACCTCAAGCCGGGCTGCGGCTGGATGCCCAGCGACTGGCTGTACCACGACGGCATGCGCCGAGGCCTGCGTCGGCTGGCGCGCGGCGATGCTCCCCACCTGGTCGACTACGCCGGCCCGCTCGGCCTTCCACCGTTGCGCCATCTGCTGCAGCGACGTGCAGCTGCGCTGGGCATCGACGCACCGATGGAGCAGATCCTGCTGACCGAATCCGGTACGCACGCGGTCGACCTGATCTGCCGTTTCCTGCTCAAGCCCGGCGACTGCGTGCTGGTGGACGACCCGAGCTACTTCAATTACCACGCCCTGCTGAAGGCGCACCAGGTGCAGGCGGTGGGTGTGCCCTACACGCACACCGGCCCGGATCTTGAAGCATTCGCGCAGGCGTTGCAGGCACATTCGCCGCGGCTGTACATCACCAATTCCGGCCTGCACAACCCAACCGGCGCGGTGCTCGCGGCCAGCACCGCGCACCGCCTGCTGGGCCTGGCCGAACGCAGCGAACTGATCATCATCGAAGACGACATCTTCGCCGATTTCGAACTGCAGCCGGCACCGCGCCTTGCTGCGCTGGACGGGCTTTCGCGGGTGATCCACGTCGGCAGCTTCTCCAAGACGCTGTCGGCGGCATCGCGTTGTGGTTACATCGCCGCGCGCCACGACTGGATTGAAGCGCTGACCGATCTGAAGCTGGCCACCAGCTTCGGCGGCGGCCATCTGGCGATGCAGTTGATGCACATCGCGCTGACCGACAGCGGCTATCGCCGCCACATGCAATCGGTACGCTCGCGCCTGGCCGATGCGCGCCGGAACACACTGCGGAAACTGCACACGCTGGGCATCACCCCGTGGCTGCAGCCGGAAGCCGGCCTGTTCCTCTGGTGCCAGCTCCCCGATGGCCGCGACGCCGCTGCGCTGGCACGGCAATGCCTGCGCGAAGGCATCGTGCTGGCTCCGGGCAATGCCTTCAGCCAATCGCAGCGCGCGGCCGACTATGTGCGCTTCAACGTCTCGCAATGCCAGGACCCACGGATCTGGCAGGTGCTGGCACGCGCGCTGCGTTGAGCTGGTAATGCGCGACCAGCGCATCCACCACCATGCGCACGCCCGGCGACTGGCCGCGACGATGCGGCAGCGGCACGCAATGCCCCTTGCACGCCGCGCTACAGTGGTATGTCCCCCGCAGCAGGAATCCGCGCATGTCTTCGTTCTCCGATCCGCAGGCGGTGGCCCGCTACGCCGAAGGTCCGCTGCGGCAGGTGCCGGGCTTTGTCGCCCTGCAGCAGATGAGCCGCCTGCTGCTGGCCGAACGGGTTCCCGCACAGGGCCGCGTGCTGGTGCTGGGTGCCGGCGGCGGGCTGGAACTGAAGGCCTTTGCCGAAGCGCAACCGGGCTGGCAGCTGCTGGGGGTAGATCCGGCCGCGCCGATGCTCGCCCTGGCCGAGCAGACACTGGGCCCGCTGATGTCGCGCGTGGAGCTGCTGGAAGGCTACATCGACGACGCTCCGGACGTGCGCTTCGACGGCGCCAGCTGCCTGTTGACCCTGCACTTCCTTGATACCACGCAGCGCCTGCACACACTGCGCGAGCTGCACAGGCGCCTGCACCCGGGTGCGCCACTGGTGGTGGCCCACCACAGCGTGCCGCAGGACGCGGCCGGCAAGCTGCGCTGGCTGCAACGCTATGCCGCGTTTGCCGAAGCCTCGGGCGTTGCCCGCGCCGACACACAACGCGCGATCGAGGCGATTGCCGAACGGCTGCCGCTGCTGGCCCCCGAGCAGGAGGTCGCCCTGCTGCAGGAGGCAGGTTTCGACGGCGTGGAGCTGTTCTACGCAGGCTTCAGCTTCAAGGGCTGGGTCGCCTACGCCGGGTGATGCCTACGGCACCACCGTGATGCCGATGCGCTGCATCAACAGCGCCACCTGCTGCACGTCCAGCGTGGCGCCGCGCAGGTTGGTGCTGCGCAGGTCCAGCTCTCCCAGCTCGGAACGGGTCAGGTCGCAGTCGGTGAAGTTGGCGCTGTTCCAGTCGATGCCCTCGAACTGGCCACCGGACAGGTCCGAGCCAGCGAAGCTGGCGCCACTCACATTCGCACCGTCCCAGCGGTTCTCCCACAGCTCGCACTTTTCCAGCGTCACCCGCGAAAAATTGGCGTAGCGCAGGTTCGACTTCTTGATGAAGGCACTGCAGAACCAGCTGCGCGTGGTGATCTGGTTCATGAAGCTGGCGTTGCTGAAATCAGCGCCCTGCGCGCGGCACTCGCTGATTTCCAGGCCCAGCGCCTTGATGAAGCTGAAGTGGCACATGCTGATGTCGCAGCTGCGGAAGCTGGCCTCCTTCAGCGTGGCGCCATTGAAGCGGCAGCCCGCGCGGGTGTCGGCGTCATAGAAGCTGCAGTTGATGAACTCGGTACCGGTCAGGTCGGCGCCGGAAAAATCGCATTCGTGGAACTGCTGGTCGACCACTTTCTGGCCGGTGTACTGGTCCGCGCCGATGCGCAGCCTGCGGTGAACGGTGGGGGACATCGGGAATTCCATGCCAGGGGCCCCGCCATGATGCCGGGCTTCGCAGGCGATCCAAAGGCCCGCGGCCTCAGATCGCCGGCAGGCCCGTCGCCGCCTTGCACCCCCACGCGCCAAATGCACGTTGTTGCACGTTAATGCACGAACATGCAGACTTGCGACATGAGCTCCGATCCCAGCCCCCTCCCCGCCCAGCGCACCCGGCAGATCCTTGAGGAACTGCGCCAGCAGGGCCGCGTGGTGGCCGCCGAACTGGCGCGCCGCTACGCCGTTTCCGAAGATTCGATCCGCCGCGACCTGCGCGAACTCGCCGCCCAGGGCCTGTGCCAGCGCGTCTACGGCGGTGCCGTGCTGCCGCCGCCGAAGGAACGCCCGCTGCGCGAGCGCCTGACCCGCGACCGTGGCGACAAGGCCGAGCTGGCCGCCCGCGTCTGCGCACTGCTGCAGCCCGGCCAGGTGGTGCTGCTTGATGCGGGCTCGACCAACCTGGCCATTGCCCAGCAGCTGCCCGCCGCCCTCGGGCTGACGGTGATCACCAATGCCCCGCAGATCGCCACCGCCGCCAGCCTGCATGAAGGCACCTCCGCGCAGCTGATCGGCGGCCGCCTGGCCGGCGGTGGCGGTGCAGTCGGCGCCGAGGCATTGGCCCAGGTGCAGCGCCTGCGTGCCGACGTGTACCTGCCCGGCCCGTGCGCGGTGGACGGCGACACCGGCGTGTGGGCGATGGATGCCGAGGAAGCTACGCTCAAACGCGCGATGGTGGCCTGCAGCAGCCGCATCATCGTCGCCGCCACCACGGAGAAGCTCGGTGCCCGCGGCCACTGGCAGATCGCCAGCCTGGACGAGATCGACGATCTGGTGCTCACCACATCGGCACCGCCCGCGCTGGCCGCGCGTTTCCACGCCGCCGGCATCGCGGTACACCCCACTCCGCCCTGAGCGCATCTCCAATGTCCCTCGCCAACCGCGCGCGTGCCGAACAGCACGCGACCCGCGCTGCATTCTTCATTCCCGGCTTCGCCACCGCGCTGTGGGCCACGCTGGTGCCGTTCGCCAAGGCACGCACCGACATCAACGACGCCACATTGGGCCTGGTGCTGCTCTGCCTCGGAGCGGGTTCGCTGCTGGCAATGCCCTTGTCCGGCGTGCTGGCCGCGCGCCTGGGCTGCCGCCGGGTGATGGTGGCCAGCAGCCTGCTGATCTGCCTGACCGTTCCCGGCCTGGAATTGGCCAGCTCGGCGTGGGCGCTGGGCCTGGTGTTGTTCGTGTTTGGTGCCGCCGTGGGTGCGATGGACTGCACGATGAACGTACAGGCGGTGATCGTCGAGCGCGAGGCGCGTCGCGTGATGATGTCCGGCTTCCACGCTTTCTTCAGCATCGGCGGCTTCCTCGGCGCGGCCACCATGACCGTGCTGATGTCAGCGCAGCTGCCACCGCTGGCGTCGGTACTGATCGGCGTCGGCGCCATGCTGCTGGTGATGCTGCTGTCAGCGGGGTACTGGCACAGCGAACGCATGCCCCATGACACCCCGATGCTGGCCATGCCCCATGGCATCGTGCTGTTCATTGGCGTACTGGCCTTCGTCGCCTTCCTGGGTGAAGGCGCGATGCTGGACTGGAGCGCGGTGTTCCTCAGTGATGTACGCCGCGTCGATGCCAGCCTGGCGGGCATCGGCTATGTGACCTTCACCCTGACCATGACCGTCGCCCGTCTGTTCGGCGATGCACTGGTCTCGCGCGTGGGACGCCAACGCGCGATCGTGTTCGGTGCACTGCTCGCTGCCAGCGGCGTGCTGGTGCTGACCCTGGTCACGCCGTGGCAGATATCGTTGGCCGGATACGTGCTGGTCGGCCTCGGCTGCGCCAACATCGCGCCGGCGCTGTTCTCGCTGGCCGGCCATCAGAACCGCATGCCCGGTGCGCTGGCGATCACCGCCGTTTCCACGCTGGGCTTTGCCGGCATCCTCGCCGGCCCGGCACTGATCGGCTTTGCCGCCAATCATTTCGGTCTGATTGCTGCGTTCATCGGCGTGGCCATGGCCTTGCTGCTGGTGGCGGTGTCCACCCGTTGGCTGCGGATGTAGTTTGCGACATCAGCGTCGCCGGCGCCGCAGCTTCATCCGCAACCGGCGGTAGCCAATCACTACGGCCGTCGCGCACAACGCCGTACCCGCAACGCTCAACAACAGCAGAACAGCCAATCGGGCGCTATCGAAGCGCAGCATCGCCGGCAGGTCCCAGCTGTGCAGGAAGTAGAACAGCCAGCGCCCGACACGCTCCCGATGTCCCATCGTCAGCAGTGGATCGCCGGTGGCCAGGTCGAGATAGACGCGCGTCGCCTCTGCATCACCGAAGTCCGCCACCGCCACCGGGAAGCGGCGTACGGCTGCACCGTTCATCGCTTCAGGTGAGCGCGGATAGAAGTACGCGTCCGGCGCCTGCTGGACCGCGAATCCCTGCATCGGCGCATCAGACATGGCGCGCACCTTCTGCTGCAGCCAATCCGCAGGCAGTTTCCGCAAGACCTGCAGTTCTCCATCTGCGCTGGACACGATGCGGGTATCACCCCGCCCATCCAGCAACACTGCGAACAGTTCGCCGCCGATGCGCCGCCACTGGACCTCCACTGGCCTGAAGTTCCGGGCACCCGCCGCCGCCAGCAGTGCTGCAGGCTCACCCAGCATTCCATCCACGGCTGCCGCGCCGCCACGATAGCGTTCACTGTCGATCGCCTCGCGCGTGCTGCTGAAGACGCCCAAAGGGTTCATCGACATCAGTCCGCTGAAGATCCAGGTGAACACGAATGCCGCTGCCACCAGCCCGATCAGGTGGTGCCAACGCATCCACGGCTCGACATACGGCGTCTTCGCGCCAGTGCGGTAGTGCCCACGGAAGCGCCAGCGCCACACACCCACCACGATGCCGCTGATTGCCGCCACCGTGCACAACGCTGAAAGCACGATCACCACCCACGTCCACACCGGATCGACCGACTGCATGCGCAGGAAGTACAGCCAGTGCAGCCACGCACCCACGTAATTCCAGCGCTGCTGCACGCGCGGCGCGTCCAGCACCACTTCGCCGGTGTGCGAGGACACATACACATCCCCCGGCTGCGCGCCGCCCACCTCGACCCGGTACAGTGGCCGATGCGCATCCAGCGCGCGCGAATGGGTCCAGCGGTCCTCATCCACGCGCATCGCCCCAACGAAGGCCTGCCCACCGGCGAACTGCGCGGCCGACGCTTCGGCGCGCTGGGCGGAAACCGGCAGCAGCGCCTGGCCGGTCCGTACCGACCACGCACCGACGTTGCTGCCGCTGCGCACTACATACGCCGCTTCACCGCCCACCGTGGTCAGGGCCACGGCTTCCGGTTCGGCCTGTACAGCATCCGGCAGCGCCGACAGTCCTCGCCAATCCCCTGCGTCACCCAGCACCGGCAACGCTGCCAGCCGCTCGCCGGGCGTCAACTTCGGGTAGCCGATGAACAGCATCACCATGCCGCTGATGAACCACAGCAGCATCAACAGGCATCCGCCGATGCCCAGCCAGCGGTGCACCAGATAGGTCCAGCGCTTGGCAGTGGAACGCAACGACATGGCCAGTGCCCTCAGAACCGATGGTCGACGGTGAACTCGACGCGCCGATCCGGTCCCAGCAGCCATTGGGTACTGGTGTAGTACGCCGTGGCGTAGTACGCCTTGTCGAACACATTGAACAGGCGCGCCGACAACCGCGTGCGCGGTGACGCCTGCCAGGTCAGCGCCAGGTCGGTGGTGCTGTAGCCGGGCAGTTCCAGGGTGTTGGCATTGTCGGCGTAGCGCTTGCCGACGTAACGCACGCCTGCGGCCGCGCTCCAGTCGGGCAGGAACTGCCAGCTCACCCACACATTGGCCAGGCGCTCAGCCACGTTCGGCGGCACATTGCCATCGCGCGGGACCAGTACTGCCGGCGAACCGGTGGTTTCCAGGAAGTCCTCGAACCCGGCCTTCAGCACCGTGGCATTGGCATCGAGCGACCACCGCGGCGCGAAGGCCCAGTTCAACGATGCCTCGATGCCGCGCGAGGTCTGCGCGCCCACCTGTACCCGGCGATCCGGCACCAGCGGGTCGCGGCTGAGCAAGCCGGTCTTGCGGATGCGATAGGCCGCCAGGGTCCACTCGCCACCGTCAAACGCCTGCTTCAGGCCCACCTCGACCTGCCGTCCCTTGGCGAGGTCGAAAGCACCGTTGGCCGGGCTGATCATCAGCAGGCCGCTGACCGGGTCCGCCGCCTGCGAGTACTGCGCGTAGAGGCTCAACGTCGGGCGCAGCGCGAACACCGTGCCTGCGCGCCAGCCGGTGCTGCTGTAGGTCTTCGAGAATGCGCTCTGGCCGCTGATCAGATAGGTGCGTTCGATGCGTGCGCGGTCATGGCGCAGCCCACCCAGCACCGACCAACGCTCGCTCAACGTCAGGTGGTCTTCCACGAACAGCGCGTACTGCTCGGCACCATTGCGATAGCGCGGCAGGTTCGGCGCATCGCTGGCGAACTGCCCCGGCACCGGATGGAACGGATCGACCGGGCCGGAGCTGCCGGCGTAGGTGTTGTTGGTGTGCTTGAAGTGCGCACGGTTGGCGTCCAGGCCTACGGCAAAATTGTTCTGCAGCCCCCCCACACTGCCCTGCACGCGCAGCGTCGAGGTCAGGCCGGTCTGGTCCTGGTTGTGGGTGATCTGGGTATTGCCCGAACGATCGATCAACCCGGTTCGCGGGTTGTAGACATAGGCCTCGGCATTGCGCCAGTCGCGCTGGCTGTCGATCTGGTAGACGCGCGTGCGCCATTCCACGTTCGCATTCGGTGTCCACAGCGCATCGAGTTGCGTCCAGCGGTCACGAAAGCGGATGTCACTGTCTTCCACGTTGTAGTTGCGGTGGCGCAGTGCGTCCAACTGTCGGCCATCCACCAGGGGCGTACCGAAGTAGCGCATCGGCTTCTGGTGGCCCTGCGCATGGGTCAGGGTCAGCTTCAGGTCCGTGCGTGGCTGCCACAGCAGTGCGCCGGAGAAGGTGGCATCACTGCTTCGCCCGCGATCAACCCAGCCACCGCTGTAGTTGCCGCTCACGTCCACGCGGTAGGCCAGCTCTGGCGTCAGCGCGCCGCCACTGCCGAAGCCCAGGCGTGCGGTGTCCTCGCTGCCCACGGTCACGCTGATCTCGTTCTCGATGGCACCGCGCGTCGGCTTCTTCGGCACGATGTTGATGACCCCGCCGATGGCACCATCGCCATGGATGACCGAGGCCGGACCCCGCAGCACTTCGATGCGCTCGATGGACCAGGTATCGAACGGGAACGTGATGCCCACGCCGCCGTACTGGCGCAGCCCATCGTACAGGCGCATCACTGAAGCGCCGTCGGTGAAGCCACGGCTGGACAGCGCACTCAGGCCATTGCCCGGGTGCGGCATCGCACTGATCGCACCGGCGCGGCTGATCGCATCGTTGAGGTTGGTGTCGCCGCGCTGTTCCAGCTGCGCGCGCGAAATCACCGTCAGGCTGGCCGGTATCTGCAGCACGCTCAGGCCCAACGCAGAGCCTGCGCTGGCGGTGGATGACAGCTCGCCGCTGCGGGTGTCGATCACGCGTACGGTATCCAGCGTGGTCGGTGGTGCCGCATCGGCGGCAAGTACGGAGGCGCTGTGCAGGAGCAACGCGCACGTCACAGGCAGCGTCGCCCGGCGCAGGCGCGCGGAGTTGGGGTTCGTTTTCATTTGTTCACGGCATGCAAGGCCACCCCGCAGTGGCGGGGCAGCAATCAGAAAGGGACAGACACGCGCGTGCGGGCGCCGGCCGTGGCCGGCAACCTCATGGAAGGCGATCAATGCACTGCGCGTGTGGCTCAGGCAGCCATGAAGGCCGGTGGCCCGCGCGCTCCCAATGTGCCGCTGACCCGCTGTGGCAACGCCTGCACTGCACCCCGCAACGCATGGCATATCGATACCACCGGTGCCAGCAGCAGCAATGCCGCCACCAGCAGGGTGATCAGCCGTGCGGCGATCAGGCAGTAGTCGCAGTCCACGCCCATCTCATGCTCGGCGTGTGGATCGACGGCCGGCTTCGTTGCGGCCTCGCCCTGCTGTATCGCCATCGCGTGGTGCCCGTGATGGCCCTCCATCGCATGCTGCGCATGCTGGGAATGATCCATCGCCGCCATCGGCACAGCCGCTGCAACGTGACCATGCGCCAGCCAGCGGCTCACCAGCGGGGCAAGCAGCACCAGCAGCATGGCCAGCCATGCCAGGGCCTGGAACCGGCGGTGGAGGACAGAACGACGCACCCAGCCATTCTACGGGCCTGCGACCAACCTTGGACCACGTTCAGGGTTGCCCTGCCGCCGGTGCGACGTTATGACGCAGCCTCCAGCGCAGGGGATCGTCCACTGCCCGAGGGGGACGGAAGGCAGCCTGGCCGGCCCCTTCCGTCCCCGCACCGGATGACTAGAACCGCGCCGGCTGCTGCACCGCGCGCTCCAGGAACATGACACCCGCCTGCAGGCTGTTGCGGGCGTTCTCCAACCAGCGCTCCGGATCGGCTACCGCGAATCGCTCCTGTGCATCCACATCACCCGAGTCGGCCAGATCAGCCAGCTGCAGATGGATGTGGTTCTCCACCAGGCTCACCAGCACGGCGAGCTCGGCCGATAAACCGGCGATGCGTTCGGTGAAGCCAGCGTCGTTGCTGTTCAGAGACATGTCCCCTGTTCCTATGCGTTGCGGTGTTGATGGATGGCTTCGAAACGCTCGGCACAGGCAGGCCCACAGAACAGCCTTGCCGGATCGTTGTCGAAGTCTTCGCTGCAGTCCGGGTTGTGGCATTCCCCCATGGGAGTGAGAGGGGCAACGTTGCTGGCCCGCGTTGCGTGCTGGGCCAGGGCGCGTTGCAGGTGGCGCGCTTCCATTTCCTGCGCTTCGTCGATGGTGTCCGTCATGCGGGTTGTATTTTATCGAGGGGTGGTCGCACCGATTGAGAACGTCGCAACGACCGTCAACGACGCGGATTCCGCGGCGGATCGGCGTTCGTGGTTGCAGTGGATTTCAAACATGCAGGCTCCTTGTGCACGGGCGCCCGAAGGCGCGGTGGAGAGAAACGAAGGGCCGTCGCTGACGGCGATCGCATCATCCGAAAACCGGTTCTCGCCAACTGCGACGCATCGGCACGATCACAGCAATCTGCAAACGCCATCGCAGATCCAACGTGTACTGGTCGGCTTGGTCGCGACCGGGGATGAAAGGGGTTGTAAGGTGTTGCAAAAGAAGCCCCATTCCGACACCATGAACGTGTCACCACCACCCATCACGTCCTGACCACGCCGCATCGGTCCGCCGCCGCGTGACCTGCACAAGCCAGGCACTGCACAGCACGTTGGCCGCCATCGGCCGCCGTGGACCGATCCACGTTCCCAGGGGCTCCGTCGAATGCACACACCGCATCCCACGCAGGACATCGTTCCCGCGTTCCTGCAGGCCATGCACGCGCACGGCATCGTGCCGGACGCGCGCGGCCGCGACGCGCTCAACGCCGATGGCACGCTGGTGCGTTTCCATGTGGAAGGCGACCGTCGTGGCACGCGCAACGGGTGGGCCGTGTTGTTTGGAGACCACGTGCCGGCCGGCGAGTTCGGCAGCTGGCGGACCGGCACCCGCCATGCCTGGTGCGCGAAATCGCCGACCGCGTTGAGCGCCGCCGAGCAGCGCGCCATCCGGCAACGCCAGGAAGCGGCCCGCAGCGAGCGCGAACGGCATCAGCGCGAGCGCGAGGACGCCGCCGCCAAGGCCGCCAACGTGCTGTGGAACCGTGCCATTCCCGCCGACGTCCAGCACCCCTATCTGGTACGCAAGGGCATCCACGCACATGGCCTGCGCGTGGCGCCGTGGCCGGTGCGCAACAGCGATGGCCTGGTCTTCCGCCATATCGACAATGCCTTGCTGGTGCCGGTGATGAACAGCGCGGGCCGTATCGTCTCGTTGCAGGCGATCTTTCCCCGCGTGGATCCAGCACTTGGCCGCGACAAGGACTTCCTTTCCGGTGGCCGCAAGCAGGGCTGCTTCCATGTCATCGGCAAGCCGTCCCCTGGCCAACCGATCGCCATTGCAGAGGGCTATGCCACCGCCGCATCCATCCACCAGGCCACGGGCTGGTGCGTAGTGGTGGCCTGGGATGCAGGCAACCTTGGCGCGGTCGCCCGGGCCTGGCGCGGCGCCATGCCGGACGCATCGTTCGTGCTGTGTGCCGACAACGATCAATGGACGCGGCAGCCGCTGGACAACCCGGGCGTCACCCTGGCCACGCAGGCTGCCGCGGACATCGATGCCCGCGTGGCCTGGCCCGAGTTCGCCGCGCTGCATGGCGACGATGACCGTCCTACCGACTTCAACGAGCTGCACCTGCGTGAAGGGCTGGACGCCGTGCGTACCCAGCTGTTGCCTCCCGCACCGCCCGCAGCAGGCGACGACGTGGCGCCGGACGATGCGCCGTCATCGGCCAGCGCGCGTTACCAGGTGCCTGGCAACCTGTCCGCATTCGATGCCTTCACCCCGTTTCCCGACACCAGCGCGCGCGGGCGGCCGTTGCCAACGGCCCGCAACCTGGCCGAGCTGTGCCGTCGTACCGGTGTGACCGTGCGCTACAACGTCATCCGCAAGGACCTGGAAATCCTGGTCCCGGGGCTGCACACGACCGTGGACAACGCCAAGGAAGTCGCGGCGGGCGAAGTGATGGATTGCATGCACCGCGCCGGCATGGCCACCGCCAGCTTCGAGACCAACCTGTGCCAGGTGGCCGAAGCCAATCCCTACAACCCGGTCGCAAGCTGGATCACCTCACGGCCGTGGGATGGCCAGTCCCGCCTGCAGGCGTTCTTCGACACCGTGCAGGAAGCCCAGCCCACGCGCATGGCCGACGGCCGCGTGCTGAAGGAGGTCCTGATGAGGCGCTGGCTGATCTCCGGCGTGGCGGCCGCCTTTGAGCCCGATGGCGTGGTCGCGCGCGGCGTACTGACGTTCGTCTCGAAGCAGAACCTGGGCAAGACGCGCTGGGCACGGCAGCTGGCGCCGGCCGAGCTGCAGCTGATCGCCGATGGCGTGGTGCTCGATCCGGCCAACAAGGACAGCGTCAAGCAGGTCATCTCCAAGTGGATCGTCGAACTGGGCGAGGTCGATGCCACCTTCCGCCGTACCGATATCGCGGCGCTGAAATCATTCATCTCGCGCAGCCATGACGAGATCCGCCGCCCCTACGCGCGCACCGAATCCCGCTACGCACGGCGCACCATCCTGTTTGCCAGTGTCAACGACGAACGCTTCCTGCGCGATGCCACCGGCAACACCCGCTGGTGGACCGTGCACGCCGTGGCGCTGGGCGAACCGGCACGGATCGACATGCAGCAGGTCTGGGCAGAGGCCCATGCGCTGTACTGCAGCGGCGAGACCTGGCACCTGACTGCCGAGGAACTGGATGCGCTGAATGCCACCAACAGCGAACACGAACCCATCTCGCCGATCGCCGAACTGATCGATCGCCATTTCGACTGGTCGCTCCCTGCCGAACACTGGAGCGCGCATTACCGCGCCACCGAGATCGTCATCGCGGTGGGCATCGACAAGCCCAACCGTCGCGAGGTGAACGAGGCCGCCGCCTACGTGGTCAAACGCCATGGCGTACGCACCCGCGTGGTGGGCAAGGAGCGGGCCAAGGTCTGGCTGATGCCAGAGCGCAGACGCACTCTCGCCGAGCATGCGGCAGGCCCGTTCTAGATGCCACGCCTGCATGATGGTCGCGACGTTGACAGCAGCAGCGACGACTGGCGCCTGCACTGCGAAGCACGCCGCCTGCTGCAACTGGACGGCTACCGGCGCATGGGCAACGACGGGCGCTGGACGGCGGTCAGTCCGCGCAGACATCGCCAGCAGTATCTCGAGGGTGTCCTGGCCGCACGCGGCGCGGTTGAGCGTGAGCGCCTGGCCGTGGCGGCATTGCGACTGTGGATCGCACGCCAGCCAGATCGACCAGGTCATGATGCAAGTAGATGAAAGGTGTTGACTTGAGCCGTCTGCAAAGGCAAGATGCCTGTATCGGCCCGCCACCTTCAAGGAGCGCTTCCGCCATGCCCCGTCCCCGACTGCATGCCTTCGAAGGTGAGCAGCTGACCGTGCAGCAGATCCACCAGCGGGTACCCGTGCTGTCCGAGCGGACCATCCGCGACCACCTTGCGGCCGGCCGCCGTACGCGCACTGCCATGTTGTGTTTTGACCCGATAGCGGCCGCGTCCCGGGGGGGGCGCATCACCCAGCGCATCCTGCGCGCACGCAGCCTCGCCGGTCGTGATTCCTGACCCGCCAGCACCTGCAGCATTCTTCCAGGAGTAGATTCCGCATGATTCCCGCCTCCCTCGACAGCGGTCATCGCATGATTGCCGACACACTGGCCGCGTTCCGTGCCGGCCCTGCACTGGGCAGCATCGCCCTGCGGCCGGCGCCGCACGCACGTGTACCGCTCTACATCGGCATCGCCGGCAGCAAGCGCTCGGGCAAGGACACACTCGCCAATGGGCTGGCATCGGCGTTGGCGCTGCCACGCGACAGCTTCGCGGCCCCATTGCGCCAGTTCGTCGCCTCCCTCCTCGGGCTCTCCCTGCATGAACTGGACCGCCGCAAGGAGGACGCCATCGATTGGCTGGCCGAACTCACCCCGCGCCAGCTGATGCAGACCGCCGGTACCGAATGGGGACGTGACCGCGTCCATCCCGAACTGTGGGTACGCTCGCTGTTCGCACGCCTGCCCGAGGGCGGGCTGGTACCCGACGTCCGATTCGCCAATGAGGCGCGCGCGATCCGGCGCCGCGGTGGTGTCGTGATCCGCGTCAACCGCCCGGGCCATTGCAGCAATGACCCTCATGCCAGCGAGCAGCCGCTGCCGCATGAACTGGTCGATATCGAAGTCGACAACGACGGCACCCCGGCCGATCTGGTCCGCAGATCGCTGGACCAGCTGCTGTCGCGCGGCCTGATCTGAGCCGGAATCGGGGTCGGCTGTGCGGCCCCGTCCGCTGAACCCACCGCAGGCCACGACCCATCATCGGCGAAAATGATGTAAGGTCATCCCCCATCACCGACGGCACCTGTCGTCACCCTGCATCCCCAACCCATTTCGCAAAGAGGAAACGCCATGGAGGTCGAACAGTTCACGTCGACGCGCCTGAAGGCCATCGAGTTGTTCAAGTCCCAGCCCAAGGGCAGCAAGGACAACGTGAGCCTGGATGCGATCTTCATCTCGCTGTGCACGCTGGCCACTGCCCAGGCCGATGCTGGCAGCACCCGGCAGTCGCGCACCGTGGCCCGCCCGGGCAGCCAGCAGCCGCCTGCGCCATGGTTCGTCGAAACCCTCGCGGCCCTGAAGGGCAAGGGCGAGTCGATCACCGTTGCGCGCTTCCTGATGTTCGCCAACCGCTTCCCGGTCAAGCGCATGGACCAGGTCAACGCGGCACGCTGGCTGCGCGACGCCGGGTACATCCCCCGCAAGACCGGCGGCAACCTGGTATTCGATCTTTGATCCAGCGCCTCCTGCAGTCCTGAAGCCCCGGCATCGTCCGGGGCTTTTTTTTGCGGCCAGTACACGGCGGATGAGGCCATGTGGCGGGTGGCCGTCCTCACCCTGTACCTGCCCGTTCCCCTTGATCTGCCTCCGTTCCTGCCAGGTGAGGACAACGAGTACGGATGTACAGGAAAACAGCAGCGGCCAGTGCAGGCGGATGCAGCGCACTGCAAGCAGGCGGGGCGTGATCCTCACCCGTCCTCGCGCACGGCTGAACGCCTTCAGCGCGCCGACATCAAAGTAGATGAAAGGTGTTGACTGACCGGACGGGATGGCAACAGTGGAGATCAATGCCACTGAAGACATCCTCCATGAACGCCCTGCCCGACAGCATCCAGACCCTGGCCGAGGTCATCGGCGAATCCGCAGCCCTCACGCTGGTGCGTGCGTGGCCGCCGACCACCTCCAGCACCACCGGCCGTCACCGTGTCATTGTCTACGTCCCCTCCACCCTGCCCGACCAGCATCGGCTGATCGACATCCTTGGCCACGACGTCGCCCAGCGGCTGGTCGCGCACTTCGGCGGCGAACTGTTGTTCCTGGCGTCCTGCTTCGCTGCCGGCGCGCACGAACGCCGTGAACAGATCGCCCGCGCGGTCGCCAGCGGCATGCCACGCGACCATGTCGCGCGTGAGTTCGGCGTCTCCCAGACCACCATCAAGCGTGCCCTGCGCGGTGCGCGCAGTGCGCCGCCACCGGCCGTGCACCCGGCCCTGCTCAAGGGGTACGCACGCGCATGAACGAGAGCGACCTGCTGGCCGGCGTGCCAGACTGGGCCAAGTACCTGGGCGGGACCTCGGGCGTGCTGATCGCGGTGTCGTTGTGGCTGCGCCAGTGGCTGTCGTCGGCCAAGGTCGACCGCACCGCCGATGAAGCCACCAGCAACACCCTGCGCACGCTGCAGGAACAACTCGCGGCCGAACGTACACGCGCCGATGGACTGATGCACGAACGCGAGGCAATGGCCCAGGAGATCGGACAGCTGCGTGGTGAGGTCAGTGCCCTGCGTGCGCAGATCACCCAGCAGAGCGTACAGATAGACGCCCTGCTGGCCCTGGTTCGCAGGCAACCGGGAGCGGCCGCATGACCGTCGCCGCCGCCAGCGCCCTCGGTGGCACCAACGTCGCTGCGTTCCTGGACATGCTGGCCGTGTCCGAAGGCACCGACATTCCGGGCCAGCGCTCACGTGACCGCGGCTACGACGTCATCGTCGGCGGCCAGCTGTTCACCGACTACCGCGACCATCCCCGCGTGCTGGTGTCGCTGCCGCGCTATGGCATCAAGTCCAGCGCCGCCGGCCGCTACCAGTTCCTGCGCAGCACCTGGGACGACCTGCGCTCACGCCTGGGCCTGCCCGACTTCGGGCCGGTCTCGCAGGACCGTGCAGCAGTCGCCCTGCTGAAGCAGTGCGGTGCCTACGAGCTGATCCGGCTGGGACGCTTCGATGCCGCCGTTACCGCGGCACGGCGCATCTGGGCGTCGCTGCCAGGCGCCGGCTACGGGCAGAAGGAGCACGCACTGGAAACACTGCGCGCGGCCTACCGGGCCGCCGGTGGAGCCCTGCAGTGACGCCCGGGACCCTGAGGCTGGGCATCGGACTGCTGGTCCTTGCCGGCAGCCACGCGAGCTGCGCCTGGCTGGGATGGACCCTGCGCGGCCGCAGCGCGGACCTTGCCGCTGCCACCACCCGGGCGGCACAGCAGGCGGCCCGCACCGATGCAGCCCAGCGCGCGCACCAGCAGGCCCTGGACAACAGCGCCGCAGGCGCGCAGGCCGAATCACAACGCGTGGCCCAGCAGGCCCGCCGCACCGAACAATTCAACACCCTGCAACGGGACATCGAGACCCATGCCAAGACTCCTGGTCGTGATCGCGGCGACGCTGACGCTGAGTTCGTGCGCATCTGGCGCGAGGCCAACGCCGGCCACGCCCTGCCGCGCTGATCTCAGCATCGCACCGGCCCAGCTGCTTCCCCCTTCCCGCCTGCCAGACCTGCACGCGGCCAGCGATGACGCGCTGCTGCGCAATCACGTTGCCGTCGCACAGCAGTACCACGCGCTGGCCGACCAGCTGAGTGCGCTGCTGTGCAGCCTCGGCAACCAGCACGGCATCACCATCAATGGCGCCGTGCCGGCAGCACCTGCCCACTGCGACAGCAGCGCCACTCCCGCGCGCTGAGCCTGCCGGACACGGCCACGCCTGCAATGCCACCCCACAGCGGTGATGGCAACACTGGCTGCTGACCGCGCGCATTGCAGCGCTACGCCCTTCCTCCCCTCTCTGCATGAGCTGACATGGCGAACGATCCCTTCCCTCCCACGCTCGATCCGCTGATTGCCGCGATCGAAGCCGCGATCCGCGCACGCTTTCCCGGGTTTGCAAGCGTCGAGTTCCATCGCGATGCCAGCGCTGAGGGGATGCCCCTGCCGGCCTGCCTTCTGGCGATGACCCGCTGTGATCGCAGCCGTGACAACAATGATGGCAGTGGCCTGCTGCAGGCCACGCTGCGTTTCGAAGCCCGCATCGCGCTGCCGGCAACCGACGCAAGCACAGCGCTGCAGCTGCGCAATGCGGCCCTCGCCCTGGCGACCTGGCTGCACCAGCTCGGCCGCTTTCCCGGCGTTGCCAGCGGCGCGATCGATGTGATCGCGGCGTCGCCCGAAGACCCAGCGGCAGCACAGCCGGGCCTGCGCACCTGGATCGTTGAGTGGTCGCTGCCGGTCGCGCTGGGCGACAACCCGTGGGACGACGCCGGTGGCGTGGTGCCGCAGGCGTCCTACAGCTTCGCGCCGGAGATCGGTCGCGCCCATGAGTCCCGCTACCAGCTGTTGCCGGAGCGCGCACGATGAGCGCCGAACACGCGCGGCTGATCGGCAACCTGCTGATGATCGGCGTGGTGCGCGAACTCGACGAGGCAAACGGGCGCGTTCGCGTCGATGCCGACGGCATGCTTACCGACTGGATTCCCTGGCTGGAGCGCCGCGCGGGGCCGGGCATGCGCAGCTGGTGCGCCCCCGAACCAGGCGAGCAGGTCGTGCTGGCGTGCCCCTATGGCGACCCCGGCCAGGCGCTGGTACTCGGCAGCCTGTATCAGGACCGCTTTCCGCCACCCGCCGACTCGCGCCTGCGGCAGCGCACCGAGTTCGCCGACGGCAGCACCGTCGAGTACGACCAGGAAACCACCACGCTGAGCGTTAACGTCGGCAGCGGCAAGGTCATCGTCACCTGTGCAAGCGCGCAGGTGATCGCCAGCGAATCGATCGTGCTCGACACGCCCTCGATCAAGGCGAGCGGCGATCTGGATGTCAGCGGCGCGATCAGCGCCGGCAAGGACATCAGCACACCCGGCGAGATCAAGGCCGGTGCCATCGGCCTGAAGGCACACAAGCACACCGCCCAGGGCCCAACCGCCCCGACCACGCCGGCCCAGGCCTGAACGGCCACGCCTGCAATGCCCTGAAAACCCGCACTCCACGACGATAGAGGCCATGCGAGGAATCAACGCCAACACCGGCAAATCACTGGATGGGCTCGCCCATCTCCACCAGTCCGTGCGTGACATTCTCACCACGCCCCTTGGCTCCCGCGTACTGCGCCGCGAATACGGTTCACGCGTGTTTGAACTGATCGATGCGCCGACCAACCGCTCGCTGCGCATGGACCTGATCGCGGCCACCGTCGACGCACTCGCGCGATGGGAACCGCGTCTCCACGTCGAGAACGTCGACGTCTCCCTCCCCGCCCCCGGCATGATGATCCTGGCAGTGACCGGGATCCACCTGCCGGACGGCGAGGCCATCACCATCGAAGGAATCGAGGTTCGCTAACCGTGGCATCCGGCTCGTTCACCAGTGTCAATCTGTCCCAGCTGCCTGCCCCGGCGGTCATCGAAGTGCTCGATTTCGAAGCCATGTTCGATGAATCGCTGACCGCACTGCAGGCTCTGGATCCCACTTTCGACGCGCTGCTGCCGTCGGACCCGGCCTTCAAGATCCTGGAGGTCTGCACCTACCTGCGCCTGCTCGATCGCCAGCGTGTCAACGACGCCGCGCGTGGCGTGATGCTGGCCTATGCCGGTGGCAGCGACCTGGACCACCTTGCCGCCATCTTCGGCATCGCCCGCCAGGTGCTCGACCCGGGCAAACCGCAGGAAGGCATTCCACCGCGATATGAGAGCGATGAGGACTTCCGCCGCCGCATCCAGCTGGGTCCGGAAGGCTTCAGCGTAGCGGGGCCGGAGGGCGCCTATGTGTTCCATGCGCTGAGCGCGGACCCACGCGTGCTCGACGCCAGTGCGACCAGTCCCGCCCCCGGCGAAGTGGTGGTCTCGGTGCTGTCGCGCGAAGCGGATGGAACCGCCACCCAGGGCCTGCTCGACATCGTCGAAGCGAAGCTGAGCGCGGATGACGTGCGACCGCTGACCGACCACGTGCTGGTGAAGCCGGCCACGATCGTCAACTATACGGTCGACGCCACGCTGTTCACCTTTGCCGGCCCGGATTCGCAGGTCGTGCTTGCCGAAGCGCGCACCCGCCTGGACCGCTACATCAGCGAGTCACACCGTCTCGGCCGCGACGTCACCCGTTCGGGGTTGTTCGCCGCATTGCATGCCGAGGGCGTGCAGCGCGTGGAAATCGTCCATCCAGCTGCAGATGTGGTGGTGGACCGGACCCAGGCCACGCACTGCACCGGCGTGACCCTGACCCACGGCGGCACCGATGAATGAGCCGAGCACGCGCCTGATCAACGCGCGCCTGCGCGGCGCGATCGATGGCCGCAACCGCACCTTCCGCCACCCCGGCGGCGCGCTGGCGAGCCTGCAGTCGGTATTCCGCACCGATGCGCAGGGGCGGCAGCTGCTGCAGGGCAGCGTCATCGAGGGCAGCAGGGTCACCCTGGCCGCTGCACCGGCGCCCGGAGAGGTCATCGATGGTGACGCCCAGGTGGTGGTGCCCTCGGCGGCGAACCTGCTTCCCGCCAACGCCACCCACGCCGAGCGCGCGCTTGCCCGCGCCATCGTTGCACGTCCGTTGCCGGTGGACATCACCGCGCTGTGGGATGCCGACCGCTGCCCGACCGCACTGCTGCCCTGGCTGGCCTGGGCGCTGTCGCTGGACGAATGGAAAGCCTACTGGCCCGAAGCGGTGAAGCGCGCCCGGGTGCGTACGGCCATCGCCATCCAGCGACGCAAGGGCACCGCCGGCAGCGTGCGCGACGTGGTGGCCGCCTTCGGCGGCTCGGTGCTGATCCGCGAGTGGTGGCAGTTGCAGCCCAGGGGCGCGCCGCACACCTTCGAAGCGGTGATGACCATCGCCAACCAGGATGGCCAGTCCGCCACGGCGATGTTCGTCGAGGACGTCATCGGCGAAATCACCCGGACCAAGCCGGTGCGCTCGCATTTCACCTTTACCCAGGGCATGCAGGCCGACGCCGCCGTCGGCGCACTGGCAGCCGCCCACGCCACGGCCTTCCGCCGCCTTCAACTGATCGGAGAGTAACCCCCGCATGCGCCTGAAAATCACCGATGCCGGCTTCGCCAAGCTGGTCAATCCGCCGAACACCGGCACCAACGCCGTCCTGATCACCCAGATCGGCCTGACCTCGACCGCCTTCGTGCCTTCAGCCGGGCTCACCGCGCTGCCCGGCGAGATCAAGCGCGTGGCCACCTTCGGCGGCCAGGCCGTGGGCGATGACACCGTGCACGTCACCATCCGCGACGACAGCGCCACCTCCTACACGCTGCGCGGTTTCGGCCTGTACCTGGCCGACGGCACCCTGTTTGCCAGCTACGGCCAGGCCGATCCGATCATGGAGAAGTCGGCCGCATCGATGCTGCTGCTGGCCACCGATACCCGCTTCAGCGGGATCGACACAACGCAGATCCAGTTCGGCGACGCCGGCTTCCTCTATCCACCGGCCACCACCGAGGTGGTCGGCGTGGTCGAGCTGGCCACCAGCACTGAAGCCGAAGATGCCACCGACACCCAGCGCGCGGTGACCCCGCGCGGCCTGCGCGCCTACACCGACAAGCGCTTCGGCGCCAGCGCCCCGACCGCGCTGGCGAAGACGCTGCTGTCTGCGGCGAACACCACCGCGGCGCGCACTGCCCTGGAACTGAAGAGCGCCGCGCTGAAGGACACCGGGCATGGCAACGGCCTGGACGCCGACACCCTGGACGGCAAGCACGCCTCCGAGTTCGCCCTGGCCGGTGACTTCGCCACCGTGGGCCACAAGCATGTGATTGCCGATGTGACCGGACTGCAGCCGGCGCTGGATGGCAAGGCATCCAGGGGCGGCAACACGTTCACCGACCAGCAGTTCATCAGCGGCACGTATCCCTTGATGGGCTTCGGTGCCGCTGGTGCCGAGCAGTCCTTCATTGGCGGCTGGGGAAATTCCAGCCTGTGGCGCGTATGGAGCGCCGATCGCAGTGCCAGTAGTGAGATCACCATCAAGCATGGCGACACGCCGCGCTGGAACGGCTCGCCGATGTGGCATGCCGGGAACTTCGCGCCTGACACGAAGATGGACAAGAGTGGCGGGACGTTCACCGGACACGTCGGCGTGAATGGAAACTCGCTTCGTTCCTATGGATGGAATGGTGTGCCCAACGATGGCGTTATTGTGTTGGGTGATGCGAACTCCTACATCTTCAAAAATGGCTCGAACTTCACTTTCGCAAACTCAGCGGGTGGGTTCACCTCCACACTCAGTACTGGTGGATCCATCTGGACGAGTGGGAACTTTGATCCCGCAAGCAAAATAAACAGGACCGGCGACACTGTGACCGGTTCACTGCGCGTCAACGCGTATCTGTACACCCAGGCAGCCACAGGACACAACTTGATCAGATTCATCAGCAATGGAGCCGGAACCACCGTGCTCCAGTCAGTGAATCCGGCCGAGAATGCCTTTGCACCACTTGAGCTGCGCGGCTCCACTGTTTCTGTGATTGGACCCGCCTCCTTCAATGAAACCGTAACCACGGTAGGCTCGCTCATCAGTGCTGGTGGCTGCGTTCGAACAAACGCAGGCACCGATGTACTTGCCGGCTACGTTGCGTTCCATCGTGCGGATGGAACACGTATGGGATACGTAGGCTGGGGGGATGGAAATCGGATCCAGTACTCTGCGGAGAATGGATTCACCGGTCATGCCTTCATCGGTAGTGTATCTGCCACAGGCGGATACGACTTCGGCTCCTCACGAAAGTTGAAGAACATCGAGGGCGTACTTCCCTACGGTCTGGCTGCTGTAGAGAAAATGGAACTGGCCGCCGGCCACTACAAGCCTGAGTACAACGACGACGGTCGTCGCCGCCTGTTCTTCGTCGCCGAGCAGCTGGCCGAGCTGGTGCCGGAAGCAGTCGACCTGGAAGGTGTCGAGTTCCAGGGTGAACGCGTGGCGTCGGTCAAGCTCGACCAGCTGCTGCCGGTCATGGCCAAGGCCATCCAGGAACTGGCCGCCGAAGTGCGCGCACTGAAAGCGGAGCGCTGATATGCCCAGCGGATATCGCTCTTCCGGTATCGACTTTGACGACCTGTTCGATCCGTACGTCGAAGGTCCGCAGGCACAGGACTCGAGCCGCCGTATCGGCGGCACCGACCTGAGCCGCCGCTACGCCCACATCCAGTACGGCAGCAAACGTGCCGACGTAGGCCATCGCATCAACGGCATGGACGTATCCAACCTGTGGGCGGCCCGGGGCACCGCAAGCTACCGGCTGCCCTTCCACGGCAAGGACTACTCAGCCGGCAATGGCGCCAAAACAAACTCATTCGGCGATGTCACGGCGTCGGTGCAGATCAGCCTGCTGTCCGACGGCAACTTCACCGTCCACAGCAACAGTTACGGCGGTGGCAACGATGCCACCGCCCAGGTGGATTCCGGTCGCTGGGCACCGGCGGGTGCCAATCCCGGCCAGTACGAAGTGCAGTTCACGGCCAGCAACACAGGGGCTGCTTCGTTCAGCACAAGCGCACCGTCGTTCTCCTCACTTGCGACATCGCGCTCGGCAACCGTATCCATCAGCATTCCTGCGGCATCTTCCATGTACGAGAGCGTCACGGTTGAGATAGCCGTTCATCTCCGTCGTTCCGGCAGCCCCGCTCAGGTTTCAACCGTATACGCCAACGTCGCTGTCTCGGGCTGGTACTGATTGCACATCGGGCCACCGCTGCAATTATCCCGACCGCCACATTCTCCGAACATTACCCCGTCGCCTGCACAAGCCGGCACACACCCACACCGAGGAAGAACCCCGAATGACCGAATTTCTCCATGGCGTACAGGTCGTCAACATCGATACCGGTGCCCGATCGATTGCCATCGCCTCCAGCAGCGTGATCGGCATCGTCGGCACCGCACCGCTGGCCGACACCGAAGCGTTCCCCGTCAACACGCCCGTCCTGGTGACCTCGCCGTCGCAGGCCGCCAAGCTGTCGGCCACCACCGGCACCGATGCCGGCACCCTGCCCGGTGCGCTCGACGCGATCTTCGACCAGTCCAGTGCCGTCGTCGTCGTCGTCCGCGTCGAGAAGGGCGCCAATGAAAGCGCCACCCTGGCCAACGTGCTGGGCGGCGTGAACGCCCAGACCGGCGCGTACGAAGGCGTGCATGCGCTGCTGGCCGCCAAGTCCATCGTCGGCGTCAAGCCGCGCATCCTGGTCGCACCCGGCTTCACCCATGTGCACCCAGCCGACCCGGCCAAGCCGGAGGCCGTGCTGGCCAACCCGGTCGTCGCGGAACTGCTCGGCATTGCCGACAAGCTGCGCGCAGTGATCATCAAGGATGGCCCGAACAGCAACGACGACGCGGCCAAGTCCACCGCTGCACTGACCGGCTCCAAGCGTGTCTACGTGGTCGACCCGGCGCTGCTGGTGCAGTCCGGTGATGCCATCGTCACCCGCTATGCCTCCGGTGCCGTGGCCGGCGCCATCGCCCGCAGCGACAACGAGCGCGGCTGGTGGGCGTCGCCGTCGAACCTGGAACTCAACGGCGTGGTCGGCACCGCGCGTGCAATCGACTTCGGCCTGTCCGATGCGACCAGCCGCGCCAACCTGCTGAACCAGGCCAACGTGGCAACGGTCATCCGCGAAGGGGGCTTCCGCCTGTGGGGCAACCGCACCACCAGCATCGATCCGAAGTGGCAGTTCCTGTGCGTGGTACGCACCGCCGACATCATCGCCGACAGCCTGGAAGCCGCCCACCTGTGGGCCGTCGACCGCGGCATCAGCAAGACCTACGTCGATGACGTGCGCGAGGGTGTCAATGCCTTCCTGCGCGGGCTGAAGACCCAGGGCGCGATCCTCGGCGGCAACTGCTGGATCGACCCGGAACTGAACGCAGCGGACAGCGTGGCCCAGGGCCGCTTCTACTGGGACTTCGACTTCACCCCGACCTACCCGGGTGAGCAGCTGACCTTCCGCATGCACATGAACAACAACTACGTCTCGGAGATCTTCTAAGCATGGCGCGCAAGATCCGCAAAAACTTCAACTTCTACGTCGACGGCAAGGGTTATGCCGGCAGCGTGATGTCCTTCACCGCCCCCAAGCTGTCGCTGAAGACCGAGGACTTCCAGGCCGGCGGCATGCTCGCCCCGACCGAGATCGTGCTCGGCCATGAAAAGCTCACTGCTGATGTCGAGTTTGCCTCGGATGACGCGGAGATCATGACCAAGTTCCACGTCATCGAGAGCAAGGAATACGGCTTCACCGCCCGTGAAGCCCTGGAAGGCGATGACGGCGAAGTGACCCAGGTCGTGCACAACATGCGCGGCAAGGTGAAGCTGCTGGACCGCGGCGAAACCAAGGTTGGCGAGAAAGGCACGATCAAGGTCAACCTGGCGCTGAGCTACTACAAGCTGACCCATGGCGCCCAGGTCGTGCAGGAGATCGACGTGGTCAACATGATCGCGCGCCAGGGTGGCGTGGACGTACTGGCCGGCATCCGCGGCGCACTGGGCATCTGAACCCTCGCCGCATTGAAGAACCCGGGGGCGCCTCGCGCCCCCGCATCCATCGCACCGCATCGCATTCCAGGAACGCATCCATGTCCAGCAAGACCAAGACCCCCACCGACACCGTCATCGAGCGCGATGGCTTTGCCGAGATCACCCTCACCCGCCCGCGCCAGGTCAACGGCATGGAGACCGCCGTGCTGCGCATGCGCGAACCGACCGTGGAAGACATGGAGCGCTACCAGGACGACAAGGGCAGCGACGCCCAGCGTGAGGTGCGGATGATCGCCAACCTGTGCGAGATCTCGCCGGACGACGTGCGCAAGATGCCGTTGCGCGACTACGCACGACTGCAGGCAGGCGTCGCGCTTTTTACCACCTGACCCTGCCTCAGATCAGGCAGGGAGTGCTCGCCCTGGCCGGCCATACCGGCTGGGGCCTGCGCGAGATCATGACACTGCGGGTGTCGAAGTTCATCTGGTGGATTCAGGGATTGCCGGTACATGGCCAGTAACGTTCAAACGACAACGATCACGATCGGCGGCGAGGTGTCCAAGTCACTGAAGGACGCCTTCTCCTTTGCCAACGATGGTATCAAGCGCCTCGGCACCGAGGTGACCCTGCTGGATCGCAGGCTCGCGCGCATGAGTACGACCAGCAAGGAGTACGCCCGCATGCGTACCCAGGTCGATGCTCTGCGTGCCTCGCAGGTGGCGCTGGAGAGCATCGAAGCAAAGCGCGACGCCAACCTGGAGAAGCGCGGGAAGCTCGGCTCGGCATTTGGCGAGGCACGCGGCACACTCGGCACCGCCGTCACCGCACTGGCCAAGCCGGTCGAGAACGCCTCCGGCTTCGCCCGCCAGAACCAGCAGATCGGCGTGGCAGCCAACCTCAGCCGCGCCCAGGTCAGCGCACTGGGGCAGGCCATCCTGGAACAGTCGCGTGCAACCAACCAGGGCGCCGACGCGCTGCAACGCTCGATCAGGCTGATGATCGACGCCGGCATGGATGCGCAGTCGGCCCAGGCCAGCCTCGGTGCTGTCGGGCGGACCACCACCGTCACCGGTGCCAGCATCGATGATGTGGCCCAGGCCGCGGCCGCCCTGCAGCAGTCGTTCGATATCGATCCCTCGCGCATGCAGAACGCGCTGGACGTGCTAGTGGTGAACAGCCAGCAGGGCGGCCTGGGCCTGAAGGACATGGCCCAGGTGCTGCCGGTGCTGGGTTCCTCGTTCGAGGCGATGAAGCTGCAGGGCACATCGGCGGCGGCTACGCTGGGTGCGGCACTGGAAGCCACGCTGGACTCGGCAGGTGGCGCCGACAAGGCCGCCAGCAACATGAAGATCTTCATGTCCGAGGTGCTCTCGCCGGACATTCAGGAGAAGGCCAAGAAGAGCCTGAACCTGGATCTGCGCAAGATCATCGGCGATGCACAGACCAGCGGCGGCAATCCCTTCGATGCTGCGATGCAGGGGATCATCCAGGCCACCGCGGGCGACCAGAAGAAGATCGGCGCACTGTTCGGCGATGCGCAGGCGAAGAACTTCGTCCAGCCGATGATCGAGAACTGGGACACCTACGTTCGAGTCCGCGACAAGGCGCTGAATGGATCGGCGGGCACCACCGATGCAGCCTATGCCGATGCGATGCAGACCGACCCGCAGAAGATCGAGGGCGCCAAGATCGCCGTGGACAACCTGTCCAAGGCCTTCGGTGCCGCGCTGCTACCGGCGGTGGGCGAAGCGGCGGTCAAGCTGACCGAACTGCTGAACGGGGTCACCTCGTTCGTGCAGGAGAACCCGAAGCTGATCGCCAACACCACGCAGATCGTGGTCGGCATGCTGGGCCTGCGCACCGCGGTGCTCGGCGCCCGCTACGCCTGGACGTTCCTGCAGGGCCCGATCCTGGCCGTGCAGAAGGCCTTCGAGCTGTTCCGTGGCGGCAGCCTGCTGGCCCAGTTGGGACGCTTCGGGCCGATGGCGATGCGCCTGGCGTCGGGCTTCCGCATCGTCGCAACTGCCGTGGCCGCCATCGGTGGCGGGCCGATCACGATCGCCATCGCAGCGATCACCGCAGGCGCCATCCTGGTGCGCAAATACTGGGAGCCGATCAAGGCATTCCTCGGAGGACTCTGGCAGGGGGTGAGCGACTCCGCCGGTGCCGCGATGGGCGAGATCATGGCCGCTGTCGAGCCACTGCGCCCGGTATGGGAGGCAATGGGCGAAGTGTTCAACCGGGTATGGAACTGGATCAGCCAGCTGATCGCACCGGTCGAATACAGCGGCGACGCGCTCTCGCGTGTTGGCGAAGTGGGCCGCTTCGTCGGCACCCTGCTGTTTGAAAGTTTCCGCATGGCAATCGCTGCCGTCGGCAACATCATCCAGACCATCGTATTCCTCAATGATGCAGCGATGTCCCTGGGCGAAACCATTGGTACCGCGCTGATCGGCAGATGGGATTCGATGAAGGAGACTGCCCGCGCCGCGATCAACGTGGTGATGGATGCACTGAAGCCCCTGCTGGAGCTGATCGATGGTCCACTGGGTGATCTGGGAGGGCTTGTCGGCAAGGGTCTGGACGTTGCATCAGGCTTCCTGGGGCAGCTCAAGGAAGGCGCAGTCGATGGCATGAAGAGCATCGGCAACGGTGTGGTTGGATACAGCAACATGCGCGCCCAGGGCCGAGGCGGCCTGAACGATGCGTTGTATACCGGTGTTGCGGTGGCAATGGGTGACAGGCCCGCCGTCCGAGAGCAGGAGGATAGCCTGCGCCGCGCAATGCAGGGCCGTCCGGCACCCGACATGCCCGCGCCCACTCCACGCGGCGTCACCACCGTGCAACAACAACAGACCAACAACATCACCATCCACCAGCAACCAGGTGAATCCAGCGAATCCGTAGCACGTCGCACCGCCGACGAACTGCAGCGTCGCAACGCGGTTGCCGCCCGTGGTGGCCTTGCAGACAGGAATTGAGCATGAAGCGCGAGTTCGTAACCGGCACAGTGGACAAGCTGCTGTCGCAGTTCAAAGCCAACGATTCCGGCAACGCTCCGGTGCTGCTGATGCTGGGTGGTTTCAAGTTCAGCCTCAACACCGCCGTGTTCCAGGATATCCAGCAGAGCAACGAGTATGGCTGGGCAGCGCAGGAACGCATCGGCCAGATGGCTGCGCTGCAGTACACCGGGCCCGGCAAGGCCAGCATGACGCTGCCTGGCGTCATCCACTATGCGTTCCGCGGTGCCGGCAATGAGCTCTCGCAGCTGCGCAAGCTGGCCGCGCAGGGCAAGCCACAGCGGCTGCTGACCGGCAAGGGCGGGAACCTGGGGCTGTGGGTCATCGACAAGATCGACGCCACCGCCTCCGGTTTCACTGCCGATGCTGGAATCCAACGGCACGAATTCACCCTCTCCCTGCGGAAGCACAGCGATGGCACGAACGTATAACACCCGCGACGGCGACGTCGTCGACCGCATCGCGTACACGCACTATGGCGAACAATCACCAGCCATCCTGCGCGCGGTATTCGACGCCAACCCGGGCCTGGCCGCACGCGGCGCGGTACTGCCTGCCGGCATGGCGATCACCCTGCCGGATGTGCAGCGCCCGGCAAACGAGCGCAAGGGAGTGGCCCTGTGGGACTGAACATCACGCCGGCATTCCGCGTGGTGGCCAACAACCAGGACATCACCGACACCATCAGGTCGCGCTTCAAG
Source organism: Stenotrophomonas maltophilia (assembly GCF_039555535.1). Taxonomy (NCBI): domain Bacteria; kingdom Pseudomonadati; phylum Pseudomonadota; class Gammaproteobacteria; order Lysobacterales; family Lysobacteraceae; genus Stenotrophomonas; species Stenotrophomonas maltophilia. The sequence goes on along the minus strand of NZ_CP154630.1, from coordinate 1,115,768 downwards.
TCGCTGCGGATCACCGACGAGACCGACAACAACTCGGACATGCTGGAACTGCAGTTGGCCGACCATGATCCTTCCGATCCGATCCAGCTGCCGCCGGCAGGCGCGGAGCTGGAAGCCTTCATCGGTTACGACGGTGACGTGCGGCGCATGGGCCTGTACATCTGCGACGAGGTGGAGATTTCCGGCTACCCGGGCAGCATGACCCTGCGCGCCCGCGCGGCGCCGTTCGAGGCCAGCAAGGGCGGCAAGAACGATCTGCAGACGCAGAAGACACGCACCTGGAAGAAGGGCACGACCATCGGCGGCATGGTGCAACGCATGGCCGGCGAACACGGAATGGAGGCTGCCGTGAGCGGGTCGCTTGCATCGATCACGCTGCCGTTGACGGTGCAGTCGCAGGAGTCGGACATGAACCTGCTGCTGCGCCTGGCCAAGCAGCATGACGCCATCGCCAAGCCGGGCGGCGGCCGCCTGATGTTCGTCAAGCGAGGCGAATCCACCAGTGCCAGCGGTGAGCGCATTCCCGACGTCACCCTGACCCCGGCCGATGGCAGTGGCTACAAGGTGAACATCGTCTCGCGCGAGAAGACCGGCACCACCATTGCCTATTACCGCGATGTCCGCGGTGCCACGCGCCAGGAAGTGAAGCTGGGCAGCGGTGAGCCGATCGTGCGCCTGCGCATGGCCTACGCCGACCGCGAAACCGCCGAAGCTGCAGCGCGTGCCAAACACCAGGAACAGGCCCGGCAGACGCGTACGCTGAGCTACACCCTACCCGGCCGCGAGACGCTGATGGCCGAAGCCACGGTGGTGATGCAGGGCTTCCGCGATGGCGTGGATGGGCAGTGGCTGGTCAAGCGCGCCGAGCACAACATCAGCCACGATGGCTACGTGACCAGCATCGAGTGCGAACAACCCAACAGTGCCGACGCAGTGAAGGCGGCCCGCAGTGCCGCCGCCACCGAAGGCAAGCAGGTCGGCAGCGAGGTGTAGATCCACGCGGGCGTGGATCTACATCGGCGGCCTCGACCAAGCTCGGTAGATCCACGCCATGCGTGGATGCTTTTCGCGCATCAACTCACGTACTGCGCAACCCCGCTCCCGAACGACCAGTTCTCCTTCTTCACTTCCACCAGGTTGATGAACACATCCTCGCGGCGGATGCCCACTGCCGCGTGCAGGCCATCAGCAATGCCGGCATACAGCGCCTTCTTCTGCTCCAGCGTGCGCCCTTCGTTCCAGGTGATCTGGATGCAGATGAAATCGTCGGTGCGGTCCACGCCCAGGTAGCTGGCGTCGTAGATCAGCGTGCCTGGCTCGTGTTCCTGGAAGATCTGGAAGCGGTCGTTTTCCGGCACGCCCACCGCGCGCATGGCCTGGTAGATGGTTTCGCCGACACGTTGCAGGTAGTCGGCGGATTTACCTTTGCGAAGATCGATGCGGGCGAGCGGCATGGTGGCACTCCAGCGTGGATGGGTACGGTGACAGGCTGAGACTACGCCTGCCCGGGGCGGCGGAACAGCGCAGGCATGGAACCCTCTGCCTTCATTCGTGACATGCCTCCTCTCCCGCGCGAGGTGACGTGATTGGCATGGCGGCGCGGCTCCGCAGGCGTCATGCGCACGGTCGGCAGGGGCGGCGATCTGCGCCATCAGTGACGTGCCGCACTACTCGCAGGTGTTGCACGGCACACAACGGAAAACGTCTGGCCTGCTTAGGGAAAGTTGAGAACTTTCCCTACAGACCGATGTGATTGCCCGGCGTGATGATCGCCGCGCCGAGGCAGATTGCCTGGGCCGGGATTGGCGTCTCGAATAAACGAACAAGCTTCAAGGCCTGCGAAAACAATCGCAGCTGAGAGAATGCACCGACTGTCCTCAATGGCGGACGGTGTGTGGGGATCACCAGATCCGCCAGGCGTTCTTCTCCCTTGAAGCTTGTTTGCCTTGGTACGCCAACCCGCACCGTCCGCCACCTTCGCTCCGGAAGGTGGACCTACGCCAGTGAGGGTTTCGCCATGACCAACCGCACCGCCATCCATCCCCGCCTGCACGCCCTGATCGGCAACATCGCCACCGACGTGCCTGAAGACCTTGCGCACGAGATCGAATGCGCCCTGCAGGAACAGAACCTGCCCATGCAGTCGCCTGCCTTCTTCGCGTGCCTCAACGCCATCAGCTGCGCCGACGGCGATGACGGGCAACCGTGCCGCAGCCTCACCCTCGGCGCCAGCAATCACGCCTCGCTGCGCCGCTCGATGTCCGGGCTCAGCGCAGTGCTCGATCTGCTGCAGGCCGCCGACCGAGCGCGTGCCGAGGCCGGCCCGGAAGAACAGCTGGGCGCCTTCCATACCGACGGACTGATCGTGGCCGCACGGCAACTGGTGCGCGAGGCGCATCACTGTCTCGCCGAGGGCCACACCTGACCGGCCCGGATGCGCTCCCGCTACAATCGCGGAGGGAACGCAGGGGAACGCAATGGACGCCGAACACCTGGAGTACTTCAAGGCCGCTCTGGAAGGCCGCGCAAGCGTAGGCTGGAACGTATGGTTCGCCGCCAACCAGCACGCGCTGGCACAACAACTGAGCCGCCCTGCACTGTTGCGCTTGAAGTTCAGCAAACTGGATGAAGCCGAACGCCTGCTGGCCGAGGCCGGCATCGTGCCCTGCAGCACAGCAGGTAAGCGCTACGAAATGTACTGCGCGCAGTTCTCGGCGGACGTGGTGGACGCTAACGGTCGCCCGCTACCGGCCATCTGGCGCGCGGCGCACGGCGGTGCCATCGGCCTGCTTGCCGATGATGAGCAGGAGGCCGGCCAGGCGAAGCTGCTCGCGGAGTTCCGCCGCGCCCGCAAGCGCGGGCTGCAACAGGCCCACGAATGGTTGGCCGATCTGTGCTTTGAAGGCGAGATGGAACTGACCAGCGGCAATGCCAAGGTGGGTCGTAGCCTGCTGGCGGTGGTGGTGCAGGCCGGCAGCGGCCTCGACCTGTTGGATGCAACGGCGATGATCGCGCAGGAACTGCTGAAGGATCGGTAGCGATCAGTATCCAACAATGTGCTGCCTCAACATCCAAATCTAGAACACCAGCTTTGCCTTCGCTATACGGGAATACTTCCATAGAATGTAATTCGCGAAACTGAGGGATTATCGTGGATCGGACAAAACGACTATTAGAGGCTGGATACTTCCCCACACAGTTGCCGGCCGGCTTTACGACCAAGGACTTAGCTGACGCCTATGTAGCAGTGCTCGCAGATTGGCAACAGCACAGCGTCGCAGAACCAGCAAAGGTTCCGACGACCAAAACTGAAACCTTTAGTGTTGCCCGAGCAGGGCATCGCCGACGAGTGACCGGAATAACCAATCCGATCGGGCAGACTTACCTATCCAAGAGAATTGCAGACAACTGGGGAGAATTACTCAAACACTACCGAAAAAGCAAGCTGAGTGCTAGTCGTCCGCGAATACAAGCTAGAGCTTCGAGGGGAGCCACCATACCCAACATGAAACTCCACACAGAGTTTCTTCTTTTCCGCTCAGCGGGTTTCAAGTATACCCTCCGGACAGACATATCCAGATTCTTTCCAACGATTTACACCCATTCGATACCATGGGCACTCCATTCCAAACAATTCTCCAAACAAAACAGAGGCCGACAAATTCTTGGAAACCTCCTCGATGAGACCAGTCGCAACCTTCAGGATGGCCAAACAATCGGGCTCCCGATTGGACCAGACACATCACATATCATCGCCGAATTGATCGCTACCGCCATTGACGAGCAACTATCCACTGCACTGGGCGGACGCATAGCTGGACTGAGGTATGTTGATGACTACTACCTATTCTTTAGCAGTCGAAAAGAAGCAGAGAACGCGTTAGCAGCGCTAATAAAGCAACTCCAAGCTTACGAACTACAGATAAATTTCGAGAAGACAAGAATCTGTGAAACCATAGATCTTACCGAGGACCTATGGACACATGAACTGCGAGCTTTTGAAGTATCAGAGACCAAGAGAAAACAGGGGCGCGACATTCACCACTTCCTTGAGCTCGCCAAAAGAATAGCCGCCGCGAATACTGACGAGAGCGTAATGCTCTATTCAGTTAAAAAATCCGCATCCAGCATTATCCGAAAGGAACATTGGAGGACATTTGTTGCCCATCTATGCCATGTAGCAATTGCATACCCGAATACGCTACAGCAAATTGAGAGAATTCTCTCAACATACGAACGCATTGGCTACCCCATTGACCGCCCATCAGTTGGACGATTAGCAAATTCAATCATCGAAGAACATGCACCACTGAACCACCACAGCGAAGTTGCCTGGTGTTTATGGATGTGCAAATCACTTGATTTAGAGCTCAGCATCGATAACGTCCATCGCGTTTCGACAATGAATAGTTCCGTATGCAGCTTAATTCTACTGGACCTTGAGCAGAGCCAAAAGCTACCTGTGGCAATCGACCACTCCATCTGGGACGAAATTAGAGGAGAAGAGCACCTGCGTGGTGAATCTTGGCTCCTTTGCTATGAAGCGGGCATTCGCAACTGGGGAGGATTTCAAAGAGCAGTTGTAGAGTCGGCCCCCTATTTCAATGACCTAGCAAAACGCGAGATCCACTTCTACTCGACTGACATGCGCAGCAGACCAATCTTCTCCTTCGACGAGAACGCAGCGAGGAAAGCGAAAGGAGAAAATGCGGAAGACTGGCTATCCCTTTTGGAGAGGGATAATGCAGATGAATATGTCGAATTCGACGATGATCCCAATGACTACGGATCAGTATTTCTAGACGATCTAGATGGCGCCGATGAAATGGAAGATGAGATAGAAGACGAGGACGAGGACGAGGACGAGGACGAGGACGAGGACGAAATGTATGGCTACAGCGATTATTAGCGTATACCCACCGCAACTGATCCACAGCCTGTAACATCGAGCGCAGCCCTTTTTGTTTGGCTCGCGATCAGTCATTGCCGGAAAATCAGTAGCGCCAGACTTAACACGGATTTCCGCGCCAGATGCGCTAGGAGCTACAGTGTGAACTTCATCTTTGACCACAAGTCAGGGGTCACCCATCCCTCGGACGACATGCTGACCCTCGGAATGGTTGCGCGCCAAGACTCACTCTTGGAGCTAGTTCGTCGAGTGCGTCACTCCGAGTTGAACGATCTGACCCCCTCCGATCGCTGGTTGGGGAACCCGTGCCCATATCCGTTTGTGTATGGCGCCTTCAGTTGGTACGCGACCAGTCTGATCGCCTACCTGCAATTAGTGCGTTTGGCTGATCGACTGCGCACAAACCCCAGTGAGTTGAACACCCTTGCAGCAGAAAGGAACAGCATCAAGGACGCAGGTCGACAGTATGTACTTTCTATTTGCCCAGAAATAAAGGAATGGCGGGATAAGTTCGGAGCCCATGCCGCTGCCGCGGATCCGCGAAGCGCTGACAATGTTGCGTTGCTCTTTGCCTCTCTGATGTACCCGGTAATGGCTAGAGGGCAGAGGTTCTACGTCGGTTCTGGAGAACATCTGGTGCGCGGCCACGATGGCGTTGTTCAAGCAACTCACCGATCCGTGGAGTGGTCGATAACCGAGTCATTCGAGAAGCTGGCACCACGCTTCTGGCCATACGCCATGATCACACCATGAATGCTAATCGCTCCAAGCACCTTCGATCCGCGATCACTGAGCTGGTCGATATGTCGGGCGAAGACGTCTCAGCACGTGCCCTGAACGACATTGCCAAGAAGTGCTCCGTGCGCTCCTTTGTCCTACGGGGCATCCTGCTTGAATAGTGCCGCCCAGAACCGCCCGCTTAGTTCTTCCGCCAGGGCGGCCAAGGCGGTCATTGCAGCAAGGTCGATATCGGTTTGTCGACCTCGTCTGTCGTTGAGGTGCGTCATAGTCATAACTCGGCCCGCATCCAGGTCCGGGCAGCCACCCGCAGAAGCGGCCGCTTCGACGTAAAAGCTAACCGCAACAGTAGAGTGCAGCACCGTGTTGCGCATCATCCGCAGCGCTTGGGCCTCATCGACCAGTCCCGAAACCTCAATCTGTAAGTCTGCCTTGAGATTGCTTGCCGACGCCTTCAAAGCGACGAGGCGATCATAGAAGTCGTTACTCTTGGAGACACCCTCTGATAACACCAGCAACATATCGGCGGCCCATTCGATACCTCCGAGTCCCATCGAGAATCGCCCAATCTGAACTGCCCAATCGCTCGTGGATGAAATACCAGTCTCGTCAACCATCGCGTGCAACTCTGGCGTAGATGGGGGGAGCGCGAACAAGCGCGATTTGCGCTTTTGCAGGAGGAGCGCAAAAAAACAAAAAACCGGCTTTCGCCGGCTTTGTTGTAACACACTGACTCTAAATGGTGGGCGGTACAGGGATCGAACCTGTGACCCTTGCCGTGTGAAGGATGGCAAAGGCCCTTACAGCGCAAAGCATCCGTCTGGAAGCCCTTGTTTTACTGTGTCATTGCGTCCCGCTGGATTTGGCCGCACACTGAGTTTTGCTGTTACCGTGCAGTTACGAGCCCATGAAGCAATCCAAGCGCCTCAATCCCAGCGTCGTTGAATCGGCCAAGCCCGAGGCTGCGCCCTACCGCCTGTGGGACACCGTGGTTCCGCAGCTGCACGTCCGGGTGCAGCCATCTGGGGTGAAGAGCTGGAACGTCCAATGGAGCCGGACCAGCACCCGCGCGCTGGGAAAGTGGCCTGCCGTTACTGTGGAGGCCGCCCGCACCCGCGCGCGCGCTGTGCTCGCCGAGACAGACCAGCACGGCGCACCGCTGGCGGTCATCGCTCCCAAGAGCGAACTCACCGTGGCCGATGCCTGCCGCGACTACGTGACCGCGCTGGAGAAGGATGGGCGCAAGACCGCATCGGATGACGCCAAGCGCCGGTTTGAACGCTGCCTCTACGGCGACAAGCTGGGAAAGGTGCGCCTCAAGGATCTCCACCAGGATCACATCGAAGCCTGGCGCGATCGCGTGGAGAAGGGCGACCTCCCGCCGCTGCCAGTGAAGCGCGGCCGGCCACCGGTGGCGAAGCCCCTGGCACGCTCCAGCATCAACCGCATCCGCACGACGCTGGTGGCCGCCCTGAACCACGCCGTGGCCCGCCGCAAGGTATCTCCTGATCTCGCGTTTGAGTGGAACGCGGTGAAGCCACTCAAGGACGCCGGACAGCGCCGGGGGCTGTACCTGGAGCGGGAGCAGCGGCGCGCGCTGCTGGAGGCCGCTGAGGGGCCGGTACGCGACCTGATCGAGTGTGTGGCTCTGACGGGCTGCAGGCCGGGCGACCCGTCGCTGTGCCTGCGCTCGGACTACGATGGCCGCACCGCCAGCGTGAGGTTCCGCAGCAAGGACCACGACCGCAAGATACCGCTTTCGCCCGGTGCCACCGCGCTGTTCGACCGGCTGGCCAAGGGGAAGCTGCCCAAGGCGCACTTGTTCACCCCGGACGGAAAGAAGGTGTGGACGCCCAGCGAGTGGAGCGAGCTTGTTCGGGATGCCTCAGCGCGCGCTGGACTGCCTGCCGGCGTGACGCTCTACACGCTGCGCCATTGCTGGATCACCGACGCCATCGTGGGCGGCATGGACCTGCTGACCGTGGCAAAGCTGGCCGGCACGTCGCTGGCGATGATCGAGAAGCACTACGGCCACCTGGTGCAGGGCGCAGCACGCGACAAGCTGGCACAGGTGCAGTTCCTGTAGCGAAACTCAATTTTGAGGTTTGCCATGAAATCAGGGATTGGCAGTCACTCCAAAGCCCGGCCACCCTCTACGGTCTTGCGCAAGAAGGGACATGCCGCGCGGCGATTCCCCATTGCTGATGACGTACTCAGCCATTTGCAGGATTGTGGGCCAGTGCTTCTCGACCATCTCAAACAGCTCCTCGTGGGTGATCTCGCAGTCTTTGCCCTGCTCCAGCGCCTGCATCTCCACGCTGTATTCAACCAGCTCTGCCGCGATGCGATCCTGATAGGTCATCAGCTCCGGGGCATGTAGCAACATGGTGAGAGCGCCCTTGGCCGGCGTGAAGTCCCACACGTCATCGAGCAACGATGACAGCGATGCGTAGTAGCTGTTGTTGTTGAGCTGGTACTTGGAGAGGCCGGCATTGAGCGCCCACTCGACCGCCTGACTCAGGGAGCGGTGCTGAGCTCGGGCAAGCAACTCCAGACCCAACTTCAGCTTGGGCGGGAGCCGGATACTGAATTGCTCGAGCTTCTCCTCGGGCGCCTTGCGGGGGCGGCCCGGCCGCTTCTTCACGGATGCATTCTTGGTTGCCATGACGCCGAGTTTCGCAGGTTGAAAAACCTGTTGCAACGGGCAATTGTGCGTGATAGCGTCTCCACAGGTTTCGCAGTGTGCGAAACCTGCACAACCTGGAGATGAAATGAAGCCCCAAGCCGAACGCCTCAGTTACACCACTGAAGAGGCATGCGCCGTAACCGGCCTCAACCGAAACGCCCTCTATCGAGCGATGGCCGCTGGCCAGCTCAGCACCTTCAAAGTCGGGAAGCGTCGCATGGTCTCAGCCCGCGCGCTGCGCGAGTACATCGAAGCCCGCGAGAAAGAAGCCGCCGCCTAAGAGGCAAGCCATGACCAGATGCCCAGAAAGAGAAACGGCCCAGCTGGTTCGCACCCAGCTGAGCCGCAGAAGCCTTCGAACCCTTGCAAGGAACGAGACCATGACGCCCATCGTACACCAACCATCCCTGCCCGCAATCGGGCAAACCCGTGACGCGCATTCAGACTTTTCTGACACCGCGCGCTGGGCCACCGTCGCCGTGACTGACCGCGAGCACGCGCCAACGTATGTCCCCGGCGACGTGCTGGTGATCGACCTGAAAGTGACAGACTTCCGCTACGACGCGATGTATGCCGTGGAAATCAACGGTAAGCAGCATCTCCGCTACGTCCAGAGCCGGGGCAGCGATGGCATGTACGTCTACGTGCTGTCGGGCATCTACAAGGGAACCTTGATCCCGCGCGCTGCGCTGAGGGTGCTGGGCCTTGTCACCTACGCCAACACGCTGCGGAGGGTCGGGTGAACGCCGTCATCATTCCTTTCCCTGCACACCGCATCGTGCGGACTCCACCGCTTTCCGCACTGTCTGAGGCTCGCCTACAGGCACTCGCCGAGCGCCTGGCAGCTGCCATCGATCGCGCCCCACCCCGCCGACAGGAGCGCGCGCCATGAGCCGCCGTCCTGCGGTTGAGCCCATCGCCTGCGACTGCTGCGGCAAGCCGCTGCTACCGGTGTTCGGCACGTTCCATCGTGTGGAGCGGGAGTTCGGCTGGGCCTCCCTCCCCTACGTGCTGTGCGGTGACTGCGCCCTGCAGCATAGAGGCAACCCGTCTGATGCCCGCGTGCGCGAATGGATCATGACGCGGGCCGCGCGCGCTGGGGTCGAGTGGAGCCGCTCTGTCGGCCAGCTGCTGGCAGGGGCACACCTGAGATGACAGAGCGCGAAGCCCGCAAGCAGGCAAGGCGGCGGGCACGGGCCACGGGACGTAGCAGCAGTGTCTACGTCCCCATCTCTCCGCACGTCCGGCTCTATGCCTGGGAGCTTGACTGTCCCGCCTATCGAACCTTGAACCCGGATGCACGCGCGCTCCTGGTCGAGCTACGCGCGCTGTATCGACCATCCACCGGCAATGAGGTCTTCCTCAGTGTCCGGGAGGCGCGCCGGCGCTTGGGCAACGTAGGCCAGGCGAAGGTGCAAGCGGCGTTTGCTGCACTTGAGGAGCGCGGCTGGATCGAGGAGGCCAAGGCCGGGAGCTTCGATCAGAAGACAGGCACCGGGCGCGCGCGCTCGTTCCTGTTAACGAATGTTGGCACCGACGGCGGCGACGCCGATGCCAAGAAGACCTACATGCGCTGGAGGCCATACGCCGACGAACGCCAAAAAAACACGGTACTCAAGGTGAGTACACCCCGTACTCAAGGCGAGTACGGTCATGCCTAAACGTAACGGGTTCCTAACGAAAGCGTACTCAGGGCGAGTACGGTCAAGCCAGATTTCGGGGCAAAACCGTACTCAGGGTGAGTGCACAGATAACTACTACCAGGGGGTGTGTGGTTTTGCGCACACCCCGCCCCTGCTGCACGCGGTGCAGGTACTGCACGGGATGCACCACGTGCACGTCGTGCACCACCTGCGCCCGCTGCACCCCATGCACCAGGTTCACCACCAGCCATACGGTGATCGACATGGACCATAGGGGGAGACGGAAAGTTGAAGCGCCTGCCAGCCCGACACGCGCGCCCCCCTTTCTACGCGCTTCCGCAGAATTTGAATTTCGGTGCGAGGTCTGTGGTGGACCGCTCCGCGACCAGGCAACCGGCCGACCACGGCGCTACTGCACCGATGCGTGCAGACAGAAGGCACATCGAATTCGGCGCGCGCTGAGTTCCGCGTAACGAAACAGGCATCGCCAAGCAACAACAGCGATAAACTGAGCGCGTCCAAGACAGACTGCCCCACGGGCAAACCTGACACTGGGCCGACACTGCGGCAGAGGCAACGCCAAAGCGCGCTCTGAGACCACTTCACCATGGTCCGGGCGCGCTTGTGCGTTTCTGGACCCCACATAGGGACCACCCAATGCCTCACCACAACGATTTCCAGCAGATGCGCGACCGCCACGCCAACCGCAAAGCCGCATTCTCGGCACGCGCGGAGCTCGGCAAACTCGGCGTCACCATCGAAGAACCGACTACCGACAAGCCGCTGGACCAGTTGCCGCGCGCTGAAGCACTGGCCTATCGCAACAGCTTGCGCCGTGCGTCCAATGCGCTGACGACCCACGCCAGGGAGAAGGACGAAAACCTCACCGACGGCGTGATGGACGCGTTGGAGTACATCAACAACGCGATCAGCTTGATCAGCGCGGGCATGGATCATCAGGAACAGATGGACCTGACCGCAGCCAACGCGCTGGGCACCATGAGCGAGGGCGAGCGCCTGCGCGACACCGAAGGCCGCCAGATCGGCACGCTGCTCACCGCATCTGACCTGCAGAACCAGGCAACCATCGCGCGGCGCCTGAATGCGATGCGCCCGGACGGCGGCGGCTTCAACAATGGCGATGACCAGGTGAGCCTGTCGGACTTCATCCGCGGCGTTGCCAACATGCGCACCAGCGACGGTGTACGCGCTGCTCTGAGCGAAGGCACGAACACCGCAGGCGGCTACACCGTGCCGACCGTGCTGATGCCGGGCATCCTCAACGCCCTGGTGCCCGCCTCGTCCGTTCTCAGCGCAGGCGCCAACGTCGCCGTGCTGGATACCTCGGCAAGCTCCTTCAGCATCGCGGCAGTGGACACCATCCCCACCCCAGCCTGGCGCCAGGAACACGGCCAGGTGGCTGAGAGCGAGCCGGCGTTCCGCGCGGTCAAGGTCACCCCGCGCAGCCTGGCGTTCCGCTTCAAGATCTCTCGCGAGCTGCTGGCCGATTCGCTGGGCGGCCTGGACGCTGCGCTCCGCACGGCCATTGCCCAAGCGTTCGCCAAGGAGATCGACCGCGCGTCCCTGATGGGCAGCGGCACCGAGCCGGAGATTCGCGGCCTGCGCAACATCCCGGGTATCAACAAGCTGCCGATGGGCACCAACGGGGCGCCGATCACCGACTGGCGTCAGTTCATCCGCGCCCGTCGCCTCATCACCGAGGCCAACGCTCCGGTGCCGGACGTGGCCATTCTGTCGCCGCGCGAAGACGAAACCATGAGCCTGCTGGTGGACACCACTGGCCAGCCGCTGCGCCGGCCGGAAGCCCTGAGCAACTGGAAGTTCCTCACGACCAGCCAGATCCCGACCAACGAGGATGTGGGCACCGCCACCAACGCGGCCGCCATCTACGTGGGCGGTTTCCAGATGTTCACCATCTACATGCGCGAGTCCGTGTCGATCCAGCTGCTGAAGGAGCTGTATGCCGAGACTGGCGAGGTTGGTTTCATCTGCCACACCCGTCTGGACGTGGCATCGGCCTACCCCAAGGCGTTCACCGTCATCGAAGGCGTGACGGACACCGAGTAAAGGGCGGGGCCAGCCGGCGGTGCCCCTGACAACACCGGCAGCCTGGGCGGCGCCAGCGCGATGCGCGTCCTCAGCTCGTGACCAGGCAACGGGAGGGGGGAGGTCGAAACTTGAAGGGCCTCCCCCCTCGACACGCGCGCCCCCTTTTCTTCGCGCTTCCACAGAATTCAAATTTCAGGCCGGGATACCCATGAGCCTCTATACCCTCACCGTCGACCTGCTGATGAAGTCCGGCTCATTCGAGCAGGGGATGACAAAGGCTGAACACGTCGCTGCCAAGCGCTCCGCTGCGATCCAGCAAACCATGTCTGGCTTGGCCACAGCAGTCGGCACCGCGCTCGGCACGGCAGCGGCCGCCGCCGGCACAGCTGTGGTCATGTGGACGCGCCAGGTTGGCGACCTCGCGGTGCAATACGAGAGGTTCGGCCAGCTGTCGGGCACCACCTCGCAGCAGTTCCAGCGGATGGCCGCAGCCGCCAACACCGTAGGGATCAGCCACGAGAAGCTGGCCGATATCCTCAAGGATGTGCAGGACAAGATCGGCGACTACATCCAAACGGGTGGTGGCTCCATGGCCGACTTCTTCAACAACATCGCCAAGGGCGCCGGCGTCACAGCCGAGCAGATGCGCAAGCTATCTGGCCCGGACGCGCTCGGGCTGTACTTCAAGAGCCTCGAACGGGCCAATCTGTCGCAGACTGAGCTGACCTTCTACATGGAGGCCATCGCCAGCGACTCGGCGATGCTGATTCCACTGCTGCGCAACAACAGCGCCGAGTTGAACCGCATGGCCAACGCGGCGGAGGCAGCCGGCGCGATCATCAGCGACGACACCACCAAGGCGATGATCGACCTGCGCCGGGTAACGCAGGAAGCGGACCTCGCTTTCATGGGCGTCAAGGTTCAGGTAGCCGAGGGCGTGATCCCGGCCCTGACCGAACTGAACAAGCTGCTGCATGACCCGAAGGCGCAGGAGGCCATGCACACGGCCACCAATGGAGTCATGGCGTTCGGCCAGGCAGCTCTGGATGCCGCCGCAGGTTTCGGGCAGTTGGTGGTCAGTTACACCGGGTGGCTCAAATCGAAGGGCTTCATGCCCGTTAGCAACACCGATTCGCTGGAGAGCCTTCAGGCGCGGCGCGGCGCGCTGGGTGACAGCCTGAAGAACTGGAAGGGCATCTTCAGCGATGACGCCAAGAAGAAGGTGCAGGGCGAGCTGGCAGAGGTGGACGCGCTAATCGCCGCGTTCCCCTTCCGGGGCGTGACCGCCACCGTGGACACCACCGCCGGCATCCCGGGCAAGCCTAAGCCCTACGAGCCGCCAAAGCTGGGCCCCGATAGCAGGACGAGCGGCTCCACGGTCGACCGCCAGGCAGAATCGCTGCGGCGGTACGCCGCCGAGGCGGACATGGCCGCCGCCACAATGGCCGGCCCGCTGGCCGAGGCCGAGCAGAAGCACAAGCAGCGCCTGGCCGAGCTGAACAAGGAGCTGGCCGCCGGCAACATCACGCGCGCTGCCTTCAACACGCTGGAAAAGGAGTCAGCGGCACAGCTGGCCACCACCACCGCCGAGCTGGACAAGCGCAAGCGGGCGCCGCAGGCGCTGCTGGACACCATGAGCGGCGAGCTGGACATGATTCGCCTCATCGGGCCAGCGCGGGAGCGCGCACGCCGTGAAATGCAGAACCAGCGCGACATGCAGGAGGCCATCAACGAGGCGAACGCGGCCGGCGCGGGTATCACCGCCGACCTCAGCGCCTCACTCATGGCACAGGCGCGCGCTGCGGCACAGGCCAGCATCGACGCGGACAAGTACGCCGCCAGCCTTCAGCAGTGGGCCGACGTGGGCACTTACCTGGTCAGCGACACGGCCGACGCTATGGCCAACTTCGTCGCGGACGGCCTGCGCGATTGGTCCGGCATGTGGGACGACATGAAGGACATTGCCAAGCAGGGGTTGCGCGACATTGCGCGCCAGCTGCTGGAGCAGAAGCTGGTGATCCCGATTCAGACCCGCATCATGGACGGCATCAATGGCCTCGGCAGCGGCAACGGGTTGAGCCTCAACAGCATCCTGGGGATCTTCGCCGGCAACGGCACTGCCGCAGGCGGCCAGAACGCCGGCAACATCGCCAGCCTGCTATCGAAGGGCCAGAGCGCTATCGGGTTCACCCCTGGCGCCGCAGCCGCGGCGGGTGGCTTCGGCCCGAACACCATGATGGGCTTCGGCAACAACGTAGCTGCACTGACGGGCGGTGGCACGGCCGCTGCCGGTGGGGCCGGTGCCGCAGGAGCGGCTACCGGTGCGCTCGGCGCTGTGGCCGCGTTTGCTCCCTATGCGGCGCTGATCGCGATGGGTATGCAGATGGCCGGCAGCGCGTACAAGGAGGGCTTCGGACTGGAGAACCAGGACAAGTTCGACCTACTGAAACGCGGCCACTTCGCATCCGGTGGACTGCTGACGCCGGTCATGCTCGACAGCATGTCGCTGGACGTGATCGGGCGCGCGCTGGGCATGAACCGAAAGACGGCGGCGATCTTCTCCGGCAGCTCGCTGATGGGCAAGGCGTTCGGGCGCAGTGCGCCCAAGATCACCGGCCAGGGCATCACGGGCGATTACGGCTTCGGTGGACTGGACGGCCAGAGCTACGCGGACGTGAAGCAAAAGGGCGGCTGGTTCCGCTCTGACAAGAAGTGGACCCAGTATGGCGCGCTGGATCCGGGCATCGATCGCACGTTCGACATGGCGGCTCGGCAGATCCGGGGCGCAACCACTGACTTGGCCAAGCAGCTGGGCGTGGACCTGAGCAAGCAGCTGGCCGGGGTCAAGGTAAGCCTGGGCAAACTGTCGTTGTCGGCGGATTCGGCCGAGGCCCAGCAGCAGCTGGAGTCCTACCTCGTCGGCATGCAGGATCGGCTCTACACGGAGGCCGTGCGGGCGGCGGGCTTCGGTGGGCAGTTGGATGGCTACTTCGACTCGGCGGACGTGTTCGCGGCGCTGGGAGCATCCATCGAACTGGCGGTGGGCAACGCCGACGAGCTGGGCCGGGCACTCAACGGCCTGGAGATCGACAAGGTGAACAAGGCGGTGGACTATTTTCAGGACTTGGCCGGCGTTGCCGGTACGGACCTGGCCACGCAGATCAGCAAGGTGTCGGGCCTGCTGGGCAACTACTCCACCCTGATGGCCGACGTGTCGACGCAGCTGCTCACTGGCGACCTGACCGCCTACCAGCAGCAGGCCCTGAGCATCGAGCGCACCTACCGCCAACAGGTGAAGTCGGCCAACGACTACGCCAAGGCGCTGGGACTGTCCGGCGCGCGCGCTGAGGACCTGGCCAAGATCGAGGCACTGCGCGCCACCAACATGGGCAAGCTGCAAGCGCAGATCGACAAGGACAAGAAAGCCATTAGCTATGGCCTATCTGTAAGCGACCTGTCGCCGTTGACCGATCAGGAGAAGTTGCAGAAGACCATGCAGGAGCTGGAGCGGGCGGTAGCGGGCGGCGACAGCAGCGCGGCGCAGGCGGCCGCACAGGCGGCGCTGGGCTTCGGTCGGAACCTCTACGCCAGCGGCCAGGACTACAACAGCCTCTACGGGCAGGTGACGGGCCTGATCGACGGCATGAAGGTGGGTGACCTGGACAAGGGCGGCGTCGGCATGGGCGAGCTGGCCGACACCATCGAGGCGCTGCCGGACAATTTCGCGCGCGCTGTGTTTGACCTGGTGGTGGACAACAAGGCGCAGGCCGCGACCACGGCGGCGGTGCAGCAGAGCAATGCTCTGCTCGCTCAGGTGGTGGATCGGTTGGACCGGATCGAGGTCGCCAGCAACAAGACAGCGGCGACAGCCAGCAGCAGCGCGCTGAGGTTGTCCCTCAACGCGCGATAGCTATGGAAATCAGCCGAGAGCAGCGAGGACCTCTGCGACAGCCAGCGGCTCGATCTCTGCAAATGTCAGCGTTTCCGGTGCCGGGTGAGAGAAGGTGACTCCGATAGAGCCCGCAATCAGGACATTATCCCCAGCATTGGGAAAGAGGATGGTCAGCTCCGCACCGATCGAAGGGGAATCTTCGCCTTCGGTGGCTGGTTGGATACGTACCGTACGCAGAGAAAGCTTCATATGACCTCCTTGGGATGAAGAAAGCGGCGTGCTGTTACCCTGCAGTTACGAAAAAGCCGGCTCAAGGCCGGCTTCTTCATGTCACCTGAAAAATCAGGGATTTACTTGGTGGGCGGTACAGGGATCGAACCTGTGACCCTTGCCGTGTGAAGGCAATGCTCTACCGCTGAGCTAACCGCCCGGTGTGTTGCTGAGCCGCTCATTATAGGGGCTTTTCAGAGGCCGTCAACAGTTTTTCACATTCGTGTTCACGGGTGTTTCGAGGTCGCCGCGGGGCATGGCCCGGCGCTACATCACATCGTATGAGTCGGCTTGTCCGAGCCGGTCAGGCCGGCCAGCAGGGTCTCGATCTTGTGGCGTACGCCCTCGCCTTCGGCACCCTCGGCCAGCTGCACGCCGATGCCGGCGGTGCGGTTGCCCTGCGCGCCGGCCGGGGTCACCCAGATCACCTTGCCAGCCACCGGCAGGCGCTCGCTGGAATCGGGCAGGGTCAGCAGCAGGAACACTTCGTCGCCCAGGAAGTAACGCTTGGGCGTGGGCACGAAGATGCCGCCGTTCTTCACGAACGGCATGTACGCGCTGTACAGCGCGGCTTTGTCCTTCACGGCCAGGGACAGGATGCCCTGGCGGGCGTTGCTGGCACTCATCGATTTCCCCTTGCGGCAGGCCGCTCGTTCACCTTGTTCCAGGCCAGCAGCAACTCGACCACCGCAAGGTCTGCACGCACCGTGGTGCGCAGCAGGTCGCGGGTGCGGTTGGCCGCATCGAACCAGGCTGCAAGCTTGTGCAATCGCTCCGGCGTGGTCAAGGCATCGGTGCTGGCCTGGGCCAGCGCCAGGTCGGCGGCAAAGCGCAGGCGCAGCGCTGCGTTGTCGTCACCACACCACTTCTGCGCCAGCTCCACCGCACCGGTCTTGCCGGCGGACAGCTGTTCCAGCTCGCGACCCACTTCGCGGCGCAGGCTCAGGCCATCTTCGCGCAGCCAGTTGTCGGCCTGGCCGGGATGGCCGCGTGCAGCCTCCAGCGCTTCGCGCGCCGAGGCCTCGCTATGGCCCTGCTGCTGCAGCCAGGCCAGCGCCTCGTGCTGCGGCGGCAGCTTGAACTCCAGGCGCTGGCAGCGGCTGCGGATGGTCTGCGGCAGGCGCGCCGGATCGCTGCTGATCAGCCACAGGTAGCGGCCCGGCTGCGGCTCTTCCAAGGTCTTCAGCAGCGCATTGGCGGCCGAACGGTTGATCGCATCGGCCGGGTCGACGATCACCACCTGCGCCACGCCGTACTGCGGGGTCAGCGCCAGCTTGTCGGTGATCTCGCGCACCTGCTCGATGACGATCTCGGTGCGCAGCTTGTCGCCGCTCTTGTTCGGGATGAAGCTGACCAGCTGCAGGTCCGGATGGGTACCCGCGGCGATCAGCTGACGCGTGCGCGTGGCATGCGCGGCGTCACCGCGGGCCAGCACGTGGTCGGCCAATGCCAGCGCCACCTCACGCTTGCCCAGCCCGGCCGGCCCGCAGATCAGCAGGCCATGACCGAGGCGACCGGCATCGAGCGCGGCCACGGTCTGGTCGAACGCGCGCTGCTGCCAGGGCGAGAACGTGCTCATGCGCCCTCCCCTTCCTGCAGCCAGCGCTCGACACGCGCGACCACATCGGCCGCCACGCGTTCCTGCTCCTGGCCCGCATCAATCAACGCAAAGCGCTGCGGATCCTGCTGCGCACGGCCGCGGAATACTTCGCGCACGCGCTGGAAGAAATCGTCCTGCTCGCTTTCGATGCGGTCCGGCCACAGGTCACGGCCGTTGGCGCGCGCGCGGCCGATGGCCACGTCCACATCCAGCAGCAGGGTCAGGCCCGGCAACAGGCCGACCGCGCGGCGCTCCAGATCGGCAATCCACTGCGGATCGAGCCCACGGCCACCGCCCTGGTAGGCGTAGCTGGAATCGGTGAAGCGATCGCTCAGCACATAGGCGCCGCGCTGCAGTGCCGGCTGGATCACCTGGCGCACATGCTGCGCGCGCGCGGCGAACACCAGCAGCAGCTCGGCTTCGGCGCTGAGCGGTTCGGCGGCGATCTCGGCATCGGGCTTCAGCACCAGGCCGCGGATGCGCTCGGCCAGCGGCGTGCCGCCCGGCTCGCGGGTCAGCACCACCTCGTGGCCGTGGCTGCGCAGGCAGTCACGGATGGCGTTGATGGCGGTGGTCTTGCCTGCGCCCTCGCCGCCTTCCAGGCTGACGAAACGCGGGTGGCGAAGCAGCGCGGGACTCATTGCGCCGAGGTCTCCTTGGTACGTTGCTGGCGCAGCTGCTGCAGGTAGCGGGCGACTGCGGCGTTGTGCTGGTCCAGGCTGGGCGAGAACACGTGTGCGCCACTGCCATCGCCCACGGCGACGAAGTACAGCGCGTCGCCCGCTGCGGGTTGCGCGGCGGCCATCAGTGCATCGCGGCTGGGCATGGCAATCGGGGTCGGGGTCAGGCCGGCACGGGTATAGGTGTTGTACGGCGTATCGGTGGTCAGGTCGCGGCGGCGGATGTTGCCGTCATACGCGGCACCGATGCCGTAGATCACGGTCGGGTCGGTCTGCAGGCGCATGCCGATCTTCAGGCGACGCATGAACACGCCGGCAATCTGCGGGCGCTCGCTGGCCAGCGCGGTTTCCTTCTCGATGATCGAGGCCATCGTCAGCAGTTCGTAGGGCGTGTTGATCGGCAGATCTGGTGCGCGGCTTTCCCAGGCTTCATCCAGTGCCTTTTCCATCGCGGCGTGGGCGCGCTTGAGCACGTCCAGGTCGCTGTCGCCGCGCTGGTAGACGTAGGTCTCCGGCAGGAAGCGGCCTTCCGGATGCTGGCCACCGAAGCCGAGACGCTGCATCAACGCGGCGTCATCCAGGTTGTCGGTGGTGTGCAGCAGCGGTTCGGCGCGCTTGAGCGCGGCACGCAGCTGGCGGATGTTCCAACCCTCCACGAGGGTGACGCGGTGCTGCAGCACCTTGCCGGCGCGCATGCGCAGCAGCAGCTCGCGCGGGGTCAGCTCCCCACTGAGCGCGTACTCGCCCACCTTCAGCTTGCCGGCGGCATCGAGCTGACGCGCAAGCAGTTGCCATTGGGTGTCCTGGCCTTCATCCACACCCGCGTCGCGCAGCTTGCGCAGCACGCTGTTCATGCCATCGCCACTGGCAATGACCACGCTTTCGGCAGTGGGGGTGATCGGAGCATCGGCGAAGCGGGTCTGCTGGTAGAAGAACCACGCGCCCACGCCGGCCACGACGGCGGCCAGCACCACCACCAGCGTTACCACGAACAGACACCCGCGCTTGGCTCCCGCCATGGACTACCTCTGAACTCGATTCCGTCGTGCAGGATACCGTGCCGGTGGTGTGGGGTCATGACCGGGGAGGCAGACACCCGCATCCGTGCCGACCAAGATCGGCACCCACCAAAACCGGAACCGGCAGCGCCGGGTCATGCCCGGCGGGGGCGGTCAATCAGCCCTGCTGGCCCAGCGCCCGCAGCAGGCCGCGCGCCTTGGCGCGGGTCTCGTCCAGTTCCTTGTCCGGGTCCGAGTCCACCACGATGCCGGCGCCGGTGCGGAAGCTGACCTCGTGGCCATCCACTTCAGCGGTGCGGATCAGGATGTTCAGGTCCAGGTCGCCATCGCGGTTCAGCCACCCGAAGGCGCCGGTATAGGCACCGCGCGGCACCTGCTCCAGTTCGCTGATGATCTGCATGCAGCGCACCTTCGGGCAGCCGGTGATGGTGCCGCCCGGGAACGTGGCGGCGATCACCTCGCCGGGCGTGACCTCCGGGCGCAGATGGCCGCTGACGTTGCTGACGATGTGATGCACGTGCGCGTAGCTCTCCACGGTCATCAGCTCATCGACCACCACGGTGCCCGGCAGGCAGATGCGACCGAGGTCGTTGCGCTCCAGGTCGATCAGCATCACGTGCTCGGCGCGCTCCTTGGGGTGACCGACCAGCTCCTGGATGCGCGCGGCATCATCGTCGCCCTCGAAGCGCGGACGCGTGCCGGCAATCGGACGGGTCTGCGCGTGGCCGGCGTGCACCGACACCAGCCGCTCCGGCGAGGAACTGACCACATGGCGGCCATGCGCGCTGAACAGGCCGGCAAACGGCGCCGGGTTGGCGCGGCGCAGCTGTGCATACAGCGCCTGCGGGCTGACCGGCGCAGCGAACTGCGCGCCCCAGCGCCGCGACAGGTTCACCTGGAACACGTCGCCGGCACGCAGGTACTCGATCACCCGGCGCACGCCGTCGGTGAAGCGCTGCGGCGCATCCTCGCCCACCGACTGCGGCGGCTGCCAGCCCTGCCCGGCGTCGGGCAACGCCGCCGAGGCCAGTGCTACCAGCGCATCCAGCAATACCTGCTCACCGGCTTCGGCGATGACGAAGCTGGCGTCGTTGTGATGGTCGTGCAGCACGGCGGCCGGGCAACGCAGCGCCACGGCGGTCGGGCCGCCATCGTCACGTGCACGCGCCGGCAGCACCGGTTCGATCTGACTGGCCACTTCGTAATCCAGCATCAGCGCCCAGCCGCCGCGGAACGGCAGGCTGTGGCTGCCGTCATGTGGCAGGCGTTCGGCCTGCCACGCGCGATCCAGCGCCTGCAGGAACGTGCCGGGCTGCACGGCGTCGTGCAGGTCACGCACCTGGCCATCGGCGTCCAGCCGCAGGCCCTCGCCCTGCGCGGCCAGCAGCAGGCTCCAGCGGCCCTGGGCGGTGCCCGAGGCCGTGGATTCCATCAGCAGCGGGAAACGCGCCGGGTCGTGCCGTTGCAGCGCCAACAGATCGATCGGGTGCGGCAGCGGGTGGATCAGCGGTGCGTGGGTCATGATGGCCAGTTCGGGGGTTCAGATGCACGGAAGCCGCCTTGCGGCGGCTCCGTGGTGCACGGCGTTGATCCGTTTGTCGGATTGCCGATGGGTCGCGGCGCGACGATGCCGGTCAGACGCGCTTGAAGATCAGCGTGCCGTTGGTGCCGCCGAAGCCGAAGCCATTGGACATCACCACGTCCACCTTGGCCTGGCGTGCTTCGTTGGGCACGTAGTCCAGGTCGCAGCCTTCGCCGGGCTGTTCCAGGTTGATGGTCGGCGGAATGATGTTGTCCTGCAGCGCCATCACCGAGAAGATCGCTTCCACGCCACCGGCGGCGCCCAGCAGGTGGCCGGTCATCGACTTGGTGGAGCTGACCATCATCTTGTAGGCGTGGTCGCCGAAGGCGGTCTTCATCGCCATGGTCTCGCCCAGGTCGCCCAGCGGCGTGGAAGTGCCGTGCGCGTTGAGGTAACCCACCTGTTCCGGGGTCACGCCGGCGTCCTTCATGGCCATGACCATGCAGCGCGCGGCGCCTTCGCCGTTCTCGCTCGGGGCGGTCATGTGGTACGCGTCGGAGCTGGCACCGAAACCGGCCAGTTCGCAGTAGATCTTCGCGCCGCGTGCCTTGGCGTGCTCGTACTCTTCCAGGATCAGGATGCCGGCGCCGTCGCCCAGCACGAAGCCGTCACGGTCCTTGTCCCACGGGCGCGAGGCCTGTTCCGGGGCGTCGTTGCGGGTGCTCATGGCCTTCATCGCGCAGAAGCCGCCCAGCGCGGTCGGCGACGAGCCACGCTCGGCACCACCGACCACCATCACGTCGGCATCGCCGTACTGGATCATGCGCATCGCGGTACCGATCGAATGGTTCGAGGTCGCGCACGCCGACACCGCCGAGAACGACGGGCCCTTCAGGCCGGTGATGATGCTCAGCTGGCCCGGCAGCATGTTGATGATGGTCTTGGGCACGTAGAAGGGCGAGATCTTCTTGCCCTCGTGGAACTCGATGGTCTGCTCTTCGATGCCGAGCAGGCCGCCGATGCCGGCGCCGACGATGGCGCCGATGCGCTCGGCATTGGCGTCGGTGATCTCCAGGCCCGAGTCGTGCAGGGCCATGAACGAGGCACCGAGGCCGTAATGGATGAACGGGTCCATCTTCTTGGCATCCTTGCCGCTGACCCGATACTTGCCGAACAGTTCATTGTCGGCGGTGATGTCGAATCCCTTGACCTCACCTGCAATCTTGGTGGTGAACCGATCCACGTAGGCATCAGCAACGTTGGTCAGCGGACCGATGCCCG
The DNA here is from genome assembly GCF_039555535.1 of Stenotrophomonas maltophilia. NCBI lineage: Bacteria > Pseudomonadati > Pseudomonadota > Gammaproteobacteria > Lysobacterales > Lysobacteraceae > Stenotrophomonas > Stenotrophomonas maltophilia. The sequence continues at coordinate 1,093,458 of NZ_CP154630.1, read as the reverse complement.
AACGACCGTGGGTGATGCCTTCCCAGCTGCTGGCCAGATCATTGCCCAACGGCGAGACGATACCCAGGCCGGTTACGACGACGCGACGCTTCATTGCTGTTTCTCCTGACCCGGATGGATTCTACGGGCAACTCGGTTTGCTTCGATGTGATGCTCAAACACACGGGGCCGCAACAGCGGCCCCATGGGGTGCGGTGCGCGGCGAGGATGACCCGCACGCGCACTGCCGTCTGACATCAGGCCTTGACGTGGGCCTTGACGTAGTCGATGGCGGCCTGCACGGTGCTGATCTTCTCGGCTTCTTCGTCCGGGATCTCGCACTCGAATTCTTCTTCCAGGGCCATCACCAGCTCGACGGTGTCCAGCGAGTCAGCGCCCAGGTCATCGACGAACGATGCGCTGTTGGTGACTTCTTCTTCCTTGACGCCAAGCTGTTCGACGACGATTTTCTTGACGCGTTCTTCGATGGTGCTCATGGGATCTCGCTCCAGATGGAGTTGTGGTTCAAAAGTGGTCGCCATCAAAGGCGATGGCCGTGGGATAGTGTAGTGGAAACCGGCGCGGCCTTGCATCGCAGCAAAAACCTCAGCAGATCAACCACTTGCGGCGCAATCCCTGCGCCCCTTGCTTACGGCATGTACATGCCACCGTTCACATGGAGGGTTTCGCCGGTGATGTAACCGGCAGCCGGGCTGGCCAGGAAGGCCACCGCATGGGCGATGTCCTCCGGCGAACCCAGGCGTTCGAGGGCGATGTCGTTGATCAGCGCGGTACGCGCTTCTTCCGGCAACGCCTTGGTCATGTCGGTGTCGATGAAGCCGGGAGCGACCACATTGACGGTGACACCGCGCGAACCGATTTCCTTGGCCAGCGACTTGCTGAAGCCGATGATGCCGGCCTTGGCGGCCGCGTAGTTGGCCTGGCCGGCATTGCCGGTCACGCCCACCACCGATGCGATGTTGATGATGCGGCCCTTGCGCGCCTTCATCATGCCGCGCATGACCGCCTTGCTGGTGCGGAACACGCTGGTCAGGTTGGTATCGATGATCGACGCCCAGTCCTCGTCCTTCATGCGCATCAGCAGGTTGTCGCGGGTGATGCCGGCATTGTTGACCAGGATCGAGATCGGGCCGAACTCCTTGGCGATGCCGTCCAGCACGCTGTCCAGCGCGGCAGCGTCGGTCACGTTCAGCGCACGGCCGTGGCCGCCGTGGGCAGCCAGGCGCTCGCCGATGGCGGCGGCACCGGATTCGGTGGTGGCGGTGCCGATGACGGTGGCGCCCTGGGCGGCCAGCAGATCGGCGATGGCGGCACCAATGCCACGGCTGGCACCAGTGACCAGTGCGATTTCACCCTGCAGGGGCTTGCTCATGATGTTTTCCTCAGGCTGGGGCGGCCGCCGCACCCGTGCCGCGTGCAGCGGCCATCGGTACGGTCGGCAGGAACAAGGGGGATCAGGCCGACCATGCCTCGCGGGCGGCTTCAAAGTCGCCCGGGGTGGCCAGCGAACGGCCGTCGATGGCCTTGTCGATGCGCTTGACCAGGCCGGTCAGCACCTTGCCCGGGCCGCACTCGGCGATCTGGGCGATGCCACGGCCGGCCAGAGCCTGCACGCAACCGGTCCACTGCACCGGCTGGTACAGCTGCTGCACCAGCGCGGTACGGATCGCGTCCACCCCCTCGTGCACCTTGGCATCGACGTTCTGCACCACCGGCAGCTGCGGCGCCTGCCAGGACAGGCCGGCCATCACTTCGGCCAGGCGGTTGGCGGCTTCGCGCATCAGCGGGGTGTGCGAGGGCACGCTCACGGCCAGCTTGACCGCCTTGCGCACGCCCTTCTCGGCCAGCAGCGCCAGTGCGCGGTCGACCGCGTCGGCGTCGCCACCGATCACGATCTGGCCCGGCGAATTGAAGTTGGCCGGCACCACCACCTGGCTGCCTGCGGCTTCGGCGCAGACGTCCAGCACCAGCTGGTCTTCGGCGCCGAGCACGGCGGCCATGGCGCCGACACCGGCCGGTGCGGCTTCCTGCATCAGCTGGCCGCGCAGGCGCACCAGGTGGGCGCCGTCATGCAGGCTCAGCGCGCCAGCGGCAACCAGGGCGGTGTACTCGCCCAGGCTGTGACCGGCCAGCACCGACGGGCGCGGACCGCCCACGGCGTTCCAGGCGCGCCACACGCCGATGCTTGCGGCCAGCAGGGCCGGCTGAGTGTATTCGGTACGGTTGAGCATTTCCTCCGGGCCACCCTGGGACAGCGCCCACAGGTCGACGCCGGCACCATCGGATGCCTCGGTGAAGGCTTCACGCACCTGCGGGTGCAGTTCGGCCAGCTCGGCCACCATGCCCACAGACTGCGAGCCCTGGCCGGGGAAGACAAAAGCGAGGGTGGATACGGTCACGCGGTCATCCGCTTGTTGCAATCGAAGCGGGCCATGATAAGGGCGAATCCGCTGTGTCGTCTGTACGTGCGCGTATGCAGGCGTATGGAGCGCAGCCGGGCAAGCGCACGGCGTCAGCAGAACAGCTGCAGCACGTCCAGGTCGCCGTCGGCGAGGAAATCCACGCACAGGCCCACCAGCATCAGCACGCCCGCCGTGCTGGCGCCATGGGCGATGAAGATCGAATGGGCCAGCGCGCGCGCTGAACGGCCCAGCTTCATGCACACCCGGGCCAGGCTGCGCAGCCGGCCGCTGACCGCATGCACATGCTCGCGCACCGGCGCCTGGGCATCGCCCATCGCCTCGGCCATCATCGCCTGCAGCTGCTCGGGGCGGTCGGCGTAGTACTTGGCCACGCCGTAGCCGAACATCAGCCAGTCGCGGGCCTGCGCTTCGGCCAGATCCATCACTTCCAGCGGATCTTCCTCGAAGTCGATGAAGCCCACCTTCTGCCCGTCCCAGGTGAGGTTGCGCGGCAGCGGCTGGCCGAAATAGGCGCCGCGTGCATGCGCTTCGGCGATGGCCTGCATGGCGGCCATCACCAGCCGGTCGCGGCCGGCCTCGTCGGCCTGGCGCAGGCAGGTATTGAACGAGCTGCCGTTGTCGCCGATCACCAGCGCGGCGTGGCCGCTGCCCAGCACGTCGGGCACGTTCACGCCCTGCGCCTGCAGTTCTCCCAGGCGACGGGCTTCGGTTTCGCGCGCGGCATCACCACCTCGGTGCGGCGGTGGGCGCAGGGCGTCCAGATGGAAACGGCGGGCAACGAAATTGAGCAGGCCCAGGGCCAGTGCGCGGCTTCCCTTGCCGTACTGCTTCAGCCAGGCGCGCTGCCCTTCGATGACGATGGGCTCAACCATGACGGGTACTCCTATAAACGCGTTACGGCCCCAGAGGGGCCGTAACGACAAACTTCACATTGTCGTAACTTGCGCTATCAATAGCGCAGCAGGGCCGAACCCCACGTGAAGCCGCCACCGAAGGCTTCCAGCAGCAGCAGCTGGCCACGCTCTACGCGGCCCGAACGCACCGCGGCGTCCAGCGCCAGCGGCACCGAACCGGACGAGGTGTTGCCATGCTTGTCGACAGTCACCACCACCTGGTCCATCGACATGTCCAGGCGCTTGGCGGTGGCTTCGATGATGCGCAGGTTGGCCTGGTGCGGAATCAGCCAATCCAGGTCGGACTTGTCCAGGCCGTTGGCGGCCAGGGTCTCGTCCACGACCGAGTCCAGCGCCTTGACGGCGTACTTGAACACGTCGTTGCCCTTCATGTTGATGGTGCCACCCCCGTTGGCGCCGTCCTTGAAGCCGGTCGAGACGCCCACCGGGTTCCACAGCAGTTCCTTCTTGCTGCCATCGGCATGCAGGTGGGTGCTGAGGATGCCGGTCTCTTCGTCGGCCTTGAGCACCACGGCGCCGGCGCCATCGCCGAACAGCACGCAGGTGGTGCGATCGTTCCAGTCGACCATGCGGGTCAGCGTTTCGGTGCCGATCACCAGCACGTGCCTGCAGTCGCCGGAACGGATGAATTTGTCGGCCACGCCCAACGCGAACACGAAGCCCGAACAGGCCGCGTTGACGTCAAAGGCAGGGCACCCCGCAACACCGAGCTTGGCCTGGATCAGGCACGCGGTGGAGGGGAAAATGAGGTCAGGCGTGGTCGTACCAACCACGATCATGTCGAGCTGCGAAGCGTCGATGCCGGCCGCTTCAAGTGCGCGCAACGCGGCCTGGTAGCCGAGGTCGCTGGTGGTTTCGCCTTCGGCCGCGATGTGCCGTTCACGAATTCCGGTGCGCGACTGGATCCACTCATCCGAGGTTTCGACCATCTTTTCCAGGTCGGCGTTGGTCAGGACTTTTTCCGGCAAATAGCTACCGGTGCCCGCGATCCTCGAATAGATCCGCTTGCTCATCATGTTTCCTGTTGCGCGGGCCGCCGATCACCGGCACGCCCGGGAAAGAAGGCAAAGGCCGCTGCCCGGGGCAGCGGCCTTCCCGGCACATCAATCTTCTTCGACGGCCGAGGTCTTGGTCTGGATGACCTTCTTGCCGCGGTAGAAACCATCGGCAGTGATGTGGTGACGCAGATGCACTTCGCCGGTGGTCGGGTCGGTCGACAGCTGCTTGGCGCTCAGGGCGTCATGCGAACGGCGCTGGCCGCGGCGGGACGGGGTAACACGGGATTTCTGCACAGCCATGGGATTGCTCCAAACTCGGTTCGTTTTGCTTCGTCGTATCGTCGCGCAGGACGCCAGCGCCCAGCACACTTTCGCTTTCGCCGCAGCCGCCGACGACAATCCGGCTGCTATTGTTTCTTCAATGCCGCCAACGCCGCGAACGGGTTGGCCTTCTTCGTTTCTTCTTCGCTCGGTGCCCAGTCCTTGTCGACTGCTTCACCGTCGGGCGACAGCGGTACCACCGGCACCGCCAGCACCAACTCGTCTTCGACCAGGTCCAGCGGACGCAGCTGGCCGTCTTCCGGCACCAGCAACGCCTCGTACTCCTCCGGCAGGGACGATTCCTCGTCCTCGTCGCGGATCAGGCCAAGCCTCTGGGTCACCTTCACCGGCAACAGGAATCGCTGCATGCTGCGCTGACAGGTCAGCGGCAACGCGGTGTCGATGGTCAGTTCCACATAGGATACCCGCAGGACTTCGTCGCGACCGAATTCAAGCGAGTAGGAACACTCACCGTCGGTATCTGCGACCAGCCCCTGCAGGCGGGTCAATTCAGCCAGGGAGACCTGGCCGTCGAAGCGCCTGCGCGCTACGACCATCCGCCAAGCATCCAGCGATTCGGGCACGTTCGCGGACATAAGCCGCTGAATACTAAGGATCGGGGGGGCTGCTGTCAAATGCCCGCCATACAGGACTTGCTGCTGGCGCTGCACACGGGCCAGACTGCCGCGCCCTGCCCCGGAATTGTCGCATGTCACTGGTCCTGGCCTCCACCTCCCGCTACCGCCGCGAGCTGCTGCAGCGGTTGGGCCTGCCCTTCGACTGCGCCCGCCCGGAGGTGGATGAAACCCCGTTGAACGGTGAGACGCCACTGGCCGTGGCGACGCGCTTGGCCACGGCCAAGGCGGCCGAGGTCGCCGCTCGCTACCCCGGCGCCTGGGTGATCGGCTCGGATCAGGTGGCGGACCTGAACGGGCGGCCGCTGGGCAAGCCGGGCACGGCCGAGGCGGCCTGCGCGCAGCTGGCGGCGATGTCCGGGCAGACGGTACGCTTCCATACCGCAATCAGTCTCACACGAGACGGAGAATCACTCAGCGCCGTGGATCTGACCGAGGTCCGTTTCCGCGCGCTGGGCCAGGAGGAGATCGCCCGCTACGTGGCCGCCGAACAGCCGCTGGACTGCGCCGGCAGCTTCAAGTGCGAGGGCCTGGGCATCAGCCTGTTCGAAGCAATCGACAACCGCGACCCGACCGCGCTGATCGGCCTGCCGCTGATCGCGCTGTGCGGGTTGCTGCGCCAGGCAGGGTTCGCGGTGCCCTGAAGGCGGCACGCTGACTGCCGGCACCGATCGCGGAAACAGGCCGGACCTGGGCCGGGTAGGACCCAAGCCGGGTAGAGTCGACTGTCAGTCGACTATCGCGCGCAGCGCGGGGTTTTGCCAGCGGCTGGAAGAGCAGTCGACTAACAGTCGACTCTACCAACCCGGAGCACCCGACCAACGTGGAGCACCCGACCAACCTGGCACGCGCAACCAACCCGGAGTACGCGACCAACCTGGACCGCGCGCCGCCTCAGCGCCCGCGAACCTCGAACGGCTGTTCCTGCCATTCCTCCACGCTGCCATCGCGGCCGTGCAGGCGCAGGCCCAGCCAATGCCGCCCGGGCGCCAGCGTGCTCGTGTCCAATGACGCATCGAAGCCCACCGCCGGATGCTGCGGGTCGGTGCTGTCCGGCCAGGTCTGGCGCACGTCGAATGCGCGGCCATAGCGCGCATCGCCCACCGAGCGGCCATCGACCAGCACTTCAACCCGTGCCAGGCCGACACCATCCTTGAACGCCCATCCCTTGATGGCCAGCACGCCGGACACCTTTTCGCCGTTGGAAGGGGTATCCAGCCACGCCATTGCCGGAGTCACGCACGCCCCCGGCGCACGCTGCGCCGGCAGGCGGAACAGCAGGAACCGCTGGAAGCCGTGGTCACTGCTGACCACCCGCGGCGCCGGCAACGGCCCCACCTGCTCGCAGATGGCGTGATAGCGCGCCAGCAGATCGCGGTAACGCTGATCGCTGGGTGAAAGCACCAGCAGCATCGGCGCCGAGCGCTTGCCTTCATGCAGCAGACCCCACTGCGCCAGCTGCGCGGTGCGCCCATGCTTGTCGTTGAGCGGGTGCGGCAGCACTTCGATATCGCCGTTGCCGAGCTGGAAGCCCAGCTCGGCCCCCACCTTGAAGTTCCCGGCCAGCACCCGCGCGCCCGCGGGCATCTGCTGCAACTCTTCGCGCACTGCCATCGCCAACGGCTGCCAGCCAGCGAAATTGCGCGGGTAGTACTTGCTGCCCGCCAGCTGCTCGCGCAACGCAGGCGTGGAGGCCATCAGGTAATAGCCGAACGCCAGCACCATGCCTGCGCCTGCCAGCCACCAGCCGGTGCGCCGCAGCCAGCGTGGCCAGCCGTTGAGCACCACCGGCACCGCCACCAGCAGGGCCAGGTAGCCCGGCAGTGGCCAATGGAAACTGATCCGCTCGACGTCGGTGAAGAAGCCCAGCAGGAAGATGCCCAGCGTGGATACGCCCCCGACCAGGCCGAAGTAGCGCCACTGCACACGCGTGCCGCCGCCCCTGCGGGTACCGGCCACCGCCACCTTCCACATCGCCATGCACAGGATCGGGGTGACCAGCATCGGCTGGATCACCAGGAACCACAGCCCGTTCCATTCGAACGTCCAGGGATGGCGCTCGACCACCTGGAACTTCAGGCCAGCGTCGTGGTTGTCCGCATTCCATGCCAGCAGCGGCAGCCAGGCCAGCACGCCTACCGCCAGTGCGACCCATACGCGCGGATCGGCCAGCATGCGCCGCCCCTGCGGCAGCGCCAGCAGCGCGATGAAGCCCACGCCGATGACACCGATGAAACGGTAGTGACTGAGCGCTCCGATCGACAGGCCCAGCGCAAGCTTCATCGCCGACGATGCATCGACGTTGTGCAGCATCCGTGCACCGGCGTGCAGGCAGATCACCGCGGCCAGCGCCATGGGTACATCCGGCACCGCCAGCAGGCCCAGCGTCGCCGACAAAGGCATCAACAGCGTGAGGCTGCCCGCCTGCCAACCAGCCACATTGCCGAACCAGCGCGTGGCCGTGCGCACCACCAGCAACGGCAGCAGCGCGCCGATGGCCAGGAACGGCAGGCGCAACGCAAGCACATGGTGGCCACCGATCTCCACCCCCAGGCGCGCCAGCCATGCGGTCAGTCCGGGAAGGTCCGAATACGCGGCGGCCAGATGCTGGCCTTCCTGCCAGTAGAACGCCTCGTCAACGAACAGTGGCAGGCGCGCAGCCACCACCAGCTTGGCCGCTGTGACCAGCGTCCATAACCAGAGAAATATTGTCCGCGCGCGCTGTTCGCCTTGCATTGCTCTATGGATAATCGAATGGATTCCAGACCTGAGACGATCATGCCAGCCTCGTCCCCCAATCCCACCATGCTAACCGATCAACTGCGCCAGGCCCTGCGGGAGGCACAGGATCAGGTAAACGCACTGGTGCTGGGCAAGGTGCCGGAAGTCAGGCTGGCCTTTGTCGCTCTGCTTTCCGGTGGTCATCTGCTGATCGAGGATCTGCCCGGCCTGGGCAAGACCACGCTGGCGCATGCGTTGGCCAGCAGCCTGGGCCTCAGCTTCCAGCGCGTGCAGTTCACCTCCGACCTGCTGCCCGCCGATGTACTGGGCGTCTCGGTATACGAAGCCGGCAGCCGCCAGTTCCAGTTCCATCCAGGGCCGGTATTCACCCACGTGCTGCTGGCCGATGAGATCAACCGCGCGCCACCGCGCACGCAGAGCGCGCTGCTGGAGGCGATGGCCGAACAGCAGGTCACCCTGGATGGACAGACCCACCCCCTGCCCGATCCGTTCTTCGTGATCGCCACGCAGAACCCGGTGGACCTGTCCGGCACCTTCCCGCTGCCGGATTCGCAGCTGGACCGTTTCCTGCTGCGACTGGCGATGGGCTACCCAAGCGCGCAGGCCGAACGCGAACTGCTGCGCGGCACCGATCGTCGTGACCTGATCGCACGTGCCGTACCGAAGCTGGATGACACTCAGGTACGCGCGCTGCGTGAGGCTGTCGGCCAGGTCCATGCCAGCGATGCACTGGTCGACTACGTGCAGGCCCTGCTGACCCGCAGCCGCCAGCACGCCGGCGTGCGCGTGGGCCTGTCACCGCGTGCAGGCCTTGCGCTGCTGCGCGCGGCCAGGGCGCATGCACTGCTGCTGGGCCGCGGCCACGTGGTGCCCGAGGACGTGCAGACCCTGTTCGTGGCGGTGGCCGGTCATCGCCTGGTGGCCGAAGCCGAGTCCAGCTCGGGGCCGGCACTGGCACGAGCCATCCTGCAGACCGTTGCGGTGGATTGAGGGTGGCCACGCGCTGGCCACGACTGCAACTGCTGGCACGCCCGCGCAGGCCTGAAGCACTGCCGCAGCGCCTGGACCGCCATCGCATCTACGTGCTGCCCACCCGCTTCGGCCTGTTCGTCGCCACGCTGCTGGCGGCAATGCTGCTGGGCGCACTGAACTACAACAACAACCCGGCGTTGCTGCTGGCCCTGCTGCTGGCGGCAGCGGCGATCGCCAGCGCCATCGCCGCGCACCTGCAGCTGTCGGGCGTGCAGATCGATGCGATCTCCGCCGAACCGGCTCCGGCCGGACAACCGCTGCGCCTGCGCGTGGACCTGTCACTGCACGATCCGCGCGCACGCCACGGCCTGCACCTGCTGCTGGGTAACAGCGAAGCCTGGATGTCACTGCCTGCGCACGGCCGTGGCGAAGTGGAGCTGCAGGTCACCACCGAACGCCGCGGCTGGCTGGAACTGCCACGCATCCGCCTGTCCACCACCCAGCCACTGGGCCTGGTCCGGGCATGGTCGTGGGTGTGGCCGGAACAAACGCTGCTGGTCTATCCGCAACCCGAAGCGCTGGCGCCTGCACTGCCGGAAAGCGGCAACGATCCGCTGCATACCCGCGCCCATGCCAGTGGCGAGGAACTGCATCAGCTGCGGCCCTATCGTGCGGGCGATGCACCACGCAGCATTTCATGGAAGCACTCGGCACGCCGCGACAGCCTGCTGGTGCGCGAGTACGAAAAGCCAGTCGGCATCGAAGTCATCCTCGACTGGCGCAGGCTGTCTCCGCTGGGCCATGAAGCACGCATCGCGCGTTTGGCACGATGGGTCGACATGGCCGAGCGCGAAGGCCGCCGCTACACCCTGCTGCTGCCTGCACATCCACCGTTCGGGCCCGGGCAGGGCGCCAGTCACCACCACCTGTGCCTGCGCGCACTGGCATTGATGCCGCATGACTGAAACCACGCCCGCCCTCGACCGCAATGCCCGCAACTGGACCCTGGCCAGCGCGGCACTGGCGCTGTTGCCGTTGCTGCTGCAGCTGCCGCCCCTGCTGGCCGGCGTGATCGCGGCCGCGGCGCTCGTGACTGCGGCCCTGTCGTGGCGGAAGGTACTGCCCATGCCGGTGCGCCTGCTGCTGGTGCTGGCCATGCTCGGTGCCATCGTCTGGCAGATGGGGATGGTTCGACCCGGGCGCGATACAGGTTGCGCCCTGCTGGCAGCGATGCTGGCGATCAAGTCCAGCGAACTGCGCAGCCGGCGCGATGCCCGCAGCCTGCTCGGCTTCGCGCTGTTTTCCCCGTTTGCGGCATTCCTGCTCGACCAGGGGCCACTGACCACCGTGTTGGCCGCATTGGCGGGGATCAGCGCGTTGCTCGCCCTGCAGCGCCTGGCCGGGGATGAAGGCCACGCCGGCCACCTGCCACTGCGAGGGCAGCTGCGCGGCGTTGGCCGCCTGCTGGCGATCGGCCTGCCACTGGCATTGGCCTGCTTCTGGCTGTTCCCGCGGTTGGCGACCCCGCTATGGGGCGTTCCCGAGCGCGCGGTCGGCACGCCGGGGCTGTCCGACAGCATGGAACCCGGCCAGTGGCTGGACCTGATGGCCGACGACGCCCCGGCGCTGCGCGTGCAGTTCTTCGGTGCGGTGCCCGAGCCGATGCAACGCTACTGGCGAGGGCCGGTACTGACCGCCTTCGATGGCCGGCGCTGGACACGTGACCGCGCCAGCGAGCGACGACCGGCGGCCGTGGTCGAGGCCGGCACGCAGGACTGGGACTACCAGATCGACTACGAGCCCACCGACCGGCGCCAGCTGGTGGCACTGGACCTGCCCAGCCGCGCCCCAGCAGGCAGCACGCTGGATGCTGACATGAGCCTGAGCAGCGAGCGGCCACTGGCGTCGCTGAGCCGCTGGCGACTGCATTCGGCGCCACCTCAACGCTTCGACAGCACGCTGTCGCCCTATCTGCGACGGGCCGCGCTGCAGTTGCCCAGCGGCTTCAACCCGCGCACCGCCACACTGGCGCAGCAATGGCGGCAGGATGCCGGCGGTGATGACGAAGCCATCGTCCGCCGCGCGCTGCAATGGATCACCACCGATTTCTCCTACACGCTGCAGACGCCACCGGCGGGACGCGATCCGGTCGACGAGTTCCTGTTCGGCTACAAGGCCGGCTTCTGCGAACACTTCAGTTCCGCCTTCGTGGTACTCATGCGCAACGCCGGCATTCCGGCGCGGGTGGTGACCGGCTTTGCTGGTGGCACCTACAACCGCCTTGGCGACTACTGGATCGTGCGGCGGATGGACGCCCACGCCTGGGCCGAGGTATGGCTGCCGCAGCGCGGCTGGGTACGGGTCGACCCTACCGCCGCAGTGGCACCGGAACGCATCCTCGATACCCTCGACGACCGCCTGCAGGCAGGTACCGACAGCCCGCTGCGGCAACGCTGGCAGCAGCTGGGGCAGATGGGCGACTGGCTGCGCCGCGGCTGGAACGACCTGGTGCTCTCCTTCGATGCGCGCCGCCAGCAGCAGCTGCTCAAGCCGTTCGGACTGGATGATCTCGGCCCCACGCAACTTGTCGCTGGCTTCGTGGTGGCAACGGTGCTGGCCCTGGCGTGGATGGTCTGGCTGCTGGCCCGGGGCGAGCGCGAACGTGACCCGCTGCTGCGTGCCTGGCGCGGGCTGGGCCGGCGCTATGCCCGCCTCGGGCTGGGCCGGCAACCCCACGAAACCGCGCAGGACTGGGCACGGCGGGTCCATGCCCAACGTCCCGATCCCGCCCTGCTCGCACTCAGCCAGCGTTTCGCCGACGCGCGTTACGCTGGAACTTGCACCGACCTCGCTTCATTATTGCGGGACCTGCGCAGGCATCGCCCGACTTCCGGAGCCTCCCCATGAACACCAAGTTCCTCCTCACCGCTGTGGCCACGCTGGCCCTGTCGGCCTGCGCCACGGCCCCAAAGCCGCTGCAGGGACAGTTCAGCCTGGTCTCCCCGCGCGACTCGGTCGCCACCCAGCAGGTCGGCACGCCGGTCCGTTGGGGCGGTCGCATCATCGAAACCAAGCCCGGCCAGGGCGAGACCTGCTTCCAGATGATCTCGCGCCCGCTCAACGCCAGCGGCCGCCCGAACACCACCTCGTCCGACGCCAGCGACGGCCGCTTCATCGCCTGCCGCGCCGGCTTCTACGACCCGGCCGTGTTTGAAGCAGGCCGTGACGTGACCTTCATCGGCAAGATCGATGGCTACCAGAACACCCGCATCGGGGACTACGACTACCGCCTGCCGAAGCTGTCGGCCGATGTGATCTACCTGTGGCCGGAACAGCGCCAGGTCGACGTGGTGCCCTACCCCTATGGTCCGTGGGGCCCAGGTCCGTATGGCCCGTACTGGGGCGGTTACGGCCGTTGGGGTTGGTGGTGATCGCCAACCGGCACGCGTGACGGAAAAGGCCGCCCTCGGGCGGCCTTTTTCATCCACGCATGGCGTGGATCTACAGCGGGGTACCCGTGGTACTCCTGCGTGGATAGGGGCTTCAACGCCCCGGCGTACCGAAATGCCCCAGCTGTGCACCCGCCAGCAGGTGCATGTGGATGTGGAACACGGTCTGCCCGGCATCTTCACGGCAGTTCATCACGATGCGGTAGCCGTCCTGTGCGAACCCTTCGCGGCGCGCGTACTCGGCAGCGGCCAGCGCCAGCTTGCCGATCAGGTGTGCCTGCGAGGGCTGCAGGTCATCCAGGGTCGGAATGATCTCGTTCTTCGGAATGAACAGCACATGCACCGGCGCCTGCGGTGCGATGTCCTTGAAGCCCAGCACCTCGTCATCCTCGTAGACGATGGTGGCCGGGATCTCGCGACGGATGATCTTGCTGAAGAGGGTTTCAGTGCTCATGTTCGGCCTCGGCGGAAATGTCATCCGCATTGTAGGCCGGCCGCGCCGGCGGATGCCCGGCCGGCGTTCAATCGCGGAATTCGCTGCGCGTTCCGAACGCGTGCGAGAGCGTGCCGCGATCGACGTATTCGAGTTCACCGCCCAGTGGCAGGCCCTGCGCCAGGCGGCTCGGCTGCACCTTGCGCGCGCGCGCCAACTGCGCCAGATAGTGCGCGGTGGCCTCGCCCTCGACGGTGGCACTGGTGGCGATGATCAGTTCCTGCACCTCGCCTCCGGCCAGGCGCTGCTCCAGCTGTTCCAGGCCCAGTTCGCGCGGGCCGATGCCATCGAGCGGCGACAGACGGCCCTGCAGCACGAAGTAGACGCCGCGGAAACCGGTGGCGTTCTCGATGGCCAGGCGATCGGCGGGCGATTCGACCACGCACAGCTGGCTGCGCTCGCGGCTGCTGTTGGCGCAGGTCGGGCACAACTCGGATTCGCTGAAATCGCGGCACTGTGCGCAGTGGCCAATGCGCTCCACCGCCAATGCCAGTGTCTCGGCCAGACGCTGGCCACCTTCGCGCTCGCGTTCGAGCAGGTGGTAGGCCATGCGCTGCGCGGTCTTCTGGCCGACGCCAGGCAGCACCCGCAACGCGTCGATCAATTGTTCAAGCAGGGGTGCAGACACGGCGGCATGCTTTCATGGCGTCGATCAAGCTCGACGGCTACAGGTTCCGTGGCACCCGCTTGCACGGGTGCCACGCCGAAAATCAGAACGGCAGCTTCATGCCCGGCGGAAGCTGCATACCGGCGGTGGCCGAACCCATCTTCGACTTCGACTCGGCATCGATCTTGTTCGAGGCGTCGTTGAAGGCGGCGGCGATCAGGTCTTCCAGCATCTCCGGGTCGCTGGCCAGCGACGGGTCGATGCGCACCTTGCGGCATTCCTTGGCGCCGGTCAGGGTCACGCTGACCATGCCGCCACCGGCGCTGCCGGTCACTTCGATCTTGGCAATTTCTTCCTGGGCCTTCTGCAGGTTTTCCTGCATCTTCTGGGCCTGCTGCATCAGTTGGGCGATGTTTCCGCGCATGGTGTCTTACTCGTCAAAAGAACGGATGGAATCGGAAACAACCCGGGCGCCGTGCTGTTGGATCAGCACCTGCACTTCCGGGTCGTCCATGAAAACGGCCTCTGCTTCCTGCTGCCGTTCGCCACGCTGGCGGTCGGCGCGCTGGTGCAGGGTCTCGGCCGGAACGTGTTCGGTTTCCACGGTCTCGACCACGATCTTCGGCGCCTGGCCCAGGGCCTTCTCCAGCATCTCGCCCAGGGCGGCCAGCGCGCGCTCCGAGCGCAGGTATTCAAATCCGGGCGAAAGCCCCAGTTTCAAGGTCCCGTGCTGGCAGCTGATGAACGCGGCATTGGCGGCCAACTGCCGCGATGGGCCGCTGAGACCGCTGTTGGCGACCAGATCCAGCCAGTCCTCGGCCGTGGCCAGCTCGCTGACGCCGTCCTGCGGCGCGGTATCACGCGCCGGGACCGGTTCGGCGGGTGCAATGGCAATGCCATCGGCGCGGAACGGGCGCTCGGGCGGGGCAGGTTCGCTGGGGGCCGCGGCGGGAGCCGGCGGCTCGTGCCAGGGCGCGACCATGGCCGCCTCCGGGCCGGCCATCTCGGCCGCCAGTGCTGCGTCACGAGACTCGGCTTCGTCGGTGGCCCACGGCGGCAGATCGTCGCTCGTTTCTGCTTCAGCGGCCGGCGGCGGCACCTCTGCTTCGGCCTTTACCGGCGGCGGCGACACGGGCTCTTCCACCGGAACCGGCTCGGGTTCCGGCGTCGGGTCCGGCTCGGGCTGCGGGGCCGGCTCAGGCTCGGGGTCAGGTTCGCGCGGCGCAGCCTCGGACGGCGCGGCCGCCTGCGTCGCCGGGGCCGGGGCCGCCTGAGCGGCGGCAGCGGCCGGCGCCGCTTCGTGGTTGCCGGCACCGCTGCCTCCACCGGCAACGTTGCCGCCTGCTGCACCTTCAACCGACTTCGGCACCGGCGGTACCGCGGCAGCCGGACGGAATGCCAGCATCCGCAGCACGGCCATCTCGAAGCCCGCGCGCGGGCTCGGCGCCAGCGGCAGGTCGCGGCGGCCATTCAAGGCCATCTGGTACCAGAGCTGCACCACTTCCGGGCGCAGGCGCTCGGCGAATGCGGTGGCATCCAGGCCTTCGGCAACGGCCGCACCCGGTACCAGCTGCTGCACCTGGATGCGGTGCAGGCCTTCGGCCAGCGCTTCCAG
This sequence comes from Stenotrophomonas maltophilia, assembly GCF_039555535.1. Taxonomy (NCBI): domain Bacteria; kingdom Pseudomonadati; phylum Pseudomonadota; class Gammaproteobacteria; order Lysobacterales; family Lysobacteraceae; genus Stenotrophomonas; species Stenotrophomonas maltophilia. Next base: position 1,078,289 of record NZ_CP154630.1, on the reverse strand, counting down.
CACACCACTCCAGTCCGGTGAGAATTCAGCCAGCGCGGCCACCACCTGCAGCAGGCGCGGGCCATCGCCCTCGGCCAGTGCATCCAGCATCGCGGCCACTTGGGTGCGGTCGACGGTGCCCAGCATCGTGCGCACCACGTCCTCGCGCAGTGCGCCGCCGGCATAGGCAATCGCCTGGTCCAGCAGCGACAGGCCGTCACGCAGGCTGCCATCAGCGGCCTTGGCCAGCTGCACGATGGCGCTGCCGTCGGCCTCGATCTCTTCTGCCGCCAGGATGCGGGTCATCTGGCCCTGGATCTGGTCCTCGTCCAGGCGCTTGAGGTTGAACTGCAGGCAGCGGCTGAGCACGGTGACCGGCAGCTTCTGCGGGTCGGTGGTGGCCAGCAGGAACTTCACGTGCTCCGGCGGCTCTTCCAGCGTCTTCAGCAGCGCGTTGAACGCCGCTTTGGACAGCATGTGCACTTCGTCGATCAGGTAGACCTTGTACTTGCCACGCGAGGGCATGTACTGCGCGTTCTCGATCACCTCGCGCACGTCGTCCACGCCGGTGTTGGACGCGGCGTCGATTTCCAGCAGGTCGATGTAGCGGCCGGCGTCGATGTCCAGGCAGGCCGCGCACTGGCCGCAGGGATCGGCACTGGTGCCCTGCTCGCAGTTCAGCGACTTGGCGAAGATGCGCGCGATGGTGGTCTTGCCCACGCCGCGGGTGCCGGTGAACAGGAACGCATGGTGGACCCGGCCGCTGTCCAGCGCATTGCTGAGCGCACGGACCACGTGTTCCTGGCCCACCAGCTCGGCAAAACGCTTCGGACGCCACTTGCGGGCAAGGACGAGATAGGACATCAGGCCACCGTTTTCCATCGGATGTTCCATTGTGCCATGCCTGTCCAGCCCCCTCGCCTCCGGCACGCCCTTCGCAGGTTCCTGGCCGGGGTGCTTGTGAAGTGCCGCGCAGCCCGCTAGAATCTGCGCCCCTGCTGAGGCGTTTGCCGATGGCAGGGATCCGGAGAGGTGTCCGAGTGGTTGAAGGAGCACGCCTGGAAAGTGTGTAAGCGTCTAAACCGCGCTTCGGGGGTTCGAATCCCCCTCTCTCCGCCAGATAAATGAAGAAGCCGCCCACCGGGCGGCTTTTTTATTTGGCTGGCGGGAAGCGCGGTAGGTACTACCGAACTGAACAGGCCCTGCCGCCAGGGGCAGGTCCAACGATCCGCCCGCCGACAGCGCGCGATCCGCTGCGAGTCACCTGCGCCGGAGCAGTCCCCGCACGCAGACGCCGACGAACGCCAGCCCCAGCAGCATCCACACGACCGTCATTCCCCACAGCGCACCGAACGCATCCAGGACCGGCTCCAGGCGCGGTTGCGCCGGATCGTACAGCACGCGTACCGGCTGTCCAGGCTCATAGCCGAAGATCATGCCGCCCTGCGGGTAAGAGACGCGTTGGCCGGTCGCGGCGGTGAACGCAACCTGCGGATGCGATCCGCCCGCGTTCAGTCGCTCGACCTGGCCATCGACGGCCTGCGCGATCTGCAGGAACTCAAGGCGATGCGTCACTTCGAAGGCGGCCACGGCAAGGATCAGCAGCCCCGCCGCGCCAAACAGCAGACCGCGCATGACCTGGGCAGTCCGGGAAAGAGAAGGGGCGGGCATCGCTGGGCAGCTCCGTTGCAGGCAGGAAGACGAATGGGGCCGGCGGATCCTGCCGCGCGGTCAGTCCCACGTGTCGAAAGCATAGCCCAGAAGCCGCCGCGCCCCGCTGCACGCCATCGCGGCCGCATGCCTCGCCACTGACGCACCCGCCTGGTGCAGGCGCCTGTGTTCCGCACAGTCATTCGAGGTGGGCGAAATCATCCGTGAGAAGATCGACTCCGCTCCATGTACCTTGGAGCACTTCGGCGCCCCCCTGCGGCCTCGTCGTGCAATACCCCCTTGAGAAGGACAGCGTCTGGACGGCTGAAATGCGCCCGGGCAACGCCAAGGCATTTTCCATGAACCTCCGCCTCTACCGTCCCGCCGATGCCAGCGCCTGCCTGTCGATTTTCGACAGCAACGTGCCCACCTACTTCGCGCCCGAAGAGCGCAGCGACTTTGAGCGCTTCCTGCAAGAACAGGCCATGGACTGTGCATTCCAGGTCATCGAGCGCGACGGCAGCATCGTGGCCTGCGGCGGCCTGTCGCGACGCGGCGACGGCAGTGCCGGTTTCTGCTGGGGCATGGTACAGCGCGCGCTGCACCGGCATGGACTGGGCCGGGAACTGGCGGTGGCACGACTGCAGCAGGCCGGACGTGATGCCTCGATTGCGCGCATCACGCTCAGCACCAGCCAGCACACCCAGGGGTTCTACGCCGGCCTCGGTTTCCAGGTGACACGGGTGGTACCCGATGGCCACGGCGCCGGGATTGACGCCGTGGAGATGGAGCGGAGGGTGTAGCCCTCCGCCCCGGCCCGGATCCACGCCGCGCGTGGATCCGGTGCTGCCCTGCTCCCCTCAGAAGCCCACGCGCAGGTTGATCTGCCCGCCAACATCGCGGCGGCCATCGCCGTGCTGGCCCTGCATGAACATCGACAGCTGGCTGTTGCGGCCCAGCCCAACCGCCACGCCCACCTGGCTGACCAGGGCATTGCGTGCCATCACCGCGCTGTAGACATCGAACGCGTTGCCACCGACGGCGAAGCGGTTGCGGCTGGCCACATCGGTATCACCCGATGCGTGCTGCCAACCCAGGCCCACCGTCAGCTGCGCCGGGAAACGCTCGCCGCTGCCCACGTCCCAACGGCCGCGCACGCCCACGGTGCTGACATTGAGCGTGTCCTTGCCACCTTCCAGTACCAGCGCGGCCGTACCGCCCTGCTCCACCGCACGATCGCTGTCGACCCAGTGCTTGGTGAACTGCACATACGGCTGCAGTTGGGTCTTGCCATGGGTCCAGGTCCAGCTGCCCTCCACCTGCGCGATGGTCACATCCGAATCCTGGCGGCTGTACAGGGTCTGCCCCAACAGCGGCACCTCGCGCGTGGTGCGCGTGCGGTAATCACCGCGCGACACGCTGCCACCGACCGCAAAGCCGTTGTTCCACTGGCCCTGTGCGTACAGGCCGAACGTGTTGCCGCGCAGGCGGGCCCGCGAGCTGCGATCGTACAGGCACGTATCCAGCCGCTCGTTGCCCGCGGCCGCACCCAGCACCACATGTTCGCCCAGCTGCCAGTCCACACCCGCCATCAGTGCATTGCGGTTGGAGCGGATGTCGCCGCCGTTGCCATCGCCATCCTGCTTGAACACCTTGCCGCTGCCGGCCAGCCAGGCCGAGGCACGCTCGCCACGCACGGTCGGCAGTTCGCTGCCGAGACGCTGGCGGATGCCCTCTTCCAGATAGTTGTCGTACAGCAACACCGCACGGCTGGCCGCATGCACCTCACCGGACAGCTGGTCGAACGCCGCGCGTGCGGTGCCCGCGTCGTACGTCAGCACCGTGTTGTACAGGCCCAGTGCTGCGCCACTCTGCGGCAGGCTGTCCAGCGCTGCAGCGGTGTTGTACTGGTTGCGCGTCTTCGCCGCCGTGGTGAATGCCGCGGTCTGCGCCACATCAATCTGCAGATTGGCCGTGTTCGCGGTATAGACCGGGGTGATGGTCAGGAAGGCCGACGGCGAGGTCGCCGAAGCGAACTGCCCGCTGACGCCACCACCCGCGTTGATCACGGTGTACTGCTGGCCCTGCTGGTAGCTGGTGTTCGGCGAGATGGTATTCACCTTTACGATGCTGCCACCCACGTTGGCGCTGCCGCCCACCTGTACCGTATCGCTGCCGGTGGCACCGAGATCGATGCCCAGCGTGCTGCCCGGCGACAGGGTCAGGTTGCCGCCCACCGTGATCGTGCCGGTGCCATTGCCCGCGCCGCTGCCGTTGCCCGGGCCGTTGCCCGGCGACAGCACGCCGCCGCTGGACACCGTTACGCCGCCACCGGTACCACCGATGGTGCCAGTGCCGGACAGCGTGGTACCGCTGCCGATGGTCCACTGGCCACCGATGTTGCCGGTGACATTCAGGCCACCGCCGGTGACCTGGCCGGTGCCGCTGAAGCCGCCGCTGTTGCCGCCCAGGTTCAGGCCGCCCGGCCCTGCCTGCACAATGCTGCCACCACCGCTGATGGTGCCGCCCAGCGTGGTGGTGCCGCCGGTGTTGATGACCAGGCCACCGTTGTTGGTGATGTTGCCGGTGATCGAGCCGCTGGCGCCGCCATTGCCGACCTGCACGGTACCGCCGGCATTGATGGTGGTGCCGCCGGTGTAGGTGTTGTTGCCGGTCAGGGTGACGGTGCCGGTGCCGGCCTGGGTCAGGCCACCACTGCCACTGATGGTGCCGCCCACCGTGGTATTGCCACCGACGTTGAACACCAGGCTGCCGTTGTTGCTGACGTTGCCGGCGATCGCACCGCTGGCGCCGCCAGTGCCAAGCTGCAACGTGCCGCCGGTGTTGATGGTGGTACCCCCGGTATAGGTGTTGTTGCCGCCCAGGATCAACGTGCCGCTGCCGGCCTGGGTCAGGCCACCGCTGCCGCTGATGGCGCCGCCGACGGTGGTGTTGCCGGCCACGTTGAACTCCAGGCTGCCGTTGTTGGTGACGTTGCCACCGATCGCGCCGGTCGCACCGCCGTTGCCGACCTGCAGCGTGCCGCCTGCGTTGATCGTGGTCGGCCCGGTGTAGGTGTTGTTGCCGGTCACGGTGAGCGTGCCGCTGCCAGCCTGGGTCAGGCCGCCGCTGCCGCTGATGGTTCCCCCCAGCGTGGTGTTGCCGGCCACGTTGGAGACCAGCGTGCCGTTGTTGGTGATGTCGCCGACGATCGAACCGGTCGCGCCACCGTTGCCCAGCTGCAGCGTACCGCCGGTGTTGATGGTGGTGCCGCCGCTGTAGGTGTTGGTGCCGGTCAGCACCAGCGTACCGCTGCCAGCCTGGGTCAGGCCACCGCTGCCGCTGATGGTGCCGCCCAGCAGAGTATTGCCCGCAACGTTGGAGATCAGCGCGCCATTGTTGATGATGTCGCCGGCGAGGGAGCCGGTCGCGCCGCCATTGCCGATCTGCAGTGTGCCGCCGGCGTTGATGGTCGTGCCACCGGTGTAGGTGTTGTTGCCGACCAGGGTCAGCACGCCAGCGCCGGCCTGGGTCAGCGCGCCCGTGCCACTGATCGCACCGCCGACCGTGGTATTGCCGGACACATCGAACACCAGGCTGCCGTTGTTGGCGACATTGCCGGTGATCGCACCGGTCGCACCGCCATTGCCCACCTGCAGCGTGCCACCGCTGTTGATGGTGGTGCCGCCGGTATAGGTGTTGTTGCCGGTCAGGGTCAGCGTACCGGCGCCGGCCTGGGTCAGGCCGCCGCTGCCGCTGATGGTGCCGCCCAGCGTGGTGTTGCCGGCCACGTTGGAGACCAGCGCACCATTGTTGGTGATGTCACCGACGATCGCACCGGTCGCGCCACCGTTGCCGACCTGCAGCGTGCCGCCAGCGTTGATGGTGGTACCGCCGGTGTAGGTGTTGTTGCCGGTCAGCACCAGCGTGCCGCTGCCGGCCTGGGTCAGGCCACCGCTGCCGCTGATCACGGCGCCCACGGTTGCCGTGGTGCCGAGGTTGTAGACCAGGCTGCCGTTGTTGGTGATGTCGCCCAGCACCGAACCGGTGCTGCCGCCGCTGCCGATCTGCAGCGTGCTGCCGCCGTTGATGGTGGTGCCACCGGTATAGGTGTTGTCGCCGCTCAGGGTCAGCGTACCGGTACCGCTCTGCACCAGGCCGCCGGTACCACCGAGGACGCCGGCGAAGGTGGTGCTGGCGTTGTTGCCGCCGGTGGTCAGCGTTGCACCGCCCAGCGCCACCGTGCTGCCGGCGACACCGGCCAGGCCGCCGATGCTCTGGTTGCCACCGGCACTGATGTCCAGCGTGCTGGTGCCGGCCAGGTTCACCGTGCTGGCGCCAGACAGGCTGCCGCCCGCGCCCACCCCCAGCGTGCCGCTGTTGATGGTGGTGGTGCCGGTGTAGCTGCTGGCGCCGCCGAGGGTAACCGTCGCCGCGCCATCCTTCAGCAGGCCGCCGGCACCGCTGATCGGGCCATTCAAGGTCAACGCGTTGCTGCCGGCCAGGGTCAGCGTACCGCCGGCCAGCTGCACGCTGTTGGCCAAGGTCAGCGCGCTGGTGCCGTCCAGGCTGGCATTGCCGCCCACGGTCAGCGCGCCGGTTCCCAGTGCATTGTTGTTGCCCAGGGCGAGGCCGCCGGCGTTGAGTGCCACGCCGCCGCTGAAGGTATTGTTGCCGCTCAGGGTCTGTATGCCTGCGCCGTTCTTCACCAGGCCACCGGTGCCGGTGATGTCACCGGCGAACGTGCTGTTACCCACGCCATTGAGCGTCAGCGTGCTGCCGCCCAGCGCCACTGCCGAACCCGCCACGCCGGCCAGCGAGCCGATGGCCTGCGCGCCGCCCGCACTGATGTCGAAGGCGGTACCGGCGTTGGCCAGGTTCACCGCACCGGTCGCAGCCAGGCTGCCACCGGCGCCGATCGCCAGCGTGCCGGCGTTGATGGTGGTACCACCGGTGAAGGTGTTGGTGCCGGTCAAGGTCTGGGTACCCGATCCTTCCTTGATCAGGCCACCGGAGCCCGCCACCGAACCACTGAACGTGCCATTGGTGGCGTCTCCGATCGTCAGCGTGTTGGCACCCAGGTTCACCGTACCGTTGCCGATCAGGGTGCCGAACTGCTGCGTGCCGCTACCCGCCGACAGATCGAAGGTCGCCCCCGAGGCCAGGTTGACGATGCCGCTGGCGTGCAGGCTCGCGCCCGCGCCCAGTGCCAACGTACCGGCGTTGATGTTGGTGCCGCCGGTGTAGGTGTTGGTGCCGTTCAAGGTCAGCGTGGCTGCCCCCTCCTTGGTCAGACTGCCGGTGCCGCTCAGGCTGCCATTAAGGGTGAGGTTGTTGCTGCCCAGCACGGTCAACGCGTTGTTGAGGACGAAGGTGTTGGCAAGGATGGCCGCAGTATTCGAATCGAGCGTAGCAGCGCCTCCGACCGTCACCGTACCGGTGCCCAGCGCAGCATCGTTGCCGACCACCAGGCCACCGGCGTTGAGCGCCACGCCGCCGCTGAAGGTGTTGACGCCATTGAGCGTCTGCACGCCCGCGCCGTTCTTGACCAGGCCACCACTGCCGCCGATCACACCGTTGAAGGTGCTGTCCACCGTGCCGCCCAGGGTCAGCGTGCTGCCGCCCAGCGCCACCGTGCTGCCGGCCACGCCGGCCAGCGAACCGATGGCCTGGTTGCCCGCGGAGATGTCGAGCGTACCGGTACCGGCCAGGTTCACCGCGCCGGTTGCGGCGAGGCTGCCACCGGCACCGATCGCCAGCGTGCCGCTGTTGATGGTGGTACCACCGGTGTAGGTGTTGGCACCGCTCAGGGTTACCGTGGCCGCACCGTCCTTGATCAACCCACCTGTACCCGAGATCACACCGCCCAGTGCCAGCGACTGGCTGCCGAGCAGATCAAGATTGGCACCCGCTGCCAGGCTGATGTTGTTGGCCAGGCTGGCACCGGTCGATGCGTCCAGCGTTGCGTTGCTTCCGACCGTCAACGCACCGCTGCCGAGCGCAGCGTTGTTGCCAACCACCAGGCCACCGCCGTTGAGTGCAACGCCACCGCTGAAGAGATTGGCGCCGCCCAGCGTGAGAATCCCGGCGCCATTCTTGACCAGGCCACCGGTGCCGGAAATCGCGCCATCGAAGAGGCTGTTGCCAACGCCACCGAGTGTCAGCGTCTGTGCCCCCAGGCTCACCGTCGAGCCCGCCACGCCATTCAACGCCCCGATGGTCTGGCTGGCCCCTGCGGTGGAGATATCAAAGCCGGTGCCTGCGGCGCTCAGCGTGACCGCACCGGTGGCGGCCAGGCTGCCGCCCGGACCAATCGCCAGCGTGCCGGCATTGATGAAGGTCCCGCCGGTGTAGGTATTGGCACCGGTCAGCGTCTCGATGCCCGCACCGACCTTGGTCAGGCCCCCCGTGCCTGCGATCGAGCCACTGAAGGTGCCATTGGTGGCGCCGCCGACCTCGATCGAGTTGGCACCGAGGTTCACCGTACCGTTGCCGACCAGCGTGCCGAACTGCTGCGTGCCACTGCCGGCAGACAGATCCAGCGTGGCGCCGGTGGCGAGGTTCACGGTACCGCTCGCCGCCAGGCTGGCACCGGCCCCCAGCGCCAGCGTGCCGGCGTTGATGTTGGTGCCACCGGTGTAGGTGTTGATGCCATTCAAGGTCAGCGTCGCGCTGCCATTCTTGGTGAGGCTGCCGGCCCCGGATAGGACGCCGTTGAGCGTCAGTGCATTGGTCCCGAGCACGGTCAGCCCGGCGTTGAGCGCGATGTTGTTGGTCAGCGCTGCCAGGCCGGTGGTATCCAGCGTGGCGGCACCACCAACGGTCAGTACGCCGCTGCCCAGCGCCGCGTCATTGCCAAGCACCAGTCCGCCCGCGTTGAGCGTCACGCCGCCGCCAAAGGTGTTGGCCGCGGACAGCGTCTGTACGCCCGTGCCTACCTTGATCAGCCCGCCGCTGCCACTGATCACGCCGTCGAACGCGGCGTTGCCGGCCGTACCGAAGGTCAACGAATTGCCGCCCAGCGCCAGCGTGCTTCCGCCAGCACCGTTGAGCGCGCCGATGGTCTGGCTGCTGCCGGCACCGGAGATATCGAAGCCAGCGCCTGCTCCCAACGTGACATCGCCCGCTGCGGCAAGGCTGCCGCCCGTGCCCAGCGCCAGCGTGCCGGCGTTGATGGTGGTACCACCGCTGTAGGTGCTGGCCCCTGCCAGCGTCAGCGTGGCGGTGCCGTTCTTGATCAGGCTGCCATTGCCGGCCACGATGCCGCCCAGGGTCAGCGCGTTGCTTCCCGGCAGGGTCAGTGCCACGCCCGATCCCAGGTTCACGGCGTTGCCCAGCGTCACCGCAGCGCCGGCATCCAGCGTGGTGCTGCCGGACACATTCAACGCACCGGTGCCCAGCGCGCCGCTGGCGCCGACCACCAGGCCGCCACCATTCAAGGTCAGGCCGCCGCCAAAGGTGTTGCTGTTGTTGAGCGTCAGCAGGCCAGCACCGTTCTTGACCAGGCTGCCGTTGCCGCTCAGCACGCCGCCCAGGGTGAGGTCACTGCCGCCGCCTAGAGTCAGCTGCGTGCCGGCGCCGAAGTTCACCGCGTTGGCAAGGTTCAGTGCCACCGTGTTGTCGAGGCTGACGGTGCCACCCACACCGAGCGCGCCGGTCCCCAGCGCACCGGCGTTGCCCAGCACCAGCCCACCGCCATTGAGCGCCAGGCCACCGCTGAAGGTGTTGGCACCGGACAGCGTCTGGATGCCAGTACCGGTTTTGACCAGGCCGCCAGTGCCGCTGATCACGCCATCAAAGCTGGCGTTGGCATTGCTGCCGAAGGTCAGCGAATTGCCGCCCAGCGTCAGCGCGGTTCCGGCCACGCCGTTCAACGCAGCGATGGTCTGGTTGCCGCCGGCCGCGGAAATGTCGAAGCCCGCGCCGGCATTGCCGAGCGTCACATCGCCGCCCGCCGCCAGGCTGCCACCGGCCCCCAGCGCCAGCGTGCCGTTGTTGATGGTGGTGCCGCCGGCATAGAGGTTGGCACCGCTCAGGGTCAACCGTGCCGCACCGTCCTTGATCAATCCACCGGCGCCGAACACCGGCCCACCCAGCGTCAGGTCGTTGCTGCCCAGCACGGTCAGATTGGCACCTGCGGCCAGGCCGATGCTGTTGCCCAGGTTCAGTGCGGCGCTGGCATCCAGCGACGCGTTGCCACCCACATCCAGTGCGCCGGTGCCCAGTGCGCCGGCATTGCCCAGCCGCAGCACACCGGCATTGAGGCCGACACCACCGGAGAAGGTGTTGGAGCCATTCAAGGTCAGCGTCGAAGCGCCGTTCTTGACCAGTTCGCCGGTTCCGGCGATGACACCGCCCAGCGTTACATTCTCCGTGCCAAGCAGGTTCAGTACCGTGCCTCCGCCCAGATTCACCGCATTGCCCAGGCTGAGCGCGACACTGCTGTCCAGCGTCGCGCTTGCGCCGACATTCAGTGCGCCCGTGCCGAGTGCACCGGCATTGCCCAGCAGCAGGCCACCACCGTTGAGCGTCAGCCCACCATTGAAGGTATTTGCGCCGTTGAGGGTCAACAAGCTGGCACCGTTCTTCACCAGGCCACCTGCGCCGGAAACCGCGCCGCCCAGGGTGATGGCCTGTGTGCCCGGCAGCGTCAGCAGCGCACCACCACCGAGCGCGACATCATTGGCCAGGCTCAGGGGGGCACTGCCGTCCAGCGAAACACTCCCGCCGACGCTGAGCGCTCCGGTACCCAGCGCACCGTTGTTGCCCAGCAGCAGACTTCCGGCGTTTGCGCTCAGTCCACCACTGAAGGTGTTGGTGCCGTTCAAGGTCAACGTCGACGCACCGTTCTTGACCAGGCTGCCGGTGCCGGTGATGTTGCCGGCCAGGGTCAGGTTCTGGCTGCCCGGCAGGGTCAATGCCGCGCCAAGGTTGATCGCATTGCCCAGGTTCAGCGCAGCAGTGGCGTCCAGCGAACCGTTGCCACTTACGGTCAGCGCACCGCTTCCCAGCGCACCGGCGTTGCCCAGCACCAGGCCACCGGCGGCAAGATTTACCCCACCGCTGAAGGTGTTGGCGCTGGTCAGCGTCTGCACGCCGGTGCCCTGCTTGATCAGGCCACCGGTGCCGCCGATCACGCCGGCGAAGGTCTGGTTGGTGGCATCACCGAAGGTGAGCGTGCTGCTGCCCAACGTCACCGTGCTGCCGGCGATGCCGGACAGTGCACCGATGGTCTGGTTGCCCCCCAGCGAGATGTCCAGGTCAGCGCCCACGCCGGCCAGGCTGACCGCACCGCCGGCAGCCAGGCTGCCGCCGCTGCCCACCGCGACCTTGCCGGCATTGATGGCCAGGCCGCCGGTGAAGGTGTTCGCACCACCCAGCGTCAGCGTGGCAGCGCCGTTCTTGACCAGGCTGCCGGTCCCGCCAATGACACCCCCCAGCGTCAGCGCGTTCGAGCCCAGCACATTGAGCGAACCGCCGGCGCCCAGTGTGATGCCATTGCCCACGGTGAGCCCGGTGCTGGCGTCGAGCGATACCGCGCCGCCGACGTTCAGTGCGCCGGCTCCCAGTGCACCGCCATTGCCCAGCACCAGACTGCCGGCGTTGAGCGCCAGACCGCCGCCGAACGTATTGGCGCCGTTGAGCGTCAGGGTTGCCGCGCCATTCTTGATCAGGCCGCCAGCGCCACCGATCACGCCGTTGAAGGTGAGCGCCTGGTTGCCCAGCAGATTCAGGCTGGCGCCGGCACCGAGGTTGACGGCATTGGTCAACGCCAACCCGGTCGTGCCATCCAGCGTGGCATTGCCGCCGACGGACAGCGTGCCGCTGCCCAACGCTGCCACGTTGCCCAGCAACAAGCCGCCGGCGTTGAGCGCAACACCGCCGCTGAGGTTGTTTACGCCGGACAGGGTCTGCACACCGATGCCCTGCTTGATCAGGCCACCCGTGCCGGCGCCGAACGTGCCGCTGTAACTGGTGTCGCCCAGCCCGCCCAAGGTCAGAGTGTGGCTGCCCAGATTGACCGTGCCGCCGAGGCCGGCCAACGAGCCGATGGTCTGGTTGGCCGCTGCCGTCAGGTCCAGCGTGGTGCCAACGCCCAGCGTCATCGCACCCGTGGGCGACAGGCTGCCGCCCGCGCCGAGCGCGAGCGAGCCCCCGGCAAGGCTGAAGTTACCGGTCAGCAAGTTGGCACCATTCAAGGTCAACGTGCCCGCGCCGTTCTTGGTCACGTTGCCGGCACCGGAGATCGAACCGTTCAATGACAGCGCATTGCTGCCCAGCAGGTTCAGCGAGCCCCCGCCATTGATCACCAGATTGTTGCCCAGGGTGAAGCCCGCCGTCGTATCCAACGAAGCGCTGCCACCCACGGTCAGGTTGCCGCTGCCCAGTGCACCGGCATTCCCCAGTACCAGGCCGCCGGCATTGAGGTTGACGCCGCCGGAGAACAGGTTTGCGCCGCCGAGAGTAACGATGCCGGTGTTGTTGACCGTCAGCCCGCCAGTACCGGACAGCACGCCACCCAGGCTGAACGCATTGGTCCCCGCGAGTGACAGATTGCCACCAAGGCTGAAAGCGTTGGCCAGATTCAGACCGGCCGTGGAGGAGGCGATGGCACCCCCGTTGGCGGTGAACAGCCCTGTGCCGAAGGAACCGGCATTATTGAAATTGACCAGACCATCATTGAGCGTGGTCGTGCCTGCACCAGCCCACGCACCCTGCAGGTTCCAGGTACCGCTGTTGACGGTGAGCCTCTGGAAGTTGATGTACTGGTTCCAGCCCAGCGTGGTCACCACCCCACCGGTACCGCTGCCCGGGCCGGTGGCGCTGTTCTGCAGCACCAGGCTGTTGTTGGACGCCGAACCACCGTCGACGATGCCGGCCGCGGCCAGATTCACCGCAAGCGCGCCGACCTGCCCGGCCACGCCGATACCGGCGGTATTGACGCTGGAACCAGACACGGCGGTGAAGGTGTTGCCGGTGACCGAACTGCCCAGGTTCACACTGCCGTTGATGGTTCCTGCGTTGAGGAAGGTATTGCCGGCCCCCGCCGTGGCCGAACCCTGGAACCCTATGCGGCCGGTAATGGTGCCGGTGTTGTCGAGAGTGGTCTGCGCACCACCGTAGCTGACGATCGATGCCGCATCGGCCGTGGTCAACAGGCCTGCACCAAAGATCGACATGTCCACATTACCGGCGTTGACGATGTTGCTGACACCGCCGGAAGCATTCTGCACCACCAGCGCCTGTCCGCCGAAACCGAAGATGGAGCCGATGTTGACCAGGCCTTTGATCGCCCCGCCTGCCTGATTGTTGACGCTGATGGTGTTTCCACCGACGGTGTTGTTGCCCAGCACCATGCCCGACGCCGCCAGGCTCAGGCCACCGTTGATCGTGGGATCGACCGTGCCCTGGTTGTTCACGGTGATGCCATTACCACTCAAATTCACTGCACTTCCGCCAACGACCGGCAGCACGCTGAGCGCGGCGCCGGTCTGGATATCCAGCGTCACGCCATTGATGCTGTTGGCCAGAGAATTGGTATTGGAGCCGGTGGCGCAGGTCACCGTCGTACCTGCGGTAGTGCAGGCCGCGAATGCCGATCCACTGGCCAGCGTGGCTGCCAGTGCTACCGCCAGCTGGTGCGTCCGCAATCGCGGTGGCCGTGCCGAGCGTACCGCACTTCCGCCGGGATTCTGGGCGACCTCCGAAGCAACCTGCATTACGCCGAGGGCGCGATTGAAAACCAGACGGTAAATGCGGTTCATCGGTAAATCTCCATGAAAAGACCGGATGGCACAGCTGGCAGGTTTTTTGGAGACAATGCGGCCCACCTCGGCTCCCGATACGGAAACAAGGCTTGAAGGCATTAACTCCTGAAAATCTTCACATCTTCACGCGATCACACCCGGTGACAGGTACGAAAGCATGTCCATCAAGGCGAAAACTCCCCGGTTTCGCCCGACGAATGGCGGCACTGTGCGACCGTCGGTGCCAGCGGCATGTGAATCACGCCCTCCATTTTCATGACGTACGTCAAATAAAACGGGCGGACAAAATGGTTTTGCCGAAAATGCATATATCTACTGGAAGCGGAGATTCCTTTCCCCGCCATAAGTAAATACATTCAGCTGCTCGAGAGTTTCATCAGCACCAGGCCGGAAACGATCAGTACCGCCGCACCGATCCGCATCGGGCTGACCTGCTCGCCCAGGAACACGATGCCGACCACGAATGCGCCGACCGCGCCGATGCCGGTCCAGATCGTGTAGGCGGTGCCCAGCGGCAGGCTGCGCATGGCCACGGCCAGCAGCCAGAAGCTGGCGATCATGCCAACGATCGTGACCACGGTGGGGGTGAGCTTGGTGAAGCCTTCGGACTGCTTCATGGACACGGCCCAGACGATTTCCAGCAGGCCGGCGAACAACAGATAGATCCAGGCCATGACGGCCCTCCTCTTGGTAGGGCCAGGCCGTCCTGGTCATTGATTCCCGATGTGGGGGAGGTCGTTCCTCCAGGCCGGCATTCTAGCAACGGGGGCTGGCCCGGGGCGCCGTGGGCGGGAACGGGTTACAGCAGATTCAGCGCGTGAAGCTGGCGTCGATGCACCTGCCTGCGCTAGACTACGCGCCTGCCATCGGCCAGCCGATGCGCAGTCCGGCTGTGGTCTCTGGCGCATCGCGCGCTGCTTCCCCTGATCCGTGAACTGGCCGCCCACCGGGCGGCCAACGTCTCTATGGTGGCCCCGTCGGCCCCTCGCGACGCTAGGTCGAAAACCCCGCCAGGGCCGGAAGGCAGCAACGGTATCGATCGACGCGGGCGCCGAGGTCAGCCGGCGGGGCCACCGCCTTTTCTGCACTGGGGTCAGATCCCTTTGCACGGCAAAGGGATCTGACCCCGGCTTCACATGCTTCGCCCGGCATGGCCCAGCGCTACCGTGCCTCGGGCGTGCCCTGGTGGAACACCACCCGCCACCCCTGTGCGTGCCTGCGCCACAGCGAACTGCGCAGCACCCAGCCCTGCGGCTGGCCATCGAGGTGATAGCGGCTGCGATAACGCACCTGGGCCAGGTCCTGCGTCAGCAGCGAGACCGCGTACTGCTCCGATTCGATCTGCACCTGCGCCCGCTCCAGCGGAATCTCCGCCAACGCCGCTTCACGGCCGTAACAGCGGCCGGAACTGCCGATCTCGCTGAAATCCTCATCCAGCAGCGCCGCAAGACGCGCACGGTCACCGCGCACCTGCGGGGTGTGCAGTGCGCGTTCCAGATGTTCCAGTCCGGCGGCCAGCGCTGCATCCGCAGGCTGGGCCACGTCCGTCACGGCGGGTCCTGCGCCAGCACGTGCGGCGCGGTCGGGCTGGCCAGCGGCACGCACTGCCCCGGCTGTGCGACACGGTGCCCGCGCGCGGCCAGCGCCGCACCATCGGCCACGCTGGCGTAGTGGTACAGCATCATCCGTGCCTGCAGTTCCGCGCTGTACTCACGTTCCAGGTCGTCCACGCCGGTATGCGACGGGTTGCCGTGCAGGCCACAGTCGTGGGCGATCAGCTCGTTGTCGTTGGCGAAGCGGGCCAGCATCTCCGGAATCGGCCGGGTGTCACCGCTCCAGGTCAGCGCGCCCTGCAGGCGCAGGCCGTAAGCCGTCTCCGGCCAGTGGTGGCGTACCGGGAAGACTTCCAGGCGCACGCCCTCGTGCCAGAACGCCTCGCCCACCACGATCAGCTGGAAGGCATCCCAGAAGTTGGCACCGCCCTCGGCCAGCACGTTCGGATAGTCGCCGATGCGCTTGTGCAGCAGCGGCACCACCGTGGCCGGCACGTACAGGCGCACCTTGCCGCGGCGCTGCGTGCTGAAGAAGGTATCCACGAACAGCCGCTCGAAACCGGCCACGTGATCCAGGTGCACATGGGTGACGAACAGCGCCTGCGGCATGTGCCCGTAGTGGGCCTTGAACGCGGTCAGGCCTTCACCGCCACAATCGATGGTCAGCCACGGCCGGCCATCGCGCTCGATCACCGACATCGGCGAACCCAGCTCGACCGCCGACGCATTGCCGACGCCGAGGAAACGCAACGACCAGTCCATCAGGTGCCCCGGTTCCAGGCCATGTCATAGGCGCGGCGCAGCCGCGCGTAGTCCTTATGCACGTCTTCCACGCTGCGCTCGCCACGCAGCTTGATCAGCGAACGCAGCAGGCGCTTGAGGTTGCGCTCGCGCCAGGCGGTGGCCGGTATGCGGATCACCCCGCGGTCGAAGTCGATCAGCCAGCCGTGGCCGTTGCCATCGAACAGGATGTTGTGCGCGTTGAGGTCGGCATGGTCCAGGCCGGCACGGTGGAAGCGGGCGATCAACCGCCCGGTCTCCTCCCACGGGGCGCCGCGGCCGGCAACCAATGCGCGGTCGGCCAGCGAGCGCACGCCCTCGATCCGCTCCATCAGGATCGCGGCGCGGTAACGCAGGCCCTCGCGCATGTAGTACGCGGCGATCGGCCGGGGCACCGGCAGCTTCTTCTCGCGCAGGGCGCGCATCAGGCGGAATTCGGCAAAGCTCCGGGTCCGGTCCGACCCGCGCCAGAGGTACTGGTCATGGCTGATCTTCGCTGCCAGGCCGCCGCGCAGGTAGTGGCGCAGCACGCTGGCGCCGAACGGCGCATCAATGAACCAGGCGCTGCCGCGACCGCCCTCGCCGACCGGCCGGGCCTTGCTGCCCCAGTGCTGGGGCGAGAACAGGCCAACCTCGGCTTGCCGCAGCCGCTCGCGGTCGAACAGAATGGCCCCGATGCCGCGACCCTCGCGGCATGGCGTCAGCGCTTCATTGGCGTCGAATGCGACCATTTCATTGAGTCTAACAACACATGGCATCAGCGTCCTCCTCCTTGTGCCTCCTGCGCCTGTCCGCACTCGGCGACGTCACCCACGTGGTGCCCCTGGTGCGCACCCTGCAGGCTGCGCGTCCGGACACGCCGATCCACTGGATCATCGACAAGGTCGGCCACAAACTGCTCGACGGCCTGCCCGGCGTCACCTTCCACGCCTTCGACAAGAAGAGCGGCATGGCAGGGGTCAAGGAGCTGCGCAAACAGCTGCCACCGGGGCGTTTTGAAGCGCTGCTGCAGATGCAGGTGGCGTTCCGCGCCAACCTGCTGTCGGCCTTCATTCCCGCCGAGCGCCGCATCGGCTACGACCGCAGCCGCTCCAAGGACCTGCACGGGCTCTTCATCAACGAGCGCATCCCCGACCGCCCCGGCATCCATGTGCTGGACGCCATCGGCAGCTTCTGCGAGCCGCTGGGCCTGCGCCAGACCGAGGTCAGCTGGGATCTGGCCGTGCCGCAATCCGCGTACGAGTGGGCTGCGGCGCAGTGGCAGGACGATGGCCGCCCGGTGCTGATGATCTCGCCCTGTTCCAGCCACGTGCGCCGCAACTGGTACGCAGACCGCTATGCAGCCGTGGCCAACCACGCCGCACAGCGCGGTTGGCGGGTGGTGCTGTGCGGTGGCCGCAGCGAACTGGAGCGCAGCATGGCCGATGCCATCCAGGCGCAACTGCATACGCCAGCGCTGGACCTGGTCGGCAAGGATACGCTCAAGCAGCTGCCCGCCCTGCTCGCCCGCGCCAACCTGGTGATGACCCCGGACTCGGGCCCGATGCATATCGCCAACGCGATGGGCGCCAAAGTGCTGGGCCTGCATGCGGCCAGCAACCCGAACCGCAGCGGCCCGTACTCTGACCGCCGCTACTGCGTGGATCGCTACGACGATGCCGCGCGCAAGTATCTGGCCAAGCAGGCTGCCGACCTGAAATGGGGCACCAAGATCGAGTTCGACGATGTGATGGAACTGATCACCGTCGAAGACGGCATCGCGGCATTCGAACGTTACGTAGCGGACCACCTCACCTGAGTCGACGGATCATCGGTAGCGCCGGGCCACGCCCGGCGGATCCACCTCACCCGCGCTGCGCGTAGTCCTGGTAGGACTTCTCTTCCACGTACGCCGAGCCCAGCGCCAGGTTGATCGCCTTCTTGATCCGCGCACGCTCATCGTTGCGCAGGTAGACGCTGCGCGCCAGGTCGACAAAGCCCTGGTCGAACGCCTGCGCCTTCTCCTTCAGGCGGATGTCGTCCTCGATGTCCCACAGCTGCTCGTTGACCGCCTTCAGCTCGGCACGCAGCTTGGCGATGTCCTTCACCGCCGCCGGGTGCGCCATCCAGGTCTGCTCCAGCGCCGACAGCTCCCTGCGCACGTTGGCCAGCTTGCCCTCGTCGCTGATGCGCTCGGACTTGATCTGCAGGATCGAGATCTTGTCCAGCAGCTCGCCGAAGGACACGGGGACGAGGATTTCAGCGCTCATGGGGGGAAGGCTCCAGCAAGTGATGCGCACATGGTAACCCGCGCGGCACGAATGCTCCGCCCCGGCGCCTGCATGGGCGCCCGAGCGCGATGACTGGGGGAGAAACCCCTGCAGCTGCGTTAGCGGTCTGGAGAGGCGCCTGCCGCCCTCCACTCCTTTCCGTGGAATTCCGCATGCATCGATACCCCACCCTCCCCGCCCGTCGCGCCACCGTCCTCGGCAGCGCCCTTGTTGCAGCACTGCTCGGCATCGCTGCCGCGCCGCAGGCCCATGCCAGTGCCTTCCATGTGAATGGAGACACGCTCTACTACACCGGCAACGTGCTGGCGACCGATCCGCAGACGCTGGAGGCCTACGTCCTGGCCGCGCAGGCCCGTGGTACGCCGCTGCGCCAGGTGGTGTTCCGCAACTCGCCGGGCGGGGCCGCCTCCGGTGGCGTGGGCATGGGCGCCATCATCCGCCAGCATGGGCTGGACACCGTACTGGACGGCGGCTGCTACTCGGCCTGCGCCGACGCCTTCGTGGCCGGCGTCAAGCGCAGGGTGACGCAGTTCGGCCTGCTGCCGGCGCACGGCAACTACACGCAGACGGTGCTGGGCATCCATGGCGAATCCGGCCCGAACGGTCCTACCCCGTACCCGGGTCAGGACAAGTACATCAAGTACTACAAGGACATGTTCGGCCCGACCGACTTCGCGGTCATCGAAGCGCGCATCGTCCAGGCGCACTATGAACTGACCCAGCAGTCGGGCTTCCTGCGCTACTTCGACCCGAACGTGGCGGCCGTGGCCACGCGCTTCTGCCCCACCCGCGACCAGAGCGCGGCAGGCAACTGCACCGCATATCCCGGCGTGACCTTCTACAGTGATCGCGTCGTTACCGAAGCCGGTTACGTCCAGCCCGGCGACGTGCTCTCCATCGACAAGGAAGTGAGCGGAGACCTCAATCCGAACCTGGCCGTGCGCGGCCGTTACACCAATGCGCTGGCCAACCTGCGCTACTTCCAGCAATCGGCCCCGGACATCCGGCTGGACGACGCCTTCGGTGTGATCCGCATCGGCAAGGGCGGCGTCTGGTCGCTGGATTCCGCCTCAGCCGCGCAGTATGTAGTGGCCGATGGTGGCACGCTGCGCCTGCAGCAGAATGGCTGGATCCACCACGCCGAAGCCATCGGCGCCCGCAATGGCGGACGCATCGAACTGCAGCAGGGCGCACTGCGCAGCCTGACCGTGATCGAACGCGGCGGCGTGCTGACCGGCAACGGCTCCTTGAACGCCACGATCGACATCAACGACGGCGGCACGCTCGCACCGTCCGGCATCGTCATGCGCCCGTACTCGCTGGAGGCGCTGGCGCCCGGTGGCGACGACGTGTTCACCAGCGAGCGCTTCCGGATCGGCAAGGGCCGCTACATCAACCTCAAGGACGGCGCGAACCTGGCCTTCCAGGTCGACAGCCAGCGCACCGCGCCGGCACTCACGCTGGAAGAAGCCCGCTACTTCCTGGTCGATGAAGACCCGCAGGCGGGTGACTACAACCTGTTCGGCAACATCAACCGCACCGTGCTGAGCATTGCCCCCAGCGCCAGGCTGACACTGGACGTCAAGCAGGCGTTCTTCCCGGCCGGGCAGCAGAACCACCTGGTCGGGACCCAGGTGGATGCCAGCGCCCTGCAGCTGCCCGTCGCCCCCTGCGGCCCGTCGAACGGTGAGTACGCTGGCCTGTGGTGCCGCACCGCTACGCCCGACACCCTGACCCGCGCAGCGCCGGTGTCGGACTTCATCGAAGGGCGTTTCCAGTACGTCGAGCGTAGTGGCGAAGCCGGCAGCGCGGTCGACCTCACCGCGCCCGGCGCGGTGTTCCGCCCCCGCCACAATTCGCTGCTCAGCTTCGCGGTCAACCAGACCGGCAGCGGCATCTGGTTGACCGCCAATCCCTCCTTCGACGACACCCGGCTGTTCGGCAATGCGCAATCCGGCGACGGCCTGGGCCTCGCGCTGCAGCAGGCGGCCGCGCAGCGCACGCCGTCGATGAGCGGACTGCTGGGCGCCCTGCAGTTTGCTGACCGCGATGACATCACGCGCCAGGCGGGAGCCCTGCGCGGTGACGCGCATGCCAGCCTGCGCCTGGCCGACAACGCATTGATCGGCAGCATCGGCAATGTCGTACAGCAGCATCAGGCCGCTTCGCGCAGCGGTGGCGATGCTGATGGCCTGGCGGCACAGGCCGCGCAGGCGGCCTCGGCGCAATCGGCGATGACCGGCAATCGCCTGTTCAACCAGCTGGCGATGCACCTGGTCGCACCGGCAGATGCGGGCAGTGACGCGGGCGACGCCGGACGCAACCACAGCTTCTGGGCGCGGGGGTTCGGCAGCCACGGCCGGATCGACGCTGACGGTGGCGTCGCCGGCCTTAGCCACACCATCGGCGGCATCGTGCTCGGTGCCGATACCCGCCTGGCAGACGACCGTGTGACACTGGGCGTGAGCCTTGCCGCGGCCGACATGTCGACCAAGGCCAGCGAAGGCGCAGGATTCACCGGTGATGTCCGCGCGCTGGATGTCGGCGCCTACATGGATGCAGTGTATTCGCGCGGTTATCTGTCCGCCGCCGTCCGCTACACCGACCTGCGCCACGACACCCGCCGCAGCATCGAGGGCATTGAAGGCCTGCAGGGACCGCTGCGTGCGAAGTACAGCAACGACGCGATTTCCGCACGCGTGGAGCATGCGTTCTCGTTCACCACCGGCAACGGCGTGGTGATCCAGCCGCTGCTGCCGGTGATCGACTACACGCGCACCTCGGCCACGCGCTTCAACGAAGGCCAGGATGCGGCCGCACTGGTCGGCCGCAGTGGCAGCCTGGAGAGCATCCGCGTGGGCGCAGGCCTGCAGTTGTTCAAGACCTTCGACGGCAACAACGGCGAGCGCATCACCCCGCGTGCCCGCGTGCTCTGGCAGAAGGAGCTGGGCGATACCCAGGCCCGCTACAGCAACGGCTTCACCGCCGCCCCGGACCTGCTGTTCGGTGCCAGCAGCCAGACCGTCGGCGAGCAGGTGCTGGCCTGGAACCTCGGCATCACCAGCCGCGCCAGCAAGCGCCTGTCGGTGATGGTCGACTACGTGGGCGAACGTCGCGACGGCCAGACCCAGAACGGCATCCAGCTGGGGCTGGGCTACACGTTCTGAGCACACGCCATTCGCACAGGGCATGGTTCCCCACTCTGTGCGAATGGCCTCCCCTCGCACGCCATGCGTGGATCCATCGCGTGCTTGGATGGCCTTCACTCCCACACCACGCGAATGCGCCTCCCGGTAGATCCACGCCATGCGTGGATGGCCCACAGGCGTGACATTGAATCGTCGGGTGGAACAAGCCCCTCTGTTGAGGGGCTGCCCCGACAGGGGCGGGGAGAGGCAGGCAAAGGGAGGGGCCCACGCGTTGCGCAGCAACGTGTGGGGCGACGCGCGAAACGCGCGTCGCGTCCCGCGCCAGATAAAGAAAAAGGGCTGCCTTTTGGCAGCCCTTTTTCTTTATCTGGCGGAGAGGGGGACTGCCATAGATCCGTCCAAGGAAATCCAGTGGCATCGCAAATAACATATATTTGCCATTTATTTTCAATGGCTTACAAGTGACATCATCCAGCACCGTCCAGCAACACCCATCACCACCCAACGCGAAATGGCATACCAGATGGCATACTGGATGGCATACCAGATGGCATACCAGACACCCATGGCACTGCTTACCGACATCAAAGCCAGAAGCACCACTCCCGGGAGCACAGCACTGCCACACGGCGGAGTCCCCGGCCTAAGCCTGCATCCTTCACGCACAAAGAAGGGGCAAGGTAAGTGGGTCCTACGCTACGTGAGCCCTACCACTGGCAAACGCCGCAATGCAGGCCTCGGCAGCTACCCGCATGTGAGCATCGCCCTTGCCGGCAAGCTGGCTCGCGAAATGCGCGAAGAGATTGCACTTGGGCAAGATCCCCTGGCGACCAAGGCGCCCGCAGTTGCTGCACCCGTGATGCCAACCTTCCAAGAGGCGGCAGAACAGGTACATGCCGAACTCAAGCCAGGGTGGAAGAATGCCAAGCACGCCCAGCAGTGGATCAACACGCTTACCGAGTACGCCTTCCCCAAGATCGGCTCCTTGCCGATGGACCAACTTCAGCCCCGTCATATGGCCGATGTCTTGCGCCCGATCTGGCTGGAAAAAGCGGAGACCGCTTCCCGGGTAAAGCAGCGTTTGCATGCCGTGATGGCCTGGGGCTGGGCGCACGGGTTCAACCAAGCCAACCCTGTGGATGTAGTCACCCATCTGCTACCGGTACAACCCAGCAAGACGGTCCGACAAGAGCACCAACCTGCCATGCCCTGGACTGACATCCCGGCGTTTGTCAAAACTAGACTGGTGGATACATACGAGCTAGATGTCACCAAACGTGCGCTGCTGTTTTTGATCTTGACCGCTGCGCGCTCTGGCGAAGTCAGGGGAATGACTTGGGATGAGGTCAATTTGCGCAACAAAGTCTGGATCATTCCTGCCGATCGCATGAAAGCCAGCCAGACCCATCGAGTCCCACTCTCTGAGCAAGCCATCACTTTGCTGCAGGTACAGGTAGGCAAGCACGATCATCTGGTCTTCCCATCGATCCATTCCCGAACAGTCCTCTCGGACATGACCCTAACTGCGCTATTGCGCCGCCTGAAGGCCCACAGCGATAGCGACAAGCGGATAGCCACCGCGCACGGCTTCCGGTCAAGCTTTCGCGACTGGTGCAGCGAGGAAGGCTATGCTCGGGATCTTGCTGAACGCGCGCTGGCCCACACTGTCCAAAACAAGGTCGAAGCTGCCTATCACCGCACCGATCTGCTGGAGCAACGACGCCCCATGATGCAGGCATGGGCTGATTTCATCCTCCCCAGACCTGCTCCGGACTGAACCGCCCCGACTTTCTTGGAGGCCATTTGGTTTGAGTCAGGCCGCTTTGGCCTGACCGGCTTGCTGCCGATAGTAAGCCGCTTCGGCTTCCGCTGGCGGGATGTTCCCGATCGCCCCCAGCAGTCATTGGTGGTTGTACCAGTACACCCAGTCCAGCGTGGAGCCAGCTCCACCTGATCGCGATTGCGCCACGAATGCCGATGGATCACCTCGGCCTTGTACAGCCCATTGGTCGTCTCGGCCAGCGTGCTGCCATAGCTATCGTGCACGCTGCCCGCCGACAGTTCGACCCCGGCCTCGGCTAGTTGTGTAGCGACCCATCGGTTCCTGCTCAGGTCATGCTACTAACAACCAAGCAGTTGGACAGCGCCGCCAAACGAAGTGGTCACAGCAGCCAGCCAGTTGGACTCTTGGCATGGCACCGATGTCCGCTTTCGGCCAGAAGCGGACCTTCGAGAACAGCCGGGGGAGATGAGCACGGCCTTCCCAGCCGCGTTGAATCACAGGCATGTGACCGGTGGCGATGCAACTATTCAGTGCTAGCGGGGAAGCGATTCAGATATCGGCACAAGACGAACGGCACTAGTCAGGTAATCCTGGATCGTCGGGCGGTCTCGAAGCAGCGAATCGCTCTTGGTTCTGGGCGTTATGTGATCGAGCACGCCGAGCCACGGTTTCGACCCGGCGGGGGCCGACGAGCCCTTCGAGCTGCGTGCGGCCGATCTCGGTCAGCGCAATCACCGCACCCTCGCCATACAGGCAGTCCCCGTGCGTTTGCCCATCCGGACCACCGTCTCTCCAACAATACGCAGTCGCCACCAATTGACCATTGGCATCGAACCATCGCGATGTACCGTCCGTCGCCGCCTGCCACCTCAATCGATTGGCTAGGTGTGTAAACCCAACACGTTGTTCAGTGGAATTCGGGAAATAGGTGGTTTGTAGCCGAGGCTGGCATGGCGCCGGTGCCAGTTGTAGTGATGCAGCCACGGCCCGAGCGCATGGGCGCGCTGTTCGGAGCTGTCATAGGCGCGTGCGTAGGCCCACTCGCGCAGACTGGTCTGCACCAGGCGCTCGGCATTGCCGTTGGTGCGCGGCGTGTAGGGCCGGGTGCGCAGGTGGTGCATACCGAGCCGGCGCACGAGACGGCGGAAGCTGCGTGATCTGTAACAGGCGCCGTTGTCGGTCAGCACGCGCTCGAAGCGCAGGCCCAGCCCACGGTAGTAACGCACGGCCAGCAACAGGGCCCGGCCGGCACTGCGGGCGCGCTCATCCGGCTCGATGGAGGCAAAGGCCACGCGCGAGTGGTCGTCGATGGCCAGATGGACATACTCCCAACCGCCGCCGCGAGAGTTGATCTGACGATTGCCGGTAACGCGATGGCCGGGCTGGCGGAAGCGCCCCAGTTTCTTGATATCCAAATGCAGCAACTGGCCGGGCCGGGCGTATTCGTAGCGGTTGGTCGGCGGTGCCGGCTCCAACTCGGCCAGCCGGTGCAAACCAGCGCGCCGCAGCAGGCGGGCAATCGTGCTCGGCGCCACCGGCAACTGTTCGGCGATCTGGCGATAGGTCTGGCGCGCACGTCGCTGTTCAAACACCCGATCCACTACCGCCTGCGGAGTTGCATGCGGACAGTGATGAGGACGGGAGGAGCGATCGAGCAGGCCATCCGGCCCTTCCTGGCTGAAACGCTTGAGCCATTTGTAGGCGGTGCGCACGCTGACGCCGGCGGCATGGGCCGCCTCTTCGGCGCGTAGGCCTTGAACAAGGATGCGGTCCACAAGCAGGGCTCGACCGCGAGGGCTCAAACGGGCATGTTTATGCAGGTTCATCCGGGGCTCCTGGGGGCTGGTTTGGCTTGGTAACCACCATCTTCCAGAGATGCCCCGGATGAAGGGTTCTACCCCGAAATTACGGACTGTTTGGAAAGGGCTGAAAACTTCTGGTCCTGCTTGACCCGACGCCGTCGCATCCTGGGGTTGTGGCGGCGCTCGATGTATTCGAACACATCGGACCGGGCGGCATCGAGTGTTGGATACGTTGTGCGATAGATCCGCTCGCGTTTGAGCAGACCAAAGAACCCCTCGCAGGCGGCATTGTCGCCACAATGCCCCACCGCACTCATCGAGCAAAGCAGGCCATTGGCGGCCAGGTAGCCCTGGTAATCGCCGCTACGAAATTGACTGCCGCGGTCGGAGTGCAGGATCAGCGGATGCCGCTCCTGCCGTTGCCAAACCGCCATCTGCACCGCTCTGATCACCATCTGCCGGTCCTGCCGATGATGCATGGACCAGCCCACAATGCGCTGATCAAACAGGTCCAGCACGACGCATAGATACAGCTTGGCCTGCTGGGTCTTGATCTCGGTGATGTCGGTCACCCACTTGGTTTCCGGCTCCAAGGCGCTGAAATCACGCTCCAGCAGCTTGCGCACGCCCGGCGGCGTCAGTGCCGGTTGGGCGCGCTGACCACGCCGTTTCGGGCGTGGCCAGCCCTGAAGGCCGGCTACCGCCATCAGCCGGGCAACCCGGTTCCGACTGGCCATCAACCCTTCCTCGACCAGATCCTCCTGCATGCGGCCGGCACCCAGCGTGCCCCGGCTGTCCTGATGCAGCGCATGGATACGGCCCAGCAAGCGCTCGTTATCGCATTGACGAGGGCTGGGCAGTCGTTTGCTCCAGTCGTAGTAGCCGCTGGTTGACACCCGCAGGCAGCGGCACATCAGGCGAATCGGAAACTCATCGCGGCAACGTTCGATCACCTGATACCTCAGGATGATCCCTTGGCAAAGAACGTCGCCGCTTCGCGCAAAAAATCCCGCTCCTTGGTGATCCTGGCCAACTCGCGCTTGAGCCAGGCAACCTCCTCGTCACGCGGGCTCCCGGTACCCGCAAAGGCGGCTTTCCCCACCGTCTCCGCCTCCCGCTTCCAGCGGGTCAGCAGACTGTCGCGGATGCCCAGCTCACGGGCCACCTGGGCGCAGCTGACACCGGGCCGACTGGCTTGCTCCACCGCGCCACGCTTGAACTCGGCACTGAACTTGCGACGCTTTGACATGAACACTCCTCATGGCCTCGATCGGCCTTCTTGTAAGTGTCCGTGAAAACGGGGGTGAACCCCTACGTAGAAGTCGTTGAGCGCGGTCTGCAACACGTAGGCAGGCGGTGCGTGCTGCACATGCCCGGTCCTGCCAGCCGCGTCCAGCAGCAGCCGATGCACCTGCCGCCACGGCGTGTCATAGCCGATGGTCACGCCGGTTTCCAGCCACATGCCAGCCGCCTGCGGATCACGCGAATAGTTCAGCAGCTTGCCGCTGAGCACATGCATGTTGGGCAGGCTGACCTCCACCCCGGTAAGGGTGCGGATGCGGGTGGTGAACAAACCGATCTGTATCACCTGCCCTTCCACCTCCGCCACTTTGACCAGATCGCCGACCGACATCGTCCTTGAATACAGCAGGGTGAAACCCGCCGCCGCCTGGCCGACGATGCTCGATCCGCCCAGCGAGATCATCACGCCCAGCAGCACCGTCAGGCCCTTGAACGCATCACTGCCCGAGCCGGGCAGATAGGGATAGGCCATCACCAGCGCAAACAGCCAGATGCCCGCGACGATCAGTTTGCGGCTGGGTTCGGCCAACTGGCGGTCGATGCCGAACAACTGGAAACGCCCATGCTGCACGCCGCGGAACAGGATGCCGATGATCTGGCTGGCCAGGCGTGCCAGCAGGAAAATGATCAGCGCCGTCACCAGCCCCGGGATGGCCGCCACCCCCGCCCACAACCAGGCTTTGGCCTGGGCAGCGAGCCACAACGTCATCGTCGTTGCCCACGGCTGGGTGTAGTCGAACTGATGGAATACATAGCGCAGCCATTCCTCGGCCAGCACCAGCACCGCCACCAGCAGCAAGGCGCGCGACAACCAGTCGGCCAGCGCATTGGCCCCATGCAGCATCTGCCGTACCGGCACGCTACGCAACGTCCCGGCTTTTTTACCCACCCAGGCCAGCATCGCCGCCCGCAGCTGACGTGCCAGCCAGGCCATCACCCAGGCCAAGGCGGCGGCCAGTGCGGTGGCGACAAGGCTGTGCAGCACACCGCGAAGCACCCGTCCCGGCGCACGCTCGCGCTCAGCGGCGGCGACCGCCTCGCCAAGCCGGCTGCGCACCTCCTCGCGTACCTGGGCCAGACTCTGGCCCTGCGCGGTATCCACATCGGCAGGCGTGATGAGGGTGACGACTTCCCCGCCGAGCAGCAGGATCACACCGGCCGCGGTATCGTTGAAGGTGACGCCGGGCGTTCCCGGCTCGTCGACGATGCGCTTGATGTTGAATTCGGCAACCTGCGCCCGCTGCAAGGGCGAGCGCCCCATGAACGCACTGCGGAAGGTCAGGATGTCACGGTTGTAATAGCGCACCGTCGCTGGGGCATGCGCCTGGGCGGTGCTTTCTTCGGTCGCAGCCAGCAGCGGCGCAGGTGCAAGCAGCAGCAAGGCGCACAGCACAAGCAGCAGCGATGCCATCAAGGTGAACCCGCGTGCCAGTGGTGCTGTTTCGAGGCTGCTCCGGAACATCTTTCTGCTTCCCCGCAAGAAGAGATGACTTGCCGCTGGCGTGTTGCGTCGACCCGCCGCCAATCAGCCCCCACAGGCCGCGGGGTACGCCAGCTACGCCCGTGCTCCATCATCGCACCGCGGCAGGCGGATTGCCTGCCATCACGATCTGGCCACTATCGTCCAGGGTGCACCACACTCGCCCGCAGCAACGTAGCCCGGGTAAGCGCAGCGCACCCGGGAAGAGCGGTCCGGGCATCCGTATCCGCGCCAACCGCCCCGGGTGCGCTGCGCTTACCCGGGCTACGGCTTTGGTTAAATCTCGCGATGTGTGCTGTGGCTCGCTCCTGCGTGAGCGCCACGCCGACGGATCTGGGCGTCCCTCCCACTCCGCACCAACTGCCCCGGGTGCGCTGCGCTTACCCGGGCTAAGGGCTTTCGTTCAATCTCGCGATGTGTGCTGTGGCTCACTCCTGTGCGAACGCCACGCCGACGGATCTGGGCGTCCCTCCCACTCCGCACCAACCGCCCCGGGTGCGCTGCGCTTACCCGGGCTACGGCCAGCCATTGATCTGGCGATGCTTGCCGCGGCTTTCTGCTGATGGCGCCGGCCTTGATATTGGTCAGTCCCGGCGGCGACGAAGGGGCGGATACTCGCTGCGTGGAAACTTTCACGACCCGCGTGCAGCTATTCAATGCGCCACACCGGCTGCTGTTCTTCATCGGTGTCTGCAATCTCGGCTTGGCGATGGCTTGGTGGGCGCTCTGGCTGGCCGGCTTGCAGCTGGGCAGCCCCCTGCCCGTGCCCGCCGTGCCGCCGGCCTGGCTGCATGGGCTGTGGATGCAGTACCTGGTGCTGCCCAGTTTCATCTTCGGCTTCCTGTTGACCGTATTCCCACGCTGGATGGGATTGCCGGCACTGCCGCGGTGGCAATACGCAGGCGTTGGTAGCGGACTGTTCGGCGCGCAGATCGCGCTGCTGACCGCCAGCAGCGGTTGGCAACCCGGGATGTGGTTGGCCCTGTTGCTGGCGGCGCTGGGATGGGCATTCGGGCTGGTCGTACTCGGCCGCCTGCTGTTGCAGGAGAAAGGCCGCACCTGGCATGCGTGGTCATGCTGGTCCGGCTTGCTGATGGGCTGGATCGGCCTGCTCGGTTTCGCCGCCGCTGCCACAGGTGCTGATATCCGCTGGCAGGCACTGAGCGTGTCGCTTGGCACCTTCGGGCTGTTGCTGCCGATCTACGCAAGCGTCGCCCACCGCATGTTTCCGTTCTTCGCCGGCAACGTGGTGCCGGGCTACCAGGCATGGCGGCCACCACAATGGTTGGCGATCCTGTGGGGACTGTGCCTGCTGCATCTGGCCGGGGAACAGCTGCAGCAGCCACTGGCGACGCTGCTGGCCGATGCGGGCCTGCTGCTGTTGTCGCTGTACTCGCTGTGGCGTTGGTGGCCGCGCGGACCCAAGCCGCCGCTGTTGAGCGTGCTTTTTTACGGACTGGCGTGGTGGCCGCTGGCGATGCTGCTGTATCTGCTGCAGGACATCGCTGCGCTTGCCGGCCATACCGGCTGGCTGGAACGCGCGCCACTACATGCCTTGGCGATCGGCCTGTTCGGCAGCCTGTTGGTGGCCATGGTCACGCGTGTGACCCAAGGCCATTCCGGGCGTGCACTGGTGATGCCGGTGGTCGCATGGGTCGCCCTGCTCGGCCTGCAACTGGTTGCAGTGCTGCGCATCCTGGCGCCGCTACTGGATGATCCCTGGCATTGGCATGCCGTCGCCGCCGCCGGCTGGCTGCTGGTGCTTGCACCGTGGTTGCTGCGGTTGGGGTGGATCTACTGGCGCCCACGTGCGGACGGCAAGCCGGACTAATCGTTACGCGGAGAATCAGGCCTGCACGCGGCCATCAGCCAGATGCACCACCTGCTGGCCGAACATGTCCACGTCCTCCGGATCATGGCTGATCAGCAGCAGCGGGATGCCGGTCTGGTCCAGCACCGTTTCAAGCTCCTGGCGCAGATGCGCACGCAGGGCGTGGTCGAGTGCGGCGAACGGCTCATCCAGCAGCAGTGCCTGCGGCTTGGTCACCAGCGCCCGCGCCAAGGCGGTGCGCTGACGTTGGCCGCCGGAGATCTGCGACGGCAGCAGGTCACCGAGGTGATCGATGCGGAACGTCTGCAACCATTGCTCGACCGCATCGATACGACGGCTCCGCGGCGGATTCAACAGGCCTCGCTGCAGGCCAAAACCCACGTTCTGCCGCACCGTCAGGTGCGGGAACAAGGCGTAGTCCTGGAACACATAGCCGATGCGGCGCCGTTGTGGTGACAGATTGATGCCGGCAGCCGCATCGAACAGCGCCTGCCCGTGCATACGGATCACACCGGCGTCCGGCCGCAGCAATCCAGCCACCGCCTTCAAGGTCAAACTTTTTCCCGCACCAGACGGGCCGAACAACACCACATTGCGCTGTGTGCAACGCAAGGCCGCCTGCAGCTGGAAGTGCTGGCCTGCAGCCTGCAGCTTGCGTTGGATATCCAGCTCAAGCCACATTGCGCGCCCCCTCCTGCCGCCGCCCGACCAATCGCGCGGCAAGCAGCAGCACGCTGATGCAGACCAGCGAGGACAGCAGCACCAAGGCGTTGGCGCGACCGTCATTGCCGGCCTGCACCGCCTCGTAGATGGCGATGGACAAGGTCTGGGTGCGGCCGGGAATGCTGCCGGCGACCATGATGGTGGCGCCGAACTCGCCCATCGCGCGGGCGAACGCCAGCAGCAAGCCGGCAAGAATGCCGCGCCATGCCAGCGGCAAGGTCACCCGGAAGAACAGCGCCAGCTCGGATACACCCAAGGTGCGCGCGGCCTGTTCCAGCTGCCCATCCACATCCTCGAAGGCCGCACGCGCCGGCTTGAACACCAGCGGAAACGAGGCCACCGCAGCCGCGATCACCGCTGCCTGCCAGGTAAACACAAGATTGATGCCGAAACTGTCTTCCAGCCATGCACCAAGCGGGCCCTTGCTGCCGATCAGCACCAGCAGGTAATAGCCCAGCACCGTCGGCGGCAACACCATCGGCAGGGTGAATATCGTGTCCAGCAACTCACGGCCGGGGAAGCGCCGCCGCGCCAACAAGGCACCAAATCCGACACCGAGCACGAGGTTGATCGCGGTCGCCCAGCCGGCCACCTTCAACGACAACCACAGCGCGCTCCAGTCCAGATCCACCATCAAGGACTACCGAAGCCGTGCCTGTGCAGAATGGCCTGGCCCTGCGCCGAGCGCACGAAGGCGATGAAGCGCTTTGCTTCGGCGGCATTGCGGCTGGTCTTCACCATCGCCAACGGATACGCGATACCACCGGCAACCGGCACCTGAAAGGCGCGCTGCACGCGCTCGCTCATCGCCTGCGCGTCGGTGGCGTAAACGAAGCCTGCATCCACTTCACCCCGTGCCACATAGTCCAGTGACTGGCGCACGTTCTGGGTGCTGATCATCTTGGCCTGCACCACCGGCCACACACCGGCCTGCTGCAGCGCACCGCGTGCATAGCGCCCAACCGGTACGCTGTCGGGATTGCCGATGGCAACGCGCTTCACATCGGCCTTGGTCAGCGCCGCCAACGTGGTCGGCTTGTTGCTGGCCTGCGGCGGCACCACCACCCACAGGCTGTTCTGCGCGAATACGTGCTGGGTTGCCGGATCGATCAGGCCTTCGGTATTGGCCTGTGCCATCGTGGTCTGGTCGGCCGAGGCCAGCACGTCGACCGGCGCGCCGCGTGCGATCTGCTGCAGCAAGGTGCCGGAGGCGGCGAAGTTCAGGTCCACCTTCGTGCCCGGGTTGGCCGTCTCGTATGCGCTGGATATCTCGCGGAAACTCTCGGTCAGGCTGGAAGCCGCGGAGACCGTCAGATCAGCTGCGCTTGCCGGCAGCGTGACGGCCAGCAACAACAACGCCCACAGCTTGTTCATGCATGCATCCTTGGTTGGGCATCATTCGCTTGCGTCATCGGTGGCCGCCATCAACGCCAGACGTTCCGGTTGCAGCAGGATGATCTCGCGCTGCTTCACCGCGATGACTTCTTCGTCGCTCAAACGCCGCAACACCCGGCTGGCCGTTTCCGGCGCCATGCGCAGGTAGTTGGCGATCTCGGTGCGGGTCATGGTCAGGTTGAAGCGGTGTGCCGAGAAGCCACGCCGCGCGTAGCGGCTGGAGATATCCAGCAGGAAAGCCGCCATGCGCTCCTCGGTACGGTAATTGGCCGCCAACAGCGCCGCCTTGCCGATCTCGGCACTGAGCAGGCTGAACAGCTTGGCCTGCAGGCCGGGCATGCGGCTGGCCAGCATGCTGATGCGCGGAAACGAGATACGGCACAGATGCACGGTATCCAACGCCACCGCATTGCAGGGATAACGCGATCCGTGGATGGCGTTCAGGCCGATAACTTCGCCAGGCAAGGCAAAGCCCAGCACCTGCTCGTTGCCAAGGCTGTCGTCGACGAAGGTCTTGACCATGCCGGCGCGCACCGCAGCGATTGCATCGAAGGGTTCACCCGCGCGGAAGATGTAGTCGCCCGCATGGTACGGCCCAACGTGGTCGACCATCACGTGCAGCTCGTTCAGCGCGGTCTTGTCATAGCCCTGCGAGCTGCAGGCATCGGAGAACGCACAGGTCGTGCAGAAATGCAGCGCGTCACCGTCGCCGGCAGCGGCTGGATTGGGCGTCGCGGTTCCCAGAGGACCGCGCGGTGGGGGGGTGGGTGACGTCATTCCGTTTTCAAGCAACAGCGGCCAAGGGGCGGAAGCACGCTGCGATCATACGCCACAGCAGCTCACCTTCGTTCTGGATCAACAACATGTCGCCGTCACGACGCAGCCAGCCGCGTTCGATGAACATGGCGACGCGGCTCCAGGCGTGCTCGAAACAGGCATCGAACGGCTGCGCGTTGCGCCATTCGAAGGCGCGCATGTCCAGCGCGTGGTCGCAGGCCAGGCTCTGCACCACCTCATCGGTCATACGTTCATGCTCGGAAAGAATAAGCCCGGACGATATGCCAGGCTGGCCAACCACCAGGCAGGCGCGCCAGTTGCGCGGCTCCGGTGCGATGCGACAGATCACATTGCCGATCTGGCTGCAGGCGCCCACACCAATACCGAGCAGGTCATGGCGCTCGCGGCGGGGGACCCCGAGCAGGTCGCAATGGCGCTGGCCGTCACCGTTGCGCAGCGGCATGGGCAAGTCCGGCCGCTGGTAGTGGTCGCCACCCAACGGGCGGTAGCCGGCCGCCCGCAGCAGCCGCCACGCCTGCAGCCAGTCCGCCGGCAACGGGTATTCGGGCAGCAAGGCAGGCGATGGCAGGATGATGCGTTCGGGTGCCAGCTCCAGCACCCGCTGCAGCCGCTGCAGGAACGACACATCGGCGTAGCACGGCACGCGCAGCTGGTAGTAACACGCAGTGAACGCGGCCTGCTGGGCCTGAGCCAGCATCGCCGGGCCATCGACGCCGGCGTGATCGATCACCGTCATCCGGGTACAACCGACCTCCCGCAATGACGCCGGTACCACATCGCTGGCTGCATCCAGACGCACTTCGACCTGCGGCCGCGCAATGGTGCACAGCTGCTCGGGCACCGCATCCAACAGGCGGCCCAGCAGGGCGGGCGACAGGTGCTCGACGATACCCGGCTGCAGCACCATGGCTGCCACTTCGCGGTCGCTGGCCAGCATGTTGGCATGCAGGCGCAGGCATACCAGCAGCGCATCCAGCACGTTTTCGGCCGGCTCCGGGTCATGGGCCGGTGCGCAGAAACCCAGGGTCAACGCACGCGGAATCAGATGCTCGTTGCTGGCCTGCATGGCCGCACGCCAGCCGGCTTCGGCAAAGCCGGGGCTCAGCTCAGCCGGCGTCGGGAACAACACGTGCGCGGGTTGCTGCAGCAGTGCGACATGCAATGTGGCGTCATCCATCCCGGCGGTCTCTACTGACATGCCTGCATCCTCGCGCAGTGACCGCCGGGTTTCCCTGATCTGGATCAAGCCCGACGCTGTTTCTCCACCGCGCCGGCATCGATGGCTTCGGGCAGGTCGGTCTCGCGATCGAGCTGCGGGAAGTTGCGACGCTCCATCCGGCGGATGGCGAAGTGCATCCAGGTCAAGGAAATGCTGACCAGCACGAACAACAGCATGAAGCAGCTGCTCCAGATGCCGAGCGCATCATTCAGGGCGCCAAACACGATGGGCAGGATGAAGCCGCCGAGGCCGCCGATCATGCCGACCACACCACCCACCGAGCCCACGTGCTGCGGGTAGTAGACCGGGATGTGCTTGTAGACCGCGGCCTTGCCCAGCGACATGAAGAAGCCGAGAACGAATACCAGCACGGTGAACAGGGTCACGCTGATCGCCAGGTGGAAGCTGATCTCGCCGTGTATGCCCTGCACGATATAACGCGTATCCGGATAGGCCAGGATGAAGGTACAGATCGACGACACCCCCAGCGTCCAGTACATCACCCGCCGTGCACCGATGCGGTCCGACAGCCAGCCGCCCACCACCCGGAACAGGCTGGCCGGTATCGAGTAACACGCGGCCAGCACGCCGGCCGTGCCGACGTCCATGCCGTAGGCGCCGACCAGATAATGCGGCAGCCACAGTGCCAGCGCGACGAAGCCACCGAACACGAAGAAGTAGTACAGCGAGAAGCGCCACACCTGCAGATTCTTCAGCGGTGCCATCTGTTCGGCGAAGGACATCGGCTTGACGCCACTGCGACGACGATCTTCCAGCGAGGGATCTTCCTTGCTGAACAGGTAGAACAGGATGGCGGTGACCGCCAGCGCGACCGCCCACAGCTTGGCCACCATCATCCAGCCCGAGGCCACCATCACCAGCGGCGCCAGCAGCTTGGTTACCGCCGAGCCGATGTTGCCGGCACCGAAGATGCCCAGCGCGGTGCCCTGCTTCTCCGCCGGGAACCACTTGGACACATAGGTGACGCCGACTGAGAAGTTGCCGCCGGCGATGCCGACGAACAGTGCGGCCAACAGGAACTGCGGGTAGGTCTGTGCATAGGTCAGCAGCCAGGTCGCCACCGCGCCGCACAGCATCACCAGGGTCATCACCTTGCGCCCGCCAAACTGATCGGACCAGATGCCGAGAAAGACGCGGATCACCGAGCCGGTCAACACCGGGGTGGCGATCAACAGACCGAACTGGGTGTCGTTCAAACCCAGCTGCTCGCTGATCTGGATGCCGATGATGGCGAAGATCATCCACACCGCGAAACACACGGTGAAGGCGAAGGTGCTCAGCCATAGCGCACGTTGTTGTTCGCCGTTGCTGATGTTCTGTAGATTCTGGCTCATTGCCGCTCCTGGGGGATTGCGTCTTACTCAGCCTGTGCTTCGATGTCTTCCAGCCCACGCACCGGGTAACGTTCGCGCAGTTCCAGCAGGAACTGCTGCACGTCGCGCTGGCGCACCTGCAGCTCCAGGTAGTCGCTGATCTGCGGCTGCACCTGCTCGAAGGTAAGCGCCGTGCCGGCTTCCAGCGCATCGATGCTGACCACGTGGTAGCCCCAGCGCGACTCCACCGGGAAACCCGCCAGGCCTTGCCGCAGGCGGAATACCTGGCGATCGAATTCCGGCGTGGTCTGGCCGCGTTGCAGCCAGCCCAGCTCGCCGCCTTCGCTGCTGGACGGGCATTGCGAGTGACGCGCGGCCAGATCAGCAAACAGATGCGGCTGTTCCAGCAGTTCGGCGATCAGCTTCTCGGCCAGGGTGCGGGCTTTCAGCCGGCCGGCGATATCGTCGGCCGGTGCCGCCAGCAGGATGTGGCGTACGCGGATGCGGTCCGGTGAGCGGAAACGCTCGGGGTTTTGCGCAAAGTAACGCTGGCAGTCGTCTTCGCTGGGCACGCGGTCTACCAGCGCCTGTTCGATCAGCTGCTGGATGCGTGCTTCCTCGCTGGTCTCCTGGCCGACGCCGGGGACATCGGCCAGGCCAAGCCGTTCGGCTTCCAGCCGCAGCAGTTCGCGCACCACCAGCGCACGCGCCGCATCGGCACGCGACTGCTCCGGGCGCATCGCCCGGTGGTACTGCATCTCGCGGGCGATATCGGCCTCGCTGATCGGCGTGTCCTGCACGTACAGGCTGCACGGTGCCGGTTGGCCGAGGCTGCGCGGGCCATCGTCGGCATCGTGATGGTGGCCGGCCTCGGCCGGCACCGGCGTCTGCGAATCGATGACGGTGATGGGAAGAATGCGTGGCAGGCTGCCCATGACTTACTCCCGCGGACCGTAGCGCAGCGTGGCCTGGCGACGACGTACCACTTGATATGGCCGCCACAGGTAGCTGATCGGCACGCTCCACACATGCACCAGACGAGTGAACGGTGCGATCAGCACCAGCGTCAGCCCGAGGAAGATGTGCACCTTGTAGACCCAGTGCACGCCCTCGACATAATCGGCGGCACCGGCACGGAAGGTGACGATGTGCTGCGCCCACTCGGCCAACATCACCATCACCCCGCCATCAAGATGGCCGGCGGAGACCTTGATGCTGTACAGGCCAAGACAGAGCTGGGCGAACAGCAGCACCAGCACCAGCGTGTCACCGAAGCTGCCGATTGCACGCACCCGCGCATTGGTCAGCCGCCGCACCAGCAGGATGGTGATGCCGACGAAGCACAGTGCGCCGAAGAAGCCACCCACCACCATCGCCAGCAACTGCTTCTGCGAGGAAGTGATGAAAGGCTCGTACAGTGCATGCGGGGTCAGCAGGCCGACGAAGTGACCACCGAGGATGGCGATGATGCCGATGTGGAAGCAGTTGCTGCCAAAGCGCATGCCGCGGTCGGACAGCAACTGGGTGGAGCCGGTACGCCAGCTGTACATGGCCTTGTCATAGCGCGCCCAGCTGCCGATCAACAGCACCGCCACCGCGATGTAGGGATAGAACTGGAAGGCGAACTGATTGAGGTAATTCATGGCTGGATCTCCCGCGGCTGCGCGCGTGCCGGTGAACGATGGGGTGGATCGCAATCCTGCGAAGGTGCATCGGTGCCAAAGCGCACCGCTTCCTCTTCCCACAGGCGGTCCATGGCTTCGACGGTGTCGTCGCGCACTTCTTCGCTGGCCCGCTGGCGCAGCACGGCCAGGTTGACCTTGCCCTCGCCCGCCTCGACCAGGATTTCCAGCAGCACCGCATGCGGCAACTGCCGCTCGGCCGCGCGCGCGGCGAGCATGCCGGCGATGTGGCCGATGTGGTGCAGCCAATCCTTGGCCTCGGCCTGCGGCCGATGCGCCAGGTATTCCAGCAGCAGCGGCAGATAGTCCGGCAGCTCGCGCGCATCCAGCTCGAAGCCATTCTTGCGATAGGCATCGATCAGGTCGACCATGGCCTGGCCGCGATCACGCGACTCGCCATGGATGTGTTCGAACACCAGCAGGCTCATCGAGCGGCCACGGTCGAACGTGGCCAGCCAGCGGTCCTGCGCGTCCAGCGGGTCGGTAGCAAGCAGGTCACGGACGAAGGTCTGCAACTGCCTGCGACGGGCCGGCGACAGTGCCGGATTATCGCAGGCCTCGAGCAGCTCCTCGCCATGCTGCCAGAGCTCTTCACGCGGGTAGTCCAGCAATACGCCAATCAGCTTGAGCACACTCATTTCACCACCTCATGCCGATGCTGGCGGTTGGGATGCACCGCGAAGGTGGTGGTCTTGCGCTGGGTGAACAGGTCAGCCGGGCTGTCGCCGTTGCAACCATTGCCGAAGGTGAAGCCGCAGCCACCACGTTCGCCGAACGCATCGTTGGCGTACTCACGGTGGGCGCTCGGAATGACGAAACGGTCCTCATAGTTGGCGATGGCCAGGTAGCGGTACATCTCTTCTACTTGCGCCGGGGTCAGCCCCACCTGTTCGAGCACGCGCATGTCTTCCACGCCATCCACGTTCTTGGCGCGGCGCCAGGCGCGCATCGCCATCAGCCGCTCCAGGGCACGGATCACCGGCGCTTCGTCACCGGCGGTCAGCAGGTTGGCGAGGTAGCGCACCGGGATGCGCAACGAAGCGATATCCGGCAGCTCGCCGCTCATGCCGACATGGCCACGCTCGGCCGCCGACTGGATCGGCGACAACGGCGGCACGTACCAGACCATCGGCAAGGTGCGGTATTCCGGGTGCAGCGGCAGCGCCAGCTTCCAGTCGATGGCCAGCTTGTAGACCGGCGACTGCTTGGCCGATTCCAGCCAGCTGTCGGGAATGCCTTCGGCACGCGCAGCGGCGATCACCGCTGGGTCGAAGGGGTCCAGGAAGATGTCCAGGTGCGACTGGTACAGGTCCTTCTCCGCTGCCACCGATGCAGCCTCGGCGATACGATCCGCGTCGTACAGCATCACCCCCAGGTAGCGGATGCGGCCCACGCAGGTTTCCGAGCACACGGTGGGCTCGCCCATCTCGATGCGCGGGTAGCAGAAGATGCACTTCTCGGACTTGCCGCTCTTCCAGTTGTAATAGATCTTCTTGTACGGGCAGGCCGACACACACATGCGCCAACCACGGCACTTGTCCTGGTCGATCAGCACGATGCCGTCTTCCTCGCGCTTGTAGATCGCGCCGGACGGGCACGCCGAGACGCAGGCCGGGTTGAGGCAGTGCTCGCACAGCCGCGGCAGATACATCATGAAGGTCTTTTCGAAGGCGCCGTAGATCTCCTTCTGCACCTTGTCGAAGTTGTAGTCACGCGACCGCTTGGAGAACTCGCTGCCGAGGATTTCCTCCCAGTTCGGACCCCACTCGATCTTCTCCATGCGCTGGCCGGTCAGCAGCGAGCGCGGCCGTGCGGTCGGCTGGTGCTTCAGCTCGGGCGCGTCGTGCAGGTGCTGGTAATCGAAGTCGAACGGCTCGTAGTAGTCGTCGATCTGCGGCAGGTCGGGGTTGGAGAAGATCTTGGCCAGCATGCGCCAGCGACCACCGGCGCGCGGCACCAGCTTGCCGCTGCCGTTGCGCACCCAACCGCCGTTCCACTTTTCCTGGTTTTCCCATTCCTTGGGATAACCGATGCCGGGCTTGGTCTCGACGTTGTTGAACCAGGCGTACTCCACGCCTTCGCGCGAGGTCCACACGTTCTTGCAGGTGATCGAGCAGGTGTGGCAGCCGATGCACTTGTCCAGGTTCAAGACCATCGCAATCTGGGCACGTACTTTCATCACACCACCTCCCGTGCGGCGCCGGTTGCACTCGAATTCGCGTCCTCACCATCCAGCCAATCGATCTTGTCCATCTTGCGCACGATCACGAACTCATCACGGTTGGTACCACAGGTACCGTAGTAGTTGAAGCCCCAGGCCAGCTGCGCGTAGCCGCCGATCATGTGGGTGGGCTTGAGCACTATGCGGGTCACCGAGTTGTGGATGCCGCCGCGGGTACCAGAGATCTCCGAACCCGGCACGTTGATGATGCGTTCCTGGGCGTGGTACATCATCGCCATGCCCGGCATCACCCGCTGGCTGACCACCGCACGCGCGGCGATCGCGCCATTGACGTTGAACAGCTCGATCCAGTCGTTGTCCTCGATGCCGGCATTGCGTGCGTCGTCCTCGCTCAGCCAGACGATGGGGCCGCCACGCGACAAGGTCTGCATGATCAGGTTATCGCTGTAGGTGCTGTGGATGCCCCACTTCTGGTGCGGGGTGATCCAGTTCAGCACGATCTCCTTGTTGCCGTTCTGGCGCTTGTTGAGCAGCGGCTCCACCGTGCGTGTATTGACCGGCGGCCGGTAGCTCATGAAGGCCTCACCGAAGTCGATCATCCACTCGTGGTCCTGGTAGAACTGCTGGCGGCCGGTCACCGTGCGCCACGGAATCAGCTCGTGCACATTGGTGTAGCCGGCGTTGTAGCTGACGTTGTCGTCTTCCAGTCCGGACCAGATCGGCGAGGAGATGATCTTGCGCGGCTGTGCCTGGATGTCACGGAAGCGGATCGCCTCGTGCTCCTTGCCCACCGCCAGATGGGTGTGCTCGCGGCCGGTGAAGGTGCCCAGCGACTCCCAGGCCTTGACTGCGACATGGCCATTGGTTTCCGGGGCCAGGTGCAGGATCACTTCGCAGGCATCGATGGCGGTATCAATCGCCGGCCGACCCTGGCTGATGCCTTCGCCCAGCACGGTGTGGTTGAGCTTGCCAAGGAATTCCACCTCGTGCTTGGTATCCCAGCTCATGCCCTTGCCACCATTGCCGAGCTTGTCCAGCAGCGGGCCCAGCGAGGTGAACTTGCGGTAGAGGTTGGGATAGTCGCGCTCGACCACCGCCATGCTCGGCATGGTCTTGCCCGGGATGGCCTCGCACTGGCCCTTCTTCCAGTCAGCCACGCCGAACGGCATGCCCAGCTCGTTGGGTGTGTCGTGCAGGGTCGGCACCAGCACCAGGTCCTTCTCGACACCGAGCACGCCCGGTGCCATGTCGCTGAGCGTGCGTGCGACGCCCTTGAAGATTTCCCAGTCGCTGCGCGATTCCCAGGCCGGATCCACCGCCTTGGACAGGGGGTGGATGAAGGGATGCATGTCCGAGGTGTTGAGGTCGTCCTTCTCGTACCAGGTGGCGGTCGGCAGCACGATGTCCGAGTACAGCGCGGTGGTGCACATGCGGAAATCCAGCGTCACCAGCAGGTCGAGCTTGCCTTCCGGTGCTTCGTCACGCCACTTCACGTCCTCGGGCTTGAGCGCGCCCATCTCGCCCAGGTCCTTGCCCTGCAGGCCGTGACGCGTGCCGAGCAGATGCCGCAGCATGTACTCGTGGCCCTTGCCGGAGGAACCGAGCAGGTTGGAGCGCCAGATGAACATCATCCGCGGGTGGTTCTGCGCGGCATCCGGATCGGCGAAGGCGAAGTCCAGCGAACCGTCCTTGAACTTGGACAGCGCGTAGTCGGCCGGTGCGATGCCGGCCTGTTAGGCCTCGCGCACCAGCTGCAGCGGATTGCGGTCCAGCTGCGGCGCACTCGGCAGCCAGCCCATGCGCACCGCGCGCAGGTTGAGGTCGGCCAGGCTGCCGCTGTACTTGGAGGCATCGGCCAGCGGCGACAGCAGTTCGTCCACCTGCAGCTTCTCGTAACGCCACTGCCCGGTATTGAAGTAGAAGAACGAGGTGCCGTTCATCTGCCGCGGCGGACGGCTCCAGTCCAGACCGAAGGCCAGCGGCTGCCAGCCGGTCTGCGGGCGCAGCTTTTCCTGGCCCACGTAGTGCGCCCAACCACCACCGGTCTGGCCCACGCAGCCACACATGACCAGCATGTTGATCAGGCCGCGGTAGTTCATGTCGTTGTGGAACCAGTGGTTCATGCCGGCGCCGACGATGATCATGCTGCGACCATGGGTCTTGTCGGCGGTGCGGGCGAACTCACGGGCAATCTCGATCACCTCGGCGCGTGACACGCCGGTGATGCGTTCCTGCCATGCCGGCGTACCCGGCACGTTGTCATCGAAGCTCTTGGCGACATTGCCGCCGCCGAAGCCGCGATCAACACCGTACTGTGCAAGCAGCAGGTCATAGACCGTGGCGACCAATGCTTCGCCGCCATCGGCCAACTGCAGGCGGCGCAGCGGGATATTGCGCTCCAGCACTTCTTCGGCCGGTGCGGCGGTCCAGCCGTCGCTCTCGATGCCGCCGAAGTACGGGAAGCTCACCGCCTCGATACCGTCGTGGATGTCGGCCAGGCTCAGGCGCAGGCGCGTGTCATGGCCATCGCTGGCCTTTTCCTCGATGTTCCACTTGCCCTTCTCGCCCCAGCGGAAGCCGACCGAGCCATTCGGCACGGTGATGTCGCCGCTGTTCTCGTCGAACGCCAGCGTCTTCCATTCCGGATTGTTGCTTTCGCCCAGCCCGCCCAGCTCACTGGCGCGCAGGAAGTGGCCTGGCACCAGGCGACCATCGGCACGGCGCTCGATGCGCACCAGCATCGGCATGTCCGAGTACTGGCGGCAGTAGTCCTGGAAGTATTGCGAGGGCGTGTCGACGTGGAACTCGCGCAGGATCACGTGGCCGAAGGCGAATGCCAGCGCGGCATCGGTGCCCTGCTTGGGATGCAGCCAATGGTCGGTGAGCTTGGCCAGCTCCGAGTAGTCGGGGCAGATCGCCACCGTCTTGGTGCCGTTGTAACGCGCCTCGGTGAAGAAGTGCGCATCCGGGGTGCGCGTCTGCGGCACGTTCGAGCCCCAGGCGATGATGTAGCGGCTGTTGTACCAGTCGGCCGATTCCGGCACGTCGGTCTGCTCGCCCCACACCTGCGGCGAGGCCGGCGGCAGATCGCAATACCAATCGTAGAAGGACAGACAGGCACCGCCGAGCAGCGACAGATAGCGCGCACCGGCCGCGTAGGACACCATCGACATCGCCGGAATCGGCGAGAAGCCGACGATGCGGTCGGGGCCGTATTCCTTGGTGGTGTAGAGGTTGGAGGCGGCGATGATCTCGTTGGCCTCGTCCCAGTTCAGGCGCACAAAGCCACCCATGCCGCGGCGACGCTTGTACTCACGCGACTTGGCCGGGTCCTGCACGATGCTGGCCCAGGCTTCGACCGGCGACAGGGTCTTGCGGGCCTGCCGCCACATGCGCAGCAAGGTGCCACGGATCAGCGGGTACTTGAGCCGGTTGGCGCTGTACAGGTACCAGGAATAGCTGGCGCCACGCGGGCAACCGCGTGGTTCGTGATTGGGCAGGTCCGGGCGGGTGCGCGGGTAGTCGGTCTGCTGGGTTTCCCAGGTGACCAGTCCGTTCTTGACGTAGATCTTCCAGCTGCAGGAGCCCGTGCAGTTCACGCCGTGGGTGGAACGTACGATCTTGTCGTACTGCCAGCGGGCGCGATAACTGTTTTCCCAGTCCCGCCCTTCGCTCTTGCTGAACCCATGGCCATCGGCGAAGGGTTGTGGATCACGCTTGAAGAACTGCAAGCGATCAAGGAAATAGCTCATGGTGAATCTCCGTTCGCAAACTGCTGCATCGTGGCTAGGGGTGACATCTGGCTGCGGTGCGGGTGTAACTCAGCAGGGTGTTTCGGCGCCCCGCCGGTAGTACCACCACCAGGTCACGGCCAGGCAGGTGGCGTAGAACGCGATGAAGCCGTACAGCGCCATGTCCGGGCCGCCGGTCAAGCTGATCGAAGTGCCGTAGCTCTTCGGGATGAAGAAGCCGCCATAGGCACCGATGGCGCCGGAGAAGCCGACCACGGCTGCCGATTCGATGCTGGCTTGATGCGCAGCGGCCTTCTTGCCTTCAGCGCCTTCATTGGCCGACAGGCGCTCGTGCAGGGTGCGGAAGATCACCGGGATCATCCGGAAGGTGGTGCCGTTGCCGATGCCGCTGAGCACGAACAAGGCCATGAACGAGAGCAGGAAACCGTAGAAGTTGCCGCCCTGGCCGTTATTGGGCAGGAAGTGCAATACGCCGAACACGGCTGCGATCATCAGCGCGAATACCCAGAAGGTCAGGCGTGCGCCGCCCCAGCGGTCGGCCATGCTGCCACCCACCGAGCGCATCAGCGCACCCAGCAGCGGGCCAATGAAGGCATAGGCCAGTGGATTCACGTCCGGGAACTGGCTCTTGACCAGCATCGGGAAACCAGCAGAAAAGCCGATATAGGAGCCGAAGGTGCCGATGTACAACCAGCACATCAGCCAGTTGTGCTTGCGGCGGAAGATCACCGCCTGCTCGGAGAACGATGAGCGGGCACTGGTCAGGTCGTTCATGCCGAACCAGGCAGCCAGCGCGAAGAAGGCGATGAACGGCACCCAGATGAAGCCGGCGTTCTGCAGGAACAAGGGCGCGCCGCCGTCCACCACCGCCTGCGGAGCGCCGCCCAGGGCACCAAACACGCCTACCGTGATCACCAGCGGTACCACCGCCTGCGATACCGACACCCCTACGTTGCCCAGGCCGGCATTCAGGCCCAGTGCCATGCCCTGGCGCTGCTTGGGATAGAAGAAGGAGATATTGGACATGGAGGACGAGAAGTTCGCGCCACCGAAGCCACACAGGATGGCGATCAGCACGAATACCCAATACGGCGTGGCGGGGTTCTGCACCGCGAAGCCCAGCCACAAGGTGGGCAGCAACAGCGAGGCGGTGGACAAGGCCGTCCAACGGCGGCCACCGAAGATCGGGATCACGAAGGAGTAGAAGATGCGCAGCGTCGCGCCGGAAAGACTGGGCAAGGCTACCAGCCAGAACAACTGATCGGTACTGAAGGCAAACCCGATTTTCGGCAGGCTGATGGTCACCGCCGAAAACAGCACCCACACCGAGAACGCCAGCAGCAGCGCGGGGATGGATATGACCAGGTTGCGGGTGGCAACGCGTTTACCGGTCTGCTCCCAGTAAACCGGATCTTCCGGCCGCCAATCGGTGATGACACCGCCGGGACCGGGCCTGCTGTTTTTTACGGCATCGCGACTGACACTCATGCAACGCTCCAAGGCTGTTTGATACGGCGCTGGTTCTGCTGTGCTGTTGCCTGCCCAGTCGCCACGGCGTCATTAAGCCCGGCGGCCCTGGGGCCGGTATTGATCTTGATCAACCAAAGGCGCCATAACGGCGCCTACCTGACAAATATCAATCTGCGGCGACGCTGACGTCGCTTGCACGGCGCTG
This sequence comes from Stenotrophomonas maltophilia, assembly GCF_039555535.1. Classification (NCBI taxonomy): domain Bacteria; kingdom Pseudomonadati; phylum Pseudomonadota; class Gammaproteobacteria; order Lysobacterales; family Lysobacteraceae; genus Stenotrophomonas; species Stenotrophomonas maltophilia. Next base: position 1,034,182 of record NZ_CP154630.1, on the reverse strand, counting down.
CACGCCACGCTGGCGCACGCTGTCACGTACATCGACATCAAACTGAAGATGCAGCGGTTGCGGTTGCAGGGGGAGTTCGTAAGAGAGTCCATCACGGCACGGCAGGCGCTGCTGCAACGCTAGCACATCCTCCTGAGGCAGCGCGAACCGCAGCGCCGTGACGCTGCCATCCAGCCGCGCCTGTTCGCCTGCATGCAGCTGCAGCGCGCAGGAAAAGCCGCCCAGTGCCCCCAGGTCGGTCCGGCTGGTCACCCACTGCCCCGCCAACAACTCGGCCAGCTCGTTTTCGTCAATGCGCAGTCGTACGGACTGCGACTGGATCTGCACTTTCATGAGGCAGAGCCTCCCATTGGATGGGGGTATTGCAGTTCAGCAGGCGGGCATCGCCATCGTCGGGCAGGCGCAGCTCGATGCTGCCCAGCTGTCGCTGCAGGCGGTACAACGAGCGCGGCCCGTTCACGTCCATCACCATCGACTGCAACAGGGTGCGACAGCTGCGGTCAATGTTCAACCGCATTGGCAGCGGTTGCCCGCGGAAATGCACGCAGCGAGCGTCACCTGCGTCACGCAACCGCCAAAGAAGTTGCCGGTCGAGCAGCGGCATGTCCACCGCCACCACCCAGACAGGGCCATCCGGCAGCGTCTTCACCACGCTGTAGAGCCCCCCCAACGGACCGCAGCGCGGCACCAGGTCGGGGACCGACTCGACCCCCGGCAGCACCGGGTAGCTGCCGCTGACCCGTAGCGTCTGCGCACCCGCGGCCTGCAGCAGCGCGCACATGTGCGCCAGCAGGGACCTGCCCTGCCAACGCAGCAAGGCCTTGTCCTGGCCCATGCGGCTGGACAGGCCACCGGCCAGCACGATGCCGGCCATGGCCGGCAGGTCAGTGGGCGTGATCGTGGACATGTCCGTCGTCGGCGTGCTCGGCGCTGGGTTGGCACAGGCTGCAGCCTTCGCTCCACTCGCTGTCGCCATCCTGGTAATGCTCCTGCTTCCAGATCGGCGAGCGGTGTTTGACCGCCTCGATCAGCTGCCGGCAGGCACGGAAAGCCTCGTCACGGTGGGGACTGCCGGCGGCAACAACCACCGCCACCTCACCCACCGCCAGGCGGCCCCTGGCGTGGGCCACGTACAGCTTGATGCGCGGGCCGAACTCGGCCTCCACCTCGGCCACCAGGCGCTGGAACTCGTTGAGTACCAGCGGCTCGAACATGTCATAGGTGATGCCCTGCACCGCGCGCCCTTGGTTCAGGTCGCGCACCTTGCCGATGAATACATCGATGCCGCCAAAGCCGGGGTCGGACACAAAAGCGATGCCCTCGCCCGGATCAATCGCGGCGGCGCTGCGCTCGACCACTTTCCATAGATTTTCCGCGCTCATTTCAACCTCCGCTCACCGGTGGCAGGATGGCCACACGACCGTCCGCAGGCAGCGGCTCGCTGTCGCGCAGCACGCGCTTTTCATCGGCAAACACCGAATAGTCCACCAGCCCGGCACGGAACCGGGGGAACCGTTCCAGCAGCAACTCGCGCAATGCCCGGCGCAGGTCCACGATGTGTTCACCGTTCACCCGCACGCTTAGCTCGCGACGATGATCCAGCTCGGAAAACACACCAAACAACTGCACAACGACCTCTCTCATGCTTCCTCCTGCCGGGCCAGTTGCAGCGGCTCGCGATGCCCCCAACCCTGCACGCGAGCCAATGTGCCGGCCGGGGCCAACGCATCCTCACCTTCCAGAATCGCCCAGGCGTTGGCCTGCAGCATGGTCTTGAGCCGGAACGATTCCTGCCCGGACAACACCCGCACGCTCAGCCGCCCCCCCGCATCCAGTTCCACCCGTGCCCGTGCGTGCATGCGCAGCCCCGGTGGCTTGCGCACATCGCCCTGCAACGGCAACTGCAACTGCGCCTCTTCTTCCAAACCCAGCATGCGGCGCAACACCGGCTCCACGAAGAAGCGCAACCCCACTGCCGCGGATATCGGATTGCCCGGCAGGCCGAAGTACAGGCAACCATCGGCCAGGCGGGCGAACAGCAGCGGCTTGCCCGGGCGGATGGCGACCTTGTGGAACAGCACGGTGGCACCACGGGCACGCAGGGCATCAGGGATGAAGTCATAGCGGCCCTGCGACACCGCCCCCGTACTCAGCACCACGCGCGCGCCGGCGGCCAAGGCCGCGTCCAGCGCAGCATCAAAAGCAGCCACGTCATCGCCAACGACACCGTTCCAGACCACATCAGCACCCGCGGCGTGCAGGCGGCTGACCAGGAAGGGGCGGTTGCTGTCGCGTATCTGCCCGGACTGCAACGGCTGGGCCGCATCACTGATCAGCTCCTTGCCGGTGCTGATGACCGCCACCTGCGGCCGCTGCTGCACCTGCACCCGGGCTGTCCCGAGGGCATGCAGCAAGGTCATGGCGTTCACATCCAGCGACGTGCCAGCGGCAAGCACGGTTTCGCCCAACTCCACGTCCTGGCCGCGCAGCCGCACGTGTTGCCCGGGCGTAACCATCGCCTGCAGACGCACGCGCGCAGGACGCCCCTCCACGGCATCCAGCACCTCCACCTGCTCGACCGGCACCACGCTGTCCAGGCCGGCCGGCATGCGCGCACCCGTCATGATTTCCCAGGCCTGTGCTGCCTCCCCCTGTGCTGCGGCATCGCCTGCGGCCTGCCAGCCGGCAACCTGCAATATGGCACCGGCAGGCAAGGGCTGGCCGTCCGCGCACAGGGCGAAGCCGTCCATCGCAGCATTGTCGAACGGTGGCAGGTGCTGGGCACTTACCACTGGCGCAGCCAGCACCCGGTCTGCTGCCTCGGCAATCACCACCTGCTCGGTCTTTGGCGTCGGCGCCTCGGCCAACAGGATCTGCAGGGCCTGCGCGTAAGTGATCATGCGTGGCTGGCCCCGTCGATCATCGCCAATGCATGGCCCAGCACCGGCGTGAGAATGCTCATGCACTGTGCCGCGGCACGCGGGCTACCCGGCAGGGCGATGACCAGCATGCCCCCCAGTTGCACCACCTCGGCACGGCTCAGCCATGCCAACGGCGTGTGCTGCGCGCTAAGGCCACGGAGCATCTGCGCCAGCCCGGGCACGCTGCGCCCACCCAGCGACTGCAACGCCTCTGGAGTGAGATCGCGCGGTCCCAGGCCCGTGCCGCCAGTGCACAGGCAGATGCGGATGCCGCTGGCGGCGAACGCGTGCAGACGCCCGGCCAGCGGCTCGATGCCATCGGCCAGTACTTCCGTGCTGACCACTTCGCCGCCCAGTGCACGCAGCCCCTCGGCCAGCACTGGCCCGGATTCATCCACATAGTCGCCCCGGCTGGCACGATCGCTGAGCGTGATCACCACACAGCTCGCACCTTGCAGCTGTCTTGGCGGACGCGGGCGGAAGCGCTCACGCTCCTCCGCATCCATACCCTGTGGGTGCAACCACACGCCGCTCTTGCCGCCTTCCTTGAACAGCAGCCGGACACCGCCGATCTCCAATGCGGGCTCGACCGGCTTGCTGAGGTCATACAAGGTCAGCAGGGCCGCGTTGACCCCTGCCAGCGCTTCCATCTCCACCCCGGTACGCGCTTCACTGGCGCATTCGCACCACACCCGGATGGCAAGCCGCTCCGGCGCCGGCGCGCAGTAAACCCTCACCAGTTCCAGTGGCAGCGGATGGCACAGCGGCATCAACGCCGAGGCCATTTTGGCCCCCTGCAGGCCAGCAATCTCGGCCATCACCAGTGCGTCCCCCTTGGGCAGACGTCGCTCGACGATCAGGGGATAGGCAACAGGCCCGGCGACAAGCTCACCCACCGCCACCGCGCGGCGACGGGTAATGCGCTTGTCACGTACATCGGCCATATGGAATGCCGCACTCATCTGCCCACTCATTGCTTGTCTCATCCTCCAATCGAGGCCAGATGCGGGGTCAACCCGGTCTGGCCGAAATGCAGTCCATGCCCGGCTGCCTTCAGCCCAAGCTGGGTGGTGATGCGCGCCAGCAGCGCGCCCTGGTCCTCATCTGACTGCAGCAGCGGCCGCAGTGCGATGCCGAAGTCACCGAACAGGCACAACCGCAGATCGCCGCGCGCGGTAACCCGCAGGCGGTTGCAACCTTTGCAGAAATCCTTTGAGTAAGGAGCGATGATGCCGATGCTGCCGCGATGGTCGGGATGACTGAACTCACGTGCGGGGCCCGCATCGGCAGCGCGTCTGCGCTCGCTCCAGCCAGCAGCCAGCAACTGCCCGACGATCACATCGGCGCACAGATGGTGACGTTCAAAGTAATCGCGGTTGTCACCGGTGCGCATCAGTTCGATGAAACGCACGCTCACTGGCCGGTCGCGCAGGAAGGCCATCCATTGCGGCAGTTCGTCGTCATTGAGGCCGCGCAGCAGCACGGCATTGAGCTTGACCGATTGCAGGCCCAACGCCTGGGCCAGGGCGATGCCTTCCATCACCTCGGGCAGGCGGTCATGTCCGGTGATGGCATGGAAACGCTCGCGACGCAGGCTGTCCATACTCACGTTGAGCGCAGTCAGGCCCGCACGATGCCAGCCTGGCAGGCGCCTGGGCAGCAGGCAGCCGTTGGTGGTGATGGCAACCTTGCGCACGCCCGGCACCTGCGCCACGGTGGCGATGATCTGGTCCAGGTCCTTGCGCAGGCTCGGCTCGCCACCGGTCAGGCGGATCTTGTGCATGCCCAGCGTGGCAAACGCCCGTACCAGCCTTGCGATTTCATCCACCGCAAGAAAGCGCGGCCGGCCGTCGGCCTGGTAGCCGTCGGGCAGGCAATAGCTGCAACGGAAGTTGCAGGCTTCGGTCAGCGACAGACGCAGGTATGGAAAGCTGCGCCCGAAGCCATCGGTGAGTTGGCTCATGGCTGTTTCACCTCCTGACTGCACGTATCCACGCTCGCCCGGCATGCCGGGGTTCCCTCGCCTGTAGTGACTGACCGTCAGCCTACGTGGGGCTTTGAAGCGATGGCATGACTTAAATCAATCAAGGGCACCGCCATGCCTTGCGAAGCTATGGCAGCATACCCTTTACCAACGCCCTGTCCTGTGACCCCGATCATGATGCTGAACGATTTCAATGGCCTGCTGCAGGCAGCAGGACAGCAAACCGAGCCCCAACGCCTGTTGTTTGTGTTCGTCAAAGCCGACCTGCCCGAATCACCCACCGCCGATCAGCATGCCCGCCACAGCAACGGCGAAGGTGGCACGTTGAGCCCGGTGCTGTGTGTGGACAAGGCCCCGCAGGAAATCGCGTCCTTCCAGACCCTGGCCGCCGAATCCGCCCAGACCGGGCTGGTCTGGGACCTGGTGTTTGTTGCCTCACTGGATGGCCGTGGCGGCATTGCCCCGTCCAGCGATGAAGCAACGCAACCACTGCGCCTGATGGTCAACGCGGTCAACGACGGCCAGATCAGCCGTTTTGCCGCCTTCGATCGCGATGGCACACCGGTGCAGTTCTACTGAGCCAGCAGCTGCAGCATCAGGAAGAACACCACCAGCACCGTATTCAAGCCCCAGGCCACGGTCAGGCCGCGCGCGGCAACACCGTAATTGGGATTTTGCGCGCTCGGCGCCGCCCGCCATACCGCCGGGATGATCCAGCCCGTATACAGCAGCAGCGCCGCGAACAACGCCAGCAACAACGGGGTGCGCCCCTGCGCCAACGCCCAGAGGGCGGCGGCCCATAACAGGTTGCTGGGGATCACCCCCTGCAGCCAGAACACGCGCCAAAGTCGGGAGGGCGGCAGCTTGTCACCTTGGGCGTGGAGGGAACTGACAGCGGTCATGGCTGCAACTCCTAGTCAGCGAGGCATGGGTACACTTTGCGCCGCCGAGGCGGGCGGGTCAAATCCCTGCCCGGTGTCGGCGCGCGCGGACAGAGCCCAACGCCCAGGCGAGCCGCCCGAACGGCCCGCACCATACTCACCCCAGCATGTCCGGCCGGAACAACGAACGGCGGCTGATCATCCTGCCTGCCGTCATGAACACTCCATCGCCGGTGTAATGCAGCGTACGCGGATGCCTGGGCGACACTGCCACATGCGCCTTCACCACCTCGAAGACGAAGAAGTTGTAGCGCTCCACCAGCGCATCTTCGTGCAGACGGCATTCGAGGTTGGCATGACACCGCCCCAGCAGCGGCGCACGCACCCGGGATGCCCGCACCGGCGCAAGATCGAACAGCGCGTACTTGTCCACCGACACGCCACTGCAGTTGCCGATGCGCACCACCGTATCCGCCAACGCGACCGTCGGCAGGTTGATCACACACTCCCCACTACGGCGGATCAGATCGAATCAGATTACCGGGGTAAGTCATTGAATGTCAATGAACTCTTCACATAAACGAGGCAGAAACACCCCTTTTTGTACCCCCAAAAGCAATGGATGCCCATGTACATACACGGACAGTTTCATACACAACTCAGGGTAAGTCGATGATACGTAATGATTAGAGCCCATGGGTTCCTCTCGCCGCCCGGCTGAAAAAGGAGCATCAGTGCGGAGTTGGGAGCCGCCCTACCAGCCAGGTCGAGGCCACTTTGCTCCTCAATTGCTTGCCTCAAATGACTTGTTAGTAATATAACTAACAAGCCTACATCTAGCTCCAACTCACGACTATGGAGCGCCATACCAATGATGACTCTGCCTGCGATAGCTCTACCTGTCCGGGACGGCTTGCCATCCCTACACCTACCTGTTCTAGCCTCGACTGCAGCCTGCGGCTTTCCTAGCCCTGCCGAAGACTTCTTCCGGGAAGAGGACCGCTTGGATCTCAATGCCAAGCTGGTGCCTAACCCACCAGCTACGTTCCTTGTGCAGGCCGACTGCGGCGGGTCGATGGCCGATTTCGGTATCCACGACGGCGATCTCTTGGTTGTCGATCGCTCGATCAGTCCACGACCTGGGCACACAGTCGTGGCTCTGTGGGAAGGTGGCTTCGTCTGCAAGAAGCTCTACATGCGTAACAACTGCATGGTCCTGGCCAGCGGTAGCGGATATCCCTCCATCATCGTGCCAGAGGATGTCGAGCTGGAAATCTGGGGGGTGGTGCGCAGTTCCATCACCCAGCACCTCTGATCTCAACTCCTGATACATGAGCCCCGTACCGTGCCCGCATGCGCTACGGACTTATCGACGGCAACACCTTCTATGTCTCATGCGAGCGGGTCTTCGACCCCAAGCTGCGAGGCAAACCCACTGTTGTGCTTGGCAATGGCGATGGATGCTGTATCGCCCTGTCGCCAGAGGCGAAGGCCTTGGGATTGAAAATGGGTATGCCCATCTTCCAGGTCCCCAAGGACATCAGAAAGCAGGTCTTCGTCAGGTCAGCCAACTTCGCGCTGTACGGGGATCTGTCAGCCAGGATTGTGACGATTCTTCAGGATCTCTTCCCCAGGGTGGAGATCTATTCGATCGATGAAAATTTCGTCGACCTGGCAGGCCTCAAAGACCCTCTTGCGGCCTGCCTGGAAGCACGCCAACGCATCCTGCAATGGGTGGGCATTCCCTGCTGCGCTGGCCTGGGTGCCACACGCACCCTGGCCAAGGCAGGCAACAAGCTCGCCAAGGACCAGTCCAAGCGTGCCGTCCATTCGGGCTCCTTGGCCGTCTTCCATGCCACCGCACAGAACGTCAACGCTCTGGCCGTCGAGGATGTGTGGGGAGTGGGCAGGCGCTACGCCGAACGCCTGGCAGGCGAAGGGGTAAGAACTGCTGCAGATTTGGCCGCACTCCCCACCGACCATGTTCGTGCGCACTATGGGGTAGTTCTGGCCCGCACCCAAATGGAGCTGCGGGGAATTCCCTGCAGCGATCTGGAACTGGAAGAACCCGAACGCCAGCAACTGGTGGTCAGCCGTACATTTGGTCGTGAAGTGACCGACCCGATGGAGGCCCTGGCCACGTTCTGCAGCGTAGCCTGCGAGAAGTTACGCAAGCGAGGCCAAGCGGCAGGTGCACTGTGGGTCTGGCTGGACGGCAACCCCTTCAAGGGCGATTCGTTCCATGCCCGCAGAGCCGCACCCTTCCCCTTTCCTACGCAGGACACAGGGGAAGTCCTACGGACAGTGCGACGCCTGGCCAAGTCGATCATGGATCAGGCAGACCGTGGCCAAGGCATCCAGGCCTATAAACGTGGAGGTGTGGGTCTGACCAACTTGGTACAGGCTGAAGCCCGTCAGGCAGACCTCTTCGTTGGCCCTAACGAGAAAGCCGAACGCACCATGGCCGTGCTGGACCAGATCAATGCGAAGTTCGGCAGAGGCACTGTGGGAGTAGGCAACGTGGGCTGGCGGGTTGGTGGAGCCAGACTTGGAGAGCAGTCCAACGTGACTATCAACGCTCAATGGCGACCCATATTGCATTCGTTGTCGCCCAGCTATACAACGAAGTGGGGCGACCTTCTGCAGGTGCGCTGACAAGGATCGGCGACATAGCGATCATCAAACACTAGACACAACCAAAAGGATGATGGTTAAAAATGGAAGAAAGCAACATCGAATCAGGGAAGTACAAGCCGCGCTTCGACTTCGAAAAAGATCAAGCAACAGACCAATCAACAACTGGAAGCATCAACGATCTTTTGAATGAGCTCAATTACGAGCTTACAGAAACGCCAAGTGGCGGCAAATCAAAACACTCCGATGCCTCCGGAAAAACAATAACCCGCAAGGAGCTAAATGGAGTCATTGGCTTCATCAACTCTACATTGGAACAAGAGATTCCAAACGGGAATTGCACCCTCCCAATCTCTACTCTAAAAACAATCAAGCTCCTTTACCTCAAGAACGACTCCAGCGACACTCAGTTACTCCAAAGAATCTCGAAACCAGGAACCATCAAGGCCACCTTCGAGCACTGGACAGAACGCAACACCCCAAGAAATGAAAAGACCATAAAAGCAGCCTCCTATCTCATGTCCACGCTTGAGCTTGAGATCGACGAGGAGAGACTTAAGCACATCCACATCAACAGACTCACACCATCGAAACTCCTTGAATGCTACGCAAGACACATAAAGGAGCTTATAGAACCTATCTACATGGCTTTCGCCGGCAATGATGAAGCCATTGCAAGCGCCTTTATGTTTGGCGCACATCAAATAGAAAGCTATCAACCATCACCTATCTCGTCCATCAAAGAATCCGCTCCCGCTCACGAAAGGCTGTACATCTATTTGCTAACACTCCCATTCCTGCACTTCGTTGGCGAGTATCAGCAGGTTGTCGAATCAGAAAACGACGAGTTGAGAAAATACAATATAGAGCCACTCTTCGCTCACTCCATCTCCTCACCGACGGAGTGCAATGCCCTATTGCGACCTGTCACATCACTCGCAGCCATTCACTTCTTCCTGCAAACCCATGCGAATGAGCTGGCACGCTTGGTTCACCAAGCCACTGGTGAAGAATTTAGATCCAGCGAGATCACAAACATAGCCGACGAAACGCAGAAGGTTCTGCATGCCTATGTCTTCCACGAGTGGCACAGAACAGATCCCGAGGCCGTCAATATCTCAATGGCAGACTGCATCGCAGCCATATCAGCCATAAAGATACAAAAGAAGATAAAAACGAAGTACACGCCCTACTGGAAAGGGCAGATCTCTAGTGAAAAAACGGTATCTCGTCTACTGAGCCACCTGGATCCATCAAGAGACATCCGAGAGCTGTATGAAGAGGATTACATTCCGCAAGGCGCAATGATTACTCTCTATCATCGATACTGCATCGTCTTCTCATTACTATTCGGACGCAACAACCGAATGGAAGCATTCATGAAATTTCAGCTCGCCTACCTGAAACACATGACCATAGCTCATTCTCACTTCGATCTCGTAGCAGGCAACGAATACGAGACAGATATCAACATTTTTTGCGAAGACCTTATTCAATACATCGAAGATCAAGCCACTTCGCATGCAATGTAATTTTTAACTTGCATCACCCTTATACATATGTAGAAACTCACTCACGTCCTTCGAAATAACAACACGAAGAACGAAAGGCATCGAAGGAAATAGAAATCAAATAGAACTGACGATAGATTACAGGCAGGGTGTGGTACGCGCACTTACCCTTTCTATCTAATCACAACAATCTTCGATCATGAGTATCTACCGGTAGCCGACAAGAATCACTCTTGTCGGCTTTTTTTATTCTCCTTAGAGAAAGGGTGATACAGCAATGGCAAGCTTCCATTACAGCATCAAAAGTGGAAAGAAAGGCAGCGCACGCAGGCACGCCAACTATATCGATCGTAAAGGATCTCATAGTGACAAGGAGGACCTTGTCCAAACAGGACATGGGAACATGCCCGAATGGGCAGGAGATGATCCGAAACGGTTCTGGAGCGTTGCTGACAAGCATGAGCGTGCCAACGGAGCAGTGTACCGAGAACACGAAATCACTCTTCCGAGTGAGCTCAGTACTGAACAGCAGGTCGAACTTGCCGACCGCCTTGCAAAGAATCTCGCAGGGAAAAAACCCTACCAATACGCGCTTCATGCACCTGAAGGAAAACTCGGTGGCGATCCGAACCCGCACATCCATCTGATGTGCTCGGACAGACTGCCTGATGGCATCCCCCGTACACCTGAACAGACCTTCGCCCGCTACAACGCCAAGAACCCTTCCGCAGGCGGATGCCGCAAGGATAGTGGCGGAAAGAGCCCAATGGAGTTGAAGCAGCAGGTGACTGCACAGCGAAAGCTTGTAGCGGACACCCAGAATCAGTTCCTTGCTGAGAACGGATACTCCGCCCGTGTAGACCACCGCAGCTTGCGCGACCAGGGCATTACCAGGTCACCGGAGCGCCACCTCGGCCAACGCTTCGTCAAGGAGATGGCAGATGCAGAGAAGTCGCAGTATGCACAATGTCGTAAAGCCGTGAAGGCAGCTTCATCAGTTGAAAATCTGGGAGAGGTAAGTGCCTAACCCAGCGATTCTGCGACAAAGTCGCAGAATCGCAATGGCACCTACTGACCACAGCAGAAAAGCCCCGGCATATCGCCGGGGCCCCCTTGGCATCAAGACCGCTTACAGTGCCCTCCGGTCAAAGTAGTGATTCATCAAGCGCAGATACATCCTCTTGTCCCGGTACCCACTGCAGACCTGAATTGCTCCCTGACCTTCAAGAATCGAGATAGCTGCATTCAGCCTTGCTCGGTCACGTACAGGTCCATAGCGCAAAACCTGGTTCTTGGGAACGTACGTATCCGAATAAATCCCTTTCCACCACTTGGCATACAGATACCGATCCAAAGCTTGAGCATCGACCTGATCCTGCGATACCACGAACGCTGGTGAGAACAGATGCTTGTACTCATCAACATGCCACCGAACGATGTCGAAGGCACGATTGATCGTATCGAGGGTGATGTCACCTCCCTCTCCACTGAAGTACTGCATCGATGCAGCGAGTCGTGCCACGATCTCCATGATCTTTGCCGCGAAGTCATTGATATCACTCAAGTACTCCCCGTCGCGCAGCAAAGACTCAGTTTCTGATGCCAACTCTACCCAGCGTGCCCTGGCATCGATGGAGAAGGACACCACTTCACGAGCAATGGCGCCCGAGGCTGACCGCTCCTTGTACTTGAACAACAGCTCCGCGATTCGCTCATGGAATGCCGGCAAATGCTCCCACACCGGTTCTACGTCCTCGATTCGCCGGTAGCCCATCATGGAGCGAGGCCACGCAACCAAATAGCGTGCCCAGTGTCCACTCCCCTTTGCAACAGAGCCTCGCCTATTGAGGAACTGCTTGAACGGTTCGTACTGGGTCATGATGCTCACAGAAACGCGCGGATTCATCGCAATCAGATGCTCGTTCTCCGCACGATCCAACGGCATCATTCCTGGCGAATCCCAGAGACGATTGAGCAGGCCCACATTCGCCATTGCCTCGCTCTTGAACAGCATATGACCTTCGTCAGTCGTGATGGCGATGGACTCACCATCACCCTGAACGGCCTCCATGATGGCCTTGGCCGTGATGTCCTGCCTCAGGAAGCAACGCAGGCGGGGCTGCAGAGGTTTCTTTTCTGAAAACTCCTTCAGCTGTGCCTCGAGTGCTTCGACAGACTTGCCAGCAGCAACTGCTTTACTGATCGCGCTCCTCAGCCCCTTCATCTTGGCCGTCCAGAGTCCATAGTCGATCTCATAAGCCTCAGTCTGCTGCTTGAACGCAGCCATCTCCTTCGTGTCTGCATCGCGGAAAGGCGCCTGCAGTAGCTCGAACACCGTGGACTTGCGCTCACCAGACTCAGCCACAAGCATCAAGTTCTGGGTTACAGGCTTGATCTGTCCGGTCGGCAACTTGACATCAATCAGACCTTGGCACGCCATCGAAATGGCATTGATAAGACCCATGCCAACCATGGCGTCGGGAACTTGAACGTTGCGAAGGAGCTCAAGGCCTGCCTCACGAGCAACATGGTGAAAGGTTTCCAGGGGATATTTGGGGGCATAACGCTGCCAATTGGTTGTCATCATGCATCCTCCTCTGTCGAGCCAACCGCGGTCTGTTCTTCAACCTCAACCAACAGATGGCCACAGCTCTGGCACCGAGCAGCATCGCCCTCCGCATGGCGACGAAAACGCTCCTCCTTGAGCAGCTTGCGGAACTGAATCAGGTTCAGATCATGCTTGTACGCAGCATTGAACTGCTCTACCAAGATCTTCTTGCTCATCTTCTTTGCGATGTGCTGTTCCAGGATCGGATAGGCCTGCCTGAAGTCCTGCTCCAGCTTGCCCTTCCCCTTGGTCGACTGTTCACTCAAAGCGTGCGTGAGCGCGTCAAGCGGCGAAGAGTGGACTGCAAAATTAGCCATCATCACTTCTCCTCCTTCGCACGACGGAACTTCACTGCACGGCCTTCTACCCATGCCATTGCCTCATGCGTCCAGTAGAACTTCGGGGACAGTTCGCTGTCATAGAGCGGAATGCCCTTCGGGAAGTCCGGATCGGTCTTCATCAGCTCGTATGCCTTGCTCCTGCTGACGCGGAGCAGCTTGATCAGCTCCTTCAGACGCAGCGTCGGACTATCCGGCCAACCTGCTTTCCCAGCACTGTTGTTCTCTTCGGCCAAAGTCATGCTTTTGTCTACGCCCTGGCGCAGACTGGACGTCATGTGCTTCATTTGTTGATTCCTTCGTTGTGTTGAACGTTTCAGGAAGGAATCCGGCCGGTTTCCTATCGAAGGTGATTGGCCTCCGACGTGATCAGTGTCGATATGCTGCTGTTGGGGGTACAGGGAAAAAAAATCCAGGTTTTTTCCAGGGACGCGCACAACCGACCAGATCAAAGAAAAATCAAACACTTACATACCAGGGAGCTTTCGCTCCCTGGCATGTCTCGTCCTTTGCGCCCACAAACCGGTCCGTTCCATCCGATGTCCGCTCAGGACCTGAACTGCCTCTTGTCCGTACCTGATACAGATCCGTACCGGTACGGCTCTCCTACGACACCAACCGAGACGCTTGCGCTTTCAGTCTGTCCTTGAGACTTCCGTTCGCTGATACCTGCACAACTTCACCCTGGCCTGATGGATAGAACTCCTCGACCACGGCCGGCACGTCTTCGTCCAGGTCCTCGAAGGCCCCGTTAGCGAAGCCCTGTCTCGCCGCCTCATCCAGTGCAGCTTGGTCGATCCCCGCTGCAGCTCTTGTTGCGTGTCGCTCAATCGCCTCTGCGACAGCCTGTTCGAGCGTCAGCCCGCTCCGAACCACCAGATCGACGTAGTAGATCGCTGATCGGTAGCTCATCGTCGTGGACTTGCCCCGCAGCTTCAGCTCGAGCGGCAGACAAGACAGCCTTCCGCCCGACACTGCACTGAGGTAGTGCAGCCGTGCTGCCAGTGTGCGGATGGTGTTGTAGGAGGTGGTGCGCAGAACAAAGCTACCCATCACATCCCCCGCCCCGTCCCCAATGACCACATTCAAGCGGGCATAGGCTTTGCAGCCCCCACTGGCAAACTGACACCCATCCGGACCAGGACAAGGCAACGTCTCCATGCCTTCAGGCCCAGCACGCCGGCAGGTGTCTCCATTGCCTACACACAGCGGTCTTCCGTTCTCGCGATTGAACAGCGAATAGTCAGCCCGGAGGTTCAGGGTTGGATCGTCGAAGAGCAGGCGCACCGGGATGGATCGCAGCTTGTTACCCTCCGATGCCTTCCGCAGCTCTTCATCCAGCGGGTGCAGCACCCAGCCATCACGGTTCTGTACCTGGCTGGTGAGGGTGAACTGGTCGTCCTTTTCGGGCAGCCGCTTGCCATTGCGCTCTACTACCCGGCCGATGGAAATACGCCCAATCACGGGCGGCGTTATGGCCAGTCCCTTCAGCATGATGTGACCTCTTTGATCGTGGTGTTGATCCGGAATCGGCGCGACCCCGGACGGACTGCCGTGTAGGCCGCAGCGATCTCCGGGTGCTCGGCTGCGAGCCGCTTGGTATCCAGTGACGTGCCATCCTTACTACGGCGGTAGATGACTTCTCCCAGTGAGCCGAACCGGGCAATGGAAGCGTCCCCCATGGCTTGCTGCAGTGTCTGCTTGAGCAGTTCTACCTGCTGTTCCTGCTCTGCAACTGCCTCAGTGAACGAGACAAGGTTGGTGAAGGTCTCGACCAATTCCGGGTCCTGACTGAAATCGACAACGGTGTCCTTGCCTGGGTACAAGCTCCGCAACGCCCTGGCCGCTGACTCCGAGCCATCGGCTGCTGGCTCGATGTCATTGATGACGTGCTCCCAGAACCGGACCTCCAATACCACCAAGCGGCTGATGATCTCTTCGTCTCGCTCAATACGGTGGATCCTCAGCGCCTGGCCACACAGCAGCACTGCCACATCTGCTGCCTGCTTCCCCGTCACTGCCAACTGATGCTGTACCTGCAGCTGCACGTACTCGGGAACCCCGTCTTTCCACAACCGAGAGCCGAACTCCCCTGCTGTCTTGCACTCAAGGATTTGGACCCCCGGGGAACCAATTACCTCTCGATCGAGGTTGGCCAGCATGTGCGGAAAGGTCGGGTGCTGCAGAACGGCGTTGACCCGACGTACCCGGTTCCCCGTGCGCTCCTGGTAGGCCGTGGCCACCATGGGTTCGAGCAGGGTTCCCCAGTAGCGGGGATCCTCTTGTCCAGGGGGGATCTCTTCCATTGGCTTGCGGCCCGTCTTCTCCTGCCACAGCTCCAGCTGGCTCTTGTAGGGGTTCAACCCGACGGCGGTGGCAGCATCCGAACTACCGATGCCGCCATTGCGGACCTCCAGCCACTGCTGGCGATCCAGTGAACGCGTATCAACCAAACGCAACGCGGTGTGCTTGCTCATTGGCAATCTCCGGAATAGAAAAGGCCGCCTTGATGGGCGGCCTTGGTCAGGTCTTTCATTTCAAGCTATCGATGTGGGCAAGATGAATGGGCGAAGCGACAGCACTGATCGCTGCAGCTCTGTCAGACCATGCCTTGAGAGGCCATCGAGACCACCTCATGGCTGGTGACAACGAAATGGTCCAACAGCCTCACGTCCACGGTGTCCAAGGCAGCCTTCAGCCGCGCCGTGACTGCCCGATCTGACGCAGAGGGCTGCAAGCTACCGCTTGGATGGTTGTGAGCCATGAGTACCGCCGATGCATTGTGGGCAAGTGCCCTCTGAACCACGATCCGAGGATGGACCTCGGCTGCATCAATCGTCCCTGAGAAAAGCCGCTCAACTGCGATGAGCTGGAACTGCGTGTTGAGAAAGGCAACCTCGAAATGCTCGCGGTTTTCGCCTCCCAGACGTAGCCGGAAGAACAATGCACCCTGGGTTGCTCCTCCCAGCACCTCCCCTGGCAACGATGCCCGTTTCTGCAGGATCTGCAGCGCCCTCGCAATCGTCCTGTCCTCACGTACCCGGATCCTGCTCTCCTCCTCATTGGATCCGGCCCCTAATGTGGTCATGTGATAGGCCTGCGCTTCCATCAGGCCACCAACTTCATCACTTCATCCCACGCGCGCTGCTTGAGCTGAGCTCCAGCACCGAACCATGCCGCATCACGGCGGTGATCATCGCTACGAGCTCGTCGGTGGTGGTCAACGTACTCCGTGACGCTGTTGAGTACGCCCCAGGCCGTTGCACGGCTGGAAGGCAACAACGCGCCTCGACCGCCGCCCTCATACAGGGCACGGACACTGGCCAGCGCCTGCTCGTTGACGACCTCAGCGGTGGTGCCCTGGCCTTGGTAGGTAAGCACCCGTCGCAACAGACCATCGACCGTATCGGGGTCAACTGGACGGTCACAGATGGCTTTCATGCGAGACACGAAGTTGTCCCAGGTCGAGACGGTGATCCCCAACTGGCGCTTCACAGCATCCGGGTCGAACTGACTGCGGTGCGGGACCTTGATGGCTCCGCTGCTGTCTCCCAGAGCGATCTGTAAGGTGTTGTTGCACACCACCCGCACCGAGGTGAACTGCGCCGTGGTGGCCAACGTGCCGTCACAGGCAGTAGCAAGCAAAAGATAGCCATCCACCCGGTCACGCCCCTTCAGCGACGTGCTCTGGCCCGTACGAGCCATGGCCCAGAACTTCTTGCCACCCTTGAGCACACCCGCCGTCTCCAGTTCAAAGCCACTGTGCTGCGTCAGATTACGGTAGAACTCCAGGATCTCTCCCGGCTGGACCACCTTGAACCGCTTGGAGACGACTGCCAACGGCTCCCTGGTATCGGAGCGATAGAGCACTTTCTGCTCCGGGAAGGAGTGGATGGCACCGATGGCATTGCTACCCGTGATGAAGCGGACCTCGGAGTCCTCGATCTGCCAATCCATGCCTGCCTGACGCTTCCAGACCTCAATGGGCTGTTGCTGTTCAAGCTTATTGCCCAGACCGTGCCACGGCTTAGCACCGGCATAGGCCATTGTTTCAACCAGATGCATCGTATTTTCCTCGCTTCTTACGGCACAAACGCACAAGGCCCGGACGATGCCGGGCCTTGTGCGTATGCCAATGCAGTATCAATTAAAAGGGTCGATGTCTTCACTGCCCGAAGACAGAGCACATCGAGCAACCGCAGCGATGATGGATGCTGCGACGACCAAAACACAGTACAGACAATCGGATCTTTCTTTCATACAGCCATATCCAAAGCAGATGCATCATCGCGGAGCATCTACACGCGAAGCCAGCAGCCGCCAGCCTCATCAAAATGATATGTGCTTGAGATTTTTTACAATCATATTAATAAAATTAAACTGAATTTCTTTTATGGAAAATCAGGTCAAATATTTATTCCAACCCTGAATATATCAACCTTGGTCTCAAGACATTTACGCAAACTGAGATCATTTACGCCTACCTCGAACCACCCTCCGGGCTTTTGGAAGAAGTCCAACCCCCGGCCAATCTTGATCACCCAGCCGTTGTCGATACGAATCTCTCGGTCGTGCATGTTCGGGTTCAACTTCACTTCCAGCTCGACATCCAATTCCAGCAGGCTCTGCTTCAACTCATCGAGCTTCTCAGCGATGTCGGCCAACTGGGTCTTATCGTCGTAGCCGGTGATCAGGCTGATCTTCTTCACGGTTCCAGCCTTCAGCACCGTTTCGCAGAAGCGCACGAAATTCTGAATCTGGTGTTGCAGACGAATGTACGGATCTTCGATCACGACAGACTTCGCGCCTTGGAGGTAGGGGCCGAGGATCGACTCATAGCTGTACCCGGTGTCGCCATAGAGGATGGTGAAGTGCTGTTCCTTGAGCTCGATCGGTGACGGCCCAACCGCAATCGAAGCCGGGGCCGGTGATACCGGGGTCGGGCCCGCTGGAGTCTCCAGTGCAGCAGGTGCCGCTTGTGCAGTGGGTTGCACTTCGACTGCCTCAGTCGGCTGCCCATCCGCCTGATTCAAGCGACGGCGAGCTGGCTCCTGTGTTGCCGATGCATCTTTGGACTCAGGGCAGAAGACCACCACCTCCTCACCGCTGGCCTTGAAGTAAGACAGATTGATCCGGGCAAACTCGTCATCCGGTTTGCGCTTGTTCATCTGCTCCTTGACGCGGCGGCGGCACTCCGTGGCATAGGCCACGTATTCCTCGAACTCCTCATCCGTCGGCGGCCCGTTGGGGTGCAGCACCTTCAAGAATGCACAGACGGTCTTCTTGATACCTTTCTCGTCGCGCCCCTCGATTGATTTACCGAGCCGAATGCGCTTGCTCACTTCCTCATACCGATTCGTGTGCTTGAACTGGTAGTGGAAGGCCTCGGCCAAATAATCAGTGATGAAGCCGTAGTTGCTGGTCAGGAACTCGCTGCTGTTCTTCGGCATCTCCCAGCCTGGAATGTACGCGGCGAAACGGTCCATCACGGCCAAGTCGAGCTCTGGCGGCAACGGCTGGAAAAGATCGTGCTCGTTAGAGTTGACCACCTGCTGCACGGACACGTCGATGTTGCCAACGAAGCTCAAACTGGCATCAGCAATAACCTCAGCCCCGCGCGAAAAGCGCCCGTTGGCCATGAAGTCCTTCATGATCTGGATGGTGTCCGGATCGCGCACTTTGATCCCGCCAACCTCGTCAAAGGCAACCGTGTCCCAGAAGCCAACCAAGCCCACCTTGCGGCGCGCGTTGTTGTAGAACAGCGTTGCCTTGGTCGCTTGGCCGCCCGAGATCAAGGTGGCGTAGGGCGAGAATTCACTGAAGAAATAGGACTTGCCGGTGCCGCGTGGTCCCAGCTCGATGTAGTTGTAGTTGGGCTCAACCAGCGCAGCCAACCTGGCGATGAAGTGCATCTGCACGCGCTTCGAGAGCTTGCTGGGTTCCAGTCCCACAGAGCGTAACACCGCCGCGAGCCACTCATCACGCGTGAATGCCCCGCGCCCCTCTGCATAACGGTCGAAGTCAAAACGAGTCAGCTGGATCGGCCGCAGATCCTCAATGGAAAACGCATAGTCGTCTTCATCTATGTCGTTGTGCGCCAGGGTCACCTCCGCCCAAATGCCACCTTCCAGCAACCTGTCGTTGTCGCGGTAGAATTTTTCACCAATCGCGATGCGTTGCGAGTTGAAGTTCTCCAGCGATGCCCAGTGGCGCTTTTCTTTTTCGACGTAACGGACATGGACCTTGTCGATGAAGCGATGCTTGCCCTTGGTGGCGACCTTGGACTGCGCGGCGTTGGCCTCGTCCGGCCTAACGTAGTTCTCCTGCAGTGACGACAGCACGGCCTCCATGCCAGCATCCATCTCTGCCTGGTCATTGCTGGCGCAATACTTGGCAAGGAGGAACTCCAGGACGAACGTCGGGACGTTGGTGCCTTTTTTGATTCGATGCAGCAGGTCTTTGCGAAGCACCTTGCCGTCGAATGTGGCGTTTAGTTTTTGGTCGAGTTCGTCCATAGGGCTCATTCCGTATAGTCGGTTTCAAGCGCCAGATTGCTGTAGGCAGCCAGAGTCGTTGGGTTCAGCGCTTTGACCGAGAACTTGCCTCTGAACTCATCATCCATTCGCAGCGCAATCTGCTTGCGCTGGCCTGGCATCAGGGTCAAAGTTCTGGTCGCGGGGTTCACATCGCCACCTGGGCGCGGCTCTCCCACCACATTGCCCTTGCTGTCTTGCGCTTCCAGCAAGATCTCCACGCTCATGTCTTGCGAGAACATGTCGTCGGCCACCAGTATCACTTCGATGACCGGCAATCGCGTAGTTATTCGTTTGGCGCCGTTCTTGTAGCTCAACTCCACCACCACCTTGCGCAGTTCCGCATGAGCAGCGGTATCCAACCTGGCCACCAACACCGGCACAACGGCCTCGGCCAGGGATGCTCCGCCGTGGAAATACAGGTGCCCTGAGCGATAAGGCGCCATGCTGCGCGGTAGTGCCACTTGGGTGAAATCACCGCGAATGCCGACCTTCTCTGCACTGACAACCAAGCTGTGACCATCCGCTGTGCCGTCGCCCAGCATCATGCGGTCATGGGCATTCACCGGCCACTTGCCTTGCGGTTTCACGCATACATCGCCAGCTTCTGCTTGCGCGTTCAGGAAGAAGCCGTGGTCGGTGACGATGACCGCCTCTTTGAAGCCCATGCCACGCAGCTTATGCAGTGCCACGCGGATCAGCTTCAGCGTGCCAGGGATCAGCCCGAGCGTTGTCTCGGGGTTGCTTTCCAGTTGGCTGTCGATTTCCGTGGAGCGCAGCACCAGCAGGTCGACGGTTTCGGCAATCTTTGGCTTACCGCGAACAAAGTCGTTCAGCGGCATTTCCGCGAAGCGGTCGCCATACAGCTTGGCCAGCACACCCATGCGTTGCGGGACATTGCTCACCGGCGCGCCCGCCAGCTTGGGCACCAGGGAATCGTTCTCCAGTGATAGGGTCAGCCCCGTGCGTGCGCCAGGCAGCAAGCTCGCCATGCCCACCAGGGTGATGGTCGGAAGCTGCGCATAGGCCGCTTGCAGTTCGACGGGACCGTCTTCCGCCAGCAGCTTTTCGAGGGCCACGCCCAACTCGTAACGCAGGGCGTCCACCATCAGGTAGGCCACTTTGCGTCCGCTTTCCTTGAGTCGATCAGCCACCAGCCGATCAAAGGCATCGGCATTGGCCAGGCGCCCAGTGGGTGGCCAACCGGCGGACTCAACGTGCTTCACAAACACGCCCTGAACCTTCTCTGCCAAACGGCGATAACGCGCCCGAGCTTGGCTGATCACTTCATGCATCAAGCCATGCGGGTCGAGGAAGTCGCCCGCCGCTTGTTCGAACTCGCGCTGCAGACGATCTGCTTCACGCAGGCTGCCCAGGTAGAAGTCGATCAGCTCCGCTTGCGAGCGGGCGTGATCCGGTAGCTGGCGCTCAAAATCGTCGCAGGCCTCAACCAGGCTCAAGCCAGACCGCACCAGCTCCCACTGGGCCTGGCTTTCGCCCTTGCCGAGCCATACCGAACTCTTGTGGCGGGTCAGCACACGGCGCGTGGCATCGGTGTCACCGCTGATAATGCCCTTGATCGCAGTGCGCAGGAAGGTCCGCTCTTCGAAGGGGAAGGTGTCGCGCTCGCCCAGGTCTTCAATCGCACCGCACAGATCGGTCAGGTTGAGCTCCGCCTCGGTGGTCTCGGCGCGCTCGATGTATATCGCGCGTGACTTCGGGTCGCTGCGCAGACGGTCGCACACATCCTCGACGATGGGTTTGGCTTCCATCGGTGCGTGCGGCACCCCCTTCAAGGTGTCCGGCAATGCCACCGGCAAATCAAACACGAACTCGCTGAACAGCACGTAGCGCCACAGCTCATCCGCCAGGGCGGACCAGGTCTTGCCGCGCGTTTTCACGCTCAGGCCCAGAGTGGCTCGGAGGAAATCACGCGCCTCTTGCACCCAGCCTTCCTGCCCCTTGAGCGCCTCGGATTGACTGGCACTCGGGGCCAGCAATGCGGCCAGAATCTCGCGGCCGGACTCCACCCGCAGAGTGGCTCGCAACTGGGGCCAACTCACACCGCCGCCAATGGCGTCAATCACCGCATACTGCGGTCGTGGTTCGCGCACAAATAGGCTTCGAATTTCTGTCGCGTAATCTGGCTTAGCACGCAGGCACAGGCTCAGGTACTCGTCGCCATCGTCTTGCGGGAACACCGCGCCGCATTCTGCGTACAGCGCGAATGGATCAGCTTGCTTTTGCTCGTCTGTCTCTGGCCGCTTGGAGGGAACATAGATCAACACACCTTCCAAGGGCGCCTTGGGCTGTCCTACATCGCGCAGCGCCAGCAGCGCTGCCTCGCGGCTTTCGATGCTGCTTTCAGACGCATCTACCACCCGCACCTTGTCAGCCGCCAAGTCGAAACACAGCTCGCGGTAGCGCTTGTCGGCGTCATACACCACCAAGGCGCCAGCTTGCTTCAGACGCGGCCGCAGTACGCTTTCTCGAATGAATTCTGCAATCGTCATTTGTCACCCCGCAGGCTCAGGATGGACATCACCTCCTTGAGCATCTTGTCTGTTCGCGCCGTAATGGCGGCCTCGTTCCAATCATCTCGGCTGGCCAAGTCGGCATTCAGGTACAAGCCGTTGCGGTAGCCAATGAAATCACCCTGATCGTTCTTGCGATCGCGCTTCTTCAAGAATTCCATCGTGCCGAGCTTGGAGTTGTAGCCACTCAGGGTCAGGTTGCCGAGCTGGTGCGCACAGCGCTCGCGAATGGCAGCCGCAGTGCCTTTCTGGTTCCCTTCGAGCATCGTCACCCAGCCCGGCCCCAAGTTTTCGGTCTTCGGCAGGATGTGTTCGACGGTAAAAACGGGGCGATCATTGGCGTCATGCACCCCCAGGTCGCGTTTGTTTTCACGGGTTTGGTGTGTCTCTTCCAGCTTGCAGAGCATGAACCGCGTGGCGTCGTAATTCTCCAGGTACACATCGCCCTTGAGGCGCGACTCGCAAACATCCTGCGGGGCTGCCCGTCCCAGCAACCAATTACTGCTCTGCTGGATGAAGCCGTCCAGCGCCGTGATCTCGCAACTGCGAATCTGCGTCAGCAGGTGGCTGACCAGTTCCATGAACATCGGGTCGAGTTCACGGGTCGGCGGCATATCGGTGAGGTTCCGCCAAAAGAACCACTTGGTGAGCAAAGCGGCCAAGCGGCTCAATGCGTCGCCCTCATTCCACTTCTGGCTCTGCGCGACCTGGCTGGCCCACAACAAGAATGCGTAAGCCGGCGCGGCTCCTAGGCGCTGCAGGTCTTGCAAGGCCGCTGCGGCAGCGTCGCCCCATTCCGCGCGTGCAACCATGGGATTGAGCAGCGCCGAGTAGGTTTTGCCCTTGGCCTGAAGCGCACCGAACAGCCAGACCGGTCGCTTGCGCAGCAGGGTGTCGTAGATGGTGATCAGGTTCGAGCGCGTGGCGCGGGTACAACCTTTGACCTCGACCCGCTTGAGGTACTTGAACATGTTGTAAAGCTGGCGCAGGAAGCGCTCCTGCACCGCCGGGTCGGGCAACAGGTCGATCAGGTCTTTCCACTCGTCAAATGCCCGGTCGATGCCATAGTCCGGACGCTTGTCCAACTCGGCCAGCAGGTTGTTCTTGATGATGTCGATGGCCGAGAGCGGGATACCCCGGTTGTTAATCGACTCGAACAACATGAATGCGTCGGAATGGCTGCGCACCTCGATCTTGACCAGCATGGCCGCTTTGAGCTTTTCCAGCAGGGCCAGTGCGCTGTCCTGGCTCAGCCCTTCCAGTCGCTCACAGAAGTAGCGGTAGGCGCGCGCAATGCGGCGGTTTCCGAAATTGCTCAAGCCCTTCGGCGCTTTCACCTGCTTGGGAAACAGATCGCTCAGCACCTTCTGGAAATCTGTCTTGTTCTGCGCTTGCTCGCTGGGCTCCAGACGCCACTGGCCAGAAGTGCGGACGAAGATGCGGCTTTCCAGGTTGTCCAGCTCCACCAGCAGACGGCGATCCGGATTCGGAATGGCATTCAGCTTGTCGTAGAACGCACAGAACAACAGGCTGATGGTGGTAAACCGCTGCTGGCCGTCGATCAGCTCAAGTCGGCCACCGGCCATGCCATCTTGCTGGGTGTTCACGCAGATGATGGAGCCCAGAAAGTGCCCACTTGGCGACTCCTCCAGGTCGTTGAACAGCGCGTCCCAGTTCTTGCCGCCCCATACATACTCGCGTTGGTACTTGGGAATGAAGAACGACGTGGTCCCATCGGGGCTGAAGTAGAAGCTGACCGGCAGCGCTTTGACGTCCTGAATCATTCATCGCCTCCGGTCTTCTTTCTGCCGCGCGTCTTCTTCGGCGCTACCTCGGGCTCGATGTACAAATCCTCCAGGCCATGCGCGATGGCGAGCGACT